>JAXDHV010000018.1:0-2597 GCA_034664295.1 Solirubrobacteraceae bacterium | reverse complement strand
CCACCCGCCATTCGGCCACGTCGGTGAGGCGGCGCTTGACGGCTGCCTCCAGGAGCGGTTCGGGACCGGCTTTCGTCACTATGAACAGTCGCTGCGAGTGGTCGACTCGCTCGAGCGCGACGGGCGCGGGCTGAATTTGACGCAGCCCGTTCGCGACGGGATCGTCAGCCACTCAGGTCGGGCGGCCGAGCCGGCGACCTTGGAGGGCCGGATCGTGCGGCTGGTCGATCGGGTTGCCTACATCAACCATGACATCGACGACGCCCTCCGTGCTGGGGTGCTGGCGCCCGCCGACCTCCCGGCCGAACCGATTGCAATCCTCGGCGAAACCGGCGAGAAACGAATCGACCGGCTCGTGCACGATCTGGTCGAGCACTCGATGCTGGCCGGCGACATCGTTCAGGGGCAGGCGGTCGGCACGGCGATGTCGGCGCTGCGCGAGTTCATGTTCGAGCGCGTCTATCTGGGTCCGGTGGCAACCCGCGAGCACGTCAAGATCGATCTCGTGATCGGCCTGCTGTTCTCGCATTACTGCTCCCATCCAGGGGAGATCCCGGCCTCGATCCCCGACGGCGAGTTATCGATGCGGGTGACCGATTACATCGCCGGGATGACCGACCGTTTCTGCATTCGCGCGTTCGAGGAGCTGTCGGTGCCGGCGGCGTTCGACCCATGACGCGGTACGCCGACGACTCACGCGACCGCGTGTTCGAGGCGGTCGACATGGTCAGGCTGATGTCCGACCACGGCATCGAACTGCATCGAAAGGGGGTCAACAGCTACTTCGGCAACTGCCCGTTTCACGACGAGCGGACCGATTCGTTTCACGTCAGCCCCGACGAGCGGCTGTATCACTGCTTCGGCTGCCAGGAGTCCGGCGACGCGTTCAAGTTCGTGATGGAGAAGGAGGGGGTCGACTTCGTCGGAGCGCTCGAGTCATTGGCGTCGCGGTTCGGCGTCACGCTGGAGACGCGTGACGAGAACCCCGAGGCCGCCGCCCGCCGCGAGCGCTTCACGCGGCTGACCGGTCTACTGGACCGGACCGCGACCTTCTACGCGAGGTATCTCTGGGAGTCGGCCGAGGCGACCGAGGCCCGGGAGTATCTGCATGGTCGTGGTCTCGCCGAGGAGGTGCTGCGCGAGTTCCGGGTCGGCTTCTCGCCCGGCAACAGCTGGGATCGGATCATCGTCATCTCCCGCAAGGCCGGCTTCAGCGAGCAAGAGCTGCTCGACGTCGGGCTCGCGGTCCGCTCCCGCCGGCGGGCTGGGACCGTGTACGACCAGTTCCGCGGGCAGATCATGTTCCCCGCCGCCGATGAACGCGGACGGATCCGCGGCTTCGGTGCCCGGCGCCTACGTGACGATCCGGCTCCTGATGGACGGCCGCGACCGAAGTACGTCAACACCGCCGACGGCACGCTGTACCACAAGCGCGAGGTGCTGTTCGGGGTCCATCTGGCCCGCGGGCCGGCCGCCAAGGCTGGACGGATGATCCTGGCCGAGGGCTACACGGACGTGCTCGCCCTGCACCAGGCCGGGATCCGCAACGCGGTCGGGATTATGGGCACGTCGCTGACCAACGAGCAGGTGGAGACGCTGGCGAAGATCGCCGGGACCGGCGTGTTGTGCCTGGACGCCGACAACGCCGGACGCCAGGCGATGCTGAAGGCGGCCCAGGCGGCTCGTGGTCGCCTGGAGCTCCGCGTGGTCGGTCTCCCCGAAGGCTCCGACCCGGCGGATCTGGTCGCCGCCGACGGTGCCGAGGGGGTTCGGGCCCGGATCGAGCGATCGGTTCCATTCGTGCAGTTCGAGGTCGACCGGATCCTCGCCGACGGTGACACCGCCAGCGCCGAGGGACGTGACCGGGCGCTGGCCGAGCTGGCGCCGGTGCTGTCGGGGCTGGGGCCGAGCGCGCTGCGCGACGAGCTGATGCGGCGGGTGTCCGGGGCGCTCGAGCTCGGGCCCGCGCGGCTGGCGAGCGCCCTAGATCAAGCCGGGTCACGTGAGCCGACCCTGCTGGGCACCGGCGTGGGCGGCCCGGCCGGCCGCGCGGGGGGGAGCGGAGATCCGGGACTCGATGCGAACGGCCCCGGTTCGGCCGCCGGCCGACCGATGGATGGCGCACCGAAGGGCGAGCAGGTGTTCCTGGCGCTCTGCCTCGCGCTCCCCGAGGAGGGCGAGCGCGCGCTGAGTGCACCCGACATCGACGAATTGCTGACCTCGGAGTGGCTGCGTCGGGCAGCCGCACATCTTCGCGGCCGTACGCGGACGCCGACCGCCGAGCTGCCGGCCGGCGACGAGCCGCTAGCGCTCGTCGTCGCCGAACTGGTCAGGCGCGCCGGCGAGATGGCCGGACGTGGCCCCGATCGCCGGCCGCCGTCGCCCGAGCGCCTGGAGCACGCTCGGCTGATGTTGGAGCTCGAGCGCGTCGACCGTGCCAAGCTCCGCGCCCGTGCCGCGGGCTCGGCGATCACACCGCTGGCGCGGGAGCGCGAGCGGGTGATGGCGGATCTGCACCAGGTCGTCGCGCGGTTGGAGCAGGCGGTCTGACGCGGGCTGAGGTGGGGTGCCGCCGGGCAGCGAGCGTGCGTTCCGTC
>JAXDHV010000098.1:0-3445 GCA_034664295.1 Solirubrobacteraceae bacterium | reverse complement strand
ACGCTGACGTTGTCGCGGGTGATGATCCCCTGTGACTGGATCGGCATCGTGACGATCCGCAGCGACACGCGATGAACGCGATCGACGAGCGGGATGAAGACGATCAACCCCGGGCCGCGCGCGTCCTCCTTGACGCGACCGAGCCGAAACATCACGGCGCGCTCGTACTGCTTGAGAATCCGAATCGACGACGCCAAGCCCGCGAGCACGACGAGCGCGAGTCCGCCGATCACATAGCCGATGACCATGTCGCTGCCTTTCTGCCGGCCGCACAAGGGCCGGCATCCTGAGTGATGTGCCGGACATTCGCTGCCGCCTGGCCCAGGGGCACGAGGAGCGATGGCTGTCTGCCGTCGAACTTCGCGGCCGCTGCTCGGTCAAGCCGTCGGCCGGAGCGCGAGCCGGGAGGTGCAGTAGGGATCGGTGGTGTCGGGCGTGGCAAACCTTGGGCCCTCTCATGAGGTCAACCGAGCTTGCAACGACCAGAACGCGCAGCCAGCGTGCGACCGGGCGTTCGTTCCGTCCTTCATGCACAGCAACCGGGTCCTGGGCTCTGGGAGCCGTAGGGCCGAATCGCTCTTGACGAGCGTAGCAGTACGACAAGGGCCCGGGACCGATGCGGCGATCGCGCGGCCGGGCCCGGCCGCGCGGGGATCGCCGCCCGGCAGCCTCCTGCTCAGGCGCGTATGTCGCGACGTTGGAAACCGATGACGGCGAGCGCGACGAGCGCCGCCGTCAGGGCGCCGAGCACGATCAGGTCGCCGAGGTTGACTCCGCGGGTCAGTGGATCGTGCCCGGCGTAGTAGTGGAACACCGTGAGGTACTTCAACCACGCGATCGCTTGGACGGCAGGAGCGAACCCGTTGACGAGGAACATCAGTCCGGCGGCGGCGGCGGCCCCGGCGGAGGCGAGCGTGCGCTCTCCGGTCGCGGCACCGATGGCGAGAGCGAGCGCGCCGAGGGCGAGAGCGAGGAACACGAGGTGCACCGCCTGCGCGGCGATGTCGCCGGCGCTGATGCCCCCGCCCCCGACGGCGACCCCGCCGAGGAGGCCGGCGAAGGTGGCGATCCCGAGCAACGTGGTGGCGGCACCGATTCCGGCAGCCTTGGCGAGCAGCAGGCCCCAGCGCGGGACCGGGTGGGCCAGCAGAAGCGCCGTTATTCGGTCCTGCTCCTCGCCGGCTGTGGTGGCGGCCGCGCTCGTGATGGCGAGGCCGGCGACGATCACGGGGCCGAGGATGCTCACGATCTCGCTCTTGAGCCAGCCCGACAGGGTCGCGTAGTTGGCTCCGCCGAGGAGGTCGGCGACGCCCTTCGGGAGGTTGAGCTTGCCGAACGTGTGTCCCAGCGCCGGGAACAGCGCCCCCACCGTGAGGCACATGGCGATGATCGAGGCTGCCGCCACCATGACGACGCGGGAGCGCAGCCGCAGCTCCATCTCGAGCGCCGCGTGGGTCATGCCTGCCTGTCCCGGAAGTAGCTGAGGAAGATGTCTTCGAGATCGTCCTCGCGGCTGCGGATCTCGACGACCTCGTGCCGGGCCGCCGCCTTGATCAGGGCGTCGGCGGACCCCTCGAACGCGACGTGGACGGTGTCGCCGGTCGCGTCGACTTCGCGCACGCCCGGGAGCGCCTTGAAGGGCTCGATCGACGGGAGCGACGCGAATTCGATGTCCAGGCGCCGGACGGCGATCGAGCGCAGGTGCTCGAGCGTGTCGACCACGACGAGGCGGCCCGCCCGGAGGATGGCGATCCGGTCGGCGACGCGGTCGACCTCGGAGAGCGTGTGCGAAGACAGGAACACGGTGCGTCCCTCCGCGCGGACCTCGCCCAGCAGTTCGTGGAAGTGCTTCTGGACGAGCGGGTCGAGGCCGGCGATCGGCTCGTCGAGGATCAGGAGCTCTGGCTCGTGCATGAAGGCTTGGATCAGCCCGATCTTCTGCCGGTTGCCGGTCGACAGGTCCCTCAACGGGCGGTCGAGCTGAGCATCGAACCGCGCAGCGAGGGAGGTGATCCGAGTTCGGTCGACGCCGCCGTGGATGCGGGCCAGGTAGGCGAGCATCGCGGCGCCGGTGAGCTTGGGGTACATGCCGAAGTCGCCGGCCAGGAAGCCGACACGGCGGCGAAGTTCGAGGCTCTCGCGCAGGATGTCGAAGCCGAGCACCTGCGCGCCGCCCGCGCTCGGCCTGCTCAGACCGACGAGCATGCGCATGCTGGTCGTCTTGCCCGACCCGTTGGGACCCAGGAACCCGAAGATCTCGCCGGCGCGAATCTCGAGATCGAGGTCGAACACGCCATTGCCGCGGCCGTAGTCCTTGGTCAGCCCGTGCATCTCGATGACGGGCTGAGTCACCGACTGACGTTCGTGCCGCCACGAGCGGGGACCACGCGGAGGTCGCCGCGATGCGGCACGAGTTGGCCGAGGCCCCACACGGGGTGCAGGCCGCCGCCGCAGAACTCGCACCGCGTGCCGGAGGCGCTGGGCCCGCGCGCGTGTCGATCGCACGAGGCGCAGCGGTGAAGTCCGTCCCCGACGACGCGCGCCGGGGTCACGCGAGGCGCTGATGGATGCCTGAGCGCCCGGTCAGGCATTGCCCACCCTCCGTCGCCGGGCGTGGGCGGCGGCGAGACGCTCGCGGGCGCCTGCCGCGTTCTCTTCGAGGCCGAGGCGTCGCTGGGTCGAGGCGGTGCCGGGGATGTCCGCGAGGGCGTCGTGGCTTTCGAGCCGGCGCTGGTCGTGCCGAGCGACCATCGCCCGAATCCGGGTGTGTCGATTGCTCACGACGGGGACGAGTCGCGCCCGGCGGCGGCGGTTTCCCCAACCGTGGCCGCGAGCGACTCACCGGCGCGGACGTCGTCGTCGGCGAGACCGAAGCCGAAGGTCTCGTGCGCGATGCTCTGAAGCGGTTGCGCGACATGGCGGTGAGCCAGGCACCGCGGGCAGTGGTCGAGAGTCATGAATGACGGCCGCGGGGTGAAGGCGAAACGGCAATGCGGACAGACTCGATCGGCGAGCTGGACGCGCGCAGGCAGGCACGTCACGCTCGTGACGGCGGCGGAGGACGGGATCGATCGGTGCGGGCGTAACAAACCGGGCCCCTCGGTTGAGGTCAGCGCTGAGCTTGAAACGACCAGAACGCGAGGCCAGCGGGTGACCGGGCGTTCGTTCCGTCCTTCCTTCGAGGCAACCTGGTCCCGGACGCGTGAGTCGCGGCACCGAATCGCTGCTTGAGCCTACCACCCCACCGAGTCCAACCACGCGCCCAGGCGGCCGGCTCAGACGCGAGTCCTGAGCGTATGCTTCGGGTCGAGCAACACTGGGCGCTGACCCGTATCGCGGGGTCGGCGGCCTCTGACCGGAGAACCAGCGCGTGGAGCCCCTTTCAGGCGGACGGTTGTTGGCGGCGATCTCGACGCGCATCGTCGCGATCCTGCGCGAGCACTAC
>JAXDHV010000080.1:0-24039 GCA_034664295.1 Solirubrobacteraceae bacterium | reverse complement strand
CGAGGACTCCCGATGAGCCCGACGGACCGTTGCGAGGACTCCCGATGTGCCCGACGGACCGTTGCGAGGACTCCCGATGAGCCCGACGGACCGTTGCGAGGACTCCCGACGAGCCCGACGGACCGTTGCGAGGACTCCCGACGAGCCCGACGGACCGTTGCGAGGACTCCCGGTGAGTCCGACGGACCGCATTGACGTCCACGCATCGACCCGCCTCCCATCCGCCGAGCGCCGCGCGGCGCTATCCCTACCTCCCGCGAGCCGCCGCGACGCCCCGCGGAATCCCTCCCGGGTCCTGGCGCGTCCTGCCGCTTCACGACTGCCTCTTCCGCGCCGGGTTGGTCCTCCTCGCGAAGCGAACGCCGAACCTTTCTCGCATAGCGAAGCTGCGCGCCCTTTTCGCCGACGTCCCCGCGCCCTCCTCGCCGACCGACGTCGCATGCCCTCTCGACGACCGACGCCGCGAGCCCTTCTCGCCGACCGCTGCGTCCTCCGGATCGGCCGCTGACCTGCCGGTCAGTCGACCTCCGCGCCACCGGCGCAGACGTTGCAGTCGACGTCGGCGTCAACCGCCGCTCGTGCCGATGATCGGCGCCGGTCCGCCCGGCTGCCCCTGAACCCGCGTCTGGGTTTGCCCGGTCGAGGGCGTTGTCGTGCTCGACGACGGATTCGTCGTCGGCTTGCTCGACGGGCTGGTCGCCGTGTTGTTCGAAGGCGTCCGGGGCGCGCTCGCCGGCGACCTGACCGGAGTCACCGGCTGCCGGGGGCGGACGGGCAGCGAGATCCCGATCGGTTGCCGCGGAGCGATGTAGGTCGGCGACGTGACGGCCGGCCTTCTGACCGCCGGCGCAGTCGTGATGGCCGGCGCAACGGCTCCCGGTGTCGGCCGCGGGCTCGCTGCCGGAGTCTTCGGCTTCGGCGCCGGACCGGCCGCCTTTCCGAGTGCCCTCACGCCTGCCGCCGTAACCGGCCCGACGATGATCGCGTCTGTCTGACCCTTCGGGAGCGGGCCGCTCAACGAGGCGTACGGGGCGATCCCGGTCGCAAGCGCCGCTCCCAGCACGGACGGGACGAAGGCCCCCGGGTTGATCGCCGGCCGGACGACGCCCGGCGTGACGACGCCCGGAGTCTGCGGAATCAACGTGCTGAGGGCCAAGCCGCTGGGCACGCTCGACGTCAGTCGCGCGAAGACGGCGAGCCGCTGTGACGCGCTGTACAGCGGATTGCACGCCGTCAGCACCACTTGGGCGTAGCCGGTCGGGCGCAGCACGCTGATGTCGTTCGGTGCGACGATCTCGTGGCCGGTCACGGTGTAGGTGAACACGCCGTACGGCATCTGGAGCGTGATCAGGTCGCCGCTCGTCAGCTCGTTGATCCGCCGGAACGGCGCGAGATAGGTCGTTCGGTGACCGGCGATCCCGACCGTTCCCGGGAGGCCCGGGACCGACGTGCCCGAGTAGATGCCCGGACCCTTCTGAAGCGAGGCCGCGGCGGTTCCCGCGACAACCACGAAGTTCGCTCCGATCCGGGGAATCAGAATCGTCCCGACGGCTTGCGCCGGGCGTGCCGTCTGCTGAAGGTTCCGCGCGAAGTACGCCATCCGCTGCTGATCGGTCGGCAGCCCGTTCAACGCCTCTGTGTCGGCAGCCGTCGGCCGCTGACGCTCGAGCGCCTTCAGGCTCTTGGCCAGCTGGGACTGCGAGAAGTGCGCGAGGAGCCCGGAGACCGGCTCCTGCCAGACGAGTGTCACCACCCCGTCGCTCAGCGCCAGGACGCCTGCCAGGCCGAAGAGGATCGCCAATCCGCGCAACGCCCGACGAGCCGCCTGCGCCCGTCGACCGCCGAATCCCCCCCGCCGCACGACCGACGGCGGGAGCGCGACGCTCGAGGCCCTCGCCGCGCTTGACTTGGGGGTCGGGCCGTCCAGCGGACGCGGTGGAGCCAGCTTCACCCCGTCAAAACTACCACTCGACCACCCGGCCCCTCCCCGCCCGCTGGCAGCCCGGCATTCCTCCCCGCTTTTCACACACGCGACCTTCCGGTGCCCGCCGGTTGTGACTGGTGCCGCCTCTTCCCAGGAGACCACCGCCCGCGCGCCGTTGGCAGTCGCAGAGGTCGGATCGCATCCTCAGGCTCTACTTCAGCTTGAAGGCAATCAGATCACGAGAGCGCGTCTGTCCTCGGACAGAGCCGATCGTCGAGCGGAGGGGGAGGGATTCGAACCCTCGTCGGACCTATAAGACCCGAAACGGTTTTCGAGACCGCCGCATTCAACCGCTCTGCCACCCCTCCAGCAATCGGAGTTCAGGCTAGATGATCCGTGCCCCGACCGCCGCCTCGCTCCCCTACGGGGTGCTTCGGCCGCCCGACCGTCCGGTGTCCCGTCGGGACGTCCCGTCTGGGCTCACCGGCGCTCTCGAAAGAACGCCCGCAGCAGGTCCGCGCACTCTTCGGCCAGCAGCCCGCCTCCGACCTCCGGCCGATGGTTGAGGCGGGGCTCGCCCAGGATGTCGAGCACGCTGCCGGCCGCGCCCGCCTTGGGGTCTGCCGTCCCGTAGACGACCCGCGGAACCCGGGCCAGCACGATCGCTCCGGCACACATCGCGCACGGCTCCAGCGTGACGTAGAGCACGCAGTTCAAGAGACGCCAGCTCCCCAGTCCAAGGCTTGCCTCGCGCAAGGCCAGCGTCTCGGCATGGGCCGTCGGATCCTGCCGGCGCTCCCGCTCGTTGCAAGCCGCGCCGATCACCTCGCCTTCGCAGACCACCACCGCACCGACCGGGACGTCGCCGTGGTCGAGTGCGCGCTGGGCCTCGCGCAGGGCCAGCTTCATGAAGTGCTCATCGAGGGGAAAGAAGTGGTCGGTCATCGCAGCGGCCGGACGTCCAGATTGCCTCCGAACGTCAGACGTGCATCATTACTCTCCCCAGGAGTTCCCGCCGGCCAGCCGTCGGAAATCACCGATGGCACCCTCGACCACCATTTCTCGCGTTTTCAGACGACTCCTGCCGACCGGCGCGACCGCCCTCGCGCTCAGCCTCACCGCGGCCTCGATCGCCCCGGCCCGATCGATCTCGCCCGGGTTACGGGTCGTCGGCGTCAACGGCTCGGGTCCGACCTCTCCGCCCCTCCTGGCCGCAACCGACCAGATCAGCAGGTCTCACCCACCGATCGCCCACGCCGCGGTCTTTCCGACCTCCCCCCCCGGTCCGGTCGCCGTCCCGGTGCCCGGTCCGACCGTCTCGCCCTTCATCCCAAATGACCCCGCCCGACACGGTCCCGCCGGCTGGCAGCAGCTCCAGTGGAACTTTGCCGGCCCGTTCGGCGTCAACGCTCCCGAGGCCTGGAGCAATCTGATCGCCGCCGGACATCCCGGCGGCCGAGGCGTGATCGTGGCCGTGCTCGACACCGGCGTCGCCTACGCCGATCGTGGCCGCTTTCACCGGTCCCCGGACTTCACTGCCGCACAGTTCGTCCGCGGCTACGACTTCGTCGCCAACTCACCGTTCCCGAACGACGACAACGGCCACGGCACGCAGGTCGCCGGGACGATCGCCGAGGAGACCAACAACGGAATCGGAGTCACCGGCTTGGCCTACGGTGTCCGCATCATGCCCGTCCGGGTGCTCGACGGCCTCGGCGACGGAGACGCATCGGTGATCGCCCGCGGCGTCCGTTTCGCCGTCCTCCACCACGCTCAGATCATCAACATGAGCCTCGAGTTCACACGTGACGTCACCGCACTAGCGGTGCCCGACCTCGCCGCAGCCCTTCGCTTCGCCCACGCCCACGGGGTTCTTGTCGTGAGCGCGGCCGGCAACGAGGGTACGTCCCGGATCGCCTACCCCGCCCGGGCCCCATATGTCGTGGCGGTCGGTGCCAGCACCGAGCACGGCTGTCCGGCCGACTTCTCCAATCACGGCACCGGCCTCGACATCCTCGCGCCCGGCGGCGGAGCGGACGCCCGGCTCGCGACGCAGGCCGAGGACCCCACCTGCACGCCCGACACTCCCGGGCGGCCGGACATCTTCCAGGAGACGCTGATCGACGGCTCACCCCGGAGGTTCGGCCTCCCCGCGGGCTATGAGGGAACCTCGATGGCGGTCCCCCACGTGTCGGCCGCCGCCGCCCTCGTGATCGCCAGCGGCGTCCTCGGGCCTCACCCGACGCCCGACGCAATCGTCTCGCGGCTCAAGGCAACCGCCCGGGCGCTCGGGCCATCCCCTGACCCCAACCGCTTCGGCGCGGGCCTCCTGGACGCCGGCGCCGCGACCCGGCCCGGCGGCCCCGGGGCCGTCACTGGATCCCTATCCGGGCCGTACCCCACCGGCGTGGCGTCGAGCTCGAGCTCGAGCTCATCCTGACGCTTACATTAACCGTCAAGTAGATGCTGAAGGTGTCAAATGCGGAGTATTGCGAGAGCACGGTTGGCGGCTTGGGAGGGATCGCGCGCCGTCGCGGGAGGCGTGGGGCTGCCGATCAGCGCGTCCTGATGATCATCACCGCGCACGGCGCGTAGTGGGAGACCTTGTTGGGCACCGAACCCAAGAGAAACCGCTTGGCCCCGGTCATCCCCTTGTTGCCGATGATCACGAGGTCCGCACCCCGCTCCTCGGCCACATCGAGGATCGCATCCGCCGCGTCCCCCTGCCGCGCGTAGACAGCCACGGTGACCCCAGCCTCGACGGCGATCGCCGCAGCCTCGTCGAGCGTCGCGTCGACCTCTTCCCGAAGCTTGATCGCCCACTGCCGATCCGGATCGGTTGCACTCGTAGTCTCGTCGGTGATCGCCTGTCCGGCGCCCGGCTCATACGCCGAGACCACATGCAGCGACGCGTCGAGCCGCCGCGCGAGCTCCACCGCCTGACTGACGGCTTCCCGGGCCGTTTCGGATCCGTCGGTACCGACAACGATCGAGCTGAACATACGTCCTTCCCGTCCGCGAGGGCTCTCCGCGGACTCGTCGCATCATAGTCCCGGCCCCTCTGACTCGCGATGGCCCCAGCGCCCGCCGTAGGCTTACCGAGATGATCGATCTCCATTGCCACATCCTCCCCGGAATCGACGACGGTCCTGCCACGATCGAGGAGGCCGTCGCGTTGATCCGGGCCGCCGCCGGCGCCGGTACGACGACGATGGTCGCCACCCCCCACGTCAGCCCCCGCTACCAGAACGACGCTGGTTCGATCGCCGCCGGGGTCGCAGCCGTAAAGTCGCAACTCCTTGTCGAGGGGGTCACGCTGGACGTCCGCCCGGGCGCCGAGATCGCGATTCCCCAGATCGCCGATATCGGAATCGAGGCCCTCGACGACCTGCGACTCGACGGCGGCGAGTGGCTGCTGATCGAGAGTCCGTTCAAGACTCCCGTGGAGGCACTTCCCGGCGTACTTGCAGCCCTCCAGCGACGCGGCCACCGCCTGATTCTCGCCCACCCGGAGCGATGCCCGGGGTTCCACCGCCGCCCAGACGTCCTCGAAACGCTCGTCCACGACCAGGAGATGCTCTCCTCGGTCACCGCCGGCTCCCTGATCGGCCAGTTCGGCCGGGACGTCCAGCGCTTCGTGCTCTGGATGGCCGAGAACGGCCTGGTTCACAACGTAGCTTCCGACGCCCACGACTCCGTCCGCCGGCCGCCCGGAATCGCCGAGGCGATGGAGCAGTCGGGGCTCGGCGCCCACGTGGAGCTGCTCACCCAGACCATCCCGGACGCGATCCTCACAGGCGGGACGATCCCCCCCATCCCGGATTGCCTGCTCGCTCCCAGACCCGCTCGCCGGCCGCCCTGGCGACGATCGCCCCGCCTTACCCCGGACAAGGCCGCTCCTGCCGGTACCGATCGCGACGGTCGAATCGGTTGAGACGGCTCAGCTGAGCTTGACGATGGCGATCACCATCGCGGCTAGGACGCAGACCACGATCGCTCCCTGCATCCAGATCCAGATCGGTGACATGCCGACACATCGTAGAGGCTCCGGCCGCCCGCTCCCGACCAGATGAGTCCCGGCGGACGTCCCCATCCACCCGCCGATTCGGACGGTCTTCGCCGCCATCGAGCCCACTCGCAGCTCCTACACCGACCGCCCGACCAACCGCCGGCCGACGTGGTCGCCCACCTCCTGGCCGTCCAGGCCCAGGATCCCCGCTCCGCTCGGCTTGCGGTTCGATCGCGGACCACCGCCCTGCTCGCGAACGATCTCGACCGCGAGCTCTCACTCACGCGAGGCCTCGTCGTCGGGTGGCTCGCCCGCGGGACGCTCCACATGGTCTGCGTCGAGGACTACGCCTGGCTGCTCGGTCTGACCGCTCCCGCGCGCCACGCTCACAGCCTCCATCGGCTGGCCCAGGAAGGACTAACGCCCAGCGAGATCCAACGCGGAGTCCAGATCATCGAGCGGAGCCTCGCCGCCGACGGACCACTGACCCGGAGCGTGCTGGCCGACCGCGTCGCGGCCGCTGACATACGGGCGGCGGGTCAGGCGATCGTGCACATGATCATGCTCACCGCCCTCCGCGGCATCCTGATCCCTGCCGCGACCAGCGTCGACCACGATTCGTTCGCGCTGACCGACGACTGGCTCGGCGCCCGACCGGCCGCGCACCTCGACGGCGAAGCGCGCGACGCGGCCCTCGGCGAGCTCGCCCGTCGCTACCTGAGGGGACACGGCCCGGCTCGCGACAGGGACCTCGCCCGGTGGGCCGGCCTCCGCCTGCGGGATGCCCGCCGCGGCCTCGAGCTGATCGCCAACGAGCTCGTCCAGCTCCAGGGAGATCTCCTGATTCTCCGCGACTTCCCACCGGTCGACGCCCCGCTCGGCCCGGTGCTGCTCCCCTCCTACGACCCCTATCTCCTTGGCTGGGAGGACCGCGGCTTCGCCGTCGCACCCGCGCACGACAAGCGCGTTCACCCCGGCGGCGGCGTCCTTCGCGCGGTGGCCTGCGTTGACGGCCTCGCGGTCGGAACCTGGACCGCTCGTCGTCAGAGCTCCGGTCTCACGGTCGTCGTCGACCCCTTTTCGGCGCTTCCAGCTGGCATTTCTCGGGAGCTCACGGACGACTCCATCGATCTCGCGCGCTTCGAGGGCGTCAACCTGACCTGACGTCTTGAGTGAGATCGCGACCTGGCGGGTAGTCCGCACAGCAGCGAACGATAAAGCCAACCGCGAAGGGAACATCGACATGCTCACGATCCTCCTCATCATCCTCATTGTGCTGTTCCTCACAGGCGGCGGCTACGGCTACAGCCGGCGCGGACGGCTCTAGACAGCCGGCTCCGCGGCGCGTGGCCGACCGGCCCCGCCACGGTGGGAAGGCGCGGGCGATGACCCAATCGCCAAGCCGACTTTGAGTCAAGTCGGTGTTCATCCGGCTCGGGCGCCAATGTGCCCGAGCCGGTCGCATGTGAGTCACCGTGAGACCGTTCGCCGATGACCGACTGGGCGACGATCTCCTCCCTCGCAACGGCTGGCGGGACTCTCGTCCTCGCGCTTGCAACGTTCTCGGCCGTCCGTTCGTCGAACCGCTCAGCACGGGTTGCCGAGCAGGCGCTGCAGGAGCAGCGACGGCCCGTTCTCGTCCACGCCCGCCTTGACGACGCCCCGCAGAAGATCATGTTCGCCGACGGCCACTGGGTCCGCGTCGAGGGAAGTCAGGCGGCGGTCGACGAACGCGACGGCGTCGTCTATCTCGTGCTCGCCCTGCGGAACGTCGGCGCCGGTCTCGCCGTCCTGCAGGGCTGGTACCCCTGGGGCAGGCAGGTACTCGGCGATGTGCCCCATCCCGAGCCCGACGATTTCCGCCGCCAGACGCGCGACATCTACATCGCTCCGGGCGACGTCGGTCTCTGGCAGGGCGCGATCCGCGATGCCGACGACAAGGACGGCCCGGCGATATCCGCTGCCCGGAGGGAGCGGCGGCCCGTCTCGGTTGACCTGCTCTACTCTGACCAGGTCGGCGGCCAGCGGACGGTCAGCAGGTTCGCGCTCGTCCCCACGGGCGACGAACGCTGGCTCGGGAGCGTCGGGCGTCATTGGAACCTCGATCACATCAGCCCCCGCTAAAGCGCGATGACCATCACCGACCAAGCAGGACAAGCCCGCCACCATGTGGTCATCGTCGGCGGCGGCTTCGCGGGTGTCAATGTCGCAAAGCAGCTGCGAGGTACCGATCTCGATGTCACACTCGTCGACCGTCGCAACTTTCACCTTTTTCAACCGCTCACCTATCAGGTGGCGACTGGGGCCCTCGCGCCCGGAGACATCGCCTATCCGCTGCGCTCCCTGTTCGCCTCCGCAGCCAACGTCCGTGTCGTCCTCGGCCGGGTCACCGGGTTCGACCTCACCGAACACCGTCTCCTCCTCGCGCCGGTCGCCGGCGTCCCGGTCGCCGAAGCGCTCACCTATGACACGTTGGTGGTCGCCACTGGATCTGCCTATTCGTATTTCGGCCATGACGACTGGGCCGCAGTCGCCCCGGAGGTGAAGTCCCTCGAGAGTGCGATCGCCGCTCGCGCACGGATCCTCGCAGCCTTCGAGAAGGCCGAAGCCTCCGCTCACGAAGAAACCCGGCAGGCCGAGCTGACTTTCGTCGTCGTCGGCGGCGGCCCGACCGGCGTGGAGATCGCCGGCCAGATCGGCGAGCTCGCCCGCCACGCGCTCCGCCGGGATTTTCGGTCGATCGATTCCAGGGATGCCCAAGTGATCCTGGTCGAGGCGAGCGACCGGCTCCTCGGCAGCTTTCCGCCCTCGCTGTCGGCGAAGGCCGTCCGCCAGCTGCGTCAACTCGGTGTCACGCCGATGACTGGGCAGACCGTCATCGACATCGACCGACACGGGGTGCTCCTCCGGGCATCCGACGGAGCGACCAAACGAATCGAGGCCGCGACCGTGATCTGGGCGGCCGGCGTCAGGGCATCCCATCTGGCAGCTCGGCTCGCCGAACTCGCCGGCGCCGAGGTCGACAGTGGGGGTCGGCTCACAGTCGAACCGAACCTCACACTCCCCGGCCATCCGGAGGTGATCGTCGCCGGTGACATGGTCCGTGTCCGGGACCCGGCTCACGCTCGTGTGAACACCCTCCCAGGGGTCGCGCCGGTGGCCATCCAGCAGGGCCGCTACGCCGCCCGCCTGATCACCGACCGTCTCCGCGGTTGCCCGACGCCGGCCTTCCACTACCGCGACAAGGGCAACCTCGCGACGATCGGCCGGGCTCGGGCAGTCGCCGACCTCCATTTCATCCGGCTCAGCGGCCCGTTTGCCTGGGTGACCTGGCTGGTCGTCCACCTCTGGTACCTGATCGGCTTCCAGAATCGTCTTGTCGTTCTCGTGCGCTGGGCCTTCGCCCTGTTCACCCGGTCGCGTGGGTCCCGTCTGATCACCGATGTCGAGATGACCACGGCTGGCGCCCGCGCGCTGGCCGACGACGACGATTGACGACGGAGGTCGCCTCAAACCATGAGCCCCGCCGGCCCGTCACCTCCGGGAGCCATGTCCAGCAATCTACCGTTCGCCATGCACGCCGATGCGCCGATCGCCTCGACCCAGCCGGCTTCGGGGGGCCTGGGTGATCCCGAGCGCCGAGCGGACCGGCCGCGATCGGGCAGGAGTCCGTTTGGCCACTCGAAGCTCCGGGAATCCGGTTCCCAGGGTTGCCGGACGTGTGGTCGCGGCAGGGAAGGGAGGTCGAGACGTACCAGCAGATCCTGGATCCGGTGTCGCATTCCCTCGGCGTCTCGTCGATCTTCGCCATCCTCCCGCTCCTGGCGCTCTTCGTTCTGCTCGGCGCCGTCGGGCTGAAGGCGCAGTGGGCATCGCTTGTCTCGCTTGTCGTCGGCTTGATCGTGGCGGTCGCGGTCTATGGGATGCCTGTGGGTCAGGCCGCCGATGCCGCCGCCGAGGGCGCGGCGTTCGGCCTCTTCCCGATCATGTGGATCGTCATCAACGCCCTTTGGATCTACAAGATGACCGAGGAGACCGGCCATTTCGCGGTGCTCCGGCGGGCGTTCAGCTCGGTCTCCGACGACCAGCGGGTGCAGGTCGTGATGATCGCGTTCTGCTTCGGCGCCCTGCTCGAGGCGCTGGCCGGGTTCGGTACGCCGGTCGCGATCTGCGGGGTGATGCTCGTCGGCCTCGGCTTTCAGCCGATCAAGGCGGCCGCCGTCGCGCTGGTCGCTGACACGGCACCGGTGGCGTTCGGGGCGATCGCGATTCCGATCACCACGTTGGCCCAGGTCACCGGACTCCCCAAGCAAGACCTCAGCGCGATGGTCGGACGCCAGTGCCCGGTGCTCGCGCTCTTCCTTCCCCTCGTATTGATCGTGATCGTCGACGGGCGCCGCGGCGTGCGCGAGGCGTGGCCGGCCGCGCTATCTGCCGGGGCGGTGTTCGCCGGTGTCCAGTTCGCCGCCTCGAACTACATCTCTCCGGAATTGACCGACATCCTGGCGTCGCTGAGCTCGGCCGCATGCCTGATGACGCTCCTCCAAGTCTGGTCCCCCCGCCCGCCCGCCACACCGGTGGCTGCTGGTCGTCCGGCGGTCGCCGGCGCCCAAGGGCACGACCCAGCGCTCGAACGGCGAGTCCGCGCCGATGGCGGCGCGCCGCTGCGACGCGGCGAAATGGTCGCGGCCTTCGCCCCGTACGCGATCATCGTCGTCGTCCTCGGGGCCTGCAGCCTCCACCCGATCGCCAGCCAGCTCGAAACGGTGACCAACAAATTCGCCTGGCCCGGTCTGCACGTGCTGAGCGCGGCGGGCAAGCCGCCGAGCAGCCTTGTCTTCAAGCTCAACTGGCTGACCGCCGCCGGGACCGAGCTGCTCGTCGCCGGAATCGGCGCGGCCGCCGTGCTACGAGTCGGACCGGCCCGGGCGCTCGCCGTCTACGGAAGAACGATTCGGCTGCTGCTCTGGCCGATCGTCACCGTCTGCGCGGTCCTCGGACTGGCCTACGTGATGAACCTCTCGGGGCAGACCATCACCCTCGGGACGTGGGCGGCCGGAGCCGGCGGCCTCTTCGCATTGCTCTCGCCGTTGATCGGGTGGTTCGGGACGGCGGTGACCGGCTCTGACACATCGAGCAACTCCCTGTTCGGGGCCCTCCAGGTCGCCGCTGCCCGGCACGCGCATCTCTCGCCGGTTCTGCTGGCTTCGGCCAACAGCTCGGGCGGTGTCCTGGCGAAGATGGTCTCGCCCCAGAACCTCGCAATCGGGGCCGCGGCCGTCGGGCTCGGCGGCCGGGAGGGCGAGCTTTTCCGGCAGGTGATCGGGTGGAGCGTGGCGCTCGTCCTGGCGATGGCGGTGCTCGTCCTGCTCCAATCAAGCTCCGTCCTCTCGTGGATGGTGCCCTGACGATGGCTGCCGACGAACCCATCACCCCGCCCGGCGTCGAGCTGCGCGGTCCGTCGGAGCCGGGCTTCGCGGAGATCCTCACCCCCGAGGCGTTGGCCTTCCTCGCCGAGCTCCACCACCGCTTCAATTCCCGGCGGACCGCGCTCCTCGCGGCCCGGGCCAGACGGCGGGCGGGCCTTCGCGACGGCGGGCGGTTGGACTTCCTCGACGAGACGCGCGACATCCGCGAGGGCGACTGGCGCGTGGTTGCGCCGCCGGAGGACCTCCAGCGGCGGTGGGTCGAGATCACCGGCCCGACCGACCGGAAGCTGACGATCAACGCCCTGAACTCCGGGGCCGACGGGTTCATGGCGGACTTCGAGGACGCGAACGCGCCGACCTGGCGGAACATGGTCGAGGGACATCGCAGCCTGCGGGACGCGGTCGACGGCACGATCACCTACGACAGCCCGGACGGAAGCCATTACGAACTCGGCCCGCGACCGGCCACGCTCCTCGTCCGCCCTCGCGGCTGGCACCTGCCCGAGCGTCACCTCCAGATCGACGGGGCGCCGATCGCCGGGGCGCTGATGGACTTCGGCCTCTACTTCTTCCACTGCGCCCAGCGTCTGGTCGACGGCGGCTCGGGTCCCTACTTCTACCTGCCGAAGCTCGAGTCCCATCTGGAGGCCCGCCTCTGGAACGAAGTCTTCTGCTTCGCCCAGGACGGCTTGGGCATCTCGCGCGGGACGATCAAGGCGACCGTCCTGATCGAGACCCTCCCGGCAGCCTTCGAGATGGATGAGATCCTCTTCGAGCTGCGCGAGCACTCGGCCGGCCTGAACGCCGGACGGTGGGACTACATCTTTTCGGCGATCAAGTGCTTTCCCGAGCGCCCCGAGTACGTCCTGCCCGACCGGACCGATGTGACGATGACCGTCCCGTTCATGCGCGCATACGCCGAGCTGTTGGCGTCGACGTGCCACCGGCGAGGCGCGCACGCGATGGGCGGCATGGCCGCGCTGATCCCCTCGCGTCAGGACCCCCAGGCCAACGAGCGAGCGCTGGACGGGGTGCGGGCCGACAAGGAACGCGAGCTCGCGCAGGGCTTCGACGGCACCTGGGTGGCCCATCCCGACCTGGTCGGGGTCGCGCGGGAGGTGTTCGAACACGGTCTCGGCGGCCGGGACAACCAGGTCGAGCGCCAACCCGAGGTGCTCGTCGGCGCCGCGGACCTGCTCGACTTGGCCGCCACCCCGGGGAAGATCACCGAGGCCGGGCTGCGGACCAATGTCAGCGTCGGCTTCCAGTACGTGTCCTTCTGGCTCGCCGGCCGCGGGGCGGCGGCGATCAACAACCTGATGGAGGATGCGGCCACGGCCGAGATCTCGCGGACCCAGATCTGGCAGTGGGTCCATCATGGCCAGACCCTCGAGGACGGTCGGACGATCACCCGCGAGCTGGTCCGGGAGGTGATCGACGAGGAGACGGCCAAGATCCGCGAGCGTGTCGGCGAAGAGACCTGGGAGGCCGGCCGCCCCGATTTGACCCGGGATATCTTCGAGCGAGTCGCCCTGTCACCCGAGCTGGTCGACTTCCTGACGATCCCGGCCTACGAGCACCTCGACTGAGCCGGGAGTCGGCCGTGCCGCCGCTCAACCTCGTCGAGTACGAGCGTCTCGCCGAGGCCGCGCTCGATCCACAGACCTTCGGCTATTTCGCGGGCGGGGCCGGCGACGAGCAGACCCTCGCCGACAACATCGCCGCGTTCGGTCGGTGGGTGCTGCGGCCGCGGATGCTCGTCGATGTCGGCGCGGCGAGCCCGGCCAGCACCCTGCTCGGAGGGCCAATCTCGATGCCCGTACTCGTGGCGCCGACCGCCTTCCTGCGGTTGGCCCACCCCGACGGCGAGGGCGGGGTTGCGCGGGCGGCCGCCGCGGCCGGCACGATCTACTGCCTCTCGACGCTGGCGACGACCACGCCAGCGGATCTCGCCCGGGCTTCCCCGGGCGGAAGGCGCTGGTTCCAGCTGTACTGCTACCGCGACCGGGGTATCACCCGGTCGCTGGTGCAACAGGCGCGGGAAACCGGGTTCGAAGCGATCCTCCTGACTGTCGACATGCCGTTCTCCGGCCGGCGGGAACGCGACCTCCGCTCGGGCTTCGTAATTCCCGGCGAGGTCGAGGTCCCGAGCTTCACGTCGGCTAGTTCAGGCCGGGGGTCGGCGACACTGGCAGAGATGGTCGCGCTGCTCGATCCGACGTTGACCTGGCGGGACCTCGAGGACCTCGTCGCCGAGGCGGGGTTGCCGGTCGTCGTCAAGGGGATCCTCGGCGCAGAGGACGCCCGGCTCGCGGTGGCGAGCGGGGCGGAGGCGGTCGCCGTCTCCAATCACGGAGGACGTCAGCTCGACGGCGTGCTCGCGTCGCTCGACGCCCTACCCGAGGTCGTCGAGGCGGTCTGCGGGGCGGTGCCGGTGATCCTCGACGGGGGAGTCCGCCGGGGTACTGACGTCGTCAAGGCGTTGGCGCTGGGGGCGCAGGCGGTGATGGTCGGCCGGCCCATCGTCTGGGGGCTGGCGGCACAGGGCGAGCCGGGCGTGGCCTACGTGCTCGCCCTTCTACACGAGGAGGTCCGCCTCGCGCTGGCACTCCTCGGGTGTGTCGCTCCGGCGCAGGTCAGCCGCCGGCATGTCGTCCGGCGCGCAGACGACTGACGCGGTCCTCGGTAAGGAGCGCCGCGTCCCTGCTCAGGCCGACCCAGCACCGTCGCTTGGCTGCGCCCCACCGCGACTGCTTTGCCGACGGAGCGGAAGCGAGCTTCCTTGCTGGTCGGATCTCAGCGTCGGCTGACTTTTCAGTCTCACAGACTTGTCCGGGCGGCCTGGAGATGCTCAAGGCTTGGCGTGCTCCGCAGTTCGTGGTAACGACGCCGTTGGCGGTCGTACATCTGCCAGATCTCGTCGTAGACGTCCTGAGCAGCGATGAAAGGCGCCAGCTCCTGCTCATCGTCCCAGCGATAGGCGTCGAGCATTTCTCGGACGAAGCTCGAGCTGGCGCCACGGATCCGGACGCTGCTGACGCAACTGGCCAGATCCCAGTGAACCGGTCCACGGAAGGTGTCCTCGAAGTCGTTCCAGACGAGTCGCTCCGACGTGCGGAGCAGGTTGCTGAGCGATACGTCACCGTGGAGCGCCTGGGTGGGAAGCGTCGATTCGAACACGACCTCCTCTACCGCGTCCAGTCGCACGCGAAGCGAGGAGATCGAGTCGGCCTGCTGGGCGTCGGCCGGTCGAAGCTGTCCATGGAGACGGTGGATGTCTTCGCGGAGGTCAGCCAGGGTTCCCAGGTCACCCTCGAAGCGTCGCAGCTCATCATGCAGATCCCGGAGTGCTCGACCGAGCCGGTGAGGGTCATCGAGGTGGGTTGCGGGCTGAACGTCGGGAATCCACTCCGAAAAGGTCATCCACAGGCCGTCGTGGCGATGTGGCCCCGGTGCGATCAATGGGCTCGGAGCGACGGCCAAGTCGGAGGGCGCGAGGAACTCGAGCACCGAGATCTCGCGCGCCAGCCACGTTGACGGATCGTCGTGGAGCGCCACCGTTCCGGTCATCACGCGAGCGACGACCGGCGCGGGATGCAGATGCACCAGCACGTTGCTCCTCGAGCAGAGGACGATGGCTTCGTCGTGCGCCAGCCCGTACTTGGCCGCGACCGCGGCGGCGGCCGCCACGGCACGTTGATCGTGATCGCCCGCCATCCGGAGCAATCTCGCAGACGCGACAGGCGACCGCCGGAATCCACCGCGAGTGCGCTACCGCGAAGTCGCAGCACTCTCCGGATCCGCGACATCGAATCCAGACTCGTTCACGCGCCCACCAGGGCTTTCCCAACGCGCCCGAGAGGATTCGAACCTCTGACCTTCGGTTCCGTAGACCGACGCTCTATCCAGCTGAGCTACGGGCGCAGGGACCGAAGGATACGGGGCCGTTGGATCCCCCGCCGCCCGCGTCGGCACGGCAAGGTCTCAGGCGGCTGAGGCGGTCCGACGACAACGTCCGCGCAATCTGGTTGCCGGGACCGAATCTCCACCGAGTGGTCGCACGCGCCTCACGAGCGCCGTCGGTCACCCGCGAACCCTGGTCGGCGAACTGGACGACTCGAGAACTCGAAGCCTGTGATCTCGGCGGCGTACGGCGCCGCCAGCCGGTTGGAGCCTCTCCTGAGGGGGCGTGGCGCGGAAAGAAAATTGCGGACAGTAGGTGACCGCATCGACTCATAGCCTGATTCTTATGGCCGGCTCCGCCGGCAGAGAAACTGACAACAGGGGACGAGGCAAACATGGATTGCAGGCTCGAGCTAGTCGTACTCCCGGTCTCGGACGTCGATCGGGCGAAGGCGTTCTATGCAGACCAGGCTGGCTTCAAGGTCGACGTCGACCAAGTCGTCAGCGACGAGATCCGCTTCATCCAGTTGACGCCTCCCGGGTCTGCCTGCTCGATCGCGATCGGCAGGGGACTGACCGACGCCCACCCGGGCTCGGTCCGCGGTCTTCAGGTCGTCGTGGCCGACATCACGACCGCCCACGACGAGCTCGCTGCCGCGAAGGTCGACGTGACCGACGTCGAAATCCTCCCCTGGGGGTCGTTCGTCCACTTCAGCGACCCCGACGGCAACCGCTGGTCCGTGCAGGAGGTGCCCGTCCACGCCTGACCGGCCGGGCTCCCGCAAGCTCAAGACACACCATCTCGAACGGCGGCCGAACCCCGGCCAGCGGAGAGGGAGGGATTCGAACCCTCGATGGAGTTTAACCCCCATACTCGCTTAGCAGGCGAGTGCCTTCAGCCACTCGGCCACCTCTCCGGAGCCGGCCAGTCTAGACCCTCGCCCACCGGCTGACCGTCTCCGCCCGGTCGACGCCGACTCGCCCGGACGCCGAGTGATTTGCCGGCGGGCCGAGTCCCTAGCATGCACGGCGAACCCGGAGGGGTGGCAGAGCGGTTGAATGCGGCGGTCTTGAAAACCGTTGACGGCGGCAACGTCGTCCGAGGGTTCGAATCCCTCCCCCTCCGTCCGCTCTCCGCCGGCGCGCACAGACCATCGTCGAGCCGCAGTACCACTGGTCCCTTTGATTCCACGGTCGTTCAAGCGAGAATGCTCTCCGAGGACCATGGCCGACCAAGACCAGCAGCCCCCCAAGAAGCCCAAGCTCACCCGGGCGACCTTCGAGAAGGAGCTCGAGACGCTACAGCGGGAGCTCGTCCTCCTCCAGGAGTACGTCAAGCTCAAAGGCCTCAAGGTCGTCGTCATCTTCGAGGGACGCGACGCCGCCGGCAAGGGCGGGGCGATCAAGAGGATCACCGAGCGGACGTCCAGCCGCGCCTGGCGGATCGCCGCCCTCGCCACCCCGACCGAGCGCGAGCGAAGCCAGTGGTACTTCCAGCGATATGTCGCCCACCTCCCGGCCGCCGGCGAGGTCGTCCTCTTCGACCGGTCCTGGTACAACCGGGCCGGCGTCGAGCGCGTGATGGGCTTCTGCACCGACGACGAATACAACGAGTTCATGCGCTCATGCCCCGAGTTCGAGCGGATGCTCGTCCGCTCGGGGATCATCCTCATCAAGTACTGGTTCTCCGTCTCCGACGCCGAGCAGGAGCGCCGCTTCCGCGCCCGGGTCAGCGACCCCATGCGCCGGTGGAAGCTCAGCCCCATGGACCTCAAGTCCCGCGAGCTCTGGGTCGACTACTCCCGGGCCAAGGACACCATGTTCGCCCACACCGACATCAAGCAGGCCCCCTGGTTCGTCGTCGAGGCCGACGACAAGCGACGCGCCCGCCTCAACTGCATCGCCCACCTGC
This sequence comes from Solirubrobacteraceae bacterium, assembly GCA_034664295.1. Lineage (GTDB taxonomy): Bacteria > Actinomycetota > Thermoleophilia > Solirubrobacterales > Solirubrobacteraceae > Palsa-513. Next base: position 6,862 of record JAXDHV010000080.1, on the reverse strand, counting down.
TTTCGATGATCCCCTACGAAGACGTCATCCCCCCGCCGCTCGAACTTCCCCCCCGACAGACCGACGACAAGTACATCCGGCCTCCGATCACCGACCAGACCTTCGTGCCCGAGGTTTACTGACCGACCCGTCGGTATCATCGGAGGCCGTGGAGTGGCGCTTGTCGACGGTTCCGGGCCATCCGCAGACGGACCCGATCCGCCTGCCCCGGACCCACTCGAGTCGGCCGCGACCCCTGCCGAGCAGACCGTGACCCCGGCCCAGACGACCGACCCCCCCGCGGGCCTGACCGCCCACTCCGCCCGCCAGGAGCGCCAGGATCCGTGGCGCGTCGGTTTCGTCGCACCCCCCGACCGCCCCGGCGTTCGCTGGGTCCTCTTCGTCTACGTCCCCCTCGCCGTCGCCTACCTCGTCTGGCTCGCAGCCGCCGTCCGCTGGTCGGCCTGGTCGGGTCCCGTCATGTACACGGTGATCTCCTGCGACGCCCTCACCAACATCGCCTTCCTCTGGATGACCCGGACGATCCTCGTCCCCGTCCACCGACCGACCTCCCTCGACCGGATCGTCGACGCCGTGATCACGACCCGCAGCGAGCCCGTCTCCGTCGTCGAGCAGACGATCCGCGGCGCCCTCGCCGTCAACGGCATCCGCGACGTCCTCGTCCTCGACGACGGCGACCGGCCCGAGCTCGCCGTCCTCGCCGACCGGCTCGGCGCGATCCACCTCGCCCGTCGGGACAATCGCGACGCCAAGGCCGGCAACCTGAACTTCGGCCTGTGCCACACCGACGCCGAGTTCCTCCTGATCCTCGACGCCGATCACGCCCCCCGCCCGGAGTTCCTCGAGCGCACGCTCGGCTACCTCGACGACCCGTCGGTCGCAGTCGTCCAGACGCCCCAGGCCTACCACAACGACTCCTTCCTCTTCCGCCGGACCCGCCGCGGCGACTGGAGCGCGAACGACATGTTCTACAAGTGCATCCAGCCGGCCAAGAACCGCACCAACGCCGCCTTCTTCGTCGGCACCAGCGCCGTCCTCCGCCGCCGGGCGATCGACTCGGTCGACGGCTTCGCGACGACCACGGCCACCGAGGACATCCACACCGCCCTCCGGATGCACGCCCGCGGCTGGAAGTCGATCTTCGTCCCCGAGGTCCTCGCCTCCGGCCTTGAGGTCGAAAGCCTCCGCGAGCTCTATCACCAGCGCCGCCGGTGGGCCGCCGGATCGATGGGCCTCCTCCTCCGCTCGTCGGATTCCCCCCTCCGGACCCGCGGGCTCACGATCGGTCAGCGAGTCAGCTACATCTCGAGCATGCTCGGCCACCAGCAGGGCACCCAGCGGCTCGCCGTACAGCTCCTCCCGATCGCCTGCTCGCTCACCCTGACCGCCCCGTTCACCGGCCGACCGGCCGTCTTCATGGCAGTCACCAGCCTCTTCGTCGCTCTCAACTGGTTCGCCGTCTGGATGCACGCCCGCGGAACCTTCCATCCCCTCCACACCGAGGGCAGCCAGCTCGCGACCTGCTTCTCGAACATCGCCGGCCTCTTCTCGGCCTTCATGCCCCACGAGCGCTTCCGGCCGACCCGCAAGAACGCAGTCCGCAACGAGCGAACCCTCGTCAAGGTCGCCCTCTGGGCGCTCGTCGCCGTCGCGATCGCCGCCCTCGTCCGCGACGCCGACATCTTCCTGATCGCCGGCGGTCCGAACCGGCCCCTCGCGATCGGCTGCGCCGTCTTCATCGCGATCAACCTCGTCGTCCTCCTCGACTTCCTCGTCCCCCTCCAGGCCTACGAGCGCCGCGAAGCCGGCGCAGCCGCCCGCCGCCCCGCGCGTCCGCGTCCCACCCCAGTGAGCTCGACGCCCGACTCGCCCCTGCTCGCGCGGATAGCCCGCCCGCGTTCCCGCCGAGCCGCGCTCGCCGCGCTCGTCGTTCCGATCCTCGCCGCCGGTGCCGGGCTCGCACCAGCCGCGATCTCCGACGGCCAGGGGCTCCTGACCCCCGGAGCCCGTACCCAGACGGTCGGCTTCCTCGCCCCCGACCTCGTCCGCCTCGAGCGCCAACACCCGCCGACGAGCCAGACGTGCGGTCACAACGCCGACGGCTTCGGACCCCGGCTCGTCGTCCTCGGCCTTCCCTATCTGTCCTGCGCCAGGTTCCCCGAGTCCGTCTCGTCCGAAGCAGTCCAGCCCGGCCCACTCCTCGGCTGACCGGCCGGCCCCGTCTTCGATTGACCGGCCGGCCCGCTCCTCGGTTGACCGACCAGCCGGCTCGCTCAGCCCAGGATCACCTGCGCCGAGATCTCCGCGTTCGTCGAGTTCTGGTTCGCCGCCCCGCCCGTCGCCTCCGTGAAGAGGACTCCGCCGCTTTTCCCGCCCGCCAGCAGCTGGTCCGAGTTCTCACCCTGTTCGCTGCTGGCCCTTCTTCGCCCCCTGGGCGCTGTCGATCCCCTGGAGGTTGCGTTGATCCCGACCGCCACGTTCACCGAGTCCTGCGACTCGACGACTTCGACGTCCCCGACACGAACTTGACTCCCCCTGCCGAGTAGCCCGGGCCGCCCGGTGTCAGGATGCCCGCCTGCGTGCTGTTGACGCCCTGTCGCCGCTCTGCTCGTACTCCCCGATCATCGTCCCCCCGACGCCAGGCTCGGCACCGCCAGGGCAATTCCACCAGCAACGACACATGCCAGTCCGCCTACCCGCATCCCCACTCTCCTCGCTAGATCTCCTGAGCCTCTGCCCAGTCCCAAGCGGCCAGCAGTGACTCCACCGGCCGTCGCGAAACCCAGCCCCCGTGCGACCGCCGTCGGGCCAAGTCACCAAGCTGGTAACAGTCGCCATCCCTCGTTCACGGCCGGCAGCTTTTGACTAAGGCCGCCATCCCCACTCCCGGGATCGGCAGCGACCGGATCCGGCAGACTCAGACCTGCCGAGCCCCAGCCATCGCCCGGCCGACACCCCTGGCCGAGACGATCATCCCCGACGCCGTCTCCCGCTCCCCCTCGCGCAGCCGCCACGGCGCCTCGAACCCCGCCGCCACCCGACCCGGAGACCCAGACCGCCGATCGGCCACGACCATCTCCGCCGCCGCCGCCGCCGCCGCGTCCCGCGCTCCCCAGGTCAGCACCTTCCCGCTCGGCCGGATCGGCTCCTCCCGGCAGAACTCCGCCGGAACCCCGTCCTCCAGGTAGCGGACCATCCATCCCCGCGGCCGATCCCCCACGTCCCAGCCACGGTCCGCGTCGAAATATCCCTCTCCGACCACTGCGTCCTCCACCAGCAGGTGGAACCGCCAATCCGGCTCGGCCGGGTCGCTCTCGACCCTGATCCCCTTGATCGCCTCGGATTCCGACATCAGGCTCTCCTTGACTCTTTGCCTACCAGCCCGACCCGGCTGGTGTTGGCCAAAAATGTAGGGATCGCACCGGCGGCATTGAAGAACGTCCTCCAAGCTTTCATCCCAAGATGCGGGATCAGCTTGAAATCGAGTCGATCCGGGCAGGCGCCCCGTACTTGAGGAGGACCTCCGGAAGCACCACCCCGCCCCGTTCGTCCTGCCCGTTCTCCAGCACCGCGATGATCGTCCGACCCACCGCGATCGCCGTCCCGTTCAGTGTGTGGAGCGTCTCCGGCCGCCCTCCGTCGGTCCTGCGCATCCGGATCCCCAGCCGCCGCGCCTGGTAGTCCGTCGTGTTCGAACACGACGTCAGCTCCCGGTACCCACCCTGCCCCGGAAGCCACGCCTCCAGGTCGTACTTCTTGGCCGCCGACGCCCCCAGGTCGTCGACCGCGATGTTCACCACCCGATACGGGATGCCCAGGGTCGTGAGAATCTCCTCCTCGATCTCGAGGATCCGCTCGTGCTCCGCCGGTCCGTCCTGCGGTCGCGTGAACGTGAACATCTCGAGCTTGTCGAACTGGTGGACCCTGAAGATCCCCCGCGTGTCCCGCCCGGCCGCCCCCGCCTCCCGCCGAAAGCACGACGAGAACCCCGCGTAGCGCAGCGGCAGCGTCTCCTCGTCGAGGATCTCGCCCGCGTGTAGCGAAGCCAGCGCCACCTCCGACGTCCCAACCAGGTAGAGATCGTCGTCTGCCAGCCGGTAGATCTGCTGCTCGGTGTCCGGCAGGAAGCCAGTCCCGAAGAGCGCCTGCTCACGCACCAGCACCGGCGGAATCACCGGCTCGAACCCGTGCCCCCGAAGCAGCACCATCGCCCACCCCACCAGCGCCAGCTCCAGCATCACCAGATCGCCCTTCAGGTACGCGAACCGCGACCCCGACAGCCGTGCCCCCGCCTCCATGTCGATCAGCCCGCCCGCCAGCTCCAGGTGGTCGCGCCCCGTCCGCCCCGCCTCGCCGACCTCCCTGACCACCGTGTCCTCGTCGGCCGAGTCCTCGAGCGGCATGTTCGGGAGGCTCGCCAAGACCTCCCCAAGCCGCTCCTCGACCTCCGCCAACTCCCGCCCCAGGCGCTTCTCCTCCGCCCCGACCTCCCGCATCGCCGCGATCGCCGGCCCCGTCTCCTCACCCCCCCGCTTTCCGGCCGCGATCCGCTCGCTAGCCGCGTTGCGCTCCGCCCTCAGGCCCTCCACCCTCGGCAGCAGCTCCCGACGCCGCCCGTCGAGCTCCACGACCGCGTCCACGCCCCCCTCCACGCCCCCGCCCCGCCGCGCCAGCGCCTCGCGCACCGCCTCCGGCTGCCTGCGGATCAGATTCACATCGAGCAAGGCCTGGCCTCCTCAGTCGGGCGAGCCCCACCCGCCCAGCGTTCGTCCACTCAACCCTGGGACGACGCCGTCGATCGCTCCGAACCCGCGTACTTCGAGAGGAACTGGGCCACCGCCTGCGCCTCGGGCCCAACCACGATGTTCTGCGGCATCGTCGCCCCCGTGAAGCCGCCGTTCTCGATCGCGTAGAGCACCTGCGACATCGTCTCCGGACGGCTGTTGAAGTTCGGCCCGTTGATCCGCTGGCGGTTGTTGAGCTTCTCCGCGGAGCCGTTCGCCCCGGCCGCTCCGAGCGTATGACAGCCCGAGCAGCGCTGCACGAAAAGCTCCGCCCCCGCATACGTCGGCGCGCTCCGCGCGACCTTGATGTTCGCCGATCCGCAGCCCGACAGCCCGATTGTGGCCAGCCCCAACACGCTCGTGGCGGTGGCGATCTTCGCGCGTCGGCTCATGCCGGCGGAGATGATACGGATAATGGTCCGCTCGATGCCGCCTGTTCCCCATCACCGACCCCCTTGCCTGGCGGTAGGCGGATTCCTCGCCTGCGCGCTCCTCTTCTCCGCTTGCGGCTCCCATCTCGTGACCGTCGATTCCAGCGAGGTTCGCCTCCGAATCGACGAGTTCAACATCACCCCGCAGACCGTCCAGGTCCACGCCGGCCGCATCAAGATCGCCGTCGTCAACGTCGGGGTCGCCACCCACGACGTCGAGGTCCGCGCCGACCACACCCAGAAGAACGGCGACCCGATCCCCTACAACGTCCCCACCGTCCTCAAGCCCGGCGAGAGCACCACCTTCAAGGTCCTGCTCAAGCCCGGCCACTACAAGCTCCTCGACACCGTCGCAAACCACGCCGACCTCGGCGACTACGGAACCCTGATCGTCGTTCCGTAGGGCCGGACGGGGCCGGACGGGCCGGAAGGGGCCGGACGAGGGCGGAAGGGGCCGGAGGGAGGGGCCGGAAGGGGCCGGGGGAAGGGGGCGGAGGGGCCGGGGGAAGGGCCCGGAGGATTTTCCGGCCCGGCGGCGAATCCAAGGTCATCCCGGCGCCGGTATGGGCGGCCGCAGCACTCACCCTCGCGACCGCTCTCCACGGCGGCAACCAGGGCCGGCGCCGGGTTCTTCTCCTCCGTCCTCATCGGCCCGGCCCGCCGAGGTGCTAAAGAAGAGCCGGTGGATCCCGCCGTCGATCAGCAGTTCCGCTACCGGTCGGTGATCGGGCATTTCGCGACTGGCGTCGCCGTGATCACCGGTCACGGCCCGACCGGGCCTGGGGGCATGACGGCCAACGCCCTCTGCTCACTCTCCCTCGACCCGCTCCTCCTCCTCGTCTGCTTCGAGAACACCGCTCGCACACTCCCGATCATCCGCGGCTCCCGTCGCTTCGCCGTCAACATCCTCGCCGCCGACCAGCACGCAACCTCGCTCGTCTTCGCCTCCAAGCTCGCCGAGGCCGACAAGTTCGCCGAGATCGACTACGACCTCCGGGCCGGCGTCCCCGTCCTCTCCGGAACCCTCGCCTGGCTCGTCTGCGACGTCCGCGAGTTCGTCGCCGCCGGCGACCACGAGATCGCGATCGGCGCCGTCACCGAGATGGGCCATTCCGCCGACCGTCAACCCCTCCTCTGGTACGACGGGGAGTATCGGGCGATCTCGCGGGCCGCCGGTCCCGGGACGCCCGCTACGGCGGGGGGCGGCGGTCTCGGCGAATCGGCGTGACGCCTTCGGGGCCCGACGGTCCTGGAGGAGAGGGAGGGTGTGCGGGCTTGTTTCTGCGAGATAGTTGCTTGCGTCTGGCAAGTACCTTCGGAAGAGTCTCACGAGGTCTTTAGGAAGCCGCCGGCCTCGCCCGCCAATCCCGTCAGCCCCGCCCGCGCCCCTGGCCCCCCAGCCCTATTTCCGGCCCTCGGGCCTGCCGGTCGCGCGATCCGAGCCGTCACGGAACCTTCGGGGCCCGAGGGTCCTGGAGGGAAGGGAGGGTGTGCGGGCTTGTTTCTGCGAGATAGTTGCTTGCGTCTGGCAAGTACCTTCGGAAGAGTCTCATGAGGTCTTTAGGAAGCCGCCGGCCTCGCCGCCCACCCCGCCTCGGCGACGCCGCCCCACCAGCCCCCGGCCACCCCGGACCTCGGGCCCGCCCC
>JAXDHV010000064.1:0-100654 GCA_034664295.1 Solirubrobacteraceae bacterium | reverse complement strand
TCACCGCCAAGCACAAGGTCGCCACCCCCGCCCAATGGCAACCCGGCGACGACGTCATCATCGCCGGCAGCGTCTCAAACGACGAAGCCACCGCAAAGTACCCCGACGGATGGGAAACCCCCAAGCCGTACATCCGCATCGTCAAGCAGCCCGCCTGACCGCCGCGACCCGCGAGCCGGCCCGCGTGACCCCGCGCGGCGCCGGCCGATCGAGGCCCGCCGGCGGGATCGCGCAATCGGCCGACCCATCCGCCTGGTAGCCAGCCATACACTCGCCGGGTGCTGGTTCTCGTCGCCGACGATGACGCGCCGGTCCGCCGAATGCTCGAGCGGACGCTCGGGGCCGAGGGCAACGAGGTCCTCAGCGTCGCCGACGGACCGCAGGCCCTGATCGCGATCGAACGGCGGATTCCCGATCTCGTGATCCTCGACGTGGCGATGCCCGGGATGGACGGCCTGGCGGTCTGCCGGCGGTTGCGGGCGAAGGGCATCGCCACGCCGATCCTCCTCCTGACGGCTCGCGACGCGATCGCCGATCGGGTGGCCGGGCTCGACGCCGGAGCCGATGACTACCTGGTCAAGCCGTTCGCTCCGAGCGAGTTGGCCGCCCGCGTCAGGGCGTTGACCCGTCGCCACGGGTCGACGACGCTCGCTTACGAGGATCTCGTCCTCGACCCGGCGACCCGCGTCGCGACGAGACGGGGTGAGGCGATCGAGCTGACCGCCCGGGAGGCCGAGCTTCTCGAGCTCCTGCTGCGCAACGCCCGGGCCGTCGTCTCCCGGGACCTCGCGATCGACGAGGTCTGGCGGGGGGCAGCCGTCGAGAACGTCGTCGACCGGTACGTCGGCTACCTTCGCCGCAAGCTCGGCGACCCGCCGCTGATCCGGACGATCCGCGGCGTCGGATTCATGCTCGGTCGATGAGGCCCGCCCCCGGCGTACCGCACGTGACCCCCGCTCGGCGGCGTCCCCGCCAATGAGGCCTGCCGCCGCCTCCCTGCGCGCCCGGCTTTCGCTCCGGGCCAGGCTGATCGCGGCGGCGGCCGCGGCGACGATCGGTGCGGTTGCCGTACTCGGCGTGAGCGTCCTCCTGCTCGTCGACCACCAGCTCCACAGCTCGCTCGACACGACACTCCGGGCGCGGGCGGCCGATGTCGCCCGCCTGGCGGTCTCGGCCCCGGCGGTCCTCAACTCCCCGGGCGCGCTCGAGGCACCGTTCGGCGGGAGGGATCTCTCGGTCGAGGTCGTCGACCGGCTCGGCCGGATCTACGCGCGGTCGCTGTCACTCGGCGGTCGGGTGCTTCCCGGCGGTGGCAACCTGAGCGCCGCGCTCGCGGCCGGCCGCGGCAGCTTCGCCGACGCGGTCCTCTCGGGCGAGCCGCTCCGCGAATACGTGGCCCCGCTCGCCGTCGCCGGCGGCCCTGTCAGCGGCGGGGCCGTCCTGGTCGGGTCGAGCACCTCGGAGATCGACGACACCCTCCGCCGGCTCCGGGCTCTCGTCGCCCTCAGCGCCCTGGTCGCCGGACTGCTGGGGGCTTCCGGCGCGGCTCTGCTCACCCACCGGGGACTCCGCCCGCTGCGTCGGCTGGCCGAGGGAGCCCGCGAGATCGCCGACACCCACGACGCGTCGCGCCGGCTCCCGATCGCAACTCAGGGCGGTGAGCTGGCAGAGCTCGCGCACACGCTGAACCGGATGCTCGATTCACTCGAGCGGGCTCGCGACACCGAGCGCCGCTTCCTCGCCGACGCGTCCCACGAGCTGCGGACGCCGTTGACCTCCCTTCGGGGCAACGCGGCCTACGTCGCCCGCCACGGGGCCGACGCCGCCGCCCTGCGGGACATCGAGGACGACGTCGCCCGCCTCGCCCGCCTGCTCGACGACCTGCTCGCCCTCGAGCGCGAGGACGGCTCGACTCCGCCGGCGGAGCTCGTCGCGCTCAGCGAGATCGTCGACGCCGTCTGCGCGGGCCTTCCCGGCGTTCGCGTCACAATCGACGCAGACCCGACCGTCCGGGGGGAGCCCGGCCCGCTCGAACGGGCGCTCCGAAATCTCGTCGAGAACGCCCGTCTTCACGGACCGCCGGGGGAGCCGATCGAAGTCCGTCTGAGCACCACCGGCGACCGCGCGCTCGTCTCCGTGTCCGACGCCGGGCCCGGACTCGACCCAGCCGAGGTCGAGGTCGCATTCCGCCGCTTCTGGCGGGGATCGGCCGCTCGAGCGCCGGGGTCGGGGCTCGGTCTGTCGATCGTGGCGGCGACGGCTGCCCGCCACGGCGGGCGCGTCGAGGTCGACGGCAGCCGCTTCACGCTCGATCTGCCCGTCGCGGAGCAGGGCGCAAGATCGCGTCCGGTCGACGGACCGCCGGCGGCTGTCAGGCGATTGTCAGACACGCGTCCTACTCTGGAAGAGCACCCGGACCAGGAAGGGCCAAAGTGAACCCACTTCGTCGTCTCCCCACACGCAGGCTGCTCGCAATCATCACCGCCGTCGTCGTCCTCGGCGGCTCGGTCACGGCCGTGGCCGTCGCAGCGCTCACCGGCAGTGGACCGATTCCAGCGGCCAAGACGCTCGCTGCGGCGATCCACGACGCGATCACCGGCCAGCAGATCGCCGGCGTCACCGCGCAGATCCAGTTCACCAACCACCTCGTCGACACGTCGAGCTTCCCGGGAGCCGGGCCTCTCCTGAGCGGGGGTGCGGGTCGCCTCTGGGCCGACGACAGCGGCCACCTCCGGCTCGAGCTCCAGTCGAGCTCAGGCGACACCGAGATCACGGTCGGGCCTGACTCCTTCCAGATGTACAACGTCGCCAGCAACACCGTCTACCGGGGCTCCCTCCCGAAGCACACCGACAAGACGACGGCCGGCAGCGAGCCGGCCCACCAGCCGCCGACGCTCCAGTCGATCACCGACGAGCTCAACAAGCTGATGGGCACGGTCGGCATCTCGGACGCCGTCCCAACCGATGTCGGCGGCGCTCCTGCCTACAAGGTGAGCTTCTCGCCAAAGCACGACGGAGGCCTCCTTGGCTCGGCGGAGCTGGCATTCGACGCGGAGAACGGTACGCCACTCCACTTCGCGGTCTACGCCCAGGGCAACACGTCCCCGGTGATCGACCTGACCGCCACGCAGGTGTCCTTCGGACCCGTCGCGGCGGCTGACGTCACCGTCACCCCGCCGACCGGCGCGAAGGTCGTCGAGCTGAGTGCGCCTGCCGCGAAGGCCGGACAGACAACCGGGACCCACGCGCATCCGAGCGCCGTGACCGGAGCAGCCGCGGTCGCCGCGGGACTCCCGTTCAAGCTCGACGCGCCGGCCCAGCTCGCCGGCCTTCCCCAGACGTCTGTCCGGCTTCTGACCTACGGCAAGAAGTCGGCTGCCCTCGTCGCCTATGGCCAGCATCTCGGCGCGATCCTCGTGGTCGAGCACCAGGTCGAGACGCCGGCGGCGCCTGCTGCCGGGACGGTGCCCGCGGCGCCCAGCACGCCGAAGTCGACCTCGTCGTCGACCGGCCTGCCGACGGTCACCGTGAACGGGGCGACGGGCACTGAGCTCGCGACCGCCCTCGGAACGCTGATCCGCTTCGAGCGGGGCGGGATCAGCTACATCGTCCTCGGCTCGGTGCCCCCGGCCGCAGCCGAGGCGGCGGCCCGCGGCCTGTGAGCTCGGGTCAGCCCGCGGGGGGCGGGGACGCCCCGCCCCCCGTTCGGGCTGTTGGACTCGTCAAGCGCTACGGCGAGCTCGTCGCGGTCGACAACGTCGAGCTCAACGTCGCGGCCGGCGACGTCTACGGCTATCTCGGACCGAACGGCGCCGGAAAGACCACGTCGCTGCGAATGCTGCTCGGCCTGATCCGCCCCGACGAGGGGAAGGTCGAGCTGTTCGGCCGGGACCCGCTGCTCGAGGGAGCGAAGGCCCTCGACGGGGTAGCCGGCTTCGTCGAGGCACCCCGCTTCTACCCGTACATGACCGGCCGGCGCAACCTGGACCTGCTGGCGGCCTTCGACGGGGGCGACGCTGCTCGGCGGATCGACGAGTCGTTGCGGATCGTCGATCTCGATCAGCGCGACGGCGACAAGGTCGGCGGCTACTCCCACGGGATGCGCCAGCGCCTGGGGATCGCGGCGGCTCTCCTGCGATCACCCCGCCTGCTGCTGCTCGACGAGCCGGCGACCGGTCTCGATCCGGCCGGTCTGCGCGACATGCGCTCGCTGATCCGCCGGCTCGCCGGCGAGGGGATCACGGTGATGCTCTCGAGCCACCAGCTCGCCGAGGTCGATGAGCTCTGCAACCGGGTTGCGATCATCCGCAAGGGAAAGATCGCCTACGAGGGCGATCTCGCCGAGCTGAAGCGGTCGGTGGCGACCGAGTACCGCCTGCGGACGACCGACGACGAGCGCGCCGTCCGGGTCAGCCAGGCCCAGCCGGGCGTCTTCGACGTCCGCCGGACGACCGGCGGCACGGCAGGCGAGGATGCGATCCGCCTGCGGGCCGAGGAATCGGTGATCGCCGAGCTGTCGATCGCACTCGGGGAGGCAGGGGTGGGCCTCAAGCTGCTGGCAAACGAGCAGGCCACCCTCGAGGATCTCTTCTTCCGCCTGACCGAGGGCGAAGCCGTGGTCGAGTCCGACGGAGCGCTCGCGTGAAGCGGCCGGGCACGCTGACGGTCTACGCATGGGAACTGCGGAAGCTCCGCGCCCAGAAGCGGACCTACCTCGGTCTGGGGATCGTCACCGCCGTGCCGCTGATCTTCGTGATCTCGCTCGCCCTCCGGGCCGGCGGACCCGACGACGTCGCCTTCGGACGCTACGTCCACCAGTCGGGGCTGGCGATCCCGCTGGTGATCCTGATCTTCGCCTCGGCCTTCCTCCTCCCCCTGGCGACGGCCCTCGTCGCCGGGGACATCGTCGCCGCGGAGGACAACAACGGCACGCTGAAGACGATCCTCACGAGGTCCCTGAACCGCGGGCAGATCTTCGCCGGCAAGTTGCTGGCGGCGCTGACCTACGCCCTGGCCGCGCTCCTCCTGATGGGCACGGTCGCGACCGTCGCAGGCTCACTCGAGTCCGGCTTCAAGGGCCTCGTCTCGCTCTCGGGGACCCACGTCTCGGCGACGCGATCTCTCGCCCTCGTCTATGCCAGCTTCGGCATCTACCTGCTGCCGATGCTCGCGATCGCCGCGATCGGCGTCCTCCTGTCGACGACGACCCGCAACAGCGCGGGCGCCGTCGTCGGCACGGTGATGGTCGTTCTGATGCTCAACCTCCTGAACATCGTTCCGGGCTTCGGCGGTCTCCACCAGTACCTGCTGCCCAACCAATTCGACGCGTGGATGGGCTTCCTCCGCGACCCGATCGACTGGTCGCCGATAATCCGAGCGGCCTGGGTCAGCTCGGTCTACGCGATTCCCTGCGCGTTCGCCGCCTACCTCGTCTTCCTCCGCCGGGACGTCGCCGGCGGCTGAGGGACGTCGCCGGCGGCTGACGAGCGGCGAGAGGGACGGGAGGGTCAGAGGTTTCCGTCGACGATCATCCTCGCCGCGCTCGCCGGGTCCAGGCGGCGGGCGACGACCTCGTCGAGCATCTTCTGGAAGTCGGTGTCCAGCGCCAGGCGGGCCTCGAGCGTTCGGCGCATCCTGGTCGTCGCGAGGGCGAGGACCTCGGCCCTGAGGTTGCGCCGCCGGCGATCGCCGAGCGTTCCCTCGGCCTCGATGTAGGCCCGGTGCTCCTCGAGCCTGCCGACCAGCTCGTCGGTGCCGACTCCGGTCAGAGCCTGGGTCTTGACGATCGGCACCCGCCAGCCGCGCGGGGGCGCGAGCGAGAGGACGCCGCGGATCTCGCGGATCATCGTGTCGGTCAGCGGGTGATCGGCCTTGTTGACGACGATCACGTCGGGAATCTCCATGACCCCGGCCTTCAGCGCCTGGATCGAGTCGCCGGACCCGGGGATCAGGACGAGGACGACGGTGTCGGCGTGATCGATGATGTCGACCTCCGCCTGTCCGACGCCGACCGTCTCGACGAAGACGTCGTCGTTCCCGGCCGCGTCCATCAGCAGGGCCGTCTGCAGCGCCGCCTCCGAAAGGCCCCCGAGCGCCCCGCGGTTGGCCATCGACCGGATGAAGACGCCGCTGTCGAGGAAATGGTCGGTCAGGCGGATCCGGTCGCCGAGGACCGCCCCGCCGCTGAACGGCGACGACGGATCGATCGAGAGGACGGCGACCCGCCGCCCCGCGGTCCGGCGGACGCCGACGAGCGCGCCGATCAACGTCGACTTGCCGCTACCCGGCGGTCCGGTCAGCCCGAAGACGGCGGCCTTGCCGGTATGGGGGTAGACCTCGCGGACGAGATCCCAGCCCGCGGGGTGGTTGTCCTGGACGAGGGTGATCGCTCGGGCGAGCGCCCGGCGGTCGCCGTCGAGCAGGCGTTGGGCGAGGGTCTCGGGGGTCATCGACGGGGAATCATCCCATCGAGTCGGCTCCCGCCCCCGTCCGGCGCCGGGGAGGCCGGCCACTGATCTACGATTCTGCCGCGATGGAGCCGCGGCTCGCCGACCCCCCGCTCGAGCCGGTCGATCCGGTCGTGTTCGGCCCACCCCCACCCCTGCGGCACGACCCGCGCGAGCTCCTGCGGTTCATGCGCGCCCACCGGATGCTCAACCATCGGTACGCCGTCCTGCTCGCCCGGCTCGGCTGGGCGAAGCTCCGGCTGGGCGACCGCCTCCAACTCGACGGGATCGCCTTCATCCGGCCGGGCGTCCACCTCGAGGTGGCGCCGGGAGCACGCCTCGTGCTCGGGAGGTGGTCGTGGCTCGGCGACAACTCGAAGGTCCGGGTCCACGAGGGTCTGGTCGAGATCGGGGCGAAGAGCGTGCTCGGCCAGGAATGCACGATCTCCTGCTTTCGGCAGGTCAAGATCGGCCGGGAGTGCATCATCGCCGACAAGGTGATGATGATCGACTTCGACCATGGCGTCGTCGATGTCGAGCGGCCGATTCGCGCCCAGGGCATCTACAAGCGCCCGGTCGAGATCGGCCACAACTGCTGGATCGGCTACGGCGCGTGCATCCTCCGGGGCGTTCGGGTCGGTGAGAACTGCGTGATCGGGACGAACTCCGTGGTGACCAAGGACATCCCCGACAACGCCGTTGTCGGTGGGACGCCGGCCCGGATCATCCGGATGCGCAAGGCGCCGCGGGCGATGCGCTTCGAATAGGTCCCCCGCCGCTCCACCGCGGTGGGCGGCGCTTCAGCCGACGGGCTTGTCGTGCTTGACGAGGTAGTCGACGTAGATCGGACGCAGCGCGTCGTCGAGTGCGGCGTCGGCGTTCCTGAAGTCGAACAGCCAGTTCGATGCCCGCTGGACGTCGGCCTCGTCCAACTCCCCGGCGATCGCCCGGGCCTCGGGAATCGACTCGAACAGCCGCCAGAAGAAACGGACGTCGAGGCGGTGCTTGGCGAGCGCGACCGCCCGCTCGTGGAGCTCGGCGGAGGTGAGTGCGTCGAGTTCGTCGGGCCCGGCCATCCGCGACAGCCTATCCGGGACCGTGCGTCCCGGCCGCTGCGGCCGGGGTCAGTCCGGCCGTCGCGAGGAGGTCGCCGTAGACCCCGGCCGTGGCGCGCGCGATCTCCCCCCAGTCGAACGCGAGCACGTGGTCGGCGGCGGCCGCGATCAGACGCCGGCGGAGCTTCTCGTCGGCGAGCAGGCGCTCGACCGCGGCCGCGAGGGCCCGGGAATCGCGGGTCGTGAAGCGGAGGCCGACCTCCTCGTGCGCGACGACTTCCCGAAGACCGCCGGTATCGGCCACCACGCAGGCGCAGCCGGCGGCCATCGCCTCGAGCGCGACGAGGCCGGACGGCTCGTAGATCGAGGGGATCACGCAGACGTCGGCGACCCGGTAGAGCGAGCGCAGGAGGGTGTCGTCGACCCACCCGAGGAACGTCCCATGTCGATCGAGCCCCAGGCTGGTGGCCTGCGCTCTGAGCTGGGCCTCTGCGATCCCCGCGCCGGCGACGACGAAGCGCACGCCGGGAACCCGGCCGATCAGGCCGGCGAGGGCGTCCAGCGCCAGCTGGAACCCCTTCTCGTAGACCAGGCGCCCGACCATCAGGACGAGCCGCTGATCCGGGGCGGCGAGGCTCAGCCGCAGCGACGCCAGCGCGGCGGGTTGCGGTCGGTCGGCGACCTCGGGAGGGTCGACGCCGTTCGCGATCACGGTGATCAGACTCTCGTCGAGGGAGAAGACGTCCGCGATGTGGCCGCGCATGAACTCCGAGCAGGCGATCACCCGATCGGCGCGGTGGACGACCCGCCGCTCGGCGAGGTGGATCCGGGTCTGCGGCTGGCCGACGATCCACCCCTGATGGCGGCCGTACTCGGTCGCGTGGATCGTCATCACGAGGGGCCGATCGAGCTCGTCGGAGAGGCCGAGCGCCGCGTCCGCGACGAGCCAGTCGTGCCCGTGGATCAGGGCGAAGTCGAATCGCTCGGCGAGGGCTCGCCCGGTCTCGAGCAGATCGGCGTTCATGCGCCCGACCCACGCGAAGAACCGCTTGGGGTCGGCCGGCCATTCGACGGCCGGCATCCGATGCACGCGGACACCCTCGTGCACCTCCTCGGCCGGGACGTGCCGCCCGCCGCGGGTCAGGACGTGGACATCGACCCCGTCGGCCGCGAGCCGGCCTGACAGCTTGCCGACGTGCCGGGCAAGGCCGCCCTCGACGATCGGCGGGTACTCCCACGTGAGGATCAGGACTGACGCGTCCGGCCGGGTCATCGGCCCTCAGGCTCGAGCAGCGGCGCGATCTCGGCGTGGACCGCGAGGTTGCGCACCGCCGACGGGTCGAGCGCCTCGCCGGCGAGCGCCCGGCGGAGGTTCCCGGCATGAGCGGCCGCTCGGTCCTGGGGATAGTCGCCGGCGCTACGACGGGACATCAGGAACGCCCAATCGCTGGACTGGAGGGCGAGCAGCTCCCGGACGGCGTGGCTGCCGGCCGCCCGGCCGCGGCTGACCAGGCGGAGCTCGGCGGCGCGGGCGGCGAACGCCATCTCGGCGACCCGTGGACAGTCCCAGGTCGAGAGGTCCCGGCCGGCACCCCACGAGCTGACGCCGAGCGGATTCGCGTCGTCGATGACGGCCGGCCGGTGCCGGGCCAATGCCTCGTCGAGGCAGACCAGCCGCAGACCCTGCCGCCGGGCTTCGTCGATCACGGCCTCAAGCCATGAGACCCCCTCATACCACCAGTGGCCGAGAAACTCGGTGTCCATGGCGCAGACGGCGAGGCCCCCGGTCGGCGCGAGGCGGTCGAGTGTCCGCCGGACGAAGTCCGCGGCGTGGGTCCGAGCCAGGTCGAGCGCCCGGGGGCGGTCATACGGCCGGCCGTCGTTGGCCCACGGCCGGTGGTGGTAGGGCGTCAGCCGGTGGTGGTCGCGGTAGCCCCCGTGGGACGGGTACCCGTCCTCGTGCCAGACCAGGTCGATCGTCGCCCGATCGATCGGCACGAGCAGCGGACCGCCGGCCGGGCGGAGCGGACGCAGCTGGTCGGGTGATCCCCACCCGAGGCGATCGGTCAGATCGACGCAGGTCGCGCGAGCCCCGGCGCGGACGAGGAGGTCGTCGAGCCACGGGGCGTAGGCGCACTCCGGCAACCAGAACCCTCCTCCCCAGGCTCCGAAGCGAGCCCGGTGGGCGGCGATGCCGGCGACGATCTGGAGGCGGGCGCCGGCGTCGGTGGCGCAGAGCGGGAGGATCGCGTGGGTCGCCGACGACGTCCAGCTCGCGTGGCGCCCGAGCCGGCCGAGGAGGTCGCCTCCGATCGCGTCGAAGGCGGCGAGGGCCGCCTCGTAGTCGCCGGCGGCTCGATCGAGCTCCGCGGCGAGCCCCGGCTCCCCGGCCTCGCGCAGGCCGGCCGCATCCAGGCGGTGGGTCGCCCTCCGGATGTCGAGGAGGAAGCTCCGGAACCGCTCGGCGATTCCGGGGGCGGCGAGCTGGTCGCAGAGCACGGGGGTCAGCGAGAGCGTCAGGGGGGCTCCGCGATCGAGCAGGTCGAGCAGGGGGAGGTAGCAGCCGGCGATCGCCTCCCACAGCCACTCCTCGCCGAACGGCCAGCTGCCGAAACCCTCGACGTAGGGCATGTGCGTATGGAGGACGATCGCCAGCTCGCCAGGCCGGCCAGGGGCCGGCGGGTGCCCGGGAACGATCGCCAGCTCGCCAGGCCGGCCGGGGGCCGGCGGGTGCTCGGGGAGGGTCACGGGCGCAGAACGGCGAGGAAGTCGAGCGCCCCGTCGAGCCCGGCCTGGCGGTCGGCCCGCAGGCGGAAGTCGCCGACCGAGATCGCCGGGGTGAAGCGGTCATAGAAGGCGTCGGTCAGCCCGAGGCGCTTGTGGACGGCATCCCAGCCGAGCCGCAGAGCGGTCGCGTGGAGGCGGAGCCTGCCGGCGTGGTGGAGCCCGTACAGCTCGACGTCTGCGAAGTGCGACCGGCAGAGGCCGGCGAACTCGGCCGGCCGGTACTCGCGGACATGCCACGGGTTGTCTGACTTCTCGGCCCCCGGCGGGGCGATCGTCAGGAGGTTGGGGGTCGTGACGAAGACGACGCCGGAGGGTCCGACGAGGGTCTTGAAGCGCTCGAGGACGGCGTCCGGGTCCTGGACGTGCTCGATCGTCTGGAGGAAGACCACAGCGTCGCACGGTGCCGTGAAGGTCTCGATCAGGCCACGCTCGAAGCGGAGGTTCGGCCGGGCGTAGCGTAGGCGGGCGTGCTCGTGGGCCTCGGGGTTCGCGTCGACGCCGATCACCTCGACGGCGGCCCCGGCGAGCACGGCCGAGCCGTAGCCCTCGCCGCAGGCCATGTCGATCACCCGGAGGCCGGCCACTCGCCGAGCGATCCACTCGTAGACGGCGAGGTGGCGTTGAAACCAGTAGTTCTCCTGCGGCACGTCCGGGAGCGTCCGCTCCCCGGTCAACTCGAGCGGCGGAACGCCGGGCGGCTGATCGCGCTGGAGATATCGGCGGCCGCTCACGGGGCCCGCGAGTCTAGATCAGACCCTTCCAAGCCGGAAGATCACGCCCTTCCGAGCCGACCCGGGACGTGTTCGACGGGTAGGGTTGGCACGAGATGAAGTTCCTCTCGCCGGATGCGATACGCGACGTCAACACGCGCTACCACGACGTCGCCGCCGACACCTACGACTCGAAGTGGGGGATCGACTTCGGTGGCCTGGGGCGCTCGCAGACACTCGGCAAGTTCGAGAAGGCGCTCGGCCGGCCGGCCGGTCGTTACGGCACGTCGCTGGAGGTCGGCTGCGGGACCGGCTACTTCACCCTGAACCTCCTCCAGCTCGGAGTGATCGACCGGGCGACGGCGAGCGACATCTCTCCGGGGATGCTGACCCAGCTCCAGGCCAACGCCGATCGGCTCGGCCTCGCCGTCGAGACGGTCGCCGGCGACGCCGAGCGCCTGCCGTTCGCCGACGAGAGCTTCGATCTCGTGCTCGGCCACGCCGTCCTCCACCACCTGCCGGACCTCGACCGGGCGTTCGCCGAGTTCGCGCGGGTGCTCCGCCCCGGGGGTACCCTCGTCTTCATGGGTGAGCCGTCCCGCTACGGCGACCGCCTCGCGCGGATTCCCAAGCGCGCCGCCCAGGCGGTCGCTCCGGTCTGGCGCTGGGCGATCCGGGCGGCTGCGGCCCGCCCGGCCGACGCCGAGGGGGCTCCCCAGGCGGCCGAGCATGCACTCGAGAGCCAGGTCGACATCCACGCATTCGCGCCCTCCGAGCTCGTCGGCCATGCCGAGCGGGCCGGGCTCGACGAGGTCCGTGTCAGCGGGGAGGAGCTCGTCGCCAACTGGTTCGGCTGGATCAACCGCGTGCTCGAGGCGAGCGCCGAGCCCGATGACATCCCGTGGGCCTGGCGGCAGTACGCCTATCGCGGCTATCTCCTCCTCCAGAAGCTCGATCGCCGCCTGCTCGAGCCGCGCCTTCCGGCGAGGATCTTCTACAACCTGATGCTGACCGGCCGCCGCCCCGGCTGACCTAGACTCTTGACATGCCCCAGCGGACCGAACGGGATTTTCCACTGTTCCCGCTCGGGCTGGTCACCCTCCCGACCGAGTACGTCCCCCTCCACATCTTCGAGGCCCGTTACCGGACGATGGTCGCGGAGTGCCTCGAGCGCGACCGGGAGTTCGGGATCGTCTGGCTGAGCGAGGACGAGCTCAAGCCGGTCGGCTGCGCGTGCAAGATCGACCGGGTGCTCGACCAGATGGAGGACGGTCGGCTGAACATCCTGACCCGCGGGACGCGGCCGTTCCGGCTGATCGAGCGCCAGGACAGCTTCGCCTATCCGGCGGGGACCGTCGAGTTCCTCTCCGACCGGGTCGAGGAGCCCGACATCGAGGCGGCGCTCACCGCCCGCGCGGCGTACACCGAGCTCGTCGACGGGGCGACCGACACCGATCCCGACGCCGAGAAGATCGCCGCGATGACAGCCTACGAGATGGCGGCGACGGTCGACTTCGGGCTCGACGCGAAGCAGGGGCTGCTCGAGCTGAGGTCCGAGAACGCGCGAATGCGGCTCGTCACCCGGCTCTTCCGGGCGGCCCTCAAGCGACTCGAGTTCTCAGACCGGGCGCAGGCCAGAGCCCGGTCCAACGGCAAGGTCCGCTTCGGCTGAAGCCCGAGCCGCCGAGCCGCCGAGCCGCCGAGCCGCCGTGTCGCCCAGCCGCCGGGGCTACGGGCCGCCCTTCGACGACGCGGGCTTGGTCGTCGTCGTGGTTGTGGTCGAACTCCCGCACGGGTGGTAGGTCCGGGTGGCGTTGATCGCCTGCGTCCCGGTCTTCGGCTTGCCCTTGATCTTCAAGGTCAGCGTCTTGATCTTCGTGTACTTGCTCAGCGCAATCGTGATCACGAGCTTCTTGGAGACCGGGTAGGCCTTCCCGTTGAGGGTCGCCGTGGCGGACTTCAGCCGGGCCGAGACACTCTTGAGGAGGTGGAGCGTGATCACCTTGTGGGTGACGCAGCCGGTCGGTGTCGGCTTCTTGACGGTCGGGGGGATCACGAGCGGCGGAAGCACCGGGACCGGGGGTGCCGGCGGAGTCGTCGGGCCTGTGGTCGGGCCGGCCGGCGGAGCCGGAGGGGTGATCCCGAGCGTCTTGATCGGGTTGAGGTCACCGCTCGTCGCATCCGCGACCGCGCCTTCGTCAACGGTGACCCCGACGGCGCGGTTGACGGCGTCGAGGTTCAGCGAGCCGATCAGTCCGAGCAGGCAGCTCGGCTGGGCGAAGTTGACGATCACGACGTTCGGCGTGCTCGGGTTCACACTGAAGCCACCGGCAGCCGGACAGAGCGGGCCCCCGGAGGCCTGGGGTGCCGGCGAGGTGAGCGTCCCGTTGCCGTCGACGAGGTGGAACCCGCCCGGGTTGATCGCGCCGGTCGCGACGGGGGCGTCGAACGTGTAGAGGACGTTGCCGTTGCTCTTGTCGACGAAGAACGAGATCAGGTCGGGTCCGCTGGTCAGTCCGGCGTGATCCGTCGCACCCGACAGAGCCACCGCGCCGTCGCTGTTGAGCGGCGTCGTGCCAGACGCGCAGTTGGTTGCGTCGAGGCCGCCGCTGGACACCGTGGCCAGGGTGATCTGGGCTCCGTCGCCGCCGACCGAGCCGGGGACGAAGCTGAGCGCGACGCTCCTGCGGTCGGGTGCGATCACCGCAGCCGCGGTGGACGGGCTGTAGCGGACGCCGGTCGAGTCGAAGAGGGCGTAGGCCGTCGGACAGACGGCGGCCCCCGCGGGGATCGCGTTGTCGAAATCGAAGTGGTAGGTCAGCGTCGAGGCGTTGAGGACGCCCGACGTGTTGACGAGGTTGAGCCGCAGCGTCGGGTTCGCGGTGGCGCCGAGCGGGTTGCCCTGGCCGAGCGGGTCGGTCACGGCGCCCTCCCGGACGACGAAGCGGCTGGCGGACGACAGGGCGGTCGCGTCGGTGCCGGTGAAGCTGATCGTCACGGTCGATCCGCCGGGGGTGAAGGCACTGACGTTCCCGGGATGGAAGGCCGAGTCGCCGGCCGCGTAGGTGTAGAAGCCGAACTTCCCGTTCGCGCCGACGTTGCCCTGGAGGATCTCCGAGAAGTTGTAGACGGCGGTCGTCGCGCTGTTCGCCGTGGCGCCTGTGAACTGCGGACGGAGCGTCGCGCCGGGTACGTTCGGGAAGAGGCTGCCGGTCAGCGCGACCGAGCCCTGGCCGTTGACCTGGCCGCCGGCCGCGGCGGTCGAGGTGACGGCGCCCGAGAGGACGGTGACGTCCGAATAGGTGCGGACGTCACCAACGCCGTTGAAGACGACCGACGCGCAGAAGCCGCTCCCGCTGGACACGACGGTCCCGACCTGGAGGCCGCTGCCGGTCTTGCGGAACTCGCTGTAGCCCTGGAGGAAGAAGTCCTGGTCGTTGATGTTGAACGTCGTCGCCAGCTGCTTGTCGAAGCACAGCTGGACGCTGTGGGTTCCGACCGTGGCGGCGGCGATCAGGTTGGGGTGGCTGGTCGAGATCAGCGAGCTGTCGCCCAGGGTCGGAGCCGCGAACGCGAAGAACGCAGCGAGAGCCGCAGCGGTCCCGAGCGTGCCGTTCGTGGTGATTGTGCGGCTGCGCCTCGACATGCGGGCTCCCAGAGTTGGCATCATCCGTAACTGCTTCACGGCCGTGTGGTCATGCGCGGGCCACAATCTCGAAGTGGCGCCGGATCGACGCCGCTATCCTAGACGCTCTGTCGGTCATCGTGGGAGACCGCACACCCGGCGCGCGATCTTTGTCGTCAGGTCCGTCAGGACGTCGAACGCCGGCGGCTTGCGCGGCGAGTCGTCGGAGTAGCTGAAATGGCCTCCCGGAGTGAGCACCGAATAGGTCAGGACCGGCCGTGGGCCCGACGGGAGGGTCAGCGCCTTGGTGGCGGCGGGCTCGAGCAGCGGCTGGAGATCCTCGACCGCGACGGTGAGATCCGCCGGCATCAGGTGACGCTTCCCGTCGCAGCTGACCGTCCCGTCCGAACGCGGAACCAGCTGTAGGTAGGCGCCGGGGATGGTGCCGCTGCGGGTCACGGCGAAGAGGTCGGCCGCCTGGTCGCCGCACCCCGCGAGGCCGATCCCGATCAGCACGGCGGCCCCGGCGATCGCCGGTCGGAGCCTCATGCCCCCACCGCCACGCCGCCCCGCCGGGGATCCCCGCCGCCGGCGATCAGTCCGTCTCGGCGCTCGACCGCCTGGACGCCGCCGAAGAAGAGGTTCGGGGCCGCGAACTGTGTCACCGAGTGCCCAGCCAGCTCGAGCGAGCAAACGTCGATTCCGGGCTCGGCGTAGACCCGGCCGGCCTCGAAGTGGACGCGCGGCGCCTCGACGGCCTGCGCCGCGGTCAGTCCGTGGTCCACGACGCCAATGATCGTCTGTAGGAGAGCCGAGCGGATCCGGTTGGACCCGGCGCTCCCGAGGACGAGCTCGACCGGCGGCCCGGCGCCGGGGGCTGCTGACCGGCCGGGGGACATCACGATCGTCGGGGCCATCATGCTCGGCAGTCGCCGGCCGGGGAGATGGCGGTGGAAGCCGAGCGGGTTGAGGTCCTCCTCGCCCATCATGTTGTTGAGGTGGAGGCCGGTCCCCGGAACCACGACGGCCGATCCCTCGCCGATCGAGGTCGTCACGCTGCATGCCCGGCCGGCCGAGTCGAGCACCGATATGTGGGTTGTCGACCCGGTTCGGGCGGCCAGGAACCGCTCCAGAAATCCACCCTCGGCGAGCCCCTCGACGAAGGCCGGAGTCCGCTCGGCCTGGGCCATCGCCATCGCGTCGACGATCTGCTCGACGGTCGGCGGGGAAGCCGCGCGGTCGAGCAGGGACAGCGAGTAGGCCAGGAGGATGCCGCCGGCCGACGGCGGCGGGTTGCTGAGGATCTCCCGACCGCGGTAGGCGACCCGGACGGGCTCGCGCAGGACAGCCTCGTAGGCCCTGAGATCGGCGCGCGCGAGGGTGCCGCCGCCGGCGGCGATCCGGTCGCAGACGGCGTCGGCGATGTCGCCCCGGTAGAACGGCTCGTCGCCGTCGCGACCGAGCCGCTCGAGGGTGACGGCGAGGTCGGGGTTGCGCATCACGTCGCCCTCGCGGAGGAGGTGGCCGGACGGGCGGAAGAGGGCCCGGCCCTCGGGCGTGCTGGTCAGGAGGTGCTCGAGGAGCTCGACCACATAGGCCTGCCCACGATTCAGCGGCACCCCGTCGCGAGCCAGGGCGGTCGCCGGAGCGACGAGATCGGCGAGCGGCCAGCTGCCCCAGCGGGAGATCGCCCGACAGATGCCGGCGGGCGCGCCGTAGACCCCGCAGGACGCGGGTCCGGCGTGGAAGATCTGCTCGGCGGCGCCGAAGTCGACGGCGAAGCCGAGCATCGGGCTGGCCGGTGGGGACCCCGTCTCCCGGCCGGGGGCCTCGACGAAGAAGTCGAGCAGAGCCGGGGGGTCGGGACCGCCGGCGACGAGCATGTACCCGCCGGCGCCGAGGCCGGTGAAGAGCGGCTCGGCGACGAACGACATCAGCATCGACGCGACCGCGGCGTCGACGGCGTTTCCCCCCTGGCGTAGCACGTCGGCCCCGGCCCGGGCGGTCAACGGATGTCCGGCGGCGACAACGCCGCCCGCGGTGGGCAGGACCTGAACCGTGGTTCAGCGGGGCATGAACTCGGGCACGTCGAGATCGGCTTCGCTCAACGACGGACGCCGCGGCCGGGCGGGTGGATCCTCGACCCGATGGTCGGCCCGTCCATCGGCCCGCCGGGCGCGGCCGGCGGGCACCTGGCGCCGCTCGACACGGGGCTCGCCGGCCGGCTCGCGCAGGCGCGCCCGCGTCGCCGGCGAGCGCTGACCATCGAAGCCGGTCGCGACGACCGTGACCCAGACCTGGTCCTCGAGCTTCTCGTCGACCATCGCCCCGAAGATGATGTTCGCATCGATGTGGGCGGCCTCCGAGACGGCCTTGGCGGCTTCGTTGACCTCCCAGAGCGAGAGGTCCTTTCCGCCGGTGATCGAGAGGAGGATCGACCGGGCGCCGTCCATCGAGGTCTCCAGCAGGGGCGAGGAGACTGCCGCCATGGCGGCCTCGGTCGCCCGGTTCTCGCCGGTTCCCATGCCGATCCCGAGGAGGGCGTTGCCGGCGTCTGACATCACGGTCCGGACGTCGGCGAAGTCGAGGTTGTTCAGGCCGGGGAGCGTGACCAGGTCGGAGACACCCTGGACGCCCTGGCGCAGGACGTCGTCGGCGACGCGGAAGGCGTCGACCATCGACGTCTGCTTGTCGAGCACCGAGAGGAGGCGGTTGTTCGGGACGACGATCAGGGTGTCGACCTCTTCGGCCAGCGCCTGGACGCCCTTGTCGGCCTGCTCGGCCCGGCGGGTCCCCTCGAAGCCGAACGGCTTGGTCACGATGCCGACGGTCAGCGCGCCGATCTCGCGGGCGATCCGCGCGACGACGGGAGCTGCGCCGGTCCCGGTTCCCCCGCCGGCGCCGGCGGCGATGAAGATCATGTCGGAGCCCTTGAGGAGCGCCTTGATCTTGTCGTACTCCTCCATTGCCGAGGCCCGGCCGAGGTCCATGTTCGCGCCGGACCCGAGACCACGGGTGATCTGGGCGCCGATGTGGAGGGTGACGTCGGCGGTCGACTGCTGGAGGGACTGGAGGTCGGTGTTGATCGCGACGAACTCGACGCCGGCGACCTCGGCCTCGACCATCCGGTTGACGGCGTTGACTCCGGCTCCACCGACGCCGACGACGCGCAGGACGGGCTGGCCGACGACGCGGGCCGGCGGGGTCCGGGCGTCCTGATCGGAGCGGGCATAGACATCGTCGGCAGCCCGGGCGTAGGGGTCGTCGTCGAGGTGGCGACGCGAGCGCGGCGGGGCCTGCGTCCGGGCGTAGGCGTCGTCGTCGTCGGGTTGCGCCCGGCGGGCAGCCGGAGCGGCCCGGCGCTCGCCGGAGTCGGCCCGGCGGGCGTCGATCGGATCGAGGATGCTGTCGGGGATCTCGAGCTCTGAGGAGAACGCGTGGCGCAGGCGCTCCTGGGGGGACGGGACCCGGGCGGCCTCGGTCGCCGGCTGGCTCGCGGAGAGCGCCGGGTGGGGGTAGCCGGTGTCGCGCGGATGCGGCGGGGTCTCCGGCGGGCCGGCGGCCTCTACGTCGGCGGGGTCGCCGGTCTTGCGGAAGAGCGCGGCCAGCGGACCTTCACGCATGCTCGCACGCTTATTTGTGCCTGCCATGGAGGACCTCCCTCGCCAACGCTCTGTAGGACTCTGCGGCCATACCGTCGGGTTCGTACTTCAGGACCGACATCCCCTTCACCGGTGCTTCGGCAAAGCGGATGGTCTTGCGGATCCGCGAGACGAAGACCCGATCGCCGAAGTTCTCCTCGAGGATCTCGATCGCCTCCTTGGCATGGATCGTACGCGTGTCGACCAAGGTCGGCAGGATACCTTCGATCTCGATGTCGGGGTTGAGGTTCTCGCGAATCATCTCGAGGGTGTTCTGGAGTTGGATCAGGCCCCGCATCGAGAGATACTCGCATTGAACGGGGACGATCACCTTGTCGGCGGCGGTCAGGGCGTTGATCGTCAGGAGGCCGAGGCTGGGGGGCGTGTCGATGCAGATGAAGTCGTAGTCGTCGAGGATCGGCCGGAAGGCCTTCGCGAGCGACCGCTCGCGGCCGATCTGGGTCGACATGGCGATCTCGGCGCCGGCGAGGTCGATCGACGCGCAGGCGATGTCGACCTCACGCTTGCGGATCACCTCGCGGATCGACGTGTGGTGGACGAGGACGTCGTACATCGAGAGCTCGAGCGTGTCCGGGTCGATCCCCTGGGACATCGTCAGGTTGCCCTGGGGGTCCATGTCGACGCAGAGGACGCGATGACCCTCCTCGGCGAAGGCCGCGGCCAGATTGAGTGTCGTTGTCGTCTTCGCGACGCCGCCCTTTTGATTGGCGAATGCGATGACCTTGGCCTTGCCGTCCACGGAGGCTCCTTGCGAGGGGTTGTCCCTTACGCGTCGTTATTCGCAGGCGCCGGACCGATTCCTTCCGGAAGGGCACGGCGGAGGCGAACTGCTCGTGAGCGAACCGTGCCGCATGGGGCGGACGGAATCGTCCGGAGGGCTACGATCGCCGGCCGATGACCGTCGACCGCCTGCTCTCGAGACGCCTGCTGTTCGTCGCCGGGAAGGGCGGCGTCGGCCGGACGACGGTCGCCGCGGTGCTCGGCCTGAGCGCCGCCGGGCGGGGGCTGCGGACGATCGTCGCGGGAGTCGGCGGCCGCGACGAGCTGCCGGGACTGTTCGGGGCCGACCCGAAGCGGTCGGGAGGCGGTGGCGAGCGAGAGCTGATCCCGGGCCTGTCGTCGATCGCGATCGACCCGCAGGCGGCGATGGAGGAGTACCTGCGCGACCAGCTGCCGATCGGGCCGGTGGCCGACCTGCTGTCGTCGAGCCGGACCTTCGGATACCTGGCGGCGGCGACCCCGGGGCTGCGGGAGCTGTTGACGGTGGGCAAGGTCTGGGAGCTGGCCCAGCCGGCGCGGCGGGTGCCGGGAGGCGAGCCGTATGACCTCGTCGTGGTGGACGGACCGGCGACCGGCTACGGGGTCGGCCTGCTGGCGGCGCCGAGGACGTTTGCGAACGTCGCCAGGCGGGGTCCGATCTCGCGCCATGCGGCGACGATCCACGCGAGCCTGGTCGACCGGCGGATGACGGGCGTGGTCGGGGTCAGCAGACCGGACGAGGCGGCGGTCAACGAGCTCCTGGAGACGGGGGTCCGGCTGCGGGGGGACCTGGGGATCGAGCTGTGCGGGGTGATCGTCAACGGGGTCGGCCGGCGTCGTTTCGCCGGGCGCGACCGGTCGCGGTTGCGGGCGGCGCTTGCCGATCACCCGGAGCCGGCGGTCGGCCGGGCGCTGCGACTGGCGGTGGAGTCCGACGAGCGCGAACGGATCGAGCGGGCGGAAGTCGGCCGGCTGGCCGAGGGGGTCGGTGAGGATCCGGTCGTGCTGCCGTTCGTGACCGAAGAGATCGACCTGGATGCGCTGATCGCGCTGAGCGAGCTGCTCGAGGCCGGCGGATCGACCGGGCACCGGGCGCGGGGGGACCGGCGGTGAGCAGTCCGGGGACGGGCGGCGTCGAAGCGGACGCGACGGGCGATCTGGGTCGGCTCCTCGAGCGGCGGCGGATCTGCATCTGCGTGGGGCCTGGAGGGGTCGGAAAGACGACGACGGCGGCGGCGATCGGGCTGGAGCTGGCGGCGGGCGGGCGGAAGGTGGCGCTGATCACGATCGACCCGGCCCGCCGTCTGGCGGGGACCCTGGGGCTCGACGAGCTCGACAACGAGCCGCGGCTGGTCGACCGGCGAAGGCTGGCGGCCGGAGGGGTCGACTGCCGGGGGGAGCTGTGGGCGATGATGCTCGACCCGAAGCAGACCTTCGACGAGCTGGTCGCCCGGCTGGCACCAGACGCGCGGGCGCGGGAGGAGGTGCTCGGGAACAGGATCTACCGGGAGCTGTCGAGCGCTGTGGCGGGGTCGCAGGAGTTCACGGCGATCGCGAAGCTGTACGAGCTCGACCGGGAGGGCGAGTACGAGGCGATCGTGCTGGACACGCCGCCGTCGCGCAACGCGCTCGACTTCATCCAGGCGCCGGCGAACCTGACGAACTTCCTGGAGGGGCGGGCGCTGGGGGCGCTGCTGGCGCCGACGAGCCTCGCGTCGCGGATCGTGGGCCGGGGGACCGGGGCGATCTTCGGGATCCTGCGGAGGCTGACGGGGATCGACCTGCTGGGCGAGGTCGGGGACTTCTTCGGAGCGCTCAGCGGGATGCTCGAGGGGTTCGGCGAACGGGCGGCGGGGGTCGCGGGACTGCTGCGGGATCCGGGGACGGCGGTCGTCCTGGTGAGCTCGGCGGAGGGCCGGCCGATCGACGAGTCGATCGCGTTCGCGAGGGAGCTCGACCGGGCGGGGATGCGGCTGACCGGGGTCGTCGTCAACCGGATGCATCTGGACGGGGGTGACGCGTCGGATCCGGAGCGGGTGGAGGCGGCGCTGGCCGAACGGTTGGGCGGCCGGCTGGCCGGCCGGGTGGCGGCGAACCTGCGGGATTTCCAGGTCCTGGCCGAGCGCGACCGGGCCGGGGCGCAGCGGCTGGGGCGGGAGCTCGGCGACCCCCCGATCGTCTACGTGCCGGGCCTCGGGGGCGAGGTGGACGAGATTGCGGGGTTGGCGCGGGTTGGGTCCTACCTGTTCGGAGCGGCTGCCGGCGGTCGCGGGTAGGCGGGGGATCCGGCGGGCGGCGGGGGGTCGGCCGGGATGGGTCAGGGGTGGCTCAGGGAAAGAGCTCGGTCCGGGCGGACCCGGGGGCGGAGTCGCCGTCGGCCGGGGGGTGGACTCGGCGATGGAGTCGGCCGGTGATCGGCTTGGCGCAGGTCGGGTCGGCGTCGTCGGGGATGCCGGAGCCGATCAGCTCATCGGCGAGCTCGGCCAGGCCGTCGGGGAGGTGGCCGCAGATGACGTCGCGCAGGAGCGCCCGGAGGTGGCCTTCGATCTCGTGGGTGAGGGCGCGGGCGCCGGCGGGAATCGGCTCGGTTCCG
This sequence comes from Solirubrobacteraceae bacterium, assembly GCA_034664295.1. Classification (GTDB taxonomy): domain Bacteria; phylum Actinomycetota; class Thermoleophilia; order Solirubrobacterales; family Solirubrobacteraceae; genus Palsa-513. The sequence continues at coordinate 79,017 of JAXDHV010000064.1, read as the reverse complement.
GCGATCAGGCAGGCTTCGAGGTCGATCGCGAGGCTGACCCGGTCGGCCATCCGGTCGCGCTCGTCGGCGACGGCGCAGAGGGCGGCGACGCGGTCGGGGAGGCGGCCGCTGGGGACGCCGTCGGGTTCGAGGAGGGCGCGGAGGGCGAGGAGGTGGTCGCTGAAGCCGACGAGCTCGTCACCCCGCTCGCAGCCGAGCTCGAAGCGCTCGAGGGCCCAGGCGATCTGCCCGTCGATCGGCCGGCGGCGGGCGACGAGGTTGCAGAAGGCGCGGAGCTCGTCCTCCTGGTCGGCGGCGATCGTGACGAGGCCGCCGCTGCGGCCGCGGACGGGAACCGCCAGCGGACGCCAGCCGGATTCCTGGCCGCGAACCCAGGCGAGCGGGGCGAAGCCGATGCCGGGCGCGAACAGGCGCATCGCGGTCTGGAGGTCGCCGAGCCGGTCGAGGGCGAGGCCCATGCCGTCGGGGCCGTCGGCCGGGGCGATCGCGACGGCGACCGAGTGGGAGTCGCCGCGGGACCAGGCGGGATCGGGCGGGAGGTCCTCGAGGCACTCGGGCGGGGCGAGGATCGCGCCGTCGCCGAGGGGGACCTGCTCGGACTCGGTGGTGATCCCGCGCAGGAGGGCGAGGACGACGGCCTGGGCGCGGCCTTCGAAGGCGGCCTGCTCGAGCTCGCGGTAGGCCGGCTCGAACCGCTCGGGGGTCAGGGAGAAGTTGGCCTCGTCGAAGACCCGCTCGACGAAGCAGCGGAGCGCGGCCTCGGCCAGGGTGGCCTGGCCGCCGTCGGGACGGGCGAGACCGCGGGCGTCGAGGTAGGCGCCGAGTCCGTCGAGGCCGGCGAGCGTGCCGAGCGCCCGCTGGTAGCTGGGGAGGCTGCGGAGGGCGTCGCGGTGGCGCTCGATGAACTCGCCGGTCAGAGCCCGGTAGCAGTAGAGGGCCGGCCGGTTGCCGCGGCCGCCCTCGGGGACGACCTCGTAGCCGACCGACGAGCCGGCCTCGGTCGCGGCGACCAGGACGAAGGCTGCCTGCTCGGCGAACTCGTGGAGGCAGACGTGGAGCTGAGGAGAGGGCATGTCGTGCCGTTCGCCCCAGACGCGACCGATCCTGCCCCAGCAAGGGCGCTCTCAGGGTCCGGGCGTGCGTCGGCGACTCGCTTCGCTCGGGCCTCCTCCTCCCGGACCCTGGTCGCTTGAGTACTGCCCCTGGGTCCTGGTCGGCGGCTCGTGAGGAGTCGGGCTCAAACGGCCCGGCTACGTCCCGGGTGGGTGGCGCCGCTGTTAGGCGGGAACTGGCGGCGGGGTCGCCAGAGCCGCCCGGGTTGGTTCGTCGGCGGCTTCGGCGGCGGGGTCGTCGTCTTCGTCTTGGCAGAGCCAGCGGGCGCCGTAGGTGCGCATGTCGGCGATCAGGGGGAGGAGGTCGCGGCCCTTTTCGGTCAGGAGGTATTCGACCCGCGGGGGGACTTCGGGATAGGTGTGGCGGTCGATGATGCCCTCCTCCTCGAGGCCGCGGAGGCGCAGGGAGAGGGTGCGGGGGCTGATTCCGGCGAGCGATCGCTCGAGCTCGCAGAAGCGGGTCCGGCCGGCGGCGAGATCGCGGACCAGGAGGAGCGTCCACTTGCCGCAGACGATCTCTGCGGTTCGGAAGATCGGGCACGTGTCGTCTAGTGGCATAGCCAATACTTTACCAACTGAAGCAGCTTGGTTCGTCGGGTCGCCGGTGGCCTGCGGAGCCGGTCGCCGGGACCGAGCGCCGGCCGGCGGGGTCGGGGGAGGTGTGCGACGCGCGCCCATGGGTGGCTACCGGCTCCTCGACGGCGGCCGGATGATCGGGGTCGGACTTCCCTCGCCGACAGAAAGGCACTCCCATGTTCGGTCTCACCTCGCAGCGGCCAGCCGGTCCTCGCAGACGGCGGGCGAAGCACTTCCTCCTGGTGACGTGTGTCGCGCTGGCGGCGTCGCTCCTCGGCGCGGCGGGCGCGTGGGCGGCGCCCGCGAACGACGGCTTCGCGGCGGCTGCGCCGGTCGCGGGCGTTCCGTTCACAGACACCGTGGACGCGTCCACCGCGACCACCGAGCCCGGCGAGCCGCAGTCGTGCGCGTTCGCCAACCAGACCGTCTGGTACTCCTTCACGCCGTCGGTCGACGAGACGCTCGCGGCGGACACCAACGGCAGCGGCGGCCCCGGGCAAATCACGGCCTACCGGGCCGACGGAGCCGGACTCGGCGGACTGTCATTCCTCGCCTGCGCGAACTTCGGGCCCCAGCGGGCGGCGTTCGCCGTCCAGGCAGGCCGGACGTACTACCTCCAGGCGAGCCTGCCGTTCGGCGGCCCGGGCACGCTTCGGGTGAACCTCGCGGCTGTGGCGCCTCCGTCGAACGACGACTTCGCCGGCGCGACGGCGATCGGCTCGACGCCGTTCTCGGGCTCGACGGATCTGACGGCTGCCACCGTTCAGCCGGGCGAGCCGGCCGGATGCCAGGGAGGCGCGGCGGCCGCGACCGGGTGGTATGCGTTCACGCCCGGTCAGGCCGGCTCCTATGTCGCGCGGAGGTCCGACTTCGGGACGATCGCCGCGTACACCGGGACTGGCGTGTCGTCGCTGACGCAGGTCGCGTGCGCGTCGGGGCAGCTGTACTTCCACGCCGACGCCGGGACGACGTACTACCTCCAGATCGCGGGTCCGTCGTTCCAGGGCGGCCCGGTGCAGCTGACGCTCGATGCGGCGCCGGTGGCCGTCGCGAGCTTCTTCTTCTCGCCGTCGGATCCGTCGGTGCTCGACACCGTGCAGTTCTTCGACACGTCGTTTGACCCGGCCGGCATCGCATCGGAGACGTGGCGCTTCCCGGGCGGACTGACCGCGTCCGGGTGCTGTCCGACTCACCGGTACCCCGCCGACGGGGACTACCCGACGCAACTGGCGATCACGACGACCGACGGGCGATCGGCCTCGACCAGTCAGGTGGTTCACGTCAAGACGCACGACGTCGCGATCACGCAGCTCGTCGCGCCGTCGAGCGTTCGTGTCGGGCGCACCAGGCAGATCGCCGTCGCGGTCAACAACAGCCGCTACGCCGAGACGGTGCAGGTCGCGATCCTCCGCAGCACGCCGGGCGGATCCTTCGTGCAGGTCGGCCAGGTCACGCAGGGCGTCCCCGCCCGGGCCGCCCGCCGGACGACGACGTTCAGCATCAGCTACACGTTCGCACCCGAGGACGCGACGATCGGCAAGGTCACCTTCGAAGCCGTCGCGACGATCCTCACCGCGCGCGACTCCGACCCGGCCGACAACACGGCGATCGCGCCGCCGACGAGGGTCACCGCCTAGCTTCGGGGCGACAAGCCAGCCGCCACACCGGGTGGCGCCGCGAGCGCGGCGCCACCTGCCGGCGGGGTCGGCTCGCCTCCGCCCCGCCGCCCGGGCGCGGCTCGGGATGCGTGTCGACCCGGTCTGCCGGAAAGGGCCGCGGCGCGGGCTAGATCCCGGCGATTCCGGTGCCCTGGGTGACCAGCCTCTTGACGCGCCACCTGTAGTTCGTCGTCCCGGGGATCTTGGCCGCCGACCAGAGGCTCAGGTGACCGCCGGCGCGGGGGATCGTCAGGAGCTGGGCGCCGGTGAACGTGCTGAGCTGACTGACCTCCAGTGGACCGTGTGCTCCGACGTTGCGGATCTCGGGGGCCGACATCGCGCTCCGGGGGGCTACCGGCTCGTAGTCGTGGGGGCGCATCACACCCGAGGCGGAGACGTCGATCTGCCCCATCATGTCCGTCTGGTGGATCGTGAAGATGCGCGGGTTCGCGTGCCCTGAGCGGGGGGTGACGACGACGTTCGAGAAGCCGCCGGTCGCGGCGTAGGGGTTGGCCGTCGCGACGCTGACGCCGCCGGCGTAGCGGGCGTCGGCGCCGTTGAAGTTCTTCGTCACGTCGAGCTCGGCGAGGTGGCTGCGCACATCGGGGAAGACGCCGTTCACGTCGCCGAAGAGGTCGAAGTTGTAGACGTGGACGATCGGCGGACCGCCCGGGCCCGACCCCGTCACGAGGCTGGTCCGGCCGCCTTCCTCGATGATCCCCGTCGCGACCGAGACCGGCCCGCGGGAGGACTCGGGGGCGAAGTCGGTGAGCCGGTGGTGGGTCTCGCCGTCGAAGATCGCGACACGAGCGGGCCCGGCGGCGGCGGACCCGGTGACGATGTCGTCGCGCCCGTCACCGTTGAGGTCGCCCAGTGCGACCGACGCGCCCGCGCTCGCGCTGGCCCCGGCGAACGGGTGGAGGGCGGCGAGCTGGGCTGTGAAGCCGGAGGCGCCCGTATAGATCCGCACGGTGCTGTGCATCCCGGCGCCCGACGCGACCGCCAGGTCGGGGATCGCGTCGCCGTCGACGTTGCCGATCGCCGTGCTCAGGGAGGCCGCCGCCCGTCCGAAGGGACGGATCCTCCGGACGATGGTGTTCGTGCTCGACCGGTACACAGTGACCTCCGGGCCAGCCGGTGAGGTCGATGTCACGGCGTAGACCGGGTCGTTGGGGATCGCGCGGACGAGGCTCATCATCCCGCGGTCCTCGTGCGGGAGCCGATGGCAGTGCTCGACGTACTCGCCGAGGTAGTTGAACCTCAGGCGGACGACGACCTTCCCCGGGTTCGAGGGGAGCCCGTTGGCGCCGAGCAGCGGGTTGCCGTTGGAGTCGACCTCGGCCGGCGGCACGTTGACGATGTCCTGCGTCCACTGGGCGGGACCCCGCTGGGAGAGGTCGGTCACGTTCTGGACCGACGGGTAGTCGTCCGGCGGGTTGTGGTAGCGGGGGCTCAGCGGCGAGACGGCGCTCATGACCTGGGCGTCCTGGGTGTGGACGTGGAACGGGTGGTGGAGGGAGGAGTAGTTGAGCAGCGTCCATTCCTCGACCGTCCCGACCTTCGGCTGGTCGACGCGGCTGTAGGGAAAGAGGCCGTCGTTGACCGGGAACTCGTTCGGCGTGGTCGGCGACGGCTTGGCCACGCTGTCGAAGATGAACGTCCGCCGATGGGCGATCCTGGCGTGATCGAGCAGGCCGCTGTGGGTCTTGTAGTTCGTGCTCAGGACCGCCGGCGTCGCCACGTGGCCCTCGGTTGCGGTCGGATCGTCCTGAGTCGTCGCGAGCACGTCGCGTGTGTAGTCGCGCCAGCCGCCGATGTATCCGGGCGTCGGGTAGGCGTAGGCGCTCCTGTCGCCGGTCCCGCTGCGGTTCTCGACCTGGAGCAGCCGGACGACCTTCGACGGATCGCTCGCGCCCTGCACGAGGATCGCGACCCGAGCGCCCTGACCGAGCAGGTAGCCGCGGGCCGGCTCGCTGAGCCGCTTCGGGTGCGGCATCGGCGTCCCGTCCTCGGAGACGATCGTGAAGCCGACCGGCCGGCCCTTGACGTTGACCTTGGTCGCGTCCTTCGCGGCGACCTCGTCGAGTGAGACGATGTAGCTCGCGCTGCCGGTGATGTTCGTCATCGCCCAGACCTGCGACTCCGCCGGTCGTCCCGGCCGAGCCGCCCTGATCTTGATCCGCGGCCTCAGCTGGCCGTTGACCGTGTAGATCATCAGTCCCTTCGGCAGCAGGGCGGTGCCGTTCGTCTTGATCGGCGACGCGTCGAGGAGCTCGCCGTCGGCGCCCGGCTCGAGCACGTTGTAGCGGATCATCATCGGGCTGACCCGCAAGCCGTTGAACTGCCTGTAGTCGCCGTCGGCCCGGCCGACGACGATATGCCCGGCGAGCCCGTTGTAGACCTGCTCGTCGGTGATGCCGTGGATGTGCGGGTGGTACCAGTAGAGCCCGTGGTATTGCGTGCTCGGAATCTTGATCACGAACCGGTTGGACCTCCCCTGGGGGATCGACATCAGGACGTTGTCGCTGTTTCCGCTCGGCGACACAGTCAGCCCGTGGGTGTGGAGGTTCAGCGGCTGCGGGATCATCCCGATCGGCTGGCCGTTCGGCGTGAACGTCGCCGGGCCGAGGCCGTTGATGTAGTCGATGATCATCGTGTCCCCCGGCATCACCGACCACTGGGCGCCGACGTACGAGCTGGTCGTCCCCGGTGCGAACCGGCCCTGGCCATCGACGACCGACGTGTCGTAGATGTCCATCTTCCTGTAGAGCACTCCCGCGATCGTCGACGTCGCCGTACTGGCCCGGACGCGGAGGTGGAGGACGTGGTTGACGCTCGAGTACACCGGCGCGACCGCCAGCTCGGCGGACTGGATCGGCTTTGCCGAGCCACCGCCCTTCGAGGAGGCGCCGCCGCACCCGGTGAGAAACAGCACCAGCAGGCCGATTGCCAGACAGCTCGAGCGGCGACCGGGGGTCATGCGCCGACGAGCATACTCAGCCGGGCCCGACACCTCCGCCCCCGACGACGTGGGCGTGGAATACCTGCGGATAGACGTTGAGCGTGAGGATCGCCACCCCGCATCCGAGAAGATGCACCGCGACCACTCTGGGTTCACGCCGACCCAGGGCCGCGATCGCGACGATCAGGTTGCCGGTGAACCCGAGCCCGATGACACCACCCGACGGCACGACGACCAGGAGCAACAGGAGGCCGCGGAGCCATGCCGTCCTGTGCTGCCGCTCGATTTCCACGACGGAGCTCTCGGGCGCGACTAGCCGGCGACGCCGGCGTGGGCTGCGCCGTTCTGCTGGCTGGCCGGCCGCTTGGCGTCGGCCGCGCTGACATCCTCCATCGTCGTTCCCCGCCGGCCGTCGGCCGCCAGGAGGAGCTTGAAATCGTGGGGGCTCGACGCCGCCCGCAGCGCATCGTCGACCGTCACACGGCCGGACTTGACGTGGGCGTAGAGCGCCTGGTCGAAGGTCTGCATCCCGTAGTACCCGCCCTCGGCGATGACTTCCCCGAGGCGTCCGGTCTGAGTCTCGTCGACGATCAGGTCCCGAACGCGCCCGGTCATCCGCAGGACCTCACAGGCCGCAACCCGGCCGCCGTCGGCCGCCGGGACGAGCCGCTGTGAGACGACGCCCTTGAGCGTGCCGGCGATCATCGACCGGACCTGGCCGTGCTGGTGGGGCGGGAAGAAGTCGAGCATCCGGTTGATCGACTCGGACGCGTCGACCGTGTGAACCGTCGAGAGCACCAGGTGGCCGGTCTCGGCCGCCGAGAGGGCGGTGTGCACGGTCTCCTCGTCGCGCATCTCCCCGACCAGGATCACGTCCGGGTCCTGGCGGAGCACCCGACGGAGGGCGCGGCTGAAGGACTTCGTGTCGGCGCCGACCTCGCGCTGGTTGATGATCGACCGCTTGTCCCGGTGGAGGAACTCGATCGGGTCCTCGATCGTCACGACATGACACGCCCGGGTCTCGTTGATCTGGTTGATGATCGCCGCGAGCGTCGTCGACTTGCCGGACCCCGTGGTGCCGGTCAGGAGGATGATCCCCCGCTCCTCGCCGGCGAGCTCGCCGATCACCGGAGGCAGCGCGAGGTCCTCGATCGTCCGGATCGCGTGGGGGATCGCCCGGGCGACGATCGAGACGACGCCCCGCTGACGGAAGGCGTTGACCCGGAAGCGGCCGATCCCCTCGATCTCGTAGGCGAAGTCGACCTCCGACTCCTCGTGGAACTCGGCCAGCCGGCGCTTGTCGTGGAGGATCGCGTGGAGGGCCGCCTCGGTCTCCGAGACGCCCAGCACCTGCCCCTCGCCTGCGTCGAGGTCGTGCTGACCCAGCGGGCCGAGCTCACCGTTGATTCTGGCCAGCGGCGGGGCGCCGACCTTGATGTGAAGATCAGATCCTTCTCGAGCTACCAGCTGCCGGAGTGCTTGGTCGATGTCGAACATGGTTGTCCCATCGGCGTTCCCGGCCGGTCGCTTGAGACGAAATCCGGAAATTTGAGTGAGTCGGAGCGGCCGGGCGAAGCTAGGCGACGTCGCGCAGCTTCTGGGCCTCGGCGAGGCTCTGGAGCTTCTTCAGCGACTGGTTCTCGATCTGGCGAATCCGCTCGCGGGTCACGTTGAACGTCCGCCCGACCTCGTCGAGCGTCCGCGGGTGCTCTCCCCCGAGGCCATACCGCAGCTCGAGGACCCGCCGCTCGCGATAGCTCAGGTTCTCGAGTGCTTCGCGGAGCGCCTCCTTGGTGAGGATCTCAGCAGCCCGCTCGTACGGCGACTCGGCCCGCTCGTCGGCGATGAACTGGCCGAACTCCGACTCCTCCTCGTCGCCGACCGGCTTCTCCAGGGAGACCGGCGCCTGGGCCGAGCGCTTGATCGACTCGACCTCCTCCGGATCGATTCCCGTCACCGCCGCGATCTCGTCAGCCGACGGCTCCCGCCCGAGCTCGGTCACGAGCTTGCGCTCGGCCCGGCCGATCTTGTTGAGCTTCTCGACGACGTGGACCGGAATCCGGATCGTCCGCGCCTTGTCGGCCAGCGCCCGGGCGATCGCCTGGCGGATCCACCAGGTCGCGTAGGTCGAGAACTTGAAGCCCTTGCGGTAGTCGAACTTCTCGGCCGCCCGGACCAGGCCGAGCGTGCCCTCCTGGATCAGGTCGAGGAACGGCAGCCCCTGATTGCGGTAGTTCTTGGCGATCGAGACGACCAGCCGAAGGTTGGATTCGACCATCTTCTGCTTCGCGTCGAGGTCGCCCCGCTCGATCCGCTTGGCCAGGTCGACCTCCTCCTGCGCCGTGAGAAGACGGACCTTGCCGATGTCCTTGAGGAACAACTGGAGCGAGTCGGTCGTCATGTCCGGCTTGAGGTCGAGCGCCGTCTTCCCCTTCCGGCGACCCCGCTTGTCGGGAGCCCGTTCGACCTCGCTGCCGGCCGCCGTCGCCGGATCGATCTCCTCGACCAGCTCGATCTCCGAACGCTCGAAGAACCCGTGGAGCTCCTCGAGATCGGCCTCGTCCAGATCCAGCTCGGAGACGGCGCCCTTGATCTCGGCGTACGTCAGCACACCGACCTGCTGGCCCCGGGTGATCAGACCCTTGACTTCTTCGAGCTCCTGAAGTTCCGCTACTGACATCTCATTCCGCTTCCGTCGTAGCGCCGGGCCTCTGGGGTCGATCCCGACGAATCTGGACGCCTAGAACTGTCTAGGCCGTCCAAGGCGGCACTCCACCCGATCATAGGACTCAAACATGTGTTCCCAATGGTAGGGGGTCGGTGCATTAAGTCAACGCCTCGGACGTTTCGAATCCTCCTCACGCGTCTCGTCCCATCTGAGCTGTATCGGCCATCTTCTCCTACTACGTAAGACGTCGCCGTCCGTTTCAATGTTCCGGCGAACGCCCCGACCGGCCGTGCGCGATGATGGAACCCGATGACCGGCCCAGACGAACATCCGCCCGAGGAGGCCAGCGTCCTCTCGAGCCTCCCGGGGACCCGTCCCCAGCGCCGGAGCCCCAAGCGGGCCGCCCCGAAGTCCGACGCGGCCGACCCGACCGCCGCTTCCGCGCCGGCGCCGGCGACCCCTCGCCGAGCGAGACCTCCCCGAGCCCGCCGGCCGGCCGTCACATCGCAGCCGCCCAAGCCCGATCCCCTGCCACCGATCGCCTCAGTCGATCCGGCCTCGACCGGCGATCGGCCCGGCAGCGAGCCCCGACGCGTCACCCACGATCCGCCGCTCGCCGCCCAGGGCTTCGAGGTTGACCCGGTCCACGGCGCCGTCAACCCGCCGACCGGTGCCGAGCTGCTCGCCTCGGTCGCCCAGGGAGCGACCGAGCTGGTCGAGATCGGGCTCACCCTGACCCGCCGCCTGGCCCGCTCGGTCCTCGACCGCCTCCCCCGCCTGTAGCCCCCGCCGACCGCCTCCCCCACCTGTAGCCCCCGCCGACCGCCTCCCCCACCTGCCCCCCGCCGACCGCCGCCGCCCCGCCCGAGCCCGTCCGGCGATCACCGCTGCGGTGTAAGCAAAATGTCCGCCGCCAGCCCGTGGTTACGTATACTGCGCCCCCGGCCGACCCCCTCCGGGTTTCAGGCGCAGCCCAGCCGGGCCTCGGCGGAACGGTCTCCGCCGCTGGAGAGTCGGCCAGGTCAGGCCAACGCATCACCCGAATCCGTCACCGATTCGGCACCCGGCAGCTCCCGCAGGCGACTCGCCCCGAGAACTCCATCGCGAACCCGCTGAAACCCGGACGGTCGATCGCCGCAGCCGCGGCGATCCTTTTCGTATCCGGCGCCACCCCCGCCGTGGCCTCCAGCGGCGGGACATCCGCCCCTGGCGGCGGGCCCCCCGGCACACCGCCCCCTACAGGCGCCCGGCTCCCCTCGGCCGCGGCCGGCCCGGCGACGACGCTCACCCCGCAGACGCTCCAGCCGCCGATCGGCGGAGCCGTCGTCGGAGCGCCGGCGACGATCCGCGGTCGGTTGCGCACGCGTGACCGCAACTGCCCCGTGCTGCTCGAATATTTCGACCTCACGCGCGGCTGGAAGACCGCGGCCACTGGCAGGACGGACTCGACCGGAGCCTTCCGCGTCGTCCTGCGGGCGCTCCACATCGGCCGTTTCATGTTTCGCGCGACCACCCCCAAGGCGGCAGCGGCCGCCGCCACCTCGATGACCCCGATCGAGATCTACCGCAGGGTGGTGGCGACGATCTTCGGAGCCGGCGACTACGGAAGCCGGACGGCCTGCGGCCAGGTCCTCACGCCCGGCGTCCTCGGCGTCGCCCACCGGACCCTCCCCTGCGGCACGCCGGTCGACATCACCTACGGAAGCCTGACGATCACGGTCCCCGTGATCGACCGCGGACCGTTCGTCGGCGGCGTGAGCTACGACCTGACGACCGCGACGGCAGCCGCCCTCGGGATCAACGAGACCGCCCAGATCGGCGCGGTCGCGATCCGCACCGCCGCCTCCCCCAGTCACTGAGCCCCCGCCGGGATCTCCCGGCCGCATAGGCAAGCAGGGATGATGCGTCGCGATGGCAGTCTCCCTCCAGCTCGCCCGCGCCCGCGTCCTCGAAGCCTGCCGGGCCCTGCCGACCGAGGTCGTCCCCGTGGCCGACGCCCTCGGACGGGTCCTCGCCAGGCCCCTGATCGCCCGGGTCGACGTTCCGCCGTTCGCAAACAGCGCGATGGACGGGTTCGCCGTCACCTCCGGCCCCGCCGGCCGGACCCTCCGTCTCGTCGGCGAGTCGCTCGCCGGAGCGCCGGCCGCAGGCGGCCTCGATTCGACGACCGCGATCCGCATCGCGACCGGGGCGAGCGTCCCGCCCCACGCAGATGCCGTCGTCCCCGACGAGCAGGCCAGCCTCGTCGGTGACGTCGTCGAGCTCCACATCCCCGCCCGACCCGGCCTCAACATCCGCCTCGCCGGCGAGGACTTCCCCGCCGGACTACCAGTGCTCGAAGCCGGGACCCGCCTCGGGCCGGTCGAGCTCGCCGTCGCGATCGGTGCCGGTCACGGCGACCTCGTCTGTCACCGTCAGCCCCGCGTCGCCCTGCTCGGCACCGGGAACGAGCTCCGGCCGCCCGGCGAGCGGCTCGAACCCGGCCAGATCTACGACTCCAACACCACCGCGCTCGCCGGTCTCGCGACCCGGGCCGGCGGCCTCGTCGTCTCGCGCGATCGCGTCGGCGACGATCCCCACGCGACTCGCCGCGCCCTCCAGGCCGGCTTCGAGGACGCCGACCTCGTGATCGTGACCGGCGGCGCGTCGGTCGGCCCGCAGGATCACGTCCGCGGCGCCCTGACCGCCCTTGGAGCCGACGACGAGTTCTCCGGCATCCAGATCCGGCCCGGCCGGCCGGCGTCGTTTGCGACGTGCCGCGGCGTCCCCGTTCTCGCCCTCCCGGGCAACCCGGTCGCCGCGATCGTGATCTTCGTCCTCCTCGGCCGCCCCGCCCTCGCCGGCCTGGCCGGCCGTCGGCCGCCCGAGGATCCCGAGCGGGCCGTGCTCGCCAACCCGGCCGAGCCGAGCCCCGTCCGCACCACGATCGTCGGTGTGACGCTCCGTCAGACGCTCGACGGCCCGCTCGAGGCGAGCGCGTCGGGTCCGCTCAGCGCCCACGCGACCCACCCACTGCTCGCCTGCGACGCCCTCGCCGTCCTCCCGCCCGGCGAGCACCCGCTCACCGCCGGGATGCCGGTCGAGATCCTCCGGATCTCCGTGTAGACGCGTGTCCCGCCGGCCGCTGAGCATCCGCATCGCCGACCCCGAAGGCCCCCCCACCCTCGACGCCGCCGGCCGGGCCCGGTCGGTCCAGGCCGCCGAGCTCGCGCTGCGCCCTGACACCTTCGACGCGATCTGGTCGGTCGCAGGCCTCGACCGCGTCGGCCGCGCCTACTGGCGCTTCCTCACCCGGATCACGCTCGGCCTGATCCGCGTCGTCAGGACCCCCGACGCCGACCTCGTCGTCCTCCTGATCCGACCGGCCGTCCTCCTCGCCTTCGGGCCGCCCGACTACGTCCTCGACGCCGACCACGGCCTGATCACCTGGCAGATCCGCGGCGGACTTCTCTCGGTCGCCAACCCCGACCCGCCGGCGACCACCACCGCCGCCACCCCGACCACCGCCGCCGCCCCCGCCCCCGCCAATGGCGTTCTGCGAATCGAGCTCCGCCGCCTCGACCGGACTCGGCTCGGCCGGTGCGCCGTCAGGGTCGAGGTCTCGGTCGTCGGCTTCCGTCCGATGATCGCCCGCCGCTTCGGACCGACCGCCTACGCTCGCACCCAGGCCCTGGTCCACGTCTTCGTCACCCACAGCTTCATGCGGTCGCTCACCCGCACCCGGCTCGCGTCCCTCGAGATCCCGGCCGAACCTCTCCCCGCCGACGACTCCCCCACCCCCGGCTGACGTGGGGACCGCTCCGAAATATCAGGAAATAGCAGACCGACGGCCTCGATCAGGCGGGCCGCCGGGGTTCAGCCTTCTTCGTGGAGGTCGACGAGCTTCGCGCGGTCGTGGGTCGCCCGGATCCGGCGGACCGTCCCCGACCGCGAGCCCATCACCAGGGACTCGGTGGTCGCCGACCCGCTGTTGAGGTAGCGGACGCCCTCGAGGATGTCGCCGTCGGTCACGCCGGTCGCCGAGAAGTAGCAGTCGCTCCCGGTGATCAGGTCGTCGTCGGTGAGGACCTTCTCGAGGTCGTAGCCCGCATCGAGCGCTGCCTGGCGCTCGGCGTCGTCGCGAAACCAGAAGCGGCCGAGCATCCGGCCGCCGAGGCACTTGATCGCCGCTGCCGAGAGGACGCCCTCCGGCGTGCCGCCGAAGCCCCAGAGGAGGTCGACCGGGACGTCGTCGGTGACGGCGAGCAGGGCGCCGGCGACATCCCCGTCGGAGATGAAGCGGACCCGGCCGCCGACGTCTCTGACCGCGGCGACGGACTCGTCGTGGCGAGCCCGGTCGAGGATCACGACGGTGACGTCGCTGACATCGATCTTCTTGCGCTTGGCGACCAGCTTCAGTGTCTCGCCCAGCGGCCGGTCGAGGTCGAGAAGATCGGCGATCTCGTGGGAGCCGACGATCTTGTGCATGAAGAAGCACGGTCCCGGGTCGAGCATCGTCCCCCGGGGGGAGAGTGCGATCACCGCGAGGGCGTTCGGCACGCCCCGGGCGGCCAGCGTGGTCCCTTCGAGCGGATCCACGGCGATGTCGACCGACGGGGCCGACCCGTTGCCGATCTGCTCGCCGTTGTAGAGCATCGGGGCTTCGTCCTTCTCGCCCTCGCCGATCACCACGAGGCCGTCCATCGCAACCGATCGAAGGGCCCAGCGCATGCCGTCGACGGCCGCCTGATCGGCGGCCTCCTTGTCGCCCTTGCCGACCAGACGGGCGGCGCCGAGCGCCGCGGCCTCTGTCACACGGACGAGTTCGAGGGCGAGGTTGCGGCCCGCGTCGAGGCGGCCCACGTCGGAGTTCGGGTCGACCTGAGTGCTCATCGAGCCAACCCTATACAAAGCGATCCCCACCCTCCAGGGCGATCACGTCTTGATAGCTTGGGCCGCGTGCCCGACCCCCCGCCCTGGTTGCCGCGCCCGCGAGGACGACGGCCTGCACGCCGTCGATGAGCCGGCTGGTGATCGGCGTTGACGTCGGCGGTACGAAGATCTCGGTTGCCCCGCTCGGAGCGCCGGCAGTCGTGACGCCGACCGACTGCGAAGGCGCGGCCGAGCTGATCGATCAGATCGTCGACCAGGTTCGCCTGGCGGCCGACGGCCGGCCGCCGGATGCCGTCGGCGTCGGCATTCCCTCGGTGATCGAGTTCGCGACCGGCCGGGTCAGGTCGAGCGTCAACATCCCGCTCCACGACATCCCCCTCCGTGAGGAGCTCGGCCGGCGTCTGGGGACGCTGGTCTTCGTCGACAACGACGCGACCCTCGCCGCCCTGGCCGAGGCCCACGACGAGGACGGCCGGCTGACGACCCGCAACCTCGTGATGCTGACGCTCGGGACCGGCGTCGGAGGCGGCATCGTCGTCGACGGCCGGGTCTACCGGGGGGCGACCGGGGCGGCCGGAGAGCTCGGCCACACGATGATCGCGGCCGACCCCGACCGCGACTACCAGGCCGACCCGCCGGCCGACGCCGGCTTCTTTCCGCGGCCGGGGTCCTTCGAGGCGCTCGCGGCCGGACACGTCCTCGACCAGCTGGCCCGCGAGTCGGCCGCCGAGCACCCCGATTCGGCGCTCGGCAGGCTCGGCTTCCCGGTCTCCGGGCCGGATGCCGTCGCCGCGGCCGACGACGGCGATCCCGACGCGATCGAGATCCTCGCCCGGCTCGGCCGGCGCCTGGGGATCGGGATCGCCAACGTGATCAACACCTTCGACCCCGACGTCGTCGCGATCGGCGGCGGCGTCTCGGCGGCCGGGGAGCTCCTGCTCGGTCCGGCCCGCGAGGCTGCGAGGGCCTTCGTCCTGCCGGGCGTCGGCACTCAGACCGAGATCCGCATCGCCCGTGCCGGCCCGGACGCCGGCGTACGGGGTGCCGCCCTGCTCGCCCGCGGCGAGCTCAACAACCAGGTCCGAGAGGGACACCCAGGATGAGCCCGACGACCATCGAGACGCACCTCGACGAGCTCTGCGTGAACACGATCCGCACGCTTTCGATGGATGCCGTCCAGAAGGCGAACTCCGGACACCCGGGGACGCCGATGGCCCTCGCGCCGATCGGCTACTCCCTCTACACGCGGATCATGCGCCACAACCCGGCCGACGCCGCCTGGTTCGATCGGGACCGGTTCGTCCTGTCGTGCGGCCACGCGTCGATGCTCCTCTACTCGGTGCTCTACCTCACCGGATACGGCCTCGAGCTCGAGGATCTGCAGAACTTCCGCCAGCTCGGGTCGCCGTGCGCCGGCCACCCGGAATACGGCCATGCGCCGGGCATCGAGGCGACGACCGGCCCGCTCGGGGCCGGGATCTCCAACTGCGTCGGCCTGGCCCTCGCCGAGCGGATGCTCGCGGCCCGCTTCAACCGGCCCGACCACGAGATCGTCAACCACCGGACGTTCACGATCTGCTCGGATGGGGACCTCCAGGAGGGCATCTCTGCTGAGTCGTGTTCGCTGGCCGGTCATCTCGGGCTCGGGCGACTGGTCGCCTATTACGACGACAACCACATCTCGATCGAGGGGGACACGTCGCTCTCCTTCAGCGAGGACGTCGGCGCCCGTTTCGAGGCGTACGGGTGGCATGTCGAGAACCTCGGCGAGGACCTCTCGCTCGAGCGGATCGACCAGGCGACCGACCGGGCGCTCGCCGTCACCGACAAGCCGTCGCTGATCATCTGCCGGACCCACATCGCGCCGGGGTCGCCGAACAAGGAGGACACCGAGGCAGCCCACGGGAGCCCGCTCGGCGAGGAAGAGGTCCGCCTGACCAAGGAGGTCTACGGCTGGCCGGCGGAGCCGACCTTCCACGTCCCACCCGAGGCCCTCGACCACACCCGCGGGGCGATCGCCCGGGGGATCGAGCTCCAGGCCGACTGGGATTCGCGGTTCGCCGCCTACCGGGAGGAGCATCCCGAGCTGGCCGACGAGCTCAGCCAGATCGTCGAGCGCCGGGCGCCGGCGCTTCCTGACGGTCCGCTCGTCGAGTTCGCCGCCGGGAAGCTGCTCGCGACCCGCCAGGCCTCGCAGCAGTGCATCCAGGCGGCCGCCGCGATCTATCCGACGTTGGTCGGCGGGTCGGCCGACCTCGCCCCGTCGAACCTGACGCACATCGAAGGGGCCGGGGACGTCGAGAAGGGCGCCTACGGCGGGCGCAACCTCCACTTCGGGATCCGCGAGCACGGGATGGGCGCGATCGTCAACGGCCTCGTCCTCGGCGGCCTGAAGGCCTTCGGGGCGACCTTCCTGATCTTCTCGGACTACATGAAGGGCGCGATCCGCCTGGCCGCGCTGATGGAGCTACCGTCGATCTTCGTCTTCACACACGACTCGATCGGCGTCGGCGAGGACGGGCCGACCCACCAGCCGGTCGAACAGCTGGCGAGCCTCCGGGCGACGCCGAACATCGACGTCGTCCGCCCGGCCGACGCCAACGAGACGGCACTGGCCTGGCGGTTCGCCCTCGGCCAGACCGTCACGCCGACCGCGCTGATCCTCTCGCGCCAGGGCCTCCCGACGATCGACGCGAAGCTGATTCCGGACGACGCGATCGAGCGGGGGGCCTACGTCCTGCGCGACGTTCCCCATCCCGAGGCGATCCTGATGGCCAGCGGATCGGAGGTCGCGACCTGCGTCGAGGCGGCCGTCCTGCTCGAGGACCAGGGGATCTCGGTCCGCGTCGTGAGCATGCCGTGCCTCGACCGCTTCGCCGCGGCTTCGCAGGCCTACCGCAACGCGATCCTCCCGCCCGATTGCCGCGTCCGTGTCGCCGTCGAGGCGGCCAGCCCGCTCGGCTGGGATCGGTGGACGGGCGACATCGGCGCGATCATCGGGATGCCCGGATTCGGCGCGTCGGCTCCCGGGGATGAGGTCTTCGCGCACTTCGGCTTCACCGCCGAGGCGATCGCCGCTCGAGCGCGTGAGTTACTCGGAGCGGCCGACGGGTAGCAATGCGGGGCAGGTGGACGTCAACGACGTCGCAGGACGCGTTACACCGCCTTAACGAGCCCAAGGAGATACTGGCGTCGTGACCGAAACCAACCCCCTCAGCGAGGGTCTCGAGCGGCTCCCGGTCGTCCCGACGACGCTCGTGATCTTCGGCGGGACCGGCGACCTCGCCAAGCGGAAGCTCCTCCCGGCGATCTACAACCTCGCCCACGAGGGGGCCCTCCCCGAGCGCTTCAACCTCGTCGGGGTCTCCCGGAGCGACATGCCCCACGACGACTACCGGGGCATGGCGATCACCGCGATCCGCGCGTTCTCACGGACCAAGCCCGACGAGGCGGTGCTCGAGAAGCTGCTCGACGAGATCCGCTACATCCCGGGAACCTTCGATGACCCGGAGGTCTACGAAAGGCTGGGGGCGACCCTCGCCGAGCTCGACGCGAGCGCCGGCGAGCCGATGGCCCGGACGTTCTACATCTCGACCGCGCCGGAGTTCTTCCCGGTGATCGTCGAGAAGCTCGGCGAGCACGGCCTCAACTTGAATGACCGGGCCGATGTGCGGATCGTGATCGAGAAGCCGTTCGGCACGTCCCTGGCCGAGGCGATCGACCTCAACAGGCGGGTGCTCGAGGTCTTCGACGAGCGCCAGGTCTTCCGGATCGACCACTACCTCGGCAAGGAGACCGTCCAGAACATGCTGGCGTTCCGTTTTGCCAACGGGATGTTCGAGCCGCTGTGGAACCGCAACTACATCGACCACGTCCAGATCACCGCGGCCGAGGACATCGGGATCGGGACGCGGGCCGGGTACTACGACAACGCGGGGGCCTTGCGGGATCTCGTCCAGAACCACATGCTCCAGCTCCTGACCCTCCTCTGCATGGAGCCGCCGGTCGTCTTCTCGGCCGACGAGGTCCGCGACGAGAAGGTCAAGGTCCTCCACGCGATCAAGACGCCCGAGAAGATCGACGAGATGGCCGTCCGGGCCCAGTACTCGCGGGGCGTCGTCGCCGGCGTCGAGGTCAACGGGTATCTCGACGAGCCGGGCGTCCCCGAGGACTCGAGTACCGAGACGTTCGCCGCCCTGCGCCTCGAGGTCGACAACTGGCGGTGGGCGGGGATTCCCTTCTACCTGCGGACCGGCAAGCGGCTTCCCCGGCGGGTCACGGAGATCGCGGTCGTCCTCAAGCCGGTTCCCCACATGGCCTTCGGCGGCCAGAACGTCCCGCCGAACCAGCTGATCCTGACGATGCAGCCCAACGAGGGGGTCTCCCTCTCGCTCGGAGCGAAGGTCCCCGGGACGCGGATGACGATCCGCCCGGTGAACATGGAGTTCCTCTACGGGACCGCGTTCATCTCCCAATCGCCCGAGGCCTACGAGCGCCTGATCCTCGACGCGATGCGGGGCGAGGCGACGCTCTTCACACGCAACGACGAGGCCGAGGCCCAGTGGCGGATCTGCGACCCGATCGTCTCCCATTGGGAGTCCCATCCCAGACGCCTGGCCCAGTACCCGGCCGGCAGTCAGCCGCCGGGCGTGGCCGATCGACTCCTGCTCGAGGGGCACAAGTGGCGCGCGATCTGACCATGGCGACCGTCTGATGGCGAGCGCCGACGAGGACACCGCCTGATGCCGACCGTCAACGACACCGTCTGGCGCGAGCAGGACACGACGCCGGCGGCGATCGAGGCGGCGCTTCGGGAGATGTTGATCGAGCGCCACGCCGAGAGTGAGTTCTACGTCCCGGCCCGCGTCCTCAACCTGATCTGCGTGGTCGACCGGGACTGGAGCGGGGAGATCGCCAACCGGCTGCGGGCGGTCGGACGGTTCCACCCGTCGAGGACGATCGTCTGCTCGGTCAGCCCGAACCGGTCGTCGCTCGACGCGATCGCGACGGTCGCCGCCAGCGCCCATCCCGAGCCGGGGTCGCTGGCCCTGACCCGGGAGACGGTCGTGATCGATGTCGGCGCCCGCCACATCCCGCACCTCGACACGATCATCGACCCGCTCGTGGTGACCGATCTCGCGACGATGGTCTGGGCGCCGCACGGCCACTGGGACGCGGTGGATGCGCTCCGCGGGATGTCTCAGATCGTGCTGCTCGACTCGGTCGACGATCCGGACGTCGCCGGCGCACTGCGGCGGGCGACCGGCCTGCTCGAGGACCGCAACGTCGTCGACCTCGCGTGGATCAGGTCGGCCCCCTGGCGGGAGCGGATCGCAGCGAGCTTCGACTCGCCCGCGCGGCGGCTCGACCTCGTCAGGATCCGGGGCGTCGAGCTGCGCCACCATCCGTACTCCGGGGCCGCCGGCCTCCTCCTCTGCGGCTGGCTGACGTCCCGGCTGGGTTGGAAGCCGGCTCAGTTGACCCGTCCGGAGCCCGGCCGGGCCGAGGGGACCGTGGTCGGACCGGGCGGGGAGGTCACGCTCACCCTCCAGAGCGTCCCGCTCGACGTGCCCGGTCTCTCGGGGATCACGCTCCGCATGGAGGACGGCAGCTCGCTCTCGCTCGAGCGCGGCCGTGGCGGCCTGCGAGCCACCCGGCGAACGCCGGCCGGGGTCGAGTCGTCGTGGACGCTGCTCGGGGCCTCCCGCGGCGAGGGCGGGATCCTCGGGGAGGGGATCCGCCAGGCGCTGATGCGCGACGAGATCTACGGGCCTGCCCTCCGGGCGACGGCCGGGCTGCTGGCGTGAAGGACCTGATCGTGGTCGCCGATGCGCCGGCGGTCGCCGACGTGGCAGCCGAGCTCGTCGCCGAGCTGATCGCCGAGGCGCTGGCACTCCGAGGCGTGGCCCACGTCGCCCTGGCCGGCGGGACCACTCCCCGACTCATGTACGAGCGGCTCGAGCTCGAGACGTGGGTGGGCGTCGAGCTGTGGTTCGGCGACGAGCGGTGCGTCGGGCCGGCCGACCCGGAGTCGAACTTCCGGATGGTGGAGGAGAGCCTCCTGCCCCACGCGCCGGGCGTCGTGGTCCACCGGATCGAGGGTGAGCTCGGTCCGGAGGCGGCAGCCGACGCCTACGACGCGCTGGTCCGCGAAAGAGTGCCTCCCGCCGGAGAGGGGGACGGGGACGGGGAGGGCGGTTCGGGGGCGAGTCGCGTCGCGTCGTTCGACGTCAACCTCCTGGGGATCGGCCCCGACGGGCATACGGCGTCGTTGTTCCCCGGGAACCCGGCGCTCGGCGTGACGGGCCGGGCAGTGGTGGGCGTGCGGGGTTCGCCGAAGCCTCCTCCGGAGCGGGTCTCCCTCACCCTCGAGGTGCTGCGGGCCGCCCGGGAGACGATCGTCCTGGCCGCGGGTGCGAGCAAGGCGGCGGCGGTCAGCGCGATCCTCGCCGGGCCCGAGGCCGGCGGTACGCCGTCCTCGCTGCTGGACCCCGACCGGCTGACGCTGATCGTCGACACGCAAGCCGCCGGCGGGGCTGACGCGGGACCCTGAGGGCGTGGCTCGCGGCCGTGGTCTGGATCGTCCGTCACACGGACACCGAGTGGTCGGTGTCGCTGCGCCACACCGGCCGCACCGACCTGCCGCTTTCGGCCGCCGGGCGGGAGGCGGCCGGCCGGCTGCGTGAGCGGCTCTCGGCGGTCGAGTTCGCCGCGGTGCTCTGCAGCCCGATGCGCCGGGCTCGGGAGACCGCGAGCCTGGCCGGCCTGCACTGCACGAGCGAGGTCGCCGGTCTGCTCGAGTGGGACTACGGCGGCTATGAGGGGTTGACGACCGTCGAGATCCGGCGGGGTCGCCCGGGCTGGGACATGTGGCGGGACGGGACGCCGGGAGGTGAGGATGCGGCCGACGTCGGAGCAAGGGTCGACGCGGTTCTCGCCGGGCTCGAGGACGCCGGCCTCGATCCGCGGACCGACGAGATCGGGCTGGTCGCCCACGGCCACGTCCTGCGTGTCCTCACCGCCCGCTGGCTTGGGCTGCCGCCGGCCGACGGGTCGCTCTTCGCCCTCGAGCCGGGTGGGATCGGGCGACTCGGATACGAGCGCGACCGGCGGGTCCTCAGCGGTTGGGACCTGGGGAGCTGATCGGCGCCGGAGTCGCAGCAAGACGTTGATCGGTTCGCAATCATCACCGGCGGGCATCCGGATTGCCGTCCGGGACGAAATAGAGTCTTGAAGTGAGGGGCATGCGACAACTTGATACGAAACCGCTCGAGCTGGCCCGCGAGCAGACGATGGGAATCGTCGCGGGGCTCAGCGACCAGGACCTGGAGCGGGTTCATTCGCCGCTGATGAGTCCGCTGGTCTGGGACCTTGGTCACATCGCCGCCTTCGAGGATCTCTGGCTCGCCCACCGCCACGGCGGACTCGAGCTGCTCCGACCAGACCTGATGGACGTCTACGACGCGTTCGAGACGCCGCGGGCCGGCCGGGGAGAGCTCCCGTATCTGCGCCACGCCGAAGCCGACGAGTTCCTGACGGAGGTGCGCCGGCGGGTGCGCGAGCTGGATCTGCCGGAGGGGGTCGCCCATGACCTCGTCGAGCGCCACGAGCGCCAGCACGCGGAGACGATGCTCCAGACGCTCAACCTCGCCCGGATCGCGAGGCCCGCGCCGGGCTGGCCGCCACCCGGCGGGCCGGGTGCCCTGAGCGGGCCGGGTGCCCTGAGCGGGCTCGACCTGGTCGACGTCCCCGGGGGGACGGTGCCGATCGGAGCCGGGCCCGAGGGCTTCGCCTACGACAACGAGCGGCCCCGCCACGAGGTCGAGCGCCGGGCCTTCCGGATCGGCCGGGTGCCGGTCACCAACGGCGACTGGATGGGCTTCGTCGCCGACGGGGGGTACGCACGCAGGGATTGGTGGTCGCAGGACGGCTGGGCCTGGCGCGAGGCCGAGGGGATCGTCCGGCCGCTCAACTGGCTGACCGACGAGCTCGAGTGGCGCCTCGACGACGGGGCGTCGGCGCTCGACGAGCAGCGCCCGGTGATCCACGTATCGTGGTACGAGGCCGACGCGTTCGCCCGCGCGCGGGGGGTCCGCCTGCCGAGCGAGATCGAGTGGGAGATCGCCGCGACCTGGGACGGGTCGCGCCGGCATGAGCCGTCGTGGTCAGAGGCGAACCTGGTCGAGGCCGGCGGGCTGGGGACGGTCGGGGTCGGCTCGCGGGCGCAGGAGCCGGCGCCGTGCGGGGCGCTCGGGATGATCGGCGACGTCTGGGAATGGACTTCGAGCGACTTCTGCGGGTACCCGGGCTTTGTCGCGCATCCGTACCGCGAGTACTCGGAGGTCTTCTTCGGGCACGACTACAAGGTCCTGCGCGGCGGGTCCTTCGCGACCAGCACGCGGGTGGTCTCGCCGACCTTCCGCAACTGGGACCACCCCCACCGGCGCCAGATCTTCGCCGGCGTGCGCGTGGCGGCGAGCGCATGATCGAACCGGTCATCACGGTCGCCGACGGGATCTCGATCGACTGCTGGGTCGAGACGGAGAGCTCGCTCGCCGACGACGTCCTCGACGGGCTGACCAAGCCGTTCAAGGAGCTCCCGCCGAAGCACTTCTACGACGAGCGGGGCGCGGAGCTGTTCGACCAGATCTGCGGGCTGCCGGAGTACTACCAGACGCGTACCGAGCGGGCGATCCTCGAGCGGGACGCCACGGCGATCGTCGCGGCGACCGGCGCCGTCGAGCTGGTCGAGCTGGGCTCGGGGATGGCGACGAAGACGCGGGTCGTGCTCGACGCGATGACCAAGGCCGGGACGCTCGAGCGCTACGTCCCGCTCGACGTCACCGAGAGCGTGGTACGCGACTGCGCGACCGAGCTGGTCGACGAGTATCCCGGCCTGCGCGTGCACGGGGTGATCGGCGACTTCGAGCGCCATCTCGATCGGGTGCCGGCGGCCACGGGACCGCGGATCGTCGCCTTCCTCGGCGGGACGATCGGGAACTTCGCCCCCGGTAGCCGCCGTCGGTTCCTGCGGTCGGTGGCCGGCCTGCTCGGACCCGACGACCGCCTCCTGCTGGGCACCGATCTGGTCAAGGACGCGGCCGTCCTCGAAGCTGCCTACGACGATGCGCAGGGGGTGACGGCCGAGTTCAACCTGAACATGCTCCACGTCCTCAACCGCGAGCTCGAGGCCGACTTCGACATCGACCGGTTCGAGCACGTCGCGTTCTTCGACCGGCGCAACGAGTGGATCGAGATGCGTCTGCGGTCGCGGGTGCGACAGGATGTCGCGATCGCCGCGCTTGGCCTCGAGATCGCGTTCGCGACGGGCGAGGAGCTGCGGACGGAGATCAGCGCGAAGTTCACCCGGGTCCGCGTCGAGGCCGACCTCGCGGCCGCCGGCCTGGCGTTGACCGGCTGGCACACCGACGACAAGGGGCTGTTCGCCCTGTCGCTGTCGCGGCCGGTCGGGTAGGGCGGGAGGCCCGGAGCCGTACTAGAGTCGTCGGGAGGTCCCGCCCCGACCAAAGGAGTTCCCGCCGTGTCCGTCGATCCGAAGTCCACCGCGGTCGTCCTGATCGAGTACCAGAACGACTTCACCTCTGACGGGGGCGCCCTCCATGGGGCGGTCGCCGAGGTGATGGAGAGCACCGGGATGCTCGAGAACACCCGCCGACTGGTCGAGGCGGCGCGGGCGTCGGGCGCGATGATCATCCACGCGCCGATCACCTTTGCCGCGGGCTACGGCGAGCTCTCGAACCACCCGTACGGGATCCTCAAGGGAGTAGTCGACTCGACGGCGTTCGTCAAGGGCGAATGGGGCGCCGAGATCGTCGACTCGCTCGCTCCCCAGCCGGGCGACGTGGTCGTCGAGGGCAAGCGCGGCCTCGACACGTTCGCGACTACGAACCTCGACTTCATCCTCCGGGCCCGCGGGATCACGACGATCGTGCTCGGCGGATTCCTGACGAACTGCTGCGTCGAGTCGACGATGAGGACCGGCTACGAGAAGGGCTACAAGGTGATCACGCTGTCCGACTGCGTCGCGGCCACGTCGACCGCGGAGCACGACAACGCGATCCGCTTCGACTACCCGATGTTCTCCGACGTGATGACGGCCGACGCGCTGACCGGGGAGCTGGCCGGCACCCCGGCGGCCTAGCCGGCCGCCGATCGGCCGATTCGCTGGCGACGTTGCGGTGATGGGCAGGATCAGCCTCCACAGGGGAGACATCACGACCGACGGCGACGCCGACGCGATCGTCAACGCCGCCAACTCCAGCCTGCTCGGCGGCGGCGGCGTCGACGGGGCGATTCACCGCGCAGCCGGACCAGACCTGCTCGACGAATGCCGACTGCTCGGCGGGTGCGAGACCGGCGACGCGAAGATCACCGGCGCCGGCCGCCTGCCCGCCCGGCATGTCATCCACTGTGTCGGCCCGGTCTGGTGGGGCGGCGGCGCCGGCGAGGCCGAGCTCTTGGCCGGCTGCTACCGGCGAGCGGTCGAGCTGGCCGCCGAGCACGACTGCGCGACCGTCGCCTTCCCGGCGATCTCGACCGGTGTCTACGGCTACCCGCTCGACCAGGCCGCCGGCGTCGCGATCACGGCGCTCGGCGAAGCGCTCGCGGACCATCCCCGGGTCACAGACGCTCGCTTCTGGCTGTTGCACGAGCCGGCCTTCGAGGCGTTCGAGGCTGCCCTGGCGCGGGCCGAGCATCCGAGCTGACCACCTGACGCCAGACCCCGGCGGCCTCCGGCCGACAGGCGACGGTCCCAGGCCGGCAGGCGACGGCCCCAGGGCCGGCAGGCGACAGCACCAAGCCGGCAGGCGACGGCCCCAGGGCCGGCAGGCGGCCGAGCCCGAGGGCCGCGGACTATCGGAGGCGCTCGACCAGGATCGCCTGACCCATCCCGCCGGCGACGCACATCGACTCGATCCCGTAGCGGCCGCCGGTCGCCCGCAGGTCGTTGAGGAGGGTCGTCATGATCCGGGCGCCGGTCATCCCGAACGGGTGGCCGAGGGCGATCGCCCCGCCGAACGGGTTGAGCCGATCCTCGGCGATCCCGAGCTCGTCCCGGCAGGGGACGACCTGCGCGGCGAACGCCTCGTTGATCTCGACGACGTCGATCTGGTCGATCGTCATTCCCGTCTGGGCGAGAAGGGCTTTGATCGCGGGGATCGGACCGATCCCCATGTACTCGGGGCGGACGCCGGCGACCGTCGAGGCGACGATCCGGGCCACCGGCTCCATCCCCAGCTCGGCCGCCCGGGTCTCGCTCATCACGAGGACGGCGGCCGCCCCGTCGTTGAGGGGGCAGGCGTTTCCGGCGGTGACGGTTCCATCGGGCTTGAAGACCGGCTTCAGCTCGGCCAACCGCTCGAGCGTGGTCCCCGGCCGGGGTCCGTCGTCAGCGCTGACCTGGGTCCCGTCGGGCGTCGTGACGCTTACGATCTCCCGGTCGAAGTGGCCCGACTCACGGGCGGCGACCGCCCGGTTCTGGGAGATGACAGCCCAGGCGTCCTGGGCCTCGCGGGTGACCCCGTAGCGCTCGGCGACGTTCTCGGCAGTCACACCCATCGGGATGTAGACGTTGCAGATCGCATCCTCGGACCCGTCGAGCTTCGAGTTGAACTCGAACTCCCCACCGGACGCTCGCGAGACGGCCTCGACGCCGGCCGCCAGGTAGACGTCGCCCTCACCGGCCCGGATCGCGTGGAAGGCCATCCGCAGGCTCTGGAGGGACGACGCGCAGAAGCGGTTGATCGTGCACGCGGGAACCTCGAACGGGATGCCCGCGAGGAGGGCTGCGTTGCGGCCGATGTTGTACCCCTGCTCCCCCGTCCCGAAGGCGTTGCCCATGATCACGTCGGTGATCTCCGCCGGGTCGAGGTCCGGGTTGCGGTCGAGCAGCGCCCGGAGCGGGACGGCCGCCAGGTCGTCGGCCCGGACGTCCTTCAGCGAGCCCTTGAAGGCCCGTCCGATCGGCGTTCGAATGGCATCGACGATCACGGCTTCCGGCATGTGTCTCCTTGCATTCGGGTTGTGAGACGGCCACCCTCCATCGTATGCGAGACCCTGTGGTCTCCCGGCGCTCTGCCGGCCCAGGAACGCGAGACTCCGGGGCCTCCCGGCGCTCTACAGGCCCAGGCCGCGGACGCCCATCTCGTCGAAGCCGACGTGGTGGGCCAGCTCGTGGCGGACGGTTCGCGTCACCTGCTCCCGGAGGGCGTCGGCGTCATGACCGAAGTCCCGGCGGAGCGTGTCCCGGAAGATGACGATCCGGTCGGGATGGTTATCGCGATGGGCTCCGTCGCCCTGATAGAGGCCGTAGGCCCCGATCCGGCGGCCGCGGTCGGAGATCACGACCGCGACATGGCGCAGCGCGTTCTGGAGGAGATCCGGCAGGTCGTCCAGAGCGTCCCGGACGAGCTCGGCGAAGTCGCCGTCCGAGAGCGGGTCGAGCTCGAGGAACTCGCCCTCGTCGGGTGCGACCGCCAGGCCGTCGCTCGCCAGCCACTCGGACCGCTCGACGATCAGCTCGAATTCCTGTTCGGTCGCCGGGTCCCCCCACCCGGCCAGCCGGGTCGTCGCGAAGGCGACGACGCCTGCGAGCACGGCGACTCCGACGACGAGCGTCGCGAGGAACTCGAGCACCCGAAGCGATCCGCTGGTCGCCGGGCCGTCGAGCAGCCAGACCGCCGTCAGCCCGACGCAGAGCGCGACGACCGCCGAGCCGAGGATGCGCCGCAGCGGCGGGGTCCCCATCAGATCGCCGAGACGCCCGGCCCTGCCGGTTGCGCGGCCGGTGGCGCCTGGGCTCCCGGCGCCCTGTGGGCCGCGTCGCCCGGCTCGTCGGGGATCCGCCTCCACTCGGCGATCCGCCCGGCCCTGATCACGAACGCGACCCGCGCGGTCAGGCCGGTGCCCCCACCGCATCCGCCGGGGCCCGCGCCGGGACGAACTCCGAGCACGAAGAGGGCGTCGACATAGCCGCGGACGGCCCGCGTCGCGAGCAGCCGCGCCCCGCACGGGAAGGCCTGATTCGCCGCCCTGACCTCGGCCGTGTTGCGCAGCGTGACGCCCGGAACGTTCGGGTCGACCTGGAGCAGGCTGGGCGTCGCGAAGTACCTCGATGCCACGGGTACGTTCCCCCGCGCGAGGGCCGACGACCACCCGCGGATCACCGCGACATCCCCGGCCTTCGAAGGACTGCCCGACGGCGAGGAGGTCGAACCCGGCAGGCCTCCGCCGGACGGAGCCGGCGTGGTCGCCGCGGGGCCTGCCGCCGACGGGCCGGTCGAGGGCGAGGTCGAGGCCGGGGTCGGGGTCGGGGTCGACGCCGAAGTCGGGCTCTTGGTCGAGGCCGGGCTCTTGGAGGCGCCGCCGCACCCGGCGGTCGCCGCGGCCAACGCCAGAACTCCCGCCGATCTCCAGCATCCGGGACGCACGGGTCCATGATCGCACGCGCGAAACCCCCGACCCCGCCGGTTGCGAGCGGCTCGCCCCAACGGCTAGGCTTCGCCGATCGGCACCTTCGACACACCCGAGATGACGATCGGCCCCGAGCGGGCGGCCGAGCTCCTCGCCGAGGGAGCCGACTTCATCGACGTCCGCGAGACCTACGAGCGGGATGCCGGATACATCCCGGGGACCCGCCACATCGAGCTCGAGCGGCTCTCATCCCAGTCGGGGACGATCGACCCGCTCAAGCCGGTCGTCTTCCAGTGCCGGCTCGGCGCCCGCTCGGCGATGGCCGCCCAGGCCTTCCGGGGAGCCGGGTACGACGCCTACACGCTCGACGGGGGGATCATCGCCTGGGTCAACGCCGGGATGGCGATCGAGCCCAAGGGCGGCTACGTCGCCGACCACTGACCGGCCGCCGCTCGGCGGCCGCCTCGTGTCGATGTCGGTGCCGGCCGGCTCAGTGGAGCAGCAGCAACGTCTTCTGCTGTCGCTCCTGGCCCAGCAGCGTCAGGCTCGGCTTGTATCCGACCGCGTGGATCACGTCGGTCATGTTCGGCATCCAGATCACCAGGAGGTAGGCACTGATCACGAGCGCCGCCACCCGCACCCCCGGTCGCCGGGCCAGCGCGGCCAGCGGTAGCAGCCAGAGCACGTACCACGGGAGCGCCCAGCTCAGGGTGACGAGCAGAGCCACCGTCACGAAGGCGCTCGCCTCGATCCACCGGCGCGTCCGCCACGACCAGGCGGCCCCTCCGATCGCCGCGACGACGAGCACGCCGGCGAGGATCGTCTTCATCGAGTCGGTCTCACCCCCCAGTCCGAGGATCGACCCGACCACGTTCGGCAGCCCGGCCAGCGTGACCAGCCTGCTCTGCTGGGCGAGGTTCGGCAGGTGCGGGCCGAACGCGTAGAGCGACGCCCCGCCGAAGACGACCGCCCCGGCGATCATCCCCCCGAGCAGCCGCAACCGCCGACCGGCGCCGAGCAGGACGACCGGCAGGAGGATCCCGGCCGACGCCTTGATCGCAACCGCCGCGACCAGCACGAAGCCCGCCCCGAGCTCCCGGGCCGGTCCGGCCTCCCCCGCAGGAAGTGGCCGCCGCGCGCCGTCGAGGAACGAGAGCAGACGTCTCGCCGGACGGTCCCCCGTGCCACCGCCCCCGGCCCGGCCCCCGGCGCCGGCCTCACCCCCAGCCCCGGCCCCACCCCCGGCACCCCCGGCCCCGGCCCCGTCCCGGGCCGTCCCGTCTCGGCCGGCGCGCGCCCGGAGCAGGAGGTAGAAGGCGAGCATCACGAAGAAGACCATGAAGAAGTCGTTGTGGTCGCCCCCGAGCCCCCAGACCAGGACGAGGGGGTTGAGCCCGACGAAGAGCACCGCGCTCAGCGGATCCCGGCCGACCAGCTCGGCGCACCGCCAGACGAGCCAGAGGGTCGCCAGGCCGGCGATCATCAGGCTGGCCTTGAGAACCCAGAACCCGGCGGCCACGCCGAGCGGGACGAGAGCGAAGCTGAAGATCGTGAACAGCGGCCCGTACGGGCTGAGCAGCTGGTGCCAGTTGCTCAGGAGGAAGGTCGGGTCGCTCGGCGGCCCGAGCGCCGGGATCGTCGTGTACGGGTTCAGCCCGTGGAGGATCTCCATCCGCCCGTAGTTCAGGTAGTTGAAGACGTCGGTCAGCGACAGGGGGGGCGAGAGGAAGAAGATCACCTGGACGGCGACCACCCCGCCGATCGCCCAACGGGCTCGGATCCGCGAGGCGCACGAGAGGACGACCACGTACGCGACGAACATCCCGCCGACGGAGCAGCTCAGGATCAGCTTGAGGGTCGCCTGATCCGGATGGAACGAACGCCCGATCCACCCGAGCGGCCCGGCCATCCAGCCGGGGAAGGCGACCCGGCTCGGCGGCGAGAGGATCGACGCGCGCGACGCGGCGAGCCCGACGATCGCGAGGCTCGCGAGCACGATCCCCCCGACGGCGATCGCCCCGACGACCCCGGCCCACCGCCGGCCACCCGCCCGGGCCCACCCCCGCCCACCCGCCTGGGCCGCCCGGCCGTGGTCGTTCGGGCGCTCGACCGCACCCCGACCCGAATCGCTCCCCGGCGGCGTGCCGCGTCCGTCCCGCTCGGCGGTCGACTCCCCGGCCGGCGGACCGCCCGTGACGACAGAGCCGGGGGTGGTTGTCGCGTCGCTTGACATTGGATGATCCCCGGGTCAGTAACCGTCGACGCCCGCAGGGGTGCCGCCGCGCGCCGCAGGCCACGCCCGAGGATACCTGCCCGGCGTCGCCCGGCGGCCGGGTTCCCGGCGCGGGAACCCCGGCTTAAGCAAGCAAAAACACGTCCGCCCGACGAAACGGCCGGCGAGCGGCCGGGAAACGCCCGGAGCCCGCGAATCGCGGGCTCCGGTAAGACTCCTGCTACTGCGCCGGACCGCGCAGGTCAGACAGCCGCGACGTTGACCGCCTTCGGTCCCTTGTCCCCGGCCTCGGCGTCGTAGGTGACCTTGGCGCCCTCCTGGAGCGAGCGGTATCCCTCGCCCATGATGCCGGTGTGATGCACGAAGAGATCCTTCTCGCCGTCGTCAGGGGTGATGAAGCCGAACCCCTTGTCGTCGCTGAACCATTTCACGGTGCCCGTAGGCATTGCGTTCCTCCACTGTCTGTGTCCTTACCAGCGACGCGGAGGATGCTTCCGAAAAGCTTCGACCTGCGCACGCCTGGACTGCTTGCGCCGGCCATGTCCGGCAATTTCGCGCCGGACGGTAGCAGGTGTCCGCAAGTCCGACAATCCCGGCCGCCACCCGTCCCTCCTAAGCCGGCCGATCCTCGCGGCCGGCGACCAGCAGCGACTGGATCCCGAGGCCGACCTGCCCGTCGGGGTCATGTAGCCCGCTGAAGGCGATCGCCCCGTCCTGCGGCTCGGCCCGGGTCGACGAGTCGAGCAGGACCCACTCGCCCCGCGGCTCCCGCCAGAGCGCGACGACGAGATCCGGGTTGATGAAGACGAACCGCCTGAAGTCGAGCTCCCAGCTGACCCCGTTGGCGAAGTCGGCGGCCGCCGCCACCCGCATCAGCTGGCTCGGCTCCTCCGCGTCGACGATCGGCCGCCGCAGGCGCAGCCAGACGGCCGCCGGCCCGGCGTCGATCCCGCCGCGCGCGAAGCGCATCTCGACTCCCGTCGACGCGAAGCTCTCACCCCCGGCCCGGCCGAGCGCGAACGGCGTCGTCGTCAACGTCTCCGGCCTCACGTACGGCGTGCTCAGAACTCTCGACATCGGACCGAGATCGGCCGGCGTCCTCGCCATCCGCAGGCCGGTCACCCGGCAGACCTCGACCCCGCCGGCCGACAGGCTGGCTCCGACGAGCTGGACCCGCCGGCCCGGCCGCAGCAGCTCGACCTCCAGCTCGAGGTGGCCGAGCGGGATCGGCCGGAGGAACTCGTAGGAGAGGCGGGCGACCCGGAGGTCGGGGTCCGGCGCGAACCGCTCGACCGCCCGCGCCAGGAGGGCTGCCGGCGCGCCTCCGTGGAGGGCCTTCGCATCCCACGGGCCGCGGGCGTGGCCGGTCGGCAGGAAGCCGGTCCCGTCGGTGTGGAAGACCGGCTCGTCCATCGGTCGGCGAATGCTTACACGAAGCGAAACACTCCCGGCCGGCGGCGGGCAGGCCGCTAGGATTGGTGGATGTCCAACAAGGTCACGAAATCAGACAGCGAATGGAAGCAGGAGCTCTCGCCCGACCAGTACCGGGTGCTCAGAGAGAAGGGCACCGAGCGGGCGTTCACCGGCGAGTACGACGGCGCGAAGACCGACGGGACCTACAGGTGCGCGGGATGCGGGACCGAGCTGTTCCGCTCTGACGAGAAGTTCGACTCCGGGTCGGGCTGGCCGAGCTTCTACGCGCCGGCCGACGCCGAGAACGTCAAGACCGAGTCCGACCGGTCGATGTTCATGCGCCGGACCGAGGTTCTCTGCGCCGTCTGCGACGGCCACCTCGGCCACGTCTTCGAGGACGGTCCCCAGCCGACGGGGTTGCGCTACTGCATCAACTCGGCCGCCCTCAAGCTGCACCCGGCAACCGGCGAGTAGCCGGCCGCGGGTGGGCGGACGGGCGCTGGAATGGAATCCGCGCAGCCCGTCCGCTTCGCCTGCCTGCTCCCCCCCGGCCGCTCGCGGACGGCGGCCGCCTGGCTCGAGGGCCTCGATCCGGTCGGGCGAATTCCCGACGATCGGCCGCACGTCGCCCTGAACATGATCTCCAGCCTCGACGGCCGGGCGACCTACGCCGGGCGCACGGCGGGGCTCGGGAACCCGGGTGACCGCCAGCTCTTCCACGCCCTCCGGGCGCAGGCCGACGCCGTGATGGCCGGGGCCGAGACGATGCGGGTCGAGCGCTACGGGGCGATCGTCCGCGACCCGGTCCTGCTGGCGCAGCGGACCGGCCGGGCCGTCGACGGGCAGCCGCTGGCGGTGACGATCAGCCGGAGCCTCCGCTTCGACCCCGACCTCCCGCTGCTCGCCGACCCGGGATCCCACCTCGTCGTGATGACCCCGTCGGCCGGCGAGCTTCCCCCCTGCCCGGCGCGGGTCTCCTACCTCCGGGGGCCGGAGCTCGGCCGCCTGTTTGGACGGTTGCGAGACGAGTTCGGCGTCCGCCGGCTCGTCTGTGAAGGCGGTCCGACCCTCAATGCCGAGCTCTTCCGCGCCGGCCTGATCGACGAGCTGTACCTGTCGACGACTCCTCTCCTCCTCGCCGGGCCCGACCCCCTGACGATCGTCGCGGGAGCGCCGATGGAGATCCGGTTGGAGTTGGTCGGCCTGCTCGAGAGCGAGAGCCACCTGTATGCGCGTTATCGAGTTTCCGGAGCGGTCTCGGGTTCGCCTGGCTGACGGGAACCACCGTCCGCCGGGTGCTCGGCCGGCGGCGGCGGCGCCGGCGGCGGCGGCGGGTCGTCGGAGTCCGGTTGGTCGGTCGTCTGGGCGGTCTCGGCCGAGACGATCTCCAGGAGCTCGCCGGCGAGCTTGCCGGAGTCGTCGGAGCGGGTCGGGGTCGCCGCGATCTGGACGATCATCTCGTCGCCGTCGAGCTCGACCACGGTGACGCTCGGGTGCGCCCGGATCGGCGTGGTCAGGGCGTCGTCGATCAGGCTCTCGAGGTGCTCGGGCCTGGTACCCGCCGGCAGGCGCGCGCGAAGCTGGACGGCGTCGGGCTCGCGGAGGGGGGTGAGGGCGGAGGCGAGGACGACGCTGTTGGGGACGAGGATCTGGTCGTCGCCGTCGGCGAAGGTCGTGTAGAGCAGGCCAAGCGTGCTGACGTGACCCTCGATCTTCCCGGGGGCGCCCTGGAGGCGGACGCGCTCGCCGACGCGAAACGGGCGGGCCGTGAGGAGGACGGTCCCGGCGATCAGGTTGCCGAGCGTCTGCTGGGCGGCGAGTCCGACGACGACGGCGGTGAAGGCCCCGCCGACGACCAGCGCCCGGAGGTCGATGCCGGCGAATCCGGCGGCGACGATCACCGTGACCGAGACCGTGCTCAGACGGATCAGGAAGCCGACGGTCCCGGCGGCCGCGGGGTCCATGTGGCGCAGGAGCGCCGGTCCGACGGCCCGGCCGACGTCACGGGCGAAGGTCCAGCCGAGGCTGACGAGGACGACGGCCGTCAGGATCCGGATCGGAGTGTCGAGGACGGAGAGCGGCGCCTTCGAGTCGGACGACCGCTCGCCGGCGATCCCGAAGCGGTGCTCGAAGACGACGATCACGCCGATGATCACGACCGCGAGGCCGGCGGCCTTGAAGCGGGCGCGGCGGAGGGCCCGGGCGGAGATCTGCAACCCGAGGGCGGCTCCCCACGTCGTCCGCCGCCGCGGGTGCGGCTCGTTCATCGGGGGTCTGGCGAGTCGGTCGTCACGGGGGCGGGAGCTCGTCGGGTGTTACGTGGCCGTGAAGGATCGGGCGGGTCGTCAAATACCCGCGTTTGCGGGTGATACGGTCGGCGCAGCAGAAAAGCCAAACCGGCGGGCATCGAAGATCCGCCAGAAAGGAACCATGCCATGTCCTACGTGGACCTGCATCTCCACCTTCTTCCGGGGGTCGACGACGGCGCCCAGGACGAGCACGACGCCCTCGTCCACGCCCGGCGACTCGCGGTCGAGGGCGTACGCGAGGTGACCGTCACCCCCCACATCAGCCCGTCCTGGCCGCTCGAGGTCGCGAGCATCCCCGGCCGGGTCGCCGACCTCCAGGCGGCGATCGACAAGCGATCGCTAGGCGTCCGCCTGCACGCCGGCGGCGAGATCCATCCCCGGTTGGCCGGCGGCCTGACCGACGATGAGCTCGAGATCCTCGGGCATGGTCCGGCCGGTTCCCGGTGGCTCCTCCTCGAGGCGCCGTTCGGCGGCGTCGGCGACCACTTCATCGGCGTCTGCGACGGCCTGCGGGGTCGCGGCTACGGTCTCGTGATCGCCCATCCCGAGCGGGCCGGCCGGCTGCTCGACGACGGGGGCCTCGAGCTTCTCCGCGGCCAGCTCCAGGCGGGGGCCGTCCTCCAGATCAACGTCTGCTCGCTGCTCGGCAACCACGGGCTCTCGATCCAGGAGACGGCGGTCGATCTGCTCCGGTCGGGCCTGGCGTACGTGATCGCGTCAGACGGCCATCCCGGGAGCCGCAGCCATACCCTGCGACTGGGGTTCGAGCTCGCGATGCGAGCGGGGGCGTCGTCGATCCAGGCGTGGCGCCTGACCCAGGCCAACCCGCGGTTCCTCCTTCACCAGGGAATCCCCCGGACGCCGACTGCGGAGACGGCCGCCGCGCTCGAGCTGATGCTCGACTGAACGGGTGCCGTCGGCCAGCCGGGGTCCGCGCTAGGCTCCGCCGTGGTCAACCGGACACCGAACCGGACCGTTTGGGCTGGGCCGTGGACGGACAAGGGAGTGACTTGATGCGGCCGCCCGAAGTCCAGCAGGCACCGTCGTTCGTGAGACGCAGACCGGCCGTCGGCGTCGCGTACGACTTTGCTGCCCGGTCGCACTCGGGACAGCGCCGGGAGTCCGACGAGGCGTCGTTCATTGTCCACCCCCTGGAGGTCGGCGCCCTCCTCGAGGCGACGGGATCTCCGGAGGACGTGATCGTCGCAGGCGTCCTCCACGACGTGCTCGAGAAGACCGACGTCACCTCGGAGGACATCCGCCGGCAGTTCGGAAGCCGGATCGCCAGCCTGGTGATGGCCCTGACCGAGGATCCGTCGATCGAGCCGTTCGCCGCGCGGAAGGCCGCCCTGACCGCCCAGATCGCCGCCGAGGGACCTGCGGCGGCGGCGATCTCGGCGGCCGACAAGGTCGCCAAGGTTCGCGAGCTGCGGACCCGGATCGCCCAGGCCCGCGGCCGGGGAGAGTCCGACCCCGACGACGGGGAGCGGAAGCTCGGGCACTACGTCGCCAGCCTGGAGTCGCTCGAGAGCCAGATTCCCGACCACCCGCTGGTCCGGCAGCTCCGCTTCGAGCTCGAGACGCTGAAGGCCCTCCCGCCGGGTGAGGAGCCGGTCAGCGGGGTCGAGCTCCAGTAGGGGAGTGTGCGGGACTCCGCCTACCCTCCGACGGCGAAGATCGCCAGGCAGGCAAGGCCGGCGGCGATGCAGTAGATCCCGAACGGCCGGAGGCTGCTGGTCTGAAAGAACCGGAGGAGGTATTTGACGGCGAAGAACGTCGTCAGGCCGGCGCAGAGCGCGCCGACCACCGCCGGTCCGCGAATCCCGTCGCCATCCGGGCCGAGCAGCTTCGGCAGCTTGAGGATGGCCGCCGCCCCGATGATCGGCGTCGCCAGGAGGAACGAGAAGCGGGCGGCCTCCTCGTTTGAGAGGCCGGCCAGGAGGCCGCCGCCCATCGACGCGCCCGATCGGGATATCCCCGGGAGGAGGGCCGCCGCCTGGGAGAGCCCGATGCGCAGGGACTCGCCGAACGACAGCCGGGCGAGCCGGGTGTCGGCATCCTGCGCCGTCTCGCGCGACTCGAGGGCCGCTGGCGCTCCGCCGGCGGTCGACCGGGCTCGCAGCCGCTCGAAGGCGAGCAGGCCGACCCCGTTGAGGACGAGGAAGCCGGCCGCCGCGACGGCTGAGGCGAACAGGCTCTGGAGCGGCCCTTGGAGGACCAGGCCGATCAACCCGGCCGGGACCGTACCTACCAGGAGCAGCCAGCCGAGCCTGGCGTCGGTGTCGGTTGGATCGCTGCGGCCCCGGAACGACCGCCAGAGGCCGTTGAGGATCCGCCGCCAGTCGTCGAAGAAGAAGCCGAACAGGACGATCGCCGTGGCGAGGTGGGTGGCGACCAGGAACGAGATGAAGTAGCTGGCCTCCTGGTGTATCTGCCAGCCAGCGAGCCGCGGGAGGATCACGCTGTGGCCGAGGCTGGAGATCGGGAACGGCTCGGCGACGCCCTGGACGAGCCCGAGCACGATGGCCTGGAAGTAGGAGATCAGACCGTGCACCGGCCGGAGCCTAGCCAGGACACCGGACCAACCGCCCCGGGCGCGGGGAGCCGGGCCCGGGGCGTTGATCGGGAGGGCCCTCGCGGGCGACCCCGACGGGAGTCGCTGGTTTCGAGAGCTCGCTGGCGAGGTGGTCAGGCTCGCGATCTGCAGTCCATCAGGCCGAGCGTCCGCTCAGGTCAAGATCCTGATAAGCGCTCTTCGACGACATCCTCGAACGGCCGCCGGTCGGCCGCCGCGATCCACTCGTCCGCCGAGCGCGACGCCGGATCCACCGGTCGGGCCGGGTAGCCGAAGCCGATCGCGATCACGATCTCCTCGTCGGCTTGCCGGCCGACGACATCGGCCAGCAGCTCGGAGTCGGCGACTCCGTTCGGGCATGAGCCGATCCCCTCGCTCCACGCCGCCAGCATCATGTTCTGGGCTGCCCGTCCGGCGTCGAAGGCGACCGGACCCTTCCCCTTGACGAGGACCACGACGACCAAGCCGGCGCCGCGCAGGTTGGCCGGGTTGTAGACGGCCTC
The DNA here is from genome assembly GCA_034664295.1 of Solirubrobacteraceae bacterium. GTDB lineage: Bacteria > Actinomycetota > Thermoleophilia > Solirubrobacterales > Solirubrobacteraceae > Palsa-513. Next base: position 42,702 of record JAXDHV010000064.1, on the reverse strand, counting down.
GGCCGCCCGCCCGGTCAGGTCCCGCTCGGTGAGGACGACGAACCGCCGGTTCTGGCGGTTGCGCGAGCTCCCGGCCAGCCGTCCGGCCTCGAGGATCCGACGGCTGGCGTCCTCGGGAATCCGCCGATCCTCGTACTCCCGGACCTCCCGCTTGCTGACGATCCCGACGTAGGCGTCCATGTACCCGAAGGCTCGCTCGCCGCCGCCGAAGCCCGAGGGCCGGCTAGGCCGCCGGCCCGCCGCCGCCGCCGGCGCCGTCCGCTCCGCCGCCGTCCGAGTTGAGGAACGTCTTCACGGCGGCCACCGTCGCCGGGTGGTTCGGGCCGATGATCCGGCTAAGGTCGGCGATCAACTGCTTCTGGAGCGCCGCCGCCTCCTCCGCCCGGCCGGCCTCCCGGTAGGACGACGCCAGCGTCCCGCGGGCCTCGAGGACCTGGAGGTCGTCGGGACCCTCGAGCTCGATCAACGCGGCCAGACCCGTCTCCTCGAGTGCGATCGCCTTCTCGAGCATCCCCGCCGCCCGGTAGGAACCGACCAACCGGTCGCGCACGTCCATCACCGTTTCGGGGTCATCGACGCTCGCCAGGCGCTCGGCCGCGGCGACGACCTCCTCCTGGAGGGCGATCGCCTCCTCCCGACGGTCGGTCGCCCAGTAGGAGATCGCAAGGTTCGAGCGGGCCGTGACGGTCGTCTCGTGATCGGGTCCGAGGACTCGCTCGCTGTCGGCGAGGACCTGCTCCTCCATCGCGATCGCCTCGTCCGCCCGACCGGCCGACGAGTAGGAGGACGCCAGGTTCGATCGGGCGACCAGTGTTCCCGGGGCGTCGGGGCCGAGGATCCGCTCGCTGTCGGCGAGCACGCGCTCCTCGATCTCGATCGCCTCGTCGAACCGCCCGTTCGACCAGTACGTGTACGCCACGTCGCCCCGCGCGGCGATCGTCTCCGGATGGTCGGGTCCGAGCGTCTTCTCCTTCTGCTCGAGCATCTCGTCGTCGATCGTCACCGTCTCGTGCGTCCGCCGCGGTTCTTCCTCCTGACCTTCCATCTGCCACCCCTCGAATGAAGTCCTTGAGTATCGGGTCACGCCGGGCGACCCGCGTCCGTCGCTGCGCCCACGAGCACGGGTTGTCACACCGGCCCGAGAAAGACTACCGGCCGTCCATTTCACCTCCTCTTCACAAGTCCGTTACGCCCTGATAACTCCTCGGGCCCCCGGCCGAGCAAGGCTGGGGCGATCGACGATCGTGCCTCAGAGCGGAGCGGCATCCTCCAGACCGACGAGCTCGTGATCAAGCCGGACGAGGGCCTCGTCCGGGCGGGCGGGCGGGTCCTGACGCTTTCGGTCAGGGAGTTCCAGCTGCTCGTCGCCCTCGTCCGTCGGTCGGGCGGAATCCTCGGACGCTCCGAGCTCTACGAGTCCGTCTGGGGTCGGGAGCTTCGCCCGGGGGACCGCTCGGTGGACGTCTACGTCAGCAAGTTGCGGACCAAGCTGGCCTACGCCCTCCCCGGCCAGCAGTTCATCCACACCCACTCCGGCTTCGGTTATCGCTTTCAGCCGCAGGCTTCACAACATCTTGACAACCGGTCGCCCGTCAACGGCCAGACTGCCGGAGGCGACCACCGTAGCCACGTCACGTCAAACAAGGAGCAAACGTGAAGTCACACCATCTGGTCGCCCTCCCGGCGGCCGCTCTGCTCGCACTGGGTCTGGCGGCCTGCGGCGGTTCCAGCTCGTCGTCCTCGACCACTGGCGGCGGCGCGACGCCCCCGGCCAGCACCGCCGGCGCGATCACCGGTGCCGGCTCGACCTTCGCGGCACCCGTCTACCAGCAGTGGGGGTCCGGCAGCTCTGGCGTCAGCGTCAACTATCAGGCGGTCGGCTCGGGTGCGGGGATCACCGCGCTCGAGACGAAGACCGCCAACTTCGGCGCGAGCGACCCACCCCTCAAGCCGGCGGACGCCACCGCGATCGCCAAGAACGGCAGCCCGGCCGTCGAGGTCCCGATGTTCCTGGGAGCGATCACCGTCTCCTACAACCTCCCGGGCGTGAAGACCGGCCTGAAGCTCGACGCAAAGACGATCTCGGACATGTACATCGGAACGCTCAAGAAGTGGAACGACCCGGAGATCGGAGCGCTCAACCCGGGCGTCACGCTCCCGCCCACGCCGATCACCACGATCCACCGCTCGGACTCGTCCGGCACGACGGCCGGGTTCACCGGCTTCCTCGCGGCCGCCTACCCTCCGTTCGTGACCAAGGTCGGCTCCGGCAAGGACGTCAACTGGCCGGGCGGCACCGGAGCCAAGGGCAACGCCGGCGTCGCCGGCGCCGTCCAGCAGACGGTCGGCGCGGTCGGCTACGTCGAGCAGGCCTACGCCCTCCAGCACGGCTTCACCTACGCCTCGGTGAAGAACAAGTCCGGCGCCTTCGTGGCCCCGAGCCTGGCCTCGGCGACCGCCGCCGCGACCGGCGTCAAGGTTCCGGCCGACCTCGGCTTCGCGATCAGCAACCCGAGCGGCCCCGGCGCCTACCCGATCACCTCACAGACGTTCATCGTCGTCAACAAGGACCTCTGCAAGGCCGGCGAGTCGCCGGCGACCGCGGCCGGCGTCGTCAAGTTCATCGCCTACGGGCTCGGCGCCGGGCAGTCGGTTCTCGCGCAGGCCGACTACGCCGGCCTGCCGCCGGCGATCCTCACCAAGGCGAAGGCCGCGGCGGCAGCTCTCCAGTGCAACGGCGCAGCGCTCGCAACCGCCTAGGGCACCGACACTCGCCCGACCCCGATCAATGGAAGCAGCCTCCCTCCCAAACGGTGACCGCTCGTTCCTCGAGCGGTCACCGTTGGCGCGTCTGCCCGACCGGGCCCTCAAGTACGGCCTGACCACGCTCGCCGCGCTGATCCTGATCCTGATCGTCTACTTCTTCATCCGCCTGGCCGGGCAGGCCGGCCCGGCGTTCTCGAAGTTCGGCGTCTTCGGCTTCGCCTTCGAGAACAACTGGAACGTCAGCCTCGACCATTTCGGTGCGCTCCCCCTCGTCGTCGGGACACTCGTCACCTCGATCATCGCCCTGATCATCGGCGTCCCGATCGCCGTGGCGACCGCCCTCTACATCACCGAGCTCTGCCCCCGGCGGATCCGCACGCCGGTGACGATCCTGATCGAACTGCTCGCGGCCGTCCCGTCGGTCGTCTACGGCCTCTGGGGAATCTTCTTCCTCGCGCCCAAGCTCCTGCCGGCCGAGCAGTGGGTCGCCGACCGCCTCTCCTTCCTGCCGCTCTTCGGCGGCGGCTCGGTGACGATCCCGAACTACTTCGTCTGCGGCCTGGTCCTCGCGATCATGATCCTCCCGATCGTCTCGGCGATCGCCCGCGAGGTCATGGCGACCGTCCCGGGCGATCACAAGGAGGCGGCCCTCGGGCTGGGCGCGACCCGCTGGGAGATGGTCCGGATCGCCGTCATCCCCTACTGCCGGTCGGGGATCGTCGGCGGGGCGATGCTCGGTCTCGGCCGGGCGATCGGCGAGACGATCGCGGTGACGATCCTGATCGGCGACACCCCGACCCTCGGCCATCACCTCTTCGGCCAGGGCTACAGCCTCGCGGCGGTCGTCGCCAACGAGTTCGGCGAGGCCACCGGCCTCCACCGCTCGGCCCTGTTCGCCGCCGGCCTCGTCCTCTTCGTGCTGACCCTCCTCGTCAACGGCGTCGCCCGCTACTTCGTGACCCGCGCCGGCCGCGGCACGCGGGTCTCCTCGTCCGGCGGCAACTCCGGCCGGCGTGCGGTCGGACGCGGTGACACCGCGGCGTCCTCGACTGCCGGCGTATGAGCACGCCCGCCCGCTCTTCCGGCTCCTCCGCCTCGACCCTGGCCGCCTTCGCGCCGAGCGCCGCCCGCCGGCGTCGTGACCGCACCGCCCGCGGCGTGATCGCCGCCCTCACCGCGCTCGCCCTGGTCCCCCTCGTCCTGATCGTCTACTACCTTCTCCAGAAGGGCGTCGGCTCATGGAGCGGGAGCTTCTTCACCTCCGATCCGACCGGCGCCAGCTTCTTCAAGAACGTCTCGATCGGCGGCATCAGGAGCGCGATCCTCGGGACCATCGAGATGGTCGCGATCGCCTCGGGGATCGCCGTCCCGGTCGGCATCGGCGTGGCGATCTGGCTGGTCGAGTACGGAAGGACCAGCCGTCTGGCGAGCGTCGTCCGCTTCTCCGTCGACGTCCTGACCGGCGTCCCGTCGATCGTCTTCGGGCTGTTCATCTACATCACGCTCGTCGTCACCGACCTCCTCGGACGCGGCCTCGCCGGCTACAAGGGGGCGCTCGCCCTGTCGCTCCTGATGCTTCCCGTCGTGATCCGCTCGTGCGAGGTGATCCTTTCGCTCGTGCCTGACTCCCTCCGCGAGTCGGCGCTCGCCCTGGGAGCGCCCCGCTGGAGGGTGATCGGACGCATCGTCCTGCCGACGGCGATACCCGGGATGATCACCGGCATCCTCCTGGCGGTCGCCCGGGCCGCCGGCGAGACCGCGCCCCTCCTGTTCACGGTCGGCGGCGCCAACAAGCTCAGCTTCAGCCCCGGCGGCCAGATGAACGCCCTGCCGCTCCAGATCTACAACGACATCCTCTCCCCGACCACGACGGTCATCAACCGCGCGTGGGGCGCCGCCCTGACGCTCGTCGCGATGATCCTCGTGCTAAACCTGATCGCCCGCCTGATATCGCGAAGGAGTCGCCTTGCATGACCCCCGACGGATCGACGCCCAAGACCGCTGAGATGCCATCCGACGAGCTGCTCGATCCGCGCTCCACTCCGGTCCGACGTCCGACCCCGGGTCCTGCCGCCGGGGCCGGCGGAGCGAGCGGGACGGACCCACCCCCCGGCAAGCAGGCCTACGCGGTCCGTCTCGAGCACCTCCGCGCCTTCTATGGGTCGGCCGAGCAGGTCAAGGGCGTCGATCTCGAGCTCCACGCCAACCAGGTGACGGCGATCATCGGGCCGTCGGGATGCGGTAAGTCGACGATGATCCGCTGCATCAACCGGATGCACGAGGAGATCCCCGGTGCCCGGGCGGAGGGTCGCGTGCTGCTCGACGACGCGAACATCTACGACTCCGCGGTCGACGTCGTCGCCGTCCGCCGGGCGGTCGGGATGATCTTCCAGAAGCCGAACCCCTTCCCGACGATGTCGATCTTCGACAACGTCGCCGCCGGCATCCGCCTCTCGGGAGTCGGCCGGGGCGATCTTCCCCGGAAGGTCGAGTCTGCCCTCCGGGGAGCCGGACTCTGGGAGGAGGTCAAGGATCGCCTCGGTCAGCCGGGAATCGGCCTCTCCGGCGGTCAGCAGCAGCGCCTGTGCATCGCCCGGTCGCTCGCCGTCGATCCCGAGGTCCTGCTGATGGACGAGCCCTGCTCCGCCCTCGATCCGATCGCGACGCTGAAGATCGAGGAGCTGATCGACGAGCTCAAGCGCCGGGTGACGATCGTGATCGTGACCCACAACATGCAGCAGGCCGCCCGGGTCGCCGACCGGACGGCGTTCATGCTCAGCGGCGAGCTCGTCGAGGTTGGCCTGACCAAGCAGATCTTCACCAATCCCGTCGACTCGCGGACGGAGGAATATGTCACTGGGAAGTTCGGCTAGCGTCCACGGCATCGGTCGACCACACTTCCAGGAAGAGCTGGCCGGACTCGAGCACGCCACCCTCGGAGGCATCGATCTCGTGCTCGGACAGATCGACCGGACGGTCGAGGCCCTCCGCCACCAGGACGTCGAGCTCGCCTCGATGGTCATCCTCGACGACGATCGGATCGACGGGCGCTACCTCGAGGTCCATCAGGGGATCCTCTCGCTCCTCGCCCGCCAGGCCCCGGTCGCAGGCGATCTCCGCCTCGTCGCGGCGCTCCTCCACACGATCAAGCACATCGAGCGGGTGGGCGACCAGTGCGTGAACATCTGCAAGCTCCTCCCGCTCTGCGGAAACGAGCCGCCGACGGTGCCCGATGTGCTCGAGCTGGTCCTCCGGATGGCCGTCCTCGCCCGGTCGGAAGTCGCCCAGAGCAAGCTCGCCTTCGCTCAGCGGGATGCCGCCCTCGCCGAGGACCTCGTCCGCCAGGACCATCAGATCAACACGCTCCAGCGCGACATCTTCCGCCGGGCGATCGAGATCGGCGAGGACCCGGACATCAGGGAATGGGCGATGACGATGACGCTGGTCGCCCGTTGCATCGAGCGGATCGGAGACAACGCGGTCGACATCGGCGAGCAGACCGCCTTCGTCGTGACCGGGTTGTTTCGCGAGTTCTCCGACTCCCGAGGTGACGGGGCCGCCTGAGCGACCGCGGAAGGGCTCGCCCGGATGCGCGGAACTGCGCAAGATGCGGATTCATGGTGTGAAGATCGTGTGACCCGAAGGAGGGTCGGGAGGAGATCGCGCCGGGCCCATGTCTACACTCACCAGAGAGATGACGGACTACGTTTCCCCGCCCGCGGGGGCCGCCGCAGCGAAGGATTCGCGTGGCGCCGAAGGCGGGTCGGCCGCCCTGCGGATCGCGATCCTCGACCGCGATTCGGGCTTCCTCCAGGTGCTCGGAAAGCGGATCGAGCGGATCGGCTGGGAGCAGCGCGTCCTCCCGGTCACCGTTACCCCCGAAGCGATCGCGCCGATGCGTCTCGGCGCCGTCGTCGTCGACCTCGCGCTTCTCGGACCCGACTGCTGGGACTGGCTCTCGCGCCTCTGCGAGACGCTCCCCGAGCTCGGCGTCGTCGTCTGCACGGGTTCCTCGACGGTCGCCCAACGCGTCCGCGGTCTGCGGATCGGGGCTGACGACTGGCTCTCGAAGCCGTGTCACCCCGAAGAGCTGATCGCCCGCGTCGAGGCCGTCGTCAGGCGCCGCCGACGGCTCGAGACCCCCCGCGTGGCTCCCCCGGTCATCGCCGGCGAGGTCGAGATCCGCAGCGACCGCTACCAGGCCTTCGTCGGCGGACACGGCATCGACCTGACCCGGCGGGAGTTCGAGCTGATCGAGCTGCTCGCCGGCTCGGGCGGCCGCGTGCTCGAACGGGAGTTCATCTACCAGCGCCTCTGGGGATACTCGATGGTCCGCGGCGACCGGTCGGTCGACGTGTTCGTCCGCAAGCTCCGCCAGAAGCTCGAGCGCTGGTCACCCGACTGGCGCTACATCCATACCCACTTCGGGATCGGCTACCGCTTCGCCGCCGAGCCGGTCCGCTCGCCCGGGGCGGTCCAAGAGCTCGAGCCCGCGGGGATCTCCGACCTGCCCGAGCACCGATCAGGGATGCCCGATGACCGCTCCGACCGCTCCGACCTGCCCGAGCACCGATCCCGGATGCCCAAGCACCGCTCCGACCTGGCCGACGACCGCTCCGACCTGGCCGACGACCGATCGCTACCGCGGGGCGGCGGCGAGCAGCTCGATCTCACGCGGGCGTAGGAGCACGAACAGCTCCCCGGTCGCCGGCCGGATCCCCGCGATCCCGCCCTTCTTGAGGTCGACCCGTCCGCCGGTGAAGTCGTGTACGAGCTGAGAGAAGTCGGGTTCATGACCCACGAGCAGCAGACGCCCGTCCCCGGTCAGCTCCTCCAGGAGGTCGGCTGCCTCGGAGCGCTGGAAGCCGCCACCCAGCGGCTCGTGCAACGTCAGGTCGATCCCGAGCTCCCGACACGCCAGGCTCGCCGTGTCCAGCGCGCGGATCCTCGGACTCGTGAGGACGGCCTCGAACTCGAGCTCCAGATTCGCGAGCGCCCGGCCGGCTGCGACCGCCTGGCGGCGGCCCTTCTCCGTGAGCCGGCGCTCGGCGTCCCCGCCGTCGCCGTGGGGCTCGGCCTCGCCGTGGCGCAGGAGCCAGAGCTGGCGGGACATCGCCGCAGCCTACCGGGCCACGCGACCGGTACCCTCGAACTCATCCGATGACGACTTCGCAGGCCACCGAATCCGAGACCGGGCTCCCCGCAGGTGACACCAAGCTCGACGATCCGAGCCTGTACTTCAACCGCGAGCTCTCGTGGATCGCCTTCAACGAGCGGGTCCTCGAGCTCTCCGAGGACGAGTCGGTCCCCCTCCTCGAGCGCCTCAAGTTCGCGGCGATCTTCTCCTCGAACCTCGACGAGTACTTCATGGTCCGGGTCGCCGGGCTCCTCGACCAGATCGACGCCGGCCTCGACCGGCCGGGCTACGCCGGGCTGAACCCCCGGCAGACGCTGGCCGCGATCCGCGAGCGGGTGCTCGTCCTCAGCAGGCGCCAGACCGACTGCGCGGAGAACCGCCTGTTCCCGGCGCTCGCCGACCGGGGGATCCGCATCGCCACGGTCTCTGATGTCACACCCGAAGAGCGCGCGGCCCTGCGCGAGCGGTTCCGGCGGGTCATCTTCCCCGCCCTGACTCCCCTCGCCGTCGGCCCGGGACAGCCGTTTCCGTACATCTCCAACCTCTCGCTCAGCCTCGGCGTGATCGTCGGCGACCCGGTCTCCGGCCACACCACCTCCCCCCGGGACAAGGTCCCGATCGATATCCTCCCGCGGTACGGCGCCGTCGGCGACACGACGACCTTCGTCCCGCTCGAGGACGTCATCGCCGACAACCTCGACTCCCTCTTCCAGGGCATGGACATCATCGACTATGCCGTCTTCCGGGTCTCCCGGGACGCTGACCTCTCGGTCTCAGACGAGGCCGAGGACCTGATGCGAGCAGTCGAGGACGAGCTCCGCCGCCGACGGTTCGGCGAGGTCGTCCGCGTCGAGGTAGGCGCCGACATGTCGCCGGCCCTGCTCGGCGAGCTGATGGCAGCGCTCGATGTCGACGAGTCCGGGATCTACCCGATCGACGGCCGGCTCGACCTGACCGGTCTATGGCAGCTCGTCAGGCTCCCGGGGCACGCCAAGCTCCGGGACGAGTCCTGGACCGGACGGGTCCATCCGCGCTTCCGGGCGGAGGACGGCCGGCCGGACGTGATGGAAGCGATGCGCAGGGGTGACATCCTCGTCCACCACCCCTACGACTCGTTCACGAGCTCGGTCGGCCGGTTCATCGAACAGGCGGTCGCCGACCCGAACGTCCTCGCGATCAAGCAGACGGTCTACCGGACGAGCGACGACTCACCCCTCGTGCCGGCCCTGATCCGGGCGGCCGAGCAGGGCAAGCAGGCAGTCTGCCTGGTCGAGCTCCAGGCCCGCTTCGACGAGCGGACGAACATCGTCTGGGCGAAGGCCCTCGAGCAGGCGGGAGTCCACGTCGTCTACGGGCACCCGGCGCTCAAGACCCACGCCAAGTGCGTCCTCGTCGTCCGCCGGGAGGGCGACGGTGTCCGCAACTACGTGCACATCGGGACCGGCAACTACCACTCGACGACCGCCCGTCTGTATACCGACTTCGGCCTCTTCACGACCGACCCCGAGCTCGGCCAGGACGTCGCCGAGCTGTTCAACTACCTGACCGGCTTCGGACGGCCGTCGAGCTACCGCAAGGCCCTCGTCGCCCCGTCGCACCTGCGCGACGGGATCCTCGATCAGATCACCGAGACGATCGACGCCCACTCCGAGGAGACACCCTCACGGATCGTGATCAAGCTCAACTCGCTGGTCGACCAGCGGTGCATCGAGGCGCTCTATGAGGCATCCCGGGCCGGCGTCAAGGTCGACCTCAACGTCCGCGGGATCTGCTGCCTGCGGCCTGGGATCCCCGGGATCTCCGAGAACATCGAGGTCGTCTCGATCGTCGGCCGGTTCCTCGAGCATTCGCGGGTCTTCGCCTTCGAGCGGGGCGGCGAGGCCAAGGTCTTCATGGGCTCGGCCGACCTGATGCCCCGAAACCTCGACACCCGCGTCGAGCTGGTCGTCCCGCTCGACCAGGAGGACGTCCGCACCGAGATGCTCGCGGCGGTCGAGCTCTGCCTGGCCGATACCCGCAACGCCTGGGAGCTCCGCGCCGACGGCGAATGGGAGCGGCGGGTTCCGGTCGACGACGATGTCCACGACGCCCAGGCCGAGCTGATGCGCCGACACGCGGCCCGGGCCGACGAGTTCTCGCCGGCCGACTGACTCCCTGAGCGCGCGGGAGGCGGCCTCAGCGGTCCTCGCGGTAGAGGCGCAGGAGGAACTGGCCGGCCGGGCGGGAGCGCAGCCGCTCGACCTCGGCACGCATCGTCGCGGGCAGCTCGTCGACGGTGGGCATCGGCCCGCCGTACTCAGGCGGGATCACAGCCGGCGCGGCGAGCGATGCAAACGCCATGTCGGCGGCGGTCAGCCGGTCTCCGACCAGATACCGACGGCCGTCGGCCAGGCGGGCGTCGACGTCGCCGAAGATCGCCTCGATGACCGGCTCCTGCTCGGCGATCGAGCCGGGGCCGAGGTGGAGCTCGCGATGGACGGCGCCGGCGACCAACGGGAAGATCGCCCGGACGGCGACCTGCTCGAACATTGGGACCCCGACGCACCAGACCCGCGACGTGCTCGTCCGGTCGGGCAGCATGTAGGCGTACGCCCACGCGCGGACGGCGACCGCCAGGTGATCGAAGAAGCGATCGAAGAGCTGCCTGGCCTCGGCCTGCTCGGTCGGATCCGCGGGAAACAGCCGCAGCGCCTCGGGCGCGCGCTGGTCGTAGTGGTCGAGCACCTGCCGGGCGTCGGTCAGCGAGCCGGCCCCCGTGTCGAGGACGGGGACGACCGCCCCGCCGTGGTGCATGCGGGTCGCCAGGAGGTGGAACATCGGGACGTGGCCGTGTTCGACGTAGGGGACCCCCAGCCGGTCGAGCGTCCACCGGGCCAGCTCGCAGAACGGGCTGACCGGGATCGTGATCATCAGGGGCTTCGACGGAGACGGGGTCATCGAGGGACTCCTCGTGTGAGCATGAGAATCCCCGGCGGGACTCCTCGTGTGAGCATGGGGGCCATCGCGGGGACTCGTCAGAGCCCGTAGGACTCGAGCAGCTTGAGCCAGAGCTCGCTGCGGGTCGGAAACGCAGGGATCGCATGCCAGAGGCGGTGCAGCGGAACCTCGCCGACGATCGCGATCGTCGCGGCGTGGATGAACTCGGCGACCTCGAAGCCGGTGAAGGTCGCGCCGACGATCACACCGCGGACCTCGTCGACGACGATCCGGGCGGTTCCGGGCGTCTCCCGGCCGTAGAAGCTCGCCCCGGCCGTCCCCGACGTCTCGACGTCGACCGCCCGGGCCTGGATCCCCTGATCGAGGGCGCCGGATAGCGTCAGGCCGACGGCGGCGACCTGCGGGTCGGTGTAGATGACCCGGGGCGAGCGGATCCCGTCCTCGGTGACGCGGGCGTCCCGACCGAGGATCACGTCGGCCGCGGCGCGGGCCTGGTACTTGCCCATGTGGGTGAGGAGGGCCCGGCCGTTGACGTCGCCGATAGCGAACAGCCAGTCGTGGCCGGGGACGCGCATCCGGTCGTCGACCTCGATCGTCTCACCCGGCTCGAGTCCGAAGTTCTCGAGCCCGATGTCGTCGGTCAGCGGCCGGCGGCCGATCGCGACGAGCATCTCTGCACCGGCGAGGGCCGACCCGTCTTCGAGCGTCAGCGTGAAGCCGCCGTCGTCGCGCTCGACGGCGGTCGCCTTGCTTGAGAGGTGGATCTCGACCCCGCGCTCACGCAGGGCATCGGCGACCTGCCGGCCGGCGAACGGCTCCTCGTGGGCAAGCAGCCGGGGCAGAGCCTCGACGAGGACGACCCTCGCCCCGAGGCTCGACCACGCCTGGGCCAGCTCGACGCCGACGACCCCGCCGCCGAGGATCAGGAGGCTCGCGGGAACCTCCTTGGCCGTGGTGGCCGCCCGGTTGGTCCACGGCTTGGACTGGCGGAGGCCGGGAATCGGCGGCATCGCGGCTGCGCTGCCGGTCGCGATCACGACGGCACGGCCGGCCTCATAGGTGGTGTCGCCGACAGAGACCCGCCGAGCCCCGCCCTCCGGCGGCTGGAGCCGGCCGAAGCCGCGGATCAGCGTTATTCCGAGGTGCTCGATCCACGGGAGCTGGACTGCGTCGTCGAGGTCGTGGATCACCTCGTCGCGGCGGGTCAGCGTGACCCCCGGGTCGACCCCCCGGCAGAGCGCCTCGGCGGCCCCGGGAACCCGGACGACCTCGTCGAGCAGCTCGGCCGGCCGGAGGAGGGCCTTCGAGGGCATGCAGGCATAGAAGGCGCACTCCCCGCCGACGAGCTCCCGCTCGACGATCGCCACCGACAGACCGGCCTTCGCCAGGCGTCCGGCGCAGACCTCGCCGGCCGGACCGGCGCCGAGCACGACGACGTCGAAATCGGTCACCCCGGTCATCCCGGGAGGATATGGGACTCCTACTCGGTGACCTCGACCCCCCGCCAGAAGGCGTAGTAGTCCTTGATCTCGGCGGCGGCGTCCTTCGGCTCGGGGTAGAACCAGGCGGCGTCGGCGTTCGTCTGGCCGTCGACTTCGAGCGTCTTGTAGCTGGCTTCGCCCTTCCAGGCACAGGTCGTGTGCTTGTCGGACTCGTGGAAGTACTCGCTGCGGATCGCGTCGGGCGGGAAGTAGTGATTCCCCTCGATGACAAGCGTCTGATCGCTCTCGGCGATCGTCGTCCCGTTCCACACGGCTTTCATTGAAGGCCTCTCCTCGAGTTTGATTGCACGAACAACCAGCTTAGCTGGCGGTGGTCGGGGGCCGATGGGTCGGAGTCTTCTCTCAGAAATTAGTTGCCGGACTCCGGCAACTACTTCTTCAACGGACACTCGCACTCCACGCCCGGAACGGGCCGCCAAAAATCGGACGCCCCGATGCAGATCCGCCCTCCCGATGGTCCCTCGAGGGTGGCCAGCAGCCCGAAGTCACAGCTGACCGACGACTGACTTCGCGGCAGAGCAGCCGGCGACCGCCTGAGCGGGTGATACGGTCGCCCGCGAGGCGTCCAGTCGCCGACGACGCACGAAAGACCGGACCAGGGGCCAGATGAGCAATCTCGCAAACATGCTGAGCGACGCGGTCGACCGCAACCGGACAGGCGTCGCCCTGCGGATCGACGACCGGGCGATCTCCTACGAACTGTTCGACGCGGCGAGCGCCCGGGTCGCCGGGCTGCTCGGGGCAAGCGGGATCGGCCGCGGGGACCGGGTGGGGCTGATGCTCCCGAACCTCCCCCACTTCCCGATCGCCTACTACGGAATCCTCCGCCTGGGCGCGATCGTCGTGCCGATGAACGTGCTCCTCAAGCAGCGGGAGATCGCCTACTACCTGGGTGACTCGCAAGCCAGCGTGCTGCTCGCCTGGGAGGGCTTCGCCGAGGAGGCGCAGGCCGGCGCCGAGCGGGCCGGGGTCGGCTGCCGCCTGGTCGGTCCGGGGGAGCTCGGCCGGCTGATCAGCGACGAGTCGCCGCTCGACGAGGTGGCGAGCGTCGAGGCCGACGAGACCGCGGTGATCCTCTACACGTCGGGCACGACCGGCGCGCCGAAGGGCGCCGAGCTGACCCATGCGAACCTGACCCGGAACGCCGAGGTCTCGGCCGGGCTGTTCGGCCTCGACGGAGCCGCGATCACGCTCGGGGCGCTCCCGCTGTTCCACTCGTTCGGGCAGACCTGCGCGATGAACGCGACGATCCGGGGGGCCGGCTGCCTGACGTTGATCCCGCGCTTCGACCCGGTCAAGGCGCTCGAGATCATCCAACGGGATCGGGTCACGGTGTTCGAGGGGGTGCCGACGATGTACTCGGCGATGCTCGAGGTCCCCAACCGGGGCGACTACGACACGTCAACCCTGCGGGTCTGCGCGTCCGGCGGCGCGTCGATGCCGGTCGAGCTGCTGCGCGGGTTCGAGGCGGCCTTCGGGTGCGCGATCCTCGAGGGCTACGGCCTCTCGGAGACGTCGCCGGTCGCGTCGTTCAACCAGCCCGACCGCGAGCGGAAGGTCGGATCGATCGGGACGCCGATCCCCGGGGTGGAGATGAAGCTGGTCGACGACGACGGGGCGCAGCCGCCGGTCGGCGGGGTCGGGGAGATCGTGATCCGGGGACACAACGTGATGCGGGGCTACTGGCGCAACCCGGAGGCGACGGCCGAGGCGATCGACTCCGACGGCTGGTTTCGGAGCGGGGACCTGGCGATCGTCGACGAGGACGGATACTTCTTCATCGTCGACCGCAAGAAGGACATGATCATCCGGGGCGGGTACAACGTCTATCCGCGGGAGATCGAAGAGGTCCTCTACGAGCACCCGGCCGTCCGCGAGGCGGCCGTGCTCGGGATCCCCGACAACTCGCTCGGCGAGGAGGTCGCGGCGGCCGTCGCGATCCGCGACGGGGTCCCGGTGACCGAGGCGGAGCTCTGCGAGTTCGTTCGCGAGCGGGTCGCCGCCTACAAGTACCCCCGGCGGATCTGGTTCGTCGAAGACCTGCCGAAGGGCCCGACGGGGAAGATCCTCAAACGGGAGATCGAGGTGCCGGCGCTACCGTAGTCGCCGATGGAGCTCGCGACCCCAAGCCCGAACATCGTGCTCCGGCGCGGCGGCGACGGGACGTCGATCGTGGTGCTCGCGTTCCCCTACGACCCGCACCTCGTCGCGGCGGTCCGCCAGATCCCCAACCGCCGGTTCGACTGGGAGCAGCGGGAATGGTGGGCGCCGGTCGACGACTGGGCAGGCGCATACGTGGCCGAGGTCCTGACACGCTTCCCCGAGTTGAGCACGAGTGCGGAGGTGGATGCGTGGCTCGACGGCATCGACCGCCGGTGGATCGGCCGGGTCTCCACGCGGCGCTACGACGGGCGCGGCTGGCTCGTCCTCCAGACGCGGGCCGGCAAGGTACCGGAGGTGCTGCTCGAAGGGTCGGTCGAGCTGCCCGACGGCCGTCTGCTCGTCCCGATCACCCAGGCGGCGGCAGGCGAGCTTCGGGAGCAGCGCTCAGCCCGCCTGGACGCCGGGGCCGACCGCTGCCTGGCGGCGGTCGAGATCGGCGACGACCCGCCGCCGGCCCGGCTGGTCCTCGGCGACGGGGTCGACGGCCTGCGGCTGCGCCTGGAGGTGCTCTGGGATCCGGAGGTCGGCGTCGCCTTCGGGGCTCTGCCGGGGATCGGCGGCGGGTCGAGTGCCATGCTCGATCCGTGGGCCGTGCCGGCCCTGGACGGCTTCGTCGCGCTCCACGGGGTCGAGGTGACGCCCGCGGCGGCCGAGCATCTGGCCGTGATGCGCGCCGAGCACGACGAGGCCGCGGCCGCCGTCCGCAGCTCGCGGGCGACCCACGCGGAGCCGATCGTCGAGGTGGCCGCCGTCCTCGGAGGGGTCCTCGAGCCCTTCCAGTGGGCGGCCGTCCACTACGCGCTCAGCGCCCGGCGGACGTTCCTCGCCGACGAGCAGGGTCTTGGCAAGACGGTCGAGGCGCTGGCCGCGCTCGAGGCCGACGGCGCCTATCCGGCGGTCGTCGTCTGCCCGGCGTCCTTGAAGCTCAACTGGGAGCGGGAGACCGCGAAGTGGCTGCCCCACCGGTCGGTCGCGATCGTCGAGGGAAGGGGGGCCGTCCCGCCGGAGGCGGACTTGGTGATCCTCAACTACGAGATCGTCGCCGCCCATCGGGAGGCGCTCGGGCGACGTCGGCTGCGAGCCGTGGTGATCGACGAGTCGCACTACTGCAAGAACCCGAAGGCCAAGCGGACGCAGGCGGTCCGGCGGTTGGCGGCGAGCGTGACCGAGGACGGCCTGCGGCTGGCGCTGACGGGAACGCCGGTGCTCAACCACGCCGACGAGCTGATCGCCCAGCTCCGGGCGATCGGCCGGCTGTCGGATTTCGGATCGGGCAGCCGGTTCTCCCGGCAGTTCCACGGGGACGACAGCGTCGAGCGGCTCCACTGGCACCTGCGGCGGCGGTGCTTCGTCCGCCGCCTGAAGAAGGACGTCCTCCCCCAGTTGCCGGCCAAGCGACAGGTCGTCGTGCCGATCGCACTGTCGAACGAGTCGGAGTATCGGCTGGCCGAGCGCGACGTGATCGCCTGGCTGCGGGAGCAGCCGCTCGACCTTCACGAGCTCGACGCCCGGATCGCGTCGACCTTGCGAGCCGAGCGCCTCGCCCAGCTGGGAACGCTCCAGCGACTGGCCGCCCGCGGGAAGCTCCACGGGGCGCTCGCGTGGATCCATGACTTCCTCGCCTCGGGCGAGCCGCTCGTGGTGTTCGCCCGGCACGTCGAGGTCCAGGAGGCGGTTCTCGAGCGCTTCGGGGGTCCCCTCCACCTGCTCGGCAGGGATTCGATCGCCGACCGGGAGGCGGCGATCGCGGCCTTCCAGGACCCTGACGGACCACAGCTGATCGTCTGTGCGACGCGGGTCGCCGCCCAGGGAATCACGCTGACCCGAGCGTCTAACGTCGCCTTTCTCGAGCTCGAGTGGACGCCGGCGATGCACGACCAGGCGGAGGACCGCTGCCACCGGATCGGTCAGCGGGACGCCGTCAGCGCCTGGTACCTGCTGGCGGCAGAGACGATCGACGAGACGATGTCACGGGTGATCGCCCACAAGCGGGGGGTCGTCGCCGCGGTGACCGACGGGCAGGCGCCGGCCGGCGAGAGCCTGGTCGAGGCCGTCGTTCGCGAGCTGCGCGACGGCCGCCCCTTTCAGCACCTCCGGCCGGTCGCCTGAAGCGGGACCGGGAGGCCGGGGCCGCCCCGGCAGCCCCACCTCCGTGACCCGATCCGCGGGCTGGCCTTCAGGAGGCGGCGGAGACGACGATGCGCTCGACCTGCGAGCCGCGGGCGACGAGCACCTCGCTGATCAGGGACGGCGGGAAGAGGCCGTGGTCGACGACGCCGGGGGTCCCGGCGAGCCACGCGGCGAGCGCCTCGGGATCGTCGACCGACCCGAGATAGTCGGCGATCACGCCGGCGTCCGGGCTCGGGGCGACGCCACGGACCTCGGTCGGAGCCAGGGCCCTCAGCGTGGCCGCCAGCCCGTAGGTCAGGAGCTCGAGCGGGACGGGAGCGCTCAGCCGGTCGACGAGCTTGTCTGAGGAGGAGATCACGACGAACCGGTCGGCGGCGTTGGCGACGATCTTCTCCCGCGTGTGGGCGCCCCCGCCTCCCTTGATCACCCATCCGGCTCGGTCGATCTGGTCGGCGCCGTCGATCGCGATGTCGAGCCGGTCGAGCTGGTCGAAGGCGACGACGTTCAGGCCGAGCTCCCGTCCGGCGACTTCGGTGGCGATCGAGGTCGCCACGCAGGTCAGGTCGAGCCCGCGGCGGGCGAGGGCCGGGAGGAGGTAGCCGACGGTCGAACCCGTCCCGAGGCCGACCCGCGACCCGTCGAGCACGAGCTCGGCGGCCGCTTCGGCGGCAGCCCGCTTCTCGCTCTCGAGGTTCTGGTCGCTCACGACGCCGACCCTATCGGCGTTTACGGCTGCGTGCAGTCCGCGAGCCGAGGACCGAGCCGACCTGACGACATTCCGATGGGCTCGCAGGCTAGGCTCGCGATCAGTGGGCCAGATCGGCAGGACGCCATTGTTGATGACGACCTCGTCCAGACTCCTCGCAGCGCTGCTTGCGGTCCTAGCCGGCCTCGCCTGGACACCGGCCGCCCTGGCTGCGCCGATCTGGTCGCCGGCGGTCTCGTTGATCAGGTGCGCCTCGGCCGCCTCCCCGCGTGTCGTCTTCCCCCAGGCGGATCCCTTCCACGCCGGCGGGCCGGGCGCGATCCTCTGGGCCGGAGCGCCGGCCGACTGCAATCCCGCTGACGCGGCGAGCGGCCCGGGCGTGGGGATCGCCGAGTTCGAGCCCGACCGCACGCTCGGACCGCCGCAGCCGCTCCCCGCGAGTCGAGCGCCCCGCCTGAGCGATCTGAGCGCGGCGAGCGCGACGGGAGACGGTCGCATCGTGCTGGCCGGAAGCCTCGGGTCGCCGGGGAGCGCCTCGGGCGGGCTGTCCGAGGGTCTGGCGGGCCGGCCGTTCACCGGGGCGCTCCGGCTCGGCGGGCCGAGCAGGCCGATCGCGATGACCTCGAGCTACCGCGGGGACGTCGGTGTCGCGTCCGTCGACGCCGGCGGGAGGATCGAGCTGCGACTCGAGCCGCACGGCACGCCGAGGTTCGGTCCGCCGGTGATCCTGACGTCGGGCAGCTCGCCGGTCACTGGGCTCGCCGCGAACATCGACTATCGCGGCGATGCGATCGTCGCCTGGGAGGCGAAGGGATCGATCTACGTCCGGGTGCGGGCCGCCACGGGCGTGCTCCTGCCGACGCGGCGGGTCGCCGCCAGCCCGCCATCCGGCCGCCTCGGGGTCCTGATCAGCGACGACAACCGGGCGATCGTCGCGTGGGAGAGCGACCAGGCGACGACGACGAGCGCGTATCTCGCGATCTCGCTGCCGGGCATCCACTTCGGCAGGCCGCGACTGCTCGAGCGGTTCGTCGACCCACCTGGCGTCCGCCCGGCGGCGACCGGCCTCGAGCTGGTGCGCCTCGCCCACGAGGGCGTGCTCGTCGGGTGGACCGGCCTGATGAACGGGCATCTGGTGATCCGCTCGTCGCCGGTCAGCCTGGCCGCCGTCCGCCCGACGACAACCGTCTCGGATCCCGACTCCGACGCCATGCTGAGTGCGCTGGCGACCGGCCCGAGGGACGAGGTCATCGCGCTGTGGACGGCCGCCCCCCGCCTGGCCGGCCGGCCCGATTTCTACCAGCAGCGGATCCTGGCAGCCCGTGGGTCAGGTCAGCCGTCGGGGATGACGAAATTCGACGCCCCGCAGGTCATCGCCGGCCCGGGCCCGGTGGCCACGCCGGAGGTCGCGATCGATCCGGTGACCGACGTGGCCGTGGCGGTCTGGCGCAACCGGGGGCGCAACCCGGGGATCGACTATGCGGTGCGAGGGACGAAGTCGGCCGCGAGCATCGCCGGAAGACCGGCAGACGGCCGGCACGGCGGGCGAGGCGGCAACGGCTGGGTACTCGTCGCCGAGATCGCGCTGGGCGGCCTGGGCGCGCTCGCGATCCTCGTCGGGGCGGTCCGCCGCCGGATCCGCAGAAACGACGAGCGCCGAAGGCGGTGGACGATCTGGATGCCGAGCACCACCCGCCCGGATCCTCAGGTCGCCTCCGATCCTTAGTTCGCATTTCGACTCCGGTTACGCTCGCTTGAGGACTCGGGTGGATGCTCGCCGACGAACGTGACCCGACCGATCCGATCAACACTCCCCGGCGGGGTTCTCGGTGGTCTGGCCGCCGTCGCCGTGGTCGTCGGGATCGGAACGGGATCGCACACGACGCGGGTCGTCCTTCAGAGCCCGCCCCACGCGTCCGGCGGGACCTCGCCGATCTCCGTGGGATCGAGCGGTGGCCGCTCGGCGCGGGAGATCTATGCCCGAGCGGCACCGTCGGTGGTCGCGATCCAGGCGACGATGTCGGGCTCTGGAGCAACGCAGTCGGGTTCGGGCTTCGTGGTCGACTCGAGCGGCCTGATCATGACCAACGAGCACGTGATCGCCGGCGGGCAGACGATCACGGTCGCCTTCGGCGCCAACCTCGACCGGTCGCGCCCGGCGCGGCTGGTCTACGCCGATCCGTCGGAGGATCTCGCGCTCCTGAAGATCGACACGACCGGGCTGCGACTGGCCGCGCTGAGCCTCGGCCAGTCGGGCGGTCTCGAGGTCGGCGACCCGACATATGCGATCGGCAATCCCTACGGTCTCGACCGGACCCTGACGACCGGCGTGATCTCGGCTCTCGGACGGACGATCGGTGCCCCGAACGGAGCGAGCATCGGCGACGCGATCCAGACCGACGCGGCCCTCAACCCGGGCAACTCGGGCGGGCCGCTGCTCGACGGCCTGGGGCGGGTCATCGGGGTCAACTCGCAGATCGCCTCGGCCTCGACACAGGCGTCCGGGGGCGGCGGCCTCGGGCCGGGCGGAGCGACGTCCGGGAACACGGGGATCGGCTTCGCGGTGCCGGTCGACGCGGTCAAGAGCTTCCTCGGACGAGCCGGCCACTGACCAAGCGGAGCGCTCCGACCTCGATCTGTGGCAGATTCCGTCGATCGGGACGACGGACGGGATCGTAGGACGGGGATGGCGAGCGGCCGGTCTTTCACGGCTAGCGTCGATCGGACTGGCGTGGCTTGTGCTCGGCGTCCTCGCCGGACCCGGCGCCGGCGTGGCCGCGGCTGCGAGCCCGGAGGCGTGTGCGGTGGGGACGAACTCGGGGAACACGACGATCAGTCTGACGATCGACGGCAGGGTGCGAACGGCCGTCCTCCACCTGCCGAGCACGCTCGCCGGCAAGCAGCTTCCGTTGATCGTCGGCTTCCACGGCTTCGGGGGCAACGGGACGGATTTCGCCAGGGACACGGGATTGTCGAGTCTCGGCGACAAGGATGGCTTCGCGGTCGTCTACCCGACCTCGAGCGGTCCCCGCTGGCAGATCGCCGGCAGCTCGCGGGACGTCGACTTCACGAGAGCGCTGCTCGATCAGGTGGAGGCGGTCGCGTGCATCGACACGGCGCGCGTGTATGCCGTCGGCGTGTCGATCGGGGCTGGGATGGCCGCGCGCGTAGGTTGCGAGCTGAGCGGGCGGATCGCGGGCCTTGTGCTGGTGTCGGGCGGGTACCGGTCGTTGCCGGCGTGCAATCCCGATCGGCCGATCTCGCTCCTCGAGATCCACGGGACGGCGGACACGACGGTTCCCTACGGGGGACAGACGTCGAACCTGGCGGGCGCGGTGCTCCCGTACGTGGTCGGCTGGGCGGCGAGGGACCGATGCGCGCGTTCGCCGACGCACACGACGATCGCCCGCCACACGCTGCTCTACCGGTGGAGCGGCTGTGCCTGGGGAACCGTCGTCGAGCACCTGCGGATCTACGGCGGGAGGCACGGCCTGCCGAATGCGGACGGCGAGGAGATCAGCTCGGGGGACACCAGCTCGATCCGAGGGGCCAACGAGATCTGGCATTTCCTCGCCTCGCGCAGGCTCGCGCAGCCGTTCGCGGCCGTCTCTTGACACCTAGCAGATCTATGCCTAGTATCTCTAGGTATGAGATCAAACATCGTGAAGGGACAGCTGGACGCGCTGATCCTGGCGACGCTCGACGCCGGCCCGGCTCATGGATACGCGGTCGGGCAGATGCTCCGGGAACGCAGCGACGGGGCATTCGACCTTCCGGAGGGAACGATCTACCCGGCGCTTCATCGCCTCGAGCGAGACGGCCTGCTTGACAGCGAGTGGTCGCTCGAGGCCGGCCGCCGCCGGCGGGTCTACCGGCTGACGCGGGCCGGGACGAACGCGCTGGGCGCCCGCCGACGCGAATGGAGCGCCTTCTCGGGCGCTGTGGCGGCGGTGCTCGGATGACCTGGACCGAAGACCTGGCCGCCGAACTCGGACGCCACGGGATCTCCGGACGCCGGCGTCGGGCGATCCTGCTCGAAATTGAAGATCACATCGCCTGCGAGCCGGCTTGCGTGAGCCGACTCGGCGACCCGCGGGCGCTGGCCGTGGAGTTCGCCGACGAGCTCGCCGCCGAGAGTGCCCGACGCGGGGCGCGGGCGGCGTTCGGTGCCCTCTCGCTTGCCGCGGTCGCCCTGATCGCCTCCCAGGTCGCGATCGGCAGGGCCGGCGGGTATCCGGGAATCGACAACGGACGGTCGCTGGTCGTCGGCCTTCTCGCCAGCCTGTGCATGGTCGTCGCTCCGCAGGTTGCCCTCGTCGCCGGATCGCTCGGCCTGCTCCGATCGCTTCGACGCCGACGGGAGCCGGTGCTACCGGCCGGCGAGGTCCGTCTGCTGCGCCGGCGCACGTGGGTCGGGCTCGGCGGCGGGCTGGCCACGTCGATCGCGCTGGGGGTCGACGTCGTGAACTTCTCGGAGATCCAGCCGGCCTGGTACGTCGGGCTGATCGGAGGTCTCGCCGGCCTTTCGGTGGTCGGGCTCGCCGCCGCGGCGGCCAGCCTGCGGAGCACCGGCGAGCTGGTGGTCTCGACGACGGGTCCGGCCGGCGACGTCTTCGACGACCTGCCGCTGCTGGCGCGCCTCCGCGACCGGCCGTGGCGGCTGTGCGGGCTTGTTGCCGGCGGGGTCGGCCTGGCGATGACGCTGGCCGAGTGGCACGCCGAGCGCTCGCTCGCCGAGGGCCTCCAGCGGGGCATCTTCGAGGGAGTTGCGGCAGCCGCCGGCTTCGCCCTGCTCGGACGGGCGATCGGCGCCCGCCGCTGAATTGCCGGGGAGCCGTCGTCGGTGGGCCGGGAGGGCGCCGGGCCTGCGAAGCTGTCGCGCGTGCCGAGGCACCTTCGCAGCGTGACCGCCACCCGGTACGTCTCGGCCCTCCGGGAGGGCGGGTCGCTGCCGGGTCTGGTCGAGGCCGACGACGACGGCCTCTACGTGACGAAGTTCACCGGCGCCGGCCAGGGTCCGGGGGCGCTGGTCGCAGAGGTCCTGGCCGGTGAGCTCGGTCGGGCGATCGGCCTCCCGATCCCCGAGCTGGCGGTCGTCGAGCTGCCGCCGGAGCTCGGCCGGGCCGAGCCGGATCCCGAGATCCAGGAGCTGCTGGCCGGGAGCCCGGGGCCGAACCTCGGGATGGACTTCCTCCCGGGCTCGCTCGGCTTCACGCTGCCGGCCGACCCTCCGATCGAGGCGGACTTCGCGGCCGACGTCGTCTGGTTCGACGCGCTCGTGACGAACGTCGACCGGACCCCCCGAAATCCGAACCTCCTCGTCTGGCACCGGCGGACCTGGCTGATCGACCACGGGGCGGCGTTCTTCCGGATGCACGGCGGACGTCCGCTGGCCGAGACGGCCCGGTCGGCGGTTCCGATGCTCGCCGAGCACGTCCTGCTCCCCCTGGCGGGGCCGCTGGCCGACGCCGACGCGCGCCTGGCCGGCCGGGCTGCTGGGGCGATCGACGAGGTGGTCGAACTGGTTCCGGAGTGCTGGCTGGGTGGGGACCCAGCCGGCCGGCGGGCGGATCTCGGAGGGTTCCTGCGCGAGCGGCTGACCGAGCCCCGGGATTTCGTGGAGGAACTGGAGCGGGCTCGTGGGTGACTTCGTGGCAGAGGCGGAGCCGGCTCGTGGGTGATGCGCCGGCGCGGGCGTTCGCGTATGCGGTCCTCCGGGTGGTTCCGAGCATCGAACGTGGTGAGCGGCTCAACGTCGGCGTGGTCGTCTACTGCCGCCAGCACGACTTCCTCGAGCTCCGCGCGCACGTCGACGACGGGCGACTTGCGGCGCTCGCTCCGGAGGTCGATCCCGAGCCGGTTCGTTCGCGTCTGCGAGCCCTGGCCGAGGTGATCGACGGAGACCCCGCGGCCGGTGCCCTCGGACGCCTGCCGCCGTCCGAGCGGTTCGGGTGGATCGTCGCGCCGACGTCGACGATGCTCCAGCCGTCGGCCGTCCACACCGGCATGACCGACGATCCGCGGGTGTCGCTCGACCGGCTCTTCGAGCAGCTCGTCGCCTGAAGGGTGGGGCGGTCGTCAAGCGAGGCCGACGGGCTCGACGTGGTCGTCGAGCGGGAGGTCTCCATCGACGACGGCGAACACGCTCTGCGTGGTCAGCTCGATCGTTCCGTGGAGGGTCGTGGCGAATGCCGTGTCGGCCGCGTCCCGGCCCGTCGAGATGCGGACGAGCGAGCTCCGGGGGGCCAGGCGGGTCGGGTCGTGAACCTCCCAGCGAGCGCCCCGACGGACCTCGACGACCGCGTGGAAGTCCATCGGCGAGAGGCCGGGGGCGTAGACGGCGGCCAGCCGGGCCGGGACGCCGAGCGACCGGCAGAGGGCGATCGTCAGATGGGCGAAGTCCCGGCAGACGCCGACGCCGGCGAGCAGCGTGTCGACCGCCGTGTCGAGCGGGCCGCTCGATCCAGGCTCGTAGGCGAACCGCTCGAACACCCAGTCGGCGACCGACCGGGCGATGTCGGCACCCGGCTCCAGATCGGCGAACTCGCGGGCTGCGAATCCGGCAAGGGCGTCTGACGGGCAGAACCGGCTCTGGCGGAGGGCGAGGATCGCGTCGGCGTCGACGAGGCCGCCGGCGATCTCCTCGGGGTCGGTTCCCGGCGAGCAGACCGGCGGTGGCGCGGCAGCTCGAACCGTCGCCGCATACGAGATCAGCAGCTCGCCGGCGCCGGCCCGGACGACGTGCGTGCGGCTCCCGTCGAGGCCTGCCAGCTCGCTCACCGACGGCGCCGGGCCGGTCCCGTCGCTCGTCACGTCGAGCCGTTCGCTGACGAGCTCGCCGGCGCTGGCGGCGGGCGCGAGGGCGAGGACGACGACGACGTCATCGGAAGCCGAGAAGCCCAGGTCGCTGGCGACGTGCCGGAGGCGGGGCGCCGGCTCGTTCATCGGCAGTCCGGCGGCGGCCGGCGGATCCGATCGCCTGGCGAGGCGGCGGGCGGGAGCCGCGGGTTCGGGTTCGGGTTCGGGCTCGGGTTCGGGGGAGTCAAGGGGCGACGATCGCGGCCGATGCGGTTGTCGCCGGGTCAAGTCGTGTCATCACGACGCTCGTCTCGAGCTCGGCCGTTCCCCCGCGGAAGACGCCCTTGATCGGCGGCACGTCCGGGTAGTGGCGCCCGTGGCCGATCTTGACGTGCTCGACGCCGGCCCGGCTGCTGTTGGTCGGGTCGAAGCCCACCCAGACGGGCGCCCCCTCGGAGGGAAGCAGGGCCTCCAGCCAGGCGTGGGTGTCGACCTCGACCGAGTCGGAGCCCTCAGCCGGAGCGACGAACAGGTAGCCGGAGACATAGCGAGCGGCGATCCCGTGCCGGCGGAGGAGGATCAGCGCGAGGTGGACGAAGTCCTGGCAGACGCCCGCTCCCGCGGCGAGGAGATCCTGAACCGACGAGCCGACGTACGTGACGCCGGCCCGGTACTCGAATTCCGTGGGGATCAGCCCGGCCAGCCTGGCGACCGCGTCGGCTGGTGTGTCGGCCCGCATCTGCTCGCCGAGCTCGACGAGCCTCTGGTCGGTGAACTTCGCACCGATTCCCAGGAGGAACTCACCGCCGACGTCTCGATAGGCGGTCGTCTCAAGCGCGCTCCACGGGGCGGTCGGCGGGTCCGGCGGGGTCGAGGTGACGACGCGGGCGCGGGCGTCGATCGTCAGTTTCGAATGCGGCCGGGAGACGCCGAACTCGATCACCTCGGTCCCGAAGTAGTCGACGTGCCTGCCGAGGCGCGTCTCCGGGTCGATCAGGAGGTTGAAGTCGTCGCACCGCTGGTTCGGCGTCGTCGCCGGCTGGACGCGGAGGGCGTTGAGGTTGTCGGTGACCGGCGCCGCATACCGGTACTCGGTCAGGTAGCGGATCGCGAAATTCATCGACGGAGCATCGCGTCGGTGGTTGCCGTGCCGCCGAAGTAGCGCTCGGCGATGTCCCGGTCGGTGAGCGCCAGCTCCCGGCCGACGATCTCGCACGCCTCGACCAGGCCGGCCCCGTCACCGGCGATGCGGCCGCGGAACTCCAGGTCGGCGAGCAGCCGCGAGAGCCGGAGGACCGGCTCCGAAGCCCGGGGATTTCGGTCGGCGACGCTCAGCGAATGGCGGGCCGCGTTGATCGAGGCGGCTACCGAGTCGGGGTAGCTCAGTTGGAAGAGGAGGAAGCTCGCGACGGGGGCGGCGTTCGGCGGGGCCGGAACCGCTCTTCGATAGGCCTGGAAGCCGCCGACCGCCTGGAGCAGGGCGAGGGCCTGCCCATCGCGGGTCGGCGACGGCTCGCCGTCGGCACCGGCGACCCCCGGCGGAGGTAGGGCGACCCGGAGCATCCGCAGGACCATGTCCGCCGACTCGAAGCGGCCGCCGGCGTCGAGGAAGGCGTGGGCCTCGTCGCGGAGCATCGTCCGGGCGGCGACCCCCCAGAAGAGGGCGCACCGGGCCTTGACGTAGCTGACGAAGGCGTACGGCCCGCTCGAGACCCGCTGATCGCCGAGCTCGAGGTGGAACGTGTTGATCGCCTCCCACATCTCGGCGCTGATCACATCCCGCAGAGCGCGGGCGCCGTTGCGAGCCCGGCCGACGCACGAGGCCACCGAGTTGACGTTCTCCGGGTCGTGGGTCAGGGCGGCGATCGTCACGTCGCGGGAAGCCGTCCCGCCGTTGGGCATGCTCGAGCCCATGATCGCCAGGAGGGAGTCCCACGACAGGGTGACACCGCTCGGATCCTCCGGGCGGCCCTGGAGATCGGCGTGGAAGACGCCGTCGAGCATCCGAGCGGTGTGCTCCGCCCGGCCGAGGTTCCGCCCGAGCCAGAACAGCTCGTGGGCGATCCGGGCGAGCATCAGCCAAGCCCGCCCGGCAGCCGGCCCTGCTGCCGCCGGGGTTGCTCCTGGTGCTGGTGCTGGGGCTGCTCCTGGAGCCGCTGCCGGGGCTGGCGCTTCTGCCGCTCGTGCTGCTGTGGTTGCTGCTGTTGTTGCTGGCGCTGGGGTTGCTGCTGCTGCTGCGGCTGTTGTTGCTGGCGCTGGGGTTGCTGCTGCTGCTGTTGCTGCTGGGCACTCCATGAGTCGAGCCGCAGGTCCGGGAGGAGCGGTCCGGCACGATCGACGATACGCGGCGGGGCGGCCTGCTCGTCGTCGCCGTCCTCGAGCACCCAGGTGTCCTTCGACCCGCCGCCCTGCGACGAGTTGACGATCATCGACCCCTCCCGCAGGGCTACGCGCGTCAGCCCGCCGGGAACGATCTTGATCGTCTCCCCGAAGACCGCGAACGGCCGGAGGTCGACGTGACGGGGTGAGAGGGTGCCGTCGGGACCGACGACTGGGACGGTCGACAGGCCGATCACCTGCTGGGCGATCCAGTTGGTCGGATCCGCGCGGATCGTCCGCTCGAGCTGGCGGAGGGTCACGGCGTCCGCGTGCGGCCCGATCACGACGCCCTTCCCACCGGATTCGCCGGTCGGCTTGAAGACGAGCTCGTCGAGCCTCCCGAGGGCGGCCTCGAGCTGGTCGGGGTCGCTGAGGAGGTAGGTCGGCACGTTCTCGAGGAGCGGCTCCTCGTCCAGATAGAAGCGGATGATCTCGGGGACGTAGCGGTAGACCGCCTTGTCGTCTGCCACGCCGGTCCCAATCGCGTTGGCGATTGCCACGGTTCCCGCACGGTACGCGCGGATCAGACCGGGGACGCCGAGCAGGGAGTCCGGGCGGAACTCGAGTGGGTCGATGAAGGCGTCGTCGAGCCGTCGATAGATCGCGTCGACGCGGGCCAGGCCGTTCGTCGAGCGGATGTAGCAGACGTCGTCTCGGACGACGAGGTCTGAGGCCTCGACCAGCTCGACCCCCATCTGACGGGCGAGGAACGCGTGCTCGAAGTACGCGCTGTTCATCGGTCCGGGCGTCCACACGACGACCGTCGCCTCGCCCTCGGCGGCCGGGGCGACGGCCCGCAGGGCGGCCAGCAGGAGGCCCGGATAGTGATCGACCGGCCGGACGCGGTAGCGGCCGAACAATGACGGGACGAGCCGGGTCATGGCGATCCGGTTCTCGATCACATACGAGATCCCGGACGGCGTCCGGACGTTGTCCTCGAGCACGTACCACGAGCCGTCGTCGTCGCGGACGAGATCGCATCCCGAGACGTGACAGTAGACGCCGCCGGGCGGACGGATACCGTGGGCGGCCCGCGCGAAGTGGGACCTGCTGGCGACGAGGGCCCACGGGACGATGCCGGCGTGGACGATCCGTCGCTCGTGGTAGACGTCGTCGACGAAGTGGTTGAGCGCCCGGATCCGCTGGGCCAGACCCCGCTTGATGTGGCGCCACTCGTCGCTGGGGATGATCCTGGGCACGAGGTCGAGCGGAAACGGGCGGTCGTGGACGGCGCCGTCGTTGCCGGTCGCATCGAAGGTGATCCCCTGCTGCATGAAGATCGCGTCTCGCAGCCGGCCGGCCGCGACGAGGCGCTCTGGCCCGAGGCGCTCGAGCTCGGCGGCCAACTCGACCGCGTCCGGCCGGGGCGCACCGTCGCCGTCGAATATCTCATCGAACAACATCCCCCCATTCTCCGTCCCGTCCGGCTCAGTCAATATCGCCACCTGGCCAACTCGAGGCCACTCCGGCTGGCCCGGATGGCACATCGAACACGCACCCGCGCGACTGATCGTCGGGTTGAGGACGGCGGCCAGGTCTGGGGGACATCGCCTGCGTGAGGGAGAGGCAGCTTGACGATAGCGAGAGGTTCCGGTGAGTGAGACGGTCGGAGTAAGTGGGAGGCCAGCGTGAGTGAGAGGATTCGGGCGGACGATGGACCTCGGGCTCCTCGCACTGATCTTCGCTTCGGCCCTCCTCGGGCCGGCGCTCTCGCTCGCGACCGGCGGGGCGGTCCCGGTCGTCGTGGGCCAGCTGCTGGCGGGCGTGATCCTCGGGAAGACCGCCCTGCAGATCGTCGACCCCGGGAAGGGCGACCTCGTCCTGCTCTACGACCTCGGCTTCGCGACGCTGATGTTCATGGTCGGGATGAACGTGCCCCTCCACGACCGGCGACTGAGATCGGCCATGCGGGGGGGCCTGAAGGCGGTCGCCGCTGCCATTCCCCTGTCGGTCGCGGCCGGCCTGGCGGCCCACCTCGTCGGCGGTGGGCCGGCCCTGGTCTATGCCGTGGTGATCGTCTCGTCGTCGGCCGCCGTAGCCCTCCCGGTGATCGACGAGACCCGGCTGAGCAGCCCGCCGGTGCTGACGGCGATGGCGTGGATCACGGTCGCCGACGTCCTCGCGACGGTTGCCATCCCGCTTGCCCTGACGCCGTCCCGCGCCGGCCACGCGGCTGTCGGCGCTTTGATCGTCGCCGCTCTGGTCGGGCTCGTCTACCTCGTCGGCGACCGGCTTCGCCACCTCCCGGTGGTCAAGACGATCCGCGGGGAGGGGAAGCGGCGAAACTGGGCGATCGACCTTCGCGTCGCAGTCATCGTCCTCGTCAGCCTCTCGTACGTGGCTGAGCAGGTCGGCGCCAGCCTCCTGATGGCCGGCTTCGGGACCGGCCTGGTGGTCGGGGCGATCGGCGGACCCAAGCGTCTCTCGCGAGAGGTGCTCGGCCTCGGTCAGGGGTTCCTCGTCCCGCTGTTCTTCGTCCTCCTCGGCGCCAAGCTCGACCTCCGGGCGCTGGCCAGCAGCCACGGGGCCGTCGTGCTGGCGATCGTCCTTGCGGTCCTGGCGATCGGCGTGCACCTGATCGTCAGCGCCCTGATCCGAGCCCCGGCGGCGGTCGGCCTCCTGGCGAGCGCGCAGATGGGCGTCCCGTCGGCCGTCATCGCCCTGGGCCTGCCGACCGGGGCGATCGATCAGGGCCAGGCTTCGGCGATCTTCTGCGCCGCCCTAGTCTCGATCGGGGCGTGCACCGCCGGAGCGGCGATCCTCCGGCGGAGCGCCCAGCCGGCGGCGGTCCTACCGGGGGCGGGACCGACAGCGCCGACCGGGCCGGGAGCGGTGGCCGGGCCGAGTGTGGCGACCAGACCCGCGGGGCCAACGGGCCAAGCAGCGGCGCCCAGGGCGGGCGGGGCGACCACTCCGGCCGCTCCGGCCACTCCGGCCGCTCCGGCCACTCCGGCGACTCCGGCGACTCCGGCGACTCCGGCCGATCTTGCGGAGCTCAGCAGGCGCGGGCGTCCCAGTTGAGACGGACGTAGTCGAGGACCGGATCCGGGCCGAGGCGGTCGAGCAGGTCGTCGAGGAACCGGTCGCGAAGCTCGGACGGGAGCCTGTCGAGGTAGGGGCCGCAGATCACGGTTGCGAGGAACTCTCGGGGACGTGGAGGGATGACGGGGGCGGGCTCGAGCCAGCAGCGGTCGACCTCGAAGCCGGCCGCCTCGAGCCGGACCTGGGTGTCCTCGGGAGTGGCGTAGTTCCATGGCCCGGGCCAGCCGGCGAAGTGCGCGGCGTAGGTCGGCCCGCCGGTGACCCCCTCGGCTATCGCGCGGACGCGGTCGATGTTGCCGTAGCCGCCGCATTGGGCGACGAACGCCCCGCCGGCGCGAAGACAGGCGCGGATCCTCGCGAAGAGGAGGTCGTGGTCGGCGATCCAGTGGAAGGTGGCGGTCGAGATCGCGGCATCGAGCTCGCGGTCGAGCGAGAGGTCGAGCAGGTCGGAGCAGATCACGTCCACTCGGGCCGGATCGAGCCGGGCGCGGGCAGCGGCGGCCATCGACGGCGAGCCGTCGACCGCGACGACGTGGCCGTCAGGCAGACGGTCGAGCAGCATCTGCGTGACCCGCCCCGTCCCGCAGCCGGCGTCGAGGACCTGCTCGTCGCCACGGAGCTCGAGCCGACCGAGGACTGCGGCGCCCCATTCCTGCTGCGGAGTGGAGACGACGTCGTAGCTCTCCGCGTTCCAGTCGCGTGTGGTCATTTTGTCTACGTTATCACATACGTTTCACCGTTATCACGGTCACCTGACCTGTTGTCCGGAGCGGCGGATCCCGAACCGGGGCTCGAGCTGGCGGCGGCGAGGTACGGAGCGCCGACGACCCACCCGCCGAGACGGTCGGGCTCGGCATCGGTTTCGAGCAGGCCGACCGAGTCGCCGACCGTGATCGTGCCCGGGGTGATCACCCAGCAGTTGAGGGCCAGGCGTCCGTCGAACTCGTCTCGGATCCGCCGCAAAACGTTGACGTCCTGGGCGCCGGTATCCGGATCGATCGTGGTGACCACGCAACGGCCGCGGAGATCGTGTATCCCGATCACGG
Source organism: Solirubrobacteraceae bacterium (assembly GCA_034664295.1). Lineage (GTDB taxonomy): Bacteria > Actinomycetota > Thermoleophilia > Solirubrobacterales > Solirubrobacteraceae > Palsa-513. Next base: position 12,096 of record JAXDHV010000064.1, on the reverse strand, counting down.
CGTCGCCGATCGCCAACGCCCGGCCACTCCACGTCCGCTCCGCGCCCACAGGGACGCCACCGAGCAGGAGATTTGGTCGCAGCCGCCGGACATCCGCGCCGAGCTCGGCGACGGCGCTGTCGGTCGCGACCAGGAGGTTGAGGACGTCGAATCGCTCGGGACCGGGGTAGGCCGCCAGCTCGGCGTCGGCTCCCCCACGCTCGCGGACGATCGCGGCGGCCTCGGCTGAGTCCCATCGATGCCCGGCCACGAGCGGGCTCCCATCCGGACCGGTGGCGCCCGGGATCGTCAGGAGCTGGTGACGGGTGCGACCGGTGAGCGGCCCGCGGAAATTGCGCACGTGGACAATCCGGTCGCCGACCACTCCATCGTCGGTCAGCTCGGCCGTCGACAGGACCTCCCCGCCGAGCGATTTGACCGGGTACCTCCAAAGGTTCTTGACGAACATCTGCTGCTCCTCGTCGGTTCTGACTCAGGTCTGGGCGCCGATTTTCCCGCGTCGCAGCTATTCGAGCGGGAGCGGGACTTCCTCATCGGAGGGGTCGCGAGACCCGAAGATCCGACGGTCCTCGCCGGCGATCGGGACGTCGTTGATGCTCGCCTCGCGGCGGCGCATGTATCCCTCGGCGTCGAACTCCCAGTTCTCGTTGCCGTAGCTGCGCCACCACTGGCCCGCGCCGTCGTGCCACTCGTACTGGAAGCGCACGGCGATCCGGTCACCGGCGAAGGCCCAGAGGCTCTTGCGCAGGGCGTATTCGTGTTCGCGTTGCCATTTGGCCGTCAGGAAGTCGACGACCGCCGCGCGACCGGTGACGAACTCCGACCGGTTGCGCCAGACCGTGTCGGCGGTATACGCAGCGGCCACCCGGTCGGGGTCGCGGGTGTTCCACGCGTTCTCGGCAGCCTGCACCTTCTGCCTGGCACTCGCCTCGTCGAACGGGGGCACGGGTGGGCGGGTCATCGCATCCTCCTGATCGGCGGTCCGGTCCGGCCCAGGCTCGAGAGTTCGGCCGCCGGGCTCAAGAGAGCATAGCAACCTAATGTTTCGTTCTCGTGTTCGCATTAGTGGATTGAATTGCCGCGCGGCTGTCGATCTGACCGAAACCCATTCGAAGGCGAGCCACCGCCCGAGGTCCTCGAAGCCGCGATGCGCGACGTCGATCTGCTCAACGAAGAGGTCAAGGCGGCCGGCGCGTGGGTCTTGTGCCGGGGGGCTCCATCCGGCAAGCACGGCGACGGTGCTCCGCATGCAGGACGGTGATCTTCTCATGACCGATGGCCCGCTCGTCGAGGGCAAGGAGCACCTCGGCGGCCTCTGGATCATCGCCGCGGGCGACCTCGACGCCGCCGTGGCTTGGGGGCGCAAGGCCACGGTGGCCTGCGGCCTGCCGGTCGAGGTCCGACTATTTCAGGAAGAGCCCGGGAACTGAGCTCGGGGTGCCGGCCGTCGTGCGATCGGAGATCGAGTGTGTTTTTCGGCAGGGAATACGGCCGGGCGGTGTCCGTTCTGGTCCGCATCTTCGGTGACATCGAGATAGCCGAGGACGCGGTCCAGGAGGCCTTCGTTGCGGCGACGATCCGCTGGCCCACCGGCGGGCTCCCGCCGAGCCCGGCGGGTTGGATCATCGCGACCGCCCGCAACCGGGCGATCGACCGGCTCCGCCGGGAGGCTTCGGGGTCTGACCGCTACGCCGAGGCGGCGCCTGCTCCACGCTCGCGACGAAGAGGTCGAGGAGCCTGCTGTGGGCGATGACCGGCTCCGCCTGGTGTTCACGTGCGCGCACCCGGCAATACGTGCCGGTGCCCAGGTCGCCCTCACGCTGCGGCTGCTGGGCGGTCTCACGGCCGGCGAGATCGCCCATGCCTTCGTCGTACCCGAGGCGACCATGGCCCAGCGTCTGGTGCGGGCAAAGCGCAAGATCCGCGATGCGCGGATCCCGTACAGAGCTCCGACCGAGGCGGACCTTCCGAACGCAAGACCGTCCTAGCGGTGGTCTATCTGATCTTCGACGAGGGCTACATCGCCAGTTCGGGCGCGACGCTGATCCGGGAGGACCGCTGCAAGGAGGCGATTCGACTCGGCCGGCTGCTGGCGGAACTGATGCCCGACGAAGCCGAGGTCTTGGGGCTGCTCGCGCTGATGCTGCTGATCGAATCCCGCCGGCCGGCCCCGACCGCCGCCGACGGGGCTCTTGTCCAGCTCGCCGATCGGGATCGCCGGGAGTGGAATCAGGCGGCGATTCTCGAGGGCCAGAGGCTGGTCCGGCGATGCCTGCGCCGCAACCAGCCCGGTCCCTACCAGATCCAGGCGGCGATCAATGCGGTCCACAGCGATGCTCCATCGGCCGAGGCGACCGACTGGCGGCAGATCGTCGAGCTCTACGACCTGCTCGTCGAGGTCGTCCCGACCCGGGTTGCGGCGCTCAATCGAGCGGTTGCCGTCGCCGAGGTCGACGGACCAGAGGAAGCGCTCACACTCGTCGAGGATCTGGCGCTCGATCGATCCACCTGTTCCACGCGATCCGGGCCGACCTTCTCCGCCGCCTCGGCCGCACGGCAGAAGCCGCCCAAGCCTACGAGCGGGCGATTGAAGCGACCGAGAACACAACCGAGCGGGACCTCCTCACCGGAAGGCTCGAATCGCTCGGCTGACCCATCGAGGCGTCTCCTCAGGTCACCGAGGCGGGAGGGCGACGGCGGGAGCCGTGATCGCGGAGTACTGCAGGATCGACCCGATCGGAGTCGCCCTGAACTCCAGCGACGGCACCGGGGGCATCGTCATCAGTAGGGAGAGGGTTGCGGGGTGCCGGCGGTCCGGACGGCGGTCGAAGGGGCTCCACGATCGGGTAGGCCAAGTTCTCGGACGCGTGCTGCTGGTCCGCCGGCACTCCCGGGCGAGACGGGAAGCCGCGCGACCCCCCCGGACGGTCGCGCGGCCGAGCTGGGGCCGCGCGACCTCCCGACGATCGCGCGGCCGAGTTGCGGCTACTTGACGACTCGGACGAGACGCAGCATTCCGAGCCGGACGTGCTCGCGCTTGTCCTGGGTGTCCATGAAGCACGACTCGACGTAGTAGCCGGGAGTGGTCTGGAGCACCTGCTGCTGGTCCGCACCTGGGGAAGCCGGACCGAGGAGGCCGACGAAGCTCCTGGTTGCGAGCTTCTGCGCCTGAGTGGACTTGCCGGCACGCAGCAGCACCATCACCGCTCGGCCGGTTGCCGCGTTGCGGACTCCGAACAACGTGATCATGTGCGCGACGTAGCCGCCGTTCTCCGCCCGCACGATCGTCCCGTTGTGAAGCACCGACGGGCCGCGGAAGCCGAAGTCGATCGCGGTTTCCGTCGCGCTCGCCGCCGGCAGAGCGGCGGGCGAGGAGGACTGGGTGACCGTGAACAGCGCGAATCCCGGCGTACCGTTGCCGGTGAGGTTGAGCGCCACGTAGTTGGAACCTGGAGTCAGCACGGCCTGGATCGTGCTAGGCGCTCCCGCGGAGACGAGCAGCGTGCCGTACGGGGTGAGCGCGTTGATGTCGCCCTGATGGCTGTTGACGGCCGCGGCTGCCTGCAGGAACGTGGCCCCCTGATTCAGGCGTACGATTCCGAAGGCCGCTCCCTGGGAGCCCTGCGGCGACTTGCCCGTGAACGTTGACACGAAGTTGACCGCACCGGACACCGGGGTGCCGGAGACTGAGATCCCGGTGGCGCCGCTGAGCGCGATCGTGATCGTCGGCAGCGAGCCGGCGCCACTCGCCCCTCCGGTGAGCACGAATCCGCATCCAACAGCCACGGCTCCCGCCGCGGCAACAACTGACATGAATCGCCTCATAGAACTCTCTTTCTGAATTGGAAGACAAGACTTCTCCGGTTGGGAACCGGTTGGCGGGGGCGCGACGCGGGCCACGGCGATGCCACCGCCGCTGCCGATGAGGCGGCCTCTGCCGCACGCCGACAGGACGCCCTCGTCCCCGGTTGATGTCTGGTTGCGCCGTTCCCCCGTCCGGCGATCCTTGCGACGGCCAGCTTCGTCTGCTGAGTATCGGGGGGCTGCGTCCGCCGCGCGTCGGGGGGACCCCCTTACGTTGCCCCTAACATTCGTCGCGGATGGGGTCAGACGCGTTATGGACCGGGGGCCGGTTCGCCGCTGCGGGGGAGCGGCTGCTCGAGCGAGGCGGGGAGCTCGACAGCCTCGCACGTGCGCTGGCCGAGGCTCGCGCCGGGGCGGGACGGATGCTGGCCCTCGAGGGCGCCGGGGGCATCGGCAAGACCTCGCTGCTGGGCATGCTGCGCCGCGAGGCGATCGCTGCGGACCTCTCAGTGCTGCACGCCACCGGCACCGAACTGGAACGCGAGCTCGGGTACGGCGTCGTCGTGCAGCTCTTCGAGCGCCGTCTGAATTGCGCCGCCACCGCCGAACGGGCCTCTCTGCTGGCGGGCCCGGCTGCGCTTGCGCAGCGCGCACTCGGCCTGGAGACGGCGTCCGGGGACCACCGCAACGAGCTGCACGGCCTCTACTGGCTGGTTGCCAATCTGGCTGAGCAGGGCGGACCAGCGCCGCTGGTGCTCATGATCGACGATGCGCAGTGGGCCGATCAACAATCGCTGCGTTTCCTCAACTATCTGGCCGGGCGGCTCGCCGGCCTACGGGTCCTCGTCGTGCTCGCGACACGGCCAGCCTCGCCGCCGCTGCTTGAGGCGCTGCTGGCGCGTTCGACCTGCGAGGGGCTGCGTCTCGCACCCCTGAGCCGGATGGCCGCCCGCATGGTCATCTCGCAGCGCCTCGGCGGCGAGATCCGCGCCGACCTCGCGGATGCCTGCCATCAGGCCACGGACGGAAACCCGTATCTGCTCAACGAGTTGGCGGCGACCCTCAGCAGCCCGAACGCGACTGTCGCAGAGGTCCATGCGCAGGCGCCCCCGTCGGTCACCCGCTCCGCGATGGTGCGGCTGGCATCGCTCGGGTCGGCTGCCACGCAGGTCGCTCAGGCGCTCGCGATCCTCGGTGGAGCCAACTCGTTGACGACGATCGCGGCACTGGCCGAAGTCGACATCGACTGCGCGCGCAATGCCTGCGACGCCCTGATGGGGGACGAAATTGCCGTGCAAGACGACGACCACCGGCTACGCCACGCGCATACGCTTCTGGCCGCCGCGATCATCGCCGGGCTCACCGCGTCCCGGAGGGCCGCGCTGCACGGGCGAGCCGCCCGCGTTCTCGCAGGCGAACGGGAGGACCCCGAGCGAGTAGCCCTCCATCTGCGCAACACCGAGCCGGGCGGCGACGCATGGGTCGTGGCACAGCTGCGAGCAGCGGCCGAGCGCGCGACGATCCGCGGCGCCCCCGAGATCGCCTACGCCCACCTGGGTCGTGCGCTTCGCGAACCGCCCGCAGAAGCGGCGGCGCGCGGTGAAGTTCTCGCGGCACTCGCCCGCGCCGGAGCCGTCGCCGGCCGGCCCGAGGCCGCCGGTGACCTGCGTCGTGCAATCGACGCCAGCCCGGATGCGAGCGCGCGAGGCCACCTCGCTCTCGATCTGGCCCGGGTTCTCAGCGTCCGAGGAAGCGACCCCGTCGAGGCGCGCACGGCACTCGAGGATGCCCTACGGGACTTGAACGACGGCGAGCTGAGGCTGCGCCTCGAGGCTCAGCTCGTCGCACTCACGCGGTATGCGGCCGATACGGCCGGACGAGCGCGAGCGCATCTGGAAAGGCTCGCGCCGACTCTGGCTGCTCCCGAGAGTCCTGGCAGGCGGCTCGTGCTGACGCACCTGGCCCTCGAGTCGGCGCTCGCCGGCGACGATGTCGCGCGGACGATTCGACTCGCCCAACAGGGTCTCGGGAGCGGTGCGCTGATCCGAGAGGAGGGCGCCGATTCTCCGGTTTGCTACGTCGGTATCCACGCCCTCGTGGCCGCCGACGAGTTCGCTGAGGCCGAGCGCCATCTTCAATGCGCGCTGAGCGACGCACGGGAGCGAGGCTCGGCACTCGGCTTCGCGTCAGCGTCGATGTGCCGATCCCACTCGCTTTGCGCGCGGGGCATGGTTTCCGAAGCTGCCGCTGACGCGCGTGGCGCGCTCGCGCTCGCCGTCGAGCACGGATACGACCAGATGGTGCCCTGGATGATCGGATTCCTGGTCGAGGCGCTGATCGAGATCGGAGACCTCGACGAGGCAGAGGGCGTGCTCGAGCGGATCGACTCGACCGCGTGGCCACTCGTAGCCGCCGGTCTCTCACCGCTGCTCGTCGCCCGCGGCCGGCTGCATGCCGCCCGCAAAGACCACCGCGCGGCGTTGGCGGACTTCATGACCGCCGGCAGAGAGCGCGAACGGATCGCCGCTCCCAACCCGGCAATGTCCGCTTGGCGCTCGCATGCGGCGACCTCACTCGCGGCGTTGGGAGAGCACGACCGCGCAAGACTGCTGGCCGATACCGAGCTCGTCCTGGCGCGGGTCTACGGAGCTGCGCGACCGATCGCGGTCGCGCTGCGCGGACGGGCCTTGGCTGAGCCTGCCACAAGCGCCGGTCTCGAGCGACTCCGGCAGGCCAGCGCGATGCTCGAGCATTCTCCGGCGCGACTCGAGCACGCCCGCACGCTGGTCGAGCTCGGAACGATGCTGCGCCTCCTGCGACGGCCCGCCGATGCCCGCGGTCCTCTTTATGACGGGCTCAAGCAGGCGCGCCGGGCCGGCGCGAGCGCGCTTGTCGAACGCGCCCACGATGAGCTCGCCGCCACCGGCGTGAAGCTGCGCAAGATCATCCGAGGCGGCCCCGGGGGGCTCACACCCAGCGAGCTGCGGGTGGCCCGTCTCGCCGCGGATGACCTCACCAACGCCCAGATCGCCCAGACGCTCTTCGTCACTCCGAAAACCGTCGAGGCGCACCTGGGACATGTGTACAAGAAGCTCGACATCGACTCCCGCCACAAACTCGCCGGCATCCTGGCCGGCTATCAAAGCGGCGTAGACGAAGCGGCGTAGGGCGCCCGGAGGCCTCAGACGAACTGCGAACACGTGCCGACGGCCTTGCGCGGCAAACCTTCAGCCGCCTGCGTCCGACTTGCGGGTGGCATGCCGGGCCGAGCGACAAGCAGACGCGAGTGTCCTCCGATTCCAACGGGCGCGACGCCTCCCTCGCCCGCTCGCACTGCTCGGTTCACGCGGAGGCGGATGCGTCGAACGATCTGGGCCGGGTGACCGCTGTCCGTCGGCAACCGAACACGGCCGGAAGCGACCTCCCAGCAGCATCCTTTCGGGCGGTCAGGCGCTATCGAGTACGGCGAGGAAGTCGTGGAAGGCCGTGTCGGTTCGAGCGGTGTCGCCGGTGGCGTCGAGGTCCCTGAGCAGGCCGCGGATGACGGCGAGCACGACGGTCGCCAGTTCAGGTCGGCCGAGACTGCGCATGCCTTCCTCGAGTGGTACGAGCCAGTCGGTCGTCGCTGTCCGCCGGAAGCCTGGCCAGAGTGGATCTCCCCCGGTGTCGTGCAGCCGGCCGAACATGCGGAGGTACGGCTCGCCCTGCGGCCCGGAGATCGCCGACCAGGCGCGGGCCAGGGTGGTCGGGTAGGGCTCGTCGGGTCGCAGGCGTATGAGGTCCGTGAAGGCCTCGACCTGGCGCCGGCGGGCCTGTCCGAGGACCTCGCGGAGCAGTTCGTCACGGGTCCCGAAGTGGTAGATCAGCATCCGGTTCGAGGTGCCTGCGGCGGCGGCCAGCGGCCCAAGCCGGTCCGGGAGCCCGTGCTCGAGCGCGTGGTTGGTGCACGCGTCGAGGAGCCGCTGTCTGATTTGTGGTTGGCGCTGTCTACCCATCGCTTAATATTTTCATGTAACGATCGCTACGTCTATTGTTGCTCGACAGTAGGTCGATAAATGGCGAGGAGTTCAGGATGAGGATCGTTTTCGTGCACGGGGCATGCGTGAAGGACGGAGCGTGGTGGTGGCATCGAACCGGTGAGCTGCTGGCCGAGCGGGGACTCGCCAGCGAGGCGGCGGCCCTGCCGAGTTGCGGCGAGACGGGTGAGCCGACGGACGCTGGGGGACCCGGGCTGACCGAGGACGTCGCCGCGGTCCGGCACGTCTTGACCGCGAGCGCCGAGCCGACCGTGGTGGTCGCCCACAGTTACGGCGGGATCGTCACTGCGGAGGCAGCGACGGGCGTCGAGGCCGTGCGCCATCTGCTGCTCGTATCCAGCTACCTGCCCGAGGTCGGGCAGAGTCTCTCCTCGTTCGGCGGGGAGGAGCCCGCCCCGTTCCTCGACATCGACCCCGAGCGCGGCACCTTCACCGTCCGGCTGGACGCCTTGGCTGAGACGTTCCTGCAGGACTGCGACGCGGAGATCCAGCGAGAGGCCATGGAGAAGACGGCCCGCCAGAGCCTGGCGGTTCTCGAGCAGCCGGTGCAGTCAGCGGCCTGGCAACACGTGCCCTCGACGTACCTCGTCTGCGCAGAGGATCAGGGCACCCCCGTCGAGTTGCAGCGCGAGTTCGCCGGTCGGGCCGGCAGCGTCGTGGAACTCGACGCCGGCCACCACCCCTTTCTCTCCCAGCCCGCCGCCGTCCGCGACCTGATCCTCGCGCTGTGACGGCGAGCACCGGCGTGCAGGGACCACCGAGCTCCTTCTGGACGTATGTTGGCTGCCTCGTGATCGCCGCCCCGAGCAGGGCGCTGTCGGCGACGCCGGCCAGCCGCGCATACCGCGGCGATCGGTGACCGGCACAGCAGAAGGAACCGGCCCGAAATGATCGAGCGAGAGCACCGGGGATAAGGACGCGGCGGAGGTCGGTGAGGGCGCGTCCCGGGAGCGCAACCACCCGCGCGGCGCCGGACGCCACAGCACCGGAGAGTCTGAAATTGGCACCGGTTGGTACCGCCCCGACCGCCCGTCCGCCTCGCGCAAAGAAGGGCCTCGATTCACGGTGCCTTCTCAATAACGGGAGCAGGATTCGAACCTGCGACCTCTCCCCGGAAACGCGCTGCTTCGTCGTCTACAGGCACCTCGCGGACCACAGATGGTCTCTCGCGCCGGTTGAGGATGGTCTGCCGGACACCGGTGGATTGTGTGGCGAACCGAAGACCTCGACAGACTCCGGACGACAAGGTAACTTGTTGGAGGTGGGCGCGCAGCTGATCATCGCGGCCACCGCCCGCAAGCACGGCGTCAGCGACGAGGACATCCGCCACGCATAGGAACACCCAATCCGCCTCTTTGAACTCGACGAAGGCTTCACGATGATCATCGGGGCCAACCATGACGCGATCATCTATGAGATCGGCGTCGTCGACGGCGTCCAAGCCCCCGTTGTCGTCCACGCGATGAAGGCCCGCGACAAATTCCTGAGGTGACCGAGTGCCACGCACCGTGCAAGACATCCTGAACCACGCTGACGAGCTGGCTCGTCGTTTCGAGGGCTACGAACCAGCCGCAGTGGACGAGCGCGACGCGCAGGTTTTCGCTGCCCTCCGCGACGCCGCCGTGTCGAGGTCAGACGCCGAACGGTCGATCAGAAGCGCGGTGGACGACGCCCGCTTACACGGGTACTCCTGGGCCTTCATCGGCTCGCTTCTCGGCACTTCGGGCGAAGCCGCCCGGCAGCGATACGGCACAAAACAGGAGGCATGAGGCCCGTCCTCGCCGGCCCGTATGCCGATCCGTGAGCGGGACGGGGTCTCGTTCCGAAATCGCGTTGTCGTGGTGGGCGTCCAAGACGGCCGGCCGTGGTCGGCGGCGACCTCAAAAAGCCTAGCCGGGGACACTCTTGTACGAGAGGCACCCCTGGTTGTACAATCCTCGGATGGCGACCATGAACATCAGCTCAGCACGCGACAAACTTCCCGAGGCCATCGAGCTCGCTCGCACCGAGGCGGTCTTTCTCGAGCGCTACGGCCGTCCAGCGGCCGTCTTGGTCAGTCCAGAGCGCTATGAGATCCTGCTGAGCGCTCTCGAAGATGCCGACGACCTCGCGGCGTTCGACGCGGCGATGGCCGAGGAGGGCGAGAACATTCCCTGGGACCAGGTGAAGGCCGACCTCGGCTGGACGTGAGCGAGTACCGCATCGAACTGCGGCCCGCGGCCGTCAGAGCGCTGCGTAAGCTCGACCCCCCGATCCGACGACGTGTCCAGGGCGCAATTGCACTGCTCGCTCAGGATCCCCGCCCGCCGGCCGCGCGGGCGTTGCGCGGCCGTGCCGGACTTCGTATTCGCGTCGGTGACTACCGGATCATCTACACCGTGACCGACGATGTCCTGCTCGTTGTCGTCATCACGCTCGGACACCGACGCGACGTCTATGACCGGTGACCGCCGCGCCGCGCAGAATCAGACACCACGCTCCGGACCATGCCGCAGGCCGATCGGCTCGGGGCCGGTCGACGCATAGCCGGGCAATCGACAGGGCGCTCGCGGACGCCGTGCTCGGAACAGACGTGCCGGCCCAGGTTCTCTTCCGTACGGAGCATCTGCTTGGCGTCGTGGTCAACCTCGGTGGGCCTGACCGATGATTTTTGCGCGCCGTGCTGGTCTGTACGCCGAAATGCCGATTCATGGGAGGCTGACGTCATGCGGAAACTGACCTTTGGTATGAACGTGAGCCTCGACGGCTACATCGCCGCGCCCGGCGACGACCTCGGCTGGAGCGTGCCGAGCGACGAGCTGTTCCAGTGGTGGTCCGACCGGGTGGCGGCGACGGGCCTGGCGCTGTATGGGCGCAAGCTGTGGGAGACGATGAGTTCCCACTGGCCGACCGCCGACCAGCAGCCCGGCGCCACACCGGGGGAGATCGAGTTCGCCCGCCGCTGGCAGGATATGCCGAAGGTGGTGTTCTCCTCCACGATCAGCACGGTCGACTGGAACACCCGCCTGGTCACCGGCGACGCGGTCACCGAGATCACCCGGCTCAAGGCCGAGGATGGCGGCCCCATTGACATCGGCGGCGCCACACTCGCCGCAGCGGCGATGCGGGCCGGGCTGATCGACGAGTACGTGCTGGCCACCGCACCGGTCTTGGTGGGCGGCGGCACGCCGTTCTTTACGGCCCTGGACAACTGGGTGAACCTGACCCTGGTGGAGACCCGGACGTTTGCCGACGGCGTGGTCCTGACCAGGTACGAGACCAGGCGTTGAGTGCCCGACGTCGGATCGGCGCGGGCTTCGGGCCGCCCAAGGATCTCGAGGCGCTGTGTTCCGAGGCGATCGTGATACCCCTGCCGGATCACAGGCCATGTATGTAAGGGATCGGCTTGCGGGACGCTCCGGCGGTTCCCGCTCGGCAAAGCGGGCGTCTCGAACAGGCGTTTCGTCACGCCCCCTTTCGCACGAAGACGGGGTCGGCCGAGCCGAGACGCCGGCGCGCCTCCTTCCGCAGCGTGGAGCAGGCGTCCGCCGCCGGCACGCCCGCGGTACGGACGCCGGCCCAAGCATGCGTCTCGTCTCGGGCCCTGCTTTGGCGAGATGCGAGACGCAACCGATCCGCGAGCGGAGCCCTGCATTCGAGCTCGCGCGGGTCCGCGAAACGCCCCCTTTCGTGGCCACTGTTCTCCGGGACCGGCTACGGCGCGGCGGGGCGTTCGTCCTCCGGCGCATAGCGGTGGTGCAGCGACAGCGGGTTGCCGTCAGGGTCCAGACAGATCGCCTGCCAGCAGACGCCGGAGTCAAACGTATCGCTGACGAAACGCACGCCTTTTGCCTCAAGCCGCTCCCGCGCGACGGCCACGTCGGCGACCTGCAGAGCGATCGGCATAGCGTTGCGCGAGAAGGTGCCTCCGAAGTCTTCGGTGCGCATGATGGCCAGCGTAAGGTTGCCGGCTTGGTACTCGGCGCCCGGCCGGCTCCCGTAGCGCTTGACGAACGGTAGGCCGAGCGTCTCGCCGTAGAAGGCGGTCATCGCGTCGAAGTCCTGCGCCGGGATGCAGACGAAGTCCACACCGGTGATGAGTGGGGTGATATCGGTCATGGTGGCTTAGATCCTCGCAGGCCCGCCGACTCATCGGTCGACGGCTAACCGAGGACGGACATGACGACTATCAGCCCGTCGGCGAACTCGCTACTCCGTTCAACGCGACGCGGCAAGGTGGCAAAGCGCTCGTCCGGCGTCGGCGATCCGCGCGATC
>JAXDHV010000032.1:0-251874 GCA_034664295.1 Solirubrobacteraceae bacterium | reverse complement strand
ATGTGGTACATCGTCCCCCAGTTCGTCGGCTTCCTGATCTTCCTGACGGCGAGCTTCGCCGAGACGAACCGAACGCCGTTCGACCTCGTCGAGGCGGACGCCGAGCTGGTCGCCGGGTACTTCACCGAGTACGGCGGCGCCCGGTGGGTGTCGTTCCTGTTCGCCGAGTACCTCAACATGATCGTCGTCGCCGGGATCGCCGCGACCGCCTACCTCGGGGGCTGGCTGCTCCCCTTCGGTCTGCACCTCCCCGGGTGGACCGAGCCGTTGATCGTCCTGGCGAAGATGGGGATCTTCATCCTCTTCTTCATCTGGATCCGCGCTACCCTCCCGCGCCTGCGCTACGACCAGTTGATGAGCTTCGGCTGGAAGATCCTCCTGCCGCTCGCCACGCTGAACACCCTGATCACCGCGATCGTCGTGGTCGTGACCGACAAATGAGCGCCATGTGGACTCCAGGTGAAGACCAGATCACAGTCCAGCGAGCCGCGGCGCCCGGCGGGGCCGGCGGACTCTACCGAGCCTTCGGTGAGACCCTCCGCGGACTGAAGACGACGCTCGCCCGGGTCGCCGAGGGAACCCACACGATCAACTACCCCGAGGAGAAGGTCCCCGTCTTCCCGCGCTTCCGCGGCCGCCACAAGCTCCACCGGTTCGAGGACACAGGCCTTGAGAAGTGCGTCGGCTGCTCGCTGTGCGCGGCCGCCTGCCCGGCCGACTGCATCCGCGTCGTCGCGGCCGAGAACACGCCGGAGAATCGCGTCTCGGCGGGCGAGCGGTACGCGGCGGTCTACGAGATCAACATCAGCCGGTGCATCTTCTGCGGCTACTGCGAGGTCGCCTGTCCGTTCGACGCGATCACGATGGGCCACGACTTCGAGATGTCCGACTACAACCGCAGCGACCTGATCTTCACCAAGGAGATGCTGCTCGCCGAGCCGGTCGAGAGCACGCCGCTGCGTCGCGAGGACGAATAGAGCGGTGTCGAGCGTCCTGTTCTTCATCGCCGCGATCGGGGCGATCGCGGGTGCGATCGGGGTGATCACGCTCGAGAACCCCTTCTACAGCGTGCTCGCCCTCGTCGGCCACCTGATCTCCCTGGCCGCCCTCTTCCTCCTCCTCCGGGCGGAGTTCGTCGCCGCGGCGCAGGTCGTCGTCTACGCGGGCGCGGTGATGGTCCTCTACACGTTCGTCGTCTCCTACGTCGGCGGCGACTCCGCCCAGGCGAGGATCGGCGAGCCGATCGGCCGGCCGCCGGGCGCGACGATGACGCTGGCGGCCTGGGCCTGCGGCGGAGCCCTCGTGATCGAGCTGTGCATCGCCGTGCTCGGGTCCGGCCTGAAGGCGATCAGCACGCACGGGGCCGCGTACTCGCCGACCTTCGGCTCGCCCCAGCAGATCGGCGACCTCCTGCTGACGCGGTTCCTCGCACCCTTCGAGATCGCCTCCTACCTCCTCCTGATCGCCGCCGTCGGCGCGGTCGTCCTTGCCCGCCGGCGGGGCGGGGTCGACGACGACGACGGAACCGGCGTGCCGGTGATCACGGCGATGGACATCTTCCGTCCGCGACCGCAGGGGACCGGGACGATGGCCGAGGGCGTCGGCGGACGGGTCCGGATCGCCGGAGTCGCCGGCCAGGCGCCTGTCGTCGAGCCCGCCGCGCCGGCCCGCGTGGCCGAGCCGGTCGGGGTTCCGGGCAGGGCTTCCGAGCCGGCGGGCGTGCCGGGCGGGGAGTCCGAGGGGTTGGACGCGTGAGCATCGGGTGGTACCTGGTCGTCTCGGCCCTGATCTTCTCGATCGGCGCCGGGGGCGTCCTGATCCGGCGCAACCCGCTGGTGATCCTCCTCTGCCTCGAGCTGATGCTCAACGCGGCGAACCTCGCGCTGATCGGGTTCTCGCGGATGTGGGGGAACGGCGACGGACAGATCTTCGCCCTGATCGTGATGGTCGTCGCGGCGTGCGAGGTGACGGTCGGGCTCGGCGTGATCGTCGCGATGCACCGGCTCCGCCTGCCGATGAACGTCGACGAGATCCGCGAGCTCCAGGGATGAGGCGTCGGGCTGACATCTCCCGTGCGTCGGCGCGGCCGGCGATCTCCCAGCGGATGCTCGGCTCGATGCCTTCGGCCGGGCCTCCTCCGTGCGATGTCACCCTCCTTGAGATGGGCGGCGCGTGACTTCGACGTTTGCGTGGTTGTGCCTCGCGTCGCCGTTGGCGGGGTCGCTGGTGTTGGGGGTGCTGTTTCGGCGGCTGCCTGACCGGGTGGCCGGGTTGCTCGGGACTGCGGCGGTGGGGCTTTCGTTTGTGTTTGCGGTTATCACGCTGGTTTCTTTGCAGGGGCATACGCCTGGGGGGCGGGAGATCGCGTCGACGCTTTGGAGCTATGCGGCTACGGCGGGGGTCGATGCTCGGCTGACGATCCTGGTCGATCCGCTCTCCGTCTTCATGATCTGTGTGGTGGCGGGGGTCTCGACCCTGATTCATCTGTATTCGGTCGCGTACATGGCTTCCGACCGGGGGTACGTCCGGTTCTTCGCCTATCTGAACTTCTTCGTCTTCTCGATGCTCCTGCTCGTGCTGGCGGGGAACTTCGTCCTGTTGATCGTCGGGTGGGCGTTCGTCGGCGCGGCCTCGTACTTCCTGATCTCGTTCTGGTACCGGCGGACGACCGCGACGCGGGCGGGAATCAAGGCGTTCGTGATCAACGTGCTCGGCGACGTCGGGCTGGTCCTGGGGACGTACTTCATCTTCAAGCACACCCACACGCTCGACTTGCTCGGGACCTTCCACCAGGTCCACGCGGCATTCGGGACGGGGAACGGAGATCTCGTCGCCGGGTGCATCCTGCTCCTGGTCGGAGCGTTCGCCAAGTCGGCGCAGATCCCGCTCCACACGTGGCTGCCGGACGCGATGGAGGGCCCGACCCCGGTCAGCGCGCTGATCCACGCGGCGACGATGGTCACGGCGGGCGTCTACCTGATCGCCAGGATGCACCCGCTCTTCGAGGCAGCGCCAGCGGCCGCCGACGTCGGGGCGGTGATCGGCGCGGTGACGCTCCTGGTCGCCGGGACGATCGGCCTCGTCCAGACCGACCTCAAGCGTGTGATCGCCTATTCGACGATGTCGCAGATCGGCTACATGATCATGGGCGTCTCGGCCGGCGCGTACGCCGCAGGCCTATTCCACCTGATGACCCACGCCTTCTTCAAGGCGCTCCTCTTCATGGCCGCGGGGTCGGTGATCGGCGCGATGGCAGGCAACCAGTCGCTCGACCGGATGTCGGGCTTCCGCAAGGCGATGCCGTTCACGTTCGTCTGCTTCGTGATCGGCGGCCTCGCCCTCAGCGGGATCCCGCCGTTCTCGGGCTTCTTCTCCAAGGACGACATCCTCCTCCAGCTCGGGGCGGCCGGCGGCTGGCACTGGGCGCTCTACGTCGCCGGGTACGTCGGCGCCCTCCTGACCGCGGTCTACACCTTCCGGATGATCTTCCGGGCGTTCCTCGGCGAGCCGTGCCCGGAGGCGCTCGAGCTCGAAGCCGGCCACCTCCACCACGCGGAGATCCACACGAACCCGGCGACCGGCGAGGAGGAGGACACCGACGTCGGCTTCCCGGGTCCCGAGCACCAGATCGCCGAGCGCCGGCCGGAGATGCGGATCGCGATGGGGACGCTCGCGGTGCTCTCGGTGATCGGGGGGATCGTCGAGATCCCGAAGGTGACCGGCTGGCTCGGGCGCTTCCTCGAGCCGAGCTTCGCCGACTCGACGATCGTCCGCCATCCGTCCGACGGCCTGCTCGCCTTCGGGCTCCTGCTCGGGGCCGTGGTCGGGCTCGCCGGGATCGCAATCGCCTACTACGTCTGGGTCCTCAAGCCGGGAACCGCCGCCAAGCTCCAGGCCCGGCTGCGGCCGGTCCACACCCTGCTGCTCAACAAGTGGTACTTCGACGAGCTGATCGACCTCCTCGTCGTCCGTCCGGGTGCCTGGTTCGGGCGCTTCGGCCAGCAGACCTTCGAGCGGATGTTCGTCAACGGGACGGTCGTCGACGGGACGACAGGTCTCGTGAAGGCCGGTTCGGCCGCCGTCCGCGGGGCCCAGACCGGGTTCCTGCGCTATTACGCCGGCCTGCTGATCGCCGGCCTGACGGCGCTCGGCCTCTACTTCCTGCTCCAGTCCACCTGATGCCCGGCGCCCCGACCAGCTCCCTGACCGCCGCGGCCGGCTCGGCCCGGACTGAACGCTGATGCTCTCGATCCTGATCTGGCTGCCCCTCGCCGGCGCCCTGCTCGGTGCGCTCAGCCGCCAGTCGGCGCTGGCCGGACGGATCGTCCTGGCCGCCGCGCTGGGGTCGCTCGGGCTGGCGATCGCCCTGATCGTCGGCTACGACGGGCATACCGGCGGCCTCCAGCACGTCACCGACATCGTCTGGATCTCGTCGCTGGGGATCCACTACAAGCTCGGCGTCGACGGTCTGAACGTCTTCCTCGTCGCCTTGGCGGCGCTGCTCTTCGCGGGGACGCTGGTCGCTGCGAACCTCCGCAGCTGGGAGAAGCCGCACCTCTTCTACTTCCACCTCGGCCTCGCCGAGTCGGCCGTCCTCGGGGCCTTCCTCGCCCAGGACCTGGCCGTCTTCGTCGCCTTCTTCGACCTCATGCTGATCCCGTTCTACTTCCTGACCGGCGTCTGGGGAGGCGAGGATCGGGTGCGGGCGACCACGAAGCTCGTGATCTACACGCTGGTCGGCTCGCTCCTGATGCTCGCGGGCGCGATCGCCACGGCGGTCCTCAGCGCCCACGGCTCGGGCCACGCGCTGAGCTTCGTCCTCTCAGACCTCCGTGCCGCGCCGCTGCCGGTCGGCTCCCAGGACTGGATATTCCTCCTCTTCGCGGTCGCCTTCCTCGTCAAGATGCCGGCCTTCCCGCTCCACGGGTGGATGCCCGACGGCTACCGGGCGATGCCGATCGAGGTGCTGATGGTCTTCAGCGGCGTCCTGTCGAAGGTCGGGGCCTACGGGTTCCTGCGGATCGTCCTGCCGCTCTTCCCGGGGGCCTGCGCCCACTTCCAGACGCTGCTCCTGGTGATCGGGCTGGCCTCGGTCCTGTACGGGTCGGCGATGGCCTTCACCCAGACCAACGTCCGCCTGATCGCCGGGTACTCGTCGGTCGCCCAGCTCGGCTTCATCACGATGGGGATCTTCTCGCTCTCACCCCAGGGAGCCCAGGGCGCCGTCCTCCAGATGGTCAACCACGGGCTGGTCGTGGCGCCGCTGTTCTTCATCATCGCCCTGCTGGCCGCCCGCACCGGCGGATCGGAGGACATCCGCGAGATGGGCGGGATCGCGACGCGGGCGCCGATCCTCGCGACCCTGTTTTTGATCGTCGCCCTGGCGACCCTGGCGATGCCCGGGTCGGGCAACTTCGCCGGGGAGTTCCTGATCCTGCTGGGGCTCTTCTCGACCAAGCTTGTGTTCGCCGTGGTGGCGTTCGCCGGCGTCGTGATGGCCGCGGTCTACTCGCTGCGGATGTACATCCGGTCGATGCACAACCGGACCGGGCCGGACGTCGAGTCGCGGGAGCTGCGGCTGATCGACGGCCTCGTGCTCGCGCCGTTCATCGCGGCGATCCTGCTGTTCGCGCTCTACCCCCAGGTCGAGCTCCACAGGGCCGAGAAGTCGGTCGTGGCGAGCGTGGCCACGGCCCAGGCGGCCGCCGGCCCCCAGGCTCCCAAGGTGGCCGCGGGTGGCCTCAGCCCGATGCTGGCCCTCGGCCGGTACGCGGGCGGGTCCGGCGGGGTCCGCGCCGTCGAGAACTCGGTGACGGTGACGGTCAAATGAACGAGCTCAACACCTTCACCGGCTATGTCGCGCCCCGGCTGACGGGGCCGCACGTCGACTTCGCCGCGCTCGGCCCGATCGAGGCGCTCCTGGCCGGGTCGCTCGTCGTCCTCATGCTCGGGCTGCTGGGTTCCCGGCAGATCCGCCATCAGCTCGTCCCCCTGACCGCGCTGATCACGCTTCTCGTGACGATCGGGTTGACGATCTGGCAGTGGCACGACAGCAGGACGATCGTCGCCGGGGCGATGACGATCGACCGCCTGACCCTCGTCCTGACGCTCGTGATCGCGGCAACCGGGGTCGCGGCGACGCTCCTCTCCTGGCGGGCGCTCGCACCCCGCGAGGCGGCCCACGGGGAGTACTACGCGCTCCTGCTCGGGTCGATGGCCGGCATGCTGGTCCTGATCAGCGCGTCGAACCTCGTCACGCTGTTCGTCGGCCTCGAGCTCCTGTCGATCCCGCTCTACGTCCTCTGCGCGACCGAGCTCCACCGGGCGAGCTCGCTCGAGGCGGGGCTCAAGTACCTGATCGTCGGATCGGTCGGCTCGGCCACCCTGCTCTACGGCCTGGCCCTGATCTACGGGGCGACGGGCGCGACCGGCTTCGGCGAGATCGCGGCGTCGATCGGCCGCGGCGGAGCCTCGGACACGCTCCTCCTGGGCGGGATCGCGCTCAGCGTGACCGGGCTGTGCTTCAAGGCGTCGGTCGCGCCGTTCCATCAGTGGACGCCCGACGTCTACGAGGGAGCCCCGACGCCGATCACGGCGTTCATGGCCGTCGCGACCAAGGCCGCGGCCTTCGGCGTCCTCCTGCGGCTGTTCGACTTCGGCCTGTTGGGCGAGCACGCGACCTGGGGGCCGGCGCTCGCGGCGCTGGCCGCGGTCACGATCGTCGTCGGCAACGTCGGCGCCCTGGGCCAGTCGTCGCTCAAGCGGATGCTCGCCTACTCGTCGGTCGCCCAGGCCGGCTACATGCTGGCCGGCGTGGTCGTCGCGACCCAGCTCGGCGTGCGGGCGACGGTCCTCTACCTGGTCACCTACCTGCTGATGAACGTCGCCGCCTTCGCGGTGATCGTCGCCCGTGAGCGGGAGACGCCGCTCGGCGACGACATCGACTCGCTTGTCGGCCTGGGTGCCGAGCGACCGGTGCTCGCGTGGTCGATGACGATCGCGATGCTCTCACTCGCGGGGATCCCCGCGACCGCCGGCTTCATCGGCAAGGTCTACCTGATCCAGGCGACCGTCGACGGCGGCTACGCCTGGCTGGCCGTCGTGATCGTGCTCGGCTCGGCGATCTCGCTCGCCTACTACTTCCGCGTCCTGGCGGCGATCTGGATGCGGCGGGCCCCGTCGCTCGGTGGGGCGCTGCTCCCGGCGATCGCCGGCGGCTCGCCCGAGGGGCCGGTCGTCCCGGCTCCTGCTCCGGACCCTGCCCCTGTTCCGGCCCCTGCTCCGGATCCGGATTCCGCTCGAGCCGGGGCTGGCGGGATTCGTGCCCGCCACCCGGAGGTCGCCCTCGTCGCCGTGCTCGGGGCCGGCGGGAGCCTCTTCTTCGGAATCATCCCCCAGCCGCTGTTCGACCTCGTCAACGGGGTCGGCAGCCTGCTCGCGCAGATCGCCTAGGGGCTGCCGGGAGTCCTCGGGAAGCTGGTTACGCGACACACGCAGCCATTTTTCGAGCGGGCAGCGACCGGTCCGGAGGGCCGGCTAGGATCGCCGACCCGTGCACGAGACCACCCCCAGCGTCTTCCTGATCGCCCGTCCGTCGCTCGTCGTCGAGGGTCTCCGCGGCTACCTTGCCGACGTCGGCGGCGAATCGTGGCTCGATCGCCGACTGGCGGAGGGGGGCGAGCAGCCGAACGCCGGCGAGCTGCTCGTCGAGTTCGGCGGCCGAGCCTGCTACCGGAGCTGGGAGCCGGGGCTCAACCCGAACGTCACGCGCGTGCGGACCGACCAGCGCGAGTACTTCGCCAACCTCCTCCAGAGCGGCCACGGGAGCGTCCTCGAGCACGCGAGCTACAGCTTCGCCTTCCGCAACGTCAGCCGCGTCTTCACCCACGAGCTCGTCCGCCACCGGGCGGGGTCGGCCTTCAGCCAGGAGAGCCTGCGCTACGTCCGCCTGACCGAGATCGGCTTCCGGGTTCCACCGGCCCTCGAGCCGGTCCGCGACCAGGTCCTCAGCATCGTCGAGCAGCTCGAGGAGTTCCAGGTCACCGCGGCCGCCGCCCTCGGGATCGACGCCGAGGGGATCCCCTTCCACGTCAAGAAGGAGGCGACCTCGGCGCTCCGGCGGCTCGCCCCGATCGGCCTGAGCACGGACATCGTCTGGAGCGCGAATCTCCGGACGCTGCGCCACGTGATCGAGATGCGGACGGCCGAGGGAGCCGAGGAGGAGCTGCGGCTGGTCTTCGACATCGTCGCCGGCCTGATGGCCAGGGAGGCGCCGGGGATCTTCCAGGACTTCGCCCGCGAGGACACCGGGGCGTGGGTCCCGACCAGCAGCAAGGTCTGACCCCTCGGCCCGGGCGGGCGGCCCGTCCCCATCCCGCTGTCGTCCGGGTCCATCGCGCTCCGTCGCCCTCCGTCGCGCTGCGTGCCGCTCCGGCTTGCTCAGCGAGTTGTGACGCACGCAGGCTGACGTCTACACTGCCGCGAGATGGAGCGGGATGGGAAGCGTCCGGTCGGTGGGCGACGAGGGCTGCGGGCGGCCGTCGCGGTCGTCGGCCTCCTGACCGCCTGCCTCCTGCCGGCGGCGGCCGGCGCGGCGGTCGTGACGATCGGGACGCCGACCGCCAGCTTCGTCGCCGGCCAGAGCAGCGCCGGGTGCAACTGCACCCAGTACCAGCTGACCGTCCCGCCGGGCTACGTCGAGACGGTGCCGGCAGCCGGCGTGATCATCGGCTGGCGGGTCGCGGGCACCGGCACGCTCACGCTCGAGGCCCTTCGCCCGGGGTCCGACGGCCAGCTCTCGATCGTCGGTCTGAGCACCCCCGGCCAGACGGCGTCAACCGGCGCGTTTGCGCTCCAGCCCGTCCACATCCCGGTGCTCGCCGGCGACTCGATCGGCGTCCATCTCTCGGGGTCGAGCCCCAAGGTCTTCAACACGGGACCGCTCGCCGGCGCGGTGATCGGCGAGGCGTCGCCCGACGTGCCCGCGAGGGCCCCCAACCTCCAGACCCCCGGCGGGGCGATCTTCCTCAACGCCGACGTCGCGCTCACGCCTGTGGTGAGCGGGATCGCCCCGGCGTCGGGCCCGACCGGCGGCGGCACCGTCGTGACGATCACCGGCCAGTTTCTCGACGGGACGACCAGCGTCAAGTTCGGTGCCCTCAACGCCAGCTCCTTCACCGTGATCTCGCCGACCGAGCTCATCGCCTCCTCGCCGATCCAGGCAGCCGGAACGCTCGACATCAGGGTCAGCGGCCCGGGAGCCGCGAGCGCTACCTCGACCGCCGACCAGTTCACCTACACGGCTCCGCCGACTCCGATCAGTCCGGCGACGACCCACCCGGCCCCCGGCCCGACCGGCGAGGCGCCCGCAAAGCCCGGCTCAGACCTCGTCCTCTCGCCGCTCGCCCTCTCGGCCAGCTACTTCCGCGCCGCGCCGTCAGGCCCGAGCATCGCCAGGACGGCGACGGGGACGACCGTCCGCTACACGGTATCCGCCGCCGCAACGACGAGGTTCACGATCCAGAAGGCCGTCCCCGGGCGCCTCCTCCCCGCGACCCCGTCCTCCCACGGCCTGCGCACGTGCGTCGCCCCGAACAGGGCCGCCGTCGCCCGGAAGCTGCCCGCCTGCTCGCGATACGTATCGCTCTCCCCCCAGCTGACCCACCTCGACGGACCCGGCCTGAACTCGGTGCACCTGACCGGCCGGCTCAACGGACACGCCCTCGCGCCGGGCTCCTACCGCCTCCTCGCGAGCGCCATCTCGACGGCCACCCCGACCACGGTCTCCGCCTCCGTCACCCACTCCTTCCACATCCTCGGACCGCCGGCGCCCAAGAAGGCCGCCGCGCCGACGGCCCACGCGTCGCTTCCGAGCGCCGCGAACGGCACCGGCACCGCGACGGGCACCGGCACCGCGACGGGCAGTGGCGGCGAAACGCTCGCCGGGCAAACCGGGCCCTAGTGGCCGTGTCTCGTCGATAAACGGGCATTGCCGTGGGAGCAGGCGGCCTGAAGGAGTTCGGCTGGGTCCGTCCGGATCGAGTCGGTCGGGGGTCGGCGGTCGGGCGGGTCCGATTCGATGGTGATGCCAGTCGAGGCAGCGCCACGGTGAACGACGAATATCAACGACGAACGACGAACGACGAACGACGTTCGCGAACAGCGTTCGTGAACGTGGCTCGAGTGTTGCAGTGGCCGAGTCCATCGTCCTCGAGCACCGCAATCAGGCGCGCGCGAGGCAATCACCCACCAAAACCGACACACACCACCAGCGGATCGCAGACCCGGCGGCTTGCGATCTGCCAGAGGCCGCCTGGGCTCTATCCCTGGAGCTCTCGCTCGCGCAACTCGATCCGCCGGATCTTACCCGTCAGGGTCTTCGGCAGGTCTGAAACGAACTCGACCTTCCGGGGATACGCGTAGGCCGAGAGCCGCCCCCGGACGAACTGCTTGATCTCCTCCGCGAGCCGCTCGCTCGGCTCGTGGCCGGCCGCCAGGACGACGAACGCCTTGACGACGTTCCCCCGCAGCTGATCCGGCGATGCGACCGCCGCCGCCTCGGCGACCGCCGGATGCTCCAGGCAGGCCGACTCGACCTCGAACGGACCGATCCGGTACCCCGCGGCGATGATCACGTCGTCGGCCCGGCCGGCGTACCAGACGTAGCCGTCCTCGTCCATGCTCGCCGCGTCCTTCGTGTGGAACCACTCCCCCCCGAAGGTCTCCTCGCTCTCCCGCGGCAGACGCCAGTATCCGAGGGGATAGTGGGGGTTTGACCGCGCCCGCAGGCAGATCTCGCCCCGCTCGCCCCGGGCGACCGGCTGCTCGTCCTCGTCGAGGATCGCCACGTCCCACCCGGGCATCGGCCGGCCCATCGACCCCTCGCGGACCTCCATGAACGGGAAGTTCCCGCACAGCGGGTAGGACTCGGTCAGACCGTAGTAGTCGAGCACCGTGACCCCGTACTGGTCGCGGAACCACCGGATCGCCTCCGGGTTGAGCGGCTCCCCGGCCGAGCAGACGATCCGGAAGCCCTGCGGGTACCGCGTCCCCGCATCGCCGATCCCCATCATCGAGCGAATCGCCGTCGGCGTGCCGAAGACGTTGGTGACCTGGTGGCGCGAGAGGAAGGCCAGCTGGCGGTGTGGATCGAACCCCGCCTCCCGCTGGTAGACGTACTGGACGGCGCCCAGCCGCCACGGCCCCAGGAGGGGTGAGATCCCCGCGGCCCACGCCCACTCGCCCATCCCGTGGAAGCGCTCGCCCTCCTGCACGTCGTGGCAGTAACGAAACTCCTCGTGGCCGAGGATGTACCGGTGGGCGTGGACGATGCCCTTCGCCAGACCCGTGGTTCCCGACGTGTAGTAGAGCTGGGCCGGATCGTCGGCCCGCGTCACGACCGGCTCGAATTCGGCCGACACGCCGTCGAAGCTCGCGTCGTCGAGCACGACGATGTGGTCGACGAGACCCGCCCCGTCCGGTCCCGACTCGGCAAACCGCCCGGCGTTGGCCGCGTCCGTCACGAGGACCTTCGGCTCCGCGTCGCCGAGCCGATGACGGATCCCATCGTCCCCGTAGAGCACCGACATCGACAGGAGGAGCGCTCCGAGCTTCCACGTCGCGAAGAAGATCGCCGCCGTCTCCGGCGTCGGCGGGAGGACCACCGCCACCCGGTCGCCCCGCTCGACGCCCAGCCCGGCGAGCACGTTCGCGGCCTTCGCCGAGAGGTCCTGGAGCTCGCCCCACAGCACCTCGCGAACCGCGCCGTCGAAATGCTCGTGCACCATCGCGAGCTTCTCCCGCGGGTGCCTGTCGCAGACGTCCGTCGCGATGTTGTAGAGCTCCGGAACGTCCCAGCGGTGCTCGGCGCACGCGGCTTCGTAGGTCAGTCCGTCGCTCACCCTAGTCCTCGGCCGCCTGACCGGCCTTGATCTGATCCTCGAGCGCGGCCATCACGTCCGGATCGCGGAGCGTCGTCACGTCGCCCAGGGCCCGGCCCTCGGCGATGTCCCGCAGCAGCCGCCGCATGATCTTCCCCGAGCGCGTCTTCGGCAGGTCATCGGCCCAGATGATCCGCTTCGGCCGGGCGAACTTCCCGATCCGCATGGCGACCGTCTCGCGGATCCCGGCCTCCACCCCCTCGGTCGCCTCGGTGTCGCCCTGGAGCGTCACGAACGCGCAGATCGCCTGGCCGGTCTGCTCGTCGGACTGACCGATCACCGCCGCCTCGGCGACCATGTCGTGGGCGACGATCGCCGACTCGACCTCCGCGGTCGAGAGCCGGTGACCCGAGACGTTGACGACGTCGTCGATCCTCCCGATCACCCAGATGTACCCGTCCTCGTCCCGACGGGCGGCGTCCCCCACGAGGTAGACGGTCTCACCAAACCGCTTGAAGTACGTCTCGATGAACCGGTCGTCCTCCTTGTAGAGGGTCCGGAGCATCGACGGCCACGGACGGAGGATCACCAGCAGGCCCTGGCCCGTCTCGATCGACCTGCCGTCGTGCTCGTCGACCACATCCGCCTTGATCCCCGGGAACGGCTGGGTCGCCGAGCCCGGCTTCGTCGGGGTGATCCCCGGGAGCGGCGTGATCATGATCGCCCCGGTCTCCGTCTGCCACCACGTGTCGACGATCGGACACCTCCCGCCGCCGATCACCTTGTGGTACCAGAGCCACGCCTTCGGGTTGATCGGCTCGCCGACCGACCCCAGCAGCCGCAGGCTCGACAGATCGAAC
The DNA here is from genome assembly GCA_034664295.1 of Solirubrobacteraceae bacterium. Taxonomy (GTDB): domain Bacteria; phylum Actinomycetota; class Thermoleophilia; order Solirubrobacterales; family Solirubrobacteraceae; genus Palsa-513. The sequence goes on along the minus strand of JAXDHV010000032.1, from coordinate 239,135 downwards.
TTCGCCGGGTGCTCCGAGCCCCACTTGATGCACGCGCGGATCGCCGTCGGCGCCGTGTAGAACGTCGTCACCTTGTAGCGCTCGCACAGCTCCCACCAGATCCCCCTGTGCGGGTAGTCCGGCGCCCCCTCGTACATCACCGACGTCGCGCCGTTGCAGAGCGGCCCGTAGACGATGTACGAGTGCCCGGTCACCCACCCGACGTCGGCCGAGCACCAGTAGACGTCGGATTCCGGCTTGAGGTCGAAGACGTACCGGTGGGTCGCGCTGACCCCGGTCATGTAGCCACCGGTCGTGTGGAGGATGCCCTTCGGCTTGGCTGTCGATCCGCTCGTGTAGAGGATGTACAGCGGGTCCTCGGCATCCATCGGCTCGGCCGGGCACTCCGGGTCGGCGGCCGCCATCGCCTCGTCGTACCAGACGTCCCGGGCCCCGTCCATCGGGCAGTCGATCCCCGAGTGGCGCACGACCACGATGTGCTCGATCGAGGACAGGTCGCCCATCACGTCGTCGACGTTCTGCTTGACCGGAGCCGTCCTGCCCTTCCGGGCGGCCCCGTCGACCGTGATCAGGACCTTCGCATCGGAGAACTCCATCCGCTCGCGGACCGCCTCGGCCGAGAACCCGCCGAAGACGACGTTGTGCGGCGCGCCGATCCGCGCGCACGCCAGCATCGCGACGACGACCTCCGGAATCATCGGCAGGAAGATCCCGACGACGTCGCCCTTCTCGACCCCGAGATCCCGCAACGCGTTGGCGAACCGCTGGACGTCGCGGTGGAGGTCTGCGTAGGTGATCGTCCGCTGCGTCGCATCCTCCCCGTGCCAGTGGTAGGCGACCCGGTCCCCCAGGCCGGCCTCGACGTGACGATCGACGCAGTTGTAGGACGCGTTCAGCTTCCCGCCGACGAACCACTTGTAGAACGGCGGGTTGGAATCGTCGAGGACGGTCTCCCACGGCTCGAACCAGTGCAGGCGCTCGGCTTCGGCGACCCACCAGTCCTGCCAGTCGCGCTCGGCCTCCTCGTAGATCGCCGGGTCGCTGAGCAGCGCCTGCGCCCGGAACTCCTCCGGCGGCTCGAAGCGCTCGACGTCGAGCAGCCCTGCCAGCTCATGCTCGAGTTCCTCGCCCACGCTCCGCTCCGCCGCCATTGCCCTCACCGCTTTCGATCGTCGGGTGCCTTCTGCTCCTCCTGTCATAGCACTCCGGTCGAAATCATTCCTTCGGCAGTGCGCCACCCCGCCGGGGAGCGACCGCCGCCCGCGCCCTCGGCGCGTAGGGGAACAGCGGGACGACAGCCCGTCCGAAGGTGCTGTTGACGACAGCCCCGAACGACGCGTACCAGGCGGCCGCCGCCGTCGCGAGGCCGAGGTAGCCACCCCAGTGCTCGACGTTTGCGTGCGGTCCGGTCGTCCCGATCGCCAGCAGGACAAAGGTGATCGTCAGCAGCGTGAAGACCAGCAGGACGGCCCCGCTGACCCGGATCGCGGCGATCGTCATGTACGCCGTGAAGATCGCCCACGCCCAGAGGTAGACCCCGATCGAATGGCCGACGTTGCCCGTCAACTCCTTCGCGTAGAAGACATTCAGCGCCCAGAACGACAGCCAGAACGCCCCGAACGAACTGAACGCCACCGCGCCGAACGTGTTGCCCGCCCGGAACTCCCACATCCCGGCGAGCAGCTGGACGACGCCGCCATAGAACAGGGCCAGGCCCAGCACCACCGGGGTCCCCCTGGCGTCGACGAGATTCGCGTTGAACATCGAGAGTACGAACGTGGTCATGGCGAACGCCGCCAGACCGAGTGGAGCGGGATTCGCCGTCTGCCAGCCCGCCGTGTTGACTGAACCCTCCATCGCCCACAAACCTCCTCTGCGGGCGCACGGTCAGGCCGGGGCCCGCGGTCGCGAGCCCTCTGGGGCGGGGCCCTCGGCGTCAGTCTAGCTCGCCCGGACACACTCCTGTAACAAATCTCCGGCCGCGCCGTCGAGCGGACCGGGGGCGCCGCTTCCCCCGATTCAGCGGCGCTTCTTGCGCTTCTTGGATGCGTTCGGCGACGCCTTGCCCGGCAGCCTCGGAGCCGGCACCGACTCCGCGGCAGCCGCGGCAGCCGCGGTCGCCGCCCCCCGGTCCCGCCGTCCCGACCCCCCCGGGTCGCGCGCCTCGCGAATCTGCTGCTGGGGCGGCCACGGCTCGGCCTCACCCGATGCCCAGGCCGGCGGCAGGGGGACCGATGTGCGGCCGCTCATCATCGCCCCGAACGAGATCAGCCAGACGACCTGGAGGACGGGGAGCGGCTCGAACTGCTGGAGGACCGGGATCACGAAGAGGAGCGCCGCGATCGCCCCCAGCACGCCGAGCAGCCGCTTGAGCAGCCCGACCTTCATCGCCAGGTACGAGATCGTCCCGAAGCCGATCGCAAAGGCGATCTGCCCGAGCGTCGCCGGGAGCGCCAGGCCGATGCCGCCCGACGCGCTGAGCGCGTGGTCGACCGCCTGCTTGCCGTGGTCGCCGTGGCGCACGAAGTCCCGCGCCCGCGTCGCCGCGACGATCTGGACGACGACGGCGAAGGCGGCGGTCGCGATGCCCCCGTAGGTCGCAAACAGCTTCCACGTCGGCTGGCTGCTCCCCCGGAAGCGGACCGCGTCGGCCAGGTAGCGCAGCGGCCCGATCATCAAGAGGGTGCCGACGCCGACGATGAACGACGCGAAGATCAGCCCGGCCTGGTGGTGGGCGGTGAAGATGATGTGCGCCGAGCGCGGATCGACCCCCGCCCTGGCGACCCCGTGGATCGCCGGCGAGAGCGCCTGGAGCAGGCCGATCGTCGGATAGTTGGCGAACACGACATAGTCGCCGTAGGCCGAGCCCGCGAAGACCAGCAGGCCGGCCACCACCGCGCAGATCGCCACCTTCGTGCGCCGCCCTCCCTCCGATGCGAGCTGGCGCTCTCGGTCGTCCATTCGCCGCAGCAGTCTAGATGAGGCCGCCCGGCCGACCCGACCTGGACGCAGGTGTTCTGCCCGGGATACAGTGCCGGCATGGACATCCGTGGGGTGATGACCGAATCCGTCGTGACCGTCCCGCCCGACGGATCGGTCCGGGAGGTGGCCACGCTGATGCGCGAGCGCAACGTCGGCTCGGTCGTCCTGATCGACGCAGACCACCGGCCAGTCGGCATGCTCACAGACCGCGACCTCGCGATCACCGTCGTCGCCGACGGCCGTGACCTCGACGAGGCAGCCTCCGTCCTCGCGAGCAGCCCGGTGATCTCGGCGACCGTCGACATGAACGTCGAGGACGTCGCCGCCCTGATGGTCCGCCACGGCGTCCGCCGGCTGACCGTCCTCGAGAACGATCGTCTCGCCGGAATCATCACGCTCGACGACCTCGTCGTCCGGACCGGCGACCGCGAGCTCGCCTACAACATGACCAGCCAGATCACCCGCGCCTCGCTCCCCGACTTCTACTTCCACGACCGCGGCGGGTGAGCACCGCCGAGTGCCCCGCCTGCGGCGGGAACCTCGCAACCTGGCGAGACGTCATCCCGTCCGAGCCGCCCGGCGCCCGACCGGTCGCCCTGCTGCGATGCAACCGGTGCGCGAGCGCCGTCACCGACGCACCCCTCCCGCCGGCGGTCCACGACACCGGCGCCTACGCGACCCACCGGCCCCGCCTGCGGCGGACCGCCGCTCCGATCCTCGACCGCTTCGACCGCCAGCGCCTGCGCCTGCTCGGGACACCCGGCCCTCGGCTCCTGGACGTCGGCGCCGGTCGCGGACGCTTCGTCGCGGCCGCCCGCCACGCGGGGTTCGCCGCCGAGGGCATCGAGCCGTCGAGCCGGGGGATCCGTGCCGCCCGCGAGCAGTACGGCGTCGACCTGCGCCCCGAGCAGATCGCCACGGCCACAGTCGCGCCCGGCTCGCTCGACGCGGTGACCCTCTGGCACGTCCTCGAGCACCTCGACGACCCGGCCGCCGCGCTCGCCGCGATCGTCGGCTGGCTGCGCCCCGGCGGGGTGATCCTGATCGGCGTGCCCAACCTCGCGAGCCTCCAGGCCCGGCTCGGCGGAGCCCGCTGGTTCCATCTCGACGTTCCCCGCCACCGGACGCACTTCACCGCCGGAGGACTCGAGCTCCTCCTCACCGCCTGCGGCCTGGAGATCCTCGACACGACACACGTCCTCGCCGAGCACAACCCTTTCGGCATGTGGCAGTCCCTCGTCAACCGATTGACCGACCGACCCTCCTACCTCTACAACCTCCTCAAGCGCAACGCCCCGCTCGCGGCGGGCGACCTCGCGATCACTTTGGCCGCGCTCGCACTCGTCCCGCTCGCCGCCGGCCTCGAGCTCGCGGCCGGGCTGGCCGGCCACGGCGGTAGCGTCGCCATCCTCGCCCGCCGGCCGGACGCGACCGCCTGACCCGGCGCGACCCGCCCGAGCACCCGGGAGCGCGCTGCTCCCGCCGGGCGCCGCAGCCGCCGGGCGTGGTCATGATCACGATCGAAAATCCCATCCGCGAGGCGCGTCTGCCGGGCGCGCTAAAATTTGCTCATGGACGGAATGGAAGGTTTCGGCGGGCTGTTCGGAGACCCCGAGGAGCTCCAGCGGCGGATGGCCGAGTTCGCCGAGCAGATGCAGGGTCAGCAGCGCCTCGCGTGGGCCGACAACGCGATCAAGCTCGCCGTCGACATGACCGTCGCCGCGATCAACCGGATCAACGTCCAGGGCAACGCCGAACAGCAGGCCCAGGAGATCCGCTCGCTGATGGCGTCGATCTTCCCCGAGGCCGTCACACTCGTGCGCGAGGCCCGCGAGGGTCTCCAGTAGCCGCCGGCTGAGCGTCCTCCTCCCGCGCGGCCCGACCCATCCGGGCGACCTCGCCGAACGAGCGGATCCCGAAGATCGTGAACAGCGCCGCCAGGCCGAGCCCCGCTGTGAGCGCGGTGATCGCGATCTGCTGGCCGACCGAGTAGGCAGCGACGACCGAGCCCGCCGCCGTCGTCGCGAAGACCTTGACCAGCAGCGCCTGCTGGACGCCCGCCCCGCCCGGCGTCAGGGGAACCGCCCCGGCGACGGCGTTGACGCCGAACACGAGGCCGACGTTCCGCAGCGACCCGCCGACCCGGAAGGCGTCGAGCAGGAACCAGAAGGCCGCCGCCCGGCAGACCCAGGCGACCGCCTGGACCGCGAACACCTCGCGGAAGTACCGCCGCCGGTCGCCGAGGATGCTGAGGCCCTGGCGGATCCGCTCCCAGAAGGCGCGGACCCGGCGGGAGAGGACGGCGAACGCGACGAGCGCGACGATCGCCAGGGCGGTCAGGACAAACAGCGTCAGGCGGAAGTTGCTGGCCAGGAAGGACAGGTCGAAGGCGTTCAGCTTGGCGAAGTCCGGCGGCTTGGGAAAGACGCCCTGGCTGAAGGCGAAGAGGAGGACGAAGACGCCGATCACCGTGTCGAAGATCGACTCGACCGAGAAGCACGCGGCGACCGCCGGGAAGCTCGACCGGTGGATCGAGCTCTTGCAGAGGAACAGCTTGATCACGTCGCCCCCCCGGGCGGGCACGAGGTTGTTGAAGCCGACCGCCGCGACGTACGCCCCCCAGATCCGCCGCCACTCGATCCGCTCGGCCGGGTAGGCGGCCCGCATCGTGTGGAACAGCGCCCTCGACCGGAGCGTCAGGTTGACGGCGAAGAAGCCGAGCCCGAGGAGCAGCGCGCCCCAGTGGACGGCCGCCAGATCCGAGAAGAACTTGCCGGCCGCGTCGAAGAACGACCCGAGCGTGCTGCCGAGGGAAGCGGATCCGAGGGTGGCGTGCACGTGCCTAGCCTACGGGGATTGCGACGATCTTCTGGAGCAGTCACGCCAGGGCGGCCAGCGCTGCGAGGACCTTGTCGTCGTGTGTCTTCGGCGAGACCTTCGGCAGGATGCCGGCGACCAGGCCGTCCCGGTCGATGATGAACGTCGTCCGCGAGTTGCCCCAGTACGTCCGCCCGTACATCGACTTCTCGACCCACACGCCGTAGCGCTCGGCCACCGCGTGGTCTGAGTCGGCCAGCAGCCTGAAGTCGAGGTCGTACTTCGAGTGGAACTTCGCGACCTTGGCGACCGGGTCCGGCGACACGCCGAGCACGGTCGCCCCGAGGCGGGCGTAGTCGGCCGCGTGGTCGCGGACGCCGCACGCCTGCGTCGTACACCCGGGGGTGTCGGCCTTCGGGTAGAAGTACAGGACGACCGGCCCGCCGCGCAGGTCCGAGAGCTTCACCGGCTGGCCGTCCTGATCGGCGAGCTCGAAGTCAGGAGCCTTGGTCTCGGGCTCGATCATCGGCGAATCGTACGCGGTCTCCCGGCCGGCGTGCGCGCAATTCGCGGCCGTGACCCCGATCGAGGCCACCACCGGCGGGCTTCAGCCGCGACCTTCGTGAGCGGGTACGACGTCGTGAGCGTCGCACGCGTAGAGCAGGAATCGCTGACCCTGGCGAGCTGCAGCGTCCTGCCGGACACCTCGAGCCCGCCGGCAGGTTGATGACGGTGCAGATCCCGACCACGGCCGGGAACGCTGCGATCCGGGACGGGACTCGAGCGACATACCTCCCGCGGCCGAACCGTTCTCCATGGGCCTCGGCGCCAGCATCACCCTCGAGCCGGTGATGAATGCCGACGAGATGCAGGCCGGTACCCGAAAGGCGATGGCGCCAGCAGGACCCTAGCCACACCGAGTAGGGCCGGCGCCGCTTCTACACGTCCGGCACGGGCGCTTCGAGCGCGAGGATCGTGTGGGCGACGAGCGCACGCGCCGCCGGGCTCTTCGGTCCTTCGGCCTTCCACGCGAGTTCGAGCCGCGCACGGAGCGGCGGACCGGTGATCGGGATCGCGTGGAGACCAGCCGGATAGGCGCTTGCGATCGACTCGGGCAGGATCGCCACGCCGAAGCCCCGCGCGGCGAAGCGGGCGAGGACATTCGGGTCGCTCGCCTCGAATGCGACATGCGGATGGAAGCCGGCCGCGGCGCATGCGTCGTCGATCGTCGCGCGAAGGCCCGTGCCCGGCGGCAGGCTGCTCAGCGCCTGCCCGCGGAGTTCTCCGACCGTGATCTCGGCTCTCCGGGCGAGCGGATCTCCGTGGCTGACGGCCGCCACCAGCGGCTCGTCGGCCGCCGCGTGGGTCGCGATTCCCGGCCGCGCTCGCGCGCGTCCGGCCAGGCCGACCACGGCGAGGTCGAGCTGTCCATTTTCGAGCCCGTCGAGCAGCACGTCGGAGTTCTCCTCCCACAGGGTGATCTCGACTGCCGGATGATGTCTGTGGAAGTCGGCCAGCAGCTTGGGCAGGTCGACGAGCGACAGACACGAGGTGACCATCCCGACGGTCACGTGGCCGCGGACGAACCCGGCGAGCTCGTTGACGACCAGCCGGACCCCGTCAACCGCGCGGAGCGCCGCCCGGGCATAGGGGAGCACGGCGGTCCCGACGTCGGTCGGTCGGACCGTCCGCCCAGAGCGGTCGAGGAGCGCCTGTCCGAGCTCCCCCTCCAGCCGGCGGATCTGCGCGCTCACGCCCGGCTGGGCCACGTGGAGCTTGGCGGCGGCCCGCGTGAAGCTCGCCTCATCCGACACGGCGACGAGGTATTCGAGCTGGCGAAGTTCCATAACGTTTGATTCTACCGGACAGATGAACTAGGTCTTGGACTTCTAGCTTTGGGAGGCGGAAACTTCGGCTCATGCCGACCATCGCTCCGCAAGCCGCGTGTCGCAGCGCCGCAGTCACCGTCGCCCTGCTCGCCGTCGGGGTCGCCTCGCCGGCTGTCGCATTCGCCGGCGGCACCCCGACCCTGGGGACCGCGACGATCATCGCCGCCGGGCAGCGATCGCCGATCGATGTCGGCGGCAACCACCTCCACCAGGGCGACACGATCGCCCGGGGAACCCAACTCGTCCGCTGGTCGGTGACGATGCACGGCGACAGGATGGCCACCGTGACGCTGACCTGCCCGGCCGCGATGCTCGAAAGCGGACTGGGCTCGCAGGAGGGCAGCCAGCTCACACCGGTGACCTCTCCGGGCAGTCGCTTCTACGAGCCGACGCTCGACGTGAGGTTCGCGACGGCCCCGCACGTCAATGCCAACACCGCGGTCGGCCACGTCTACCTGCTCTGCCGCGACCCGGTGGTCGCCCCACTGAAGTCAGGGCTCGAGGTCCCGGCAAAGCCGATCCGCAAGGCCGGCCAGCGCACGCCGGTCGCCGTCCCCGCCGGCCACCTGCGCCGCGGAGCCAAGATTCCCGCCGGTTCGCAGCTCGTCCGCTGGGGCGTGGCCGTGTTCGACGCCAAGGAGCACGTCCTCACGCTCACCTGCCCGCGCGGCATGGTTGCGCGCGGCATCGGCACCCAGGCTGGCGGGCAACTCGCCACCACTCTCTGGACCCGGTTCGGACGCAACGCGCTGAAGGTCGGGTTCGTCCGTACGTCGAACGCCCACTACCACGAGGCGACTGCGAGCGTCTACGCCCTATGCGGCCGCTGACCCGCGCCGCCAGTTGATTCTGCCAGTCACTCGAACGAAGGGTTGGACGATGCGCATCGGAAGGAACGCCCGCTTGCCGACGAGTCAAGCTCGTCAAAGCGGGGCAATCGCGGCGATCGCCGCCGTTGCGATCGTCGGCCTCGGGACCATGGGAAGCGCGGTCAGCCAGGCCGAGGTCTGCACCGGCGGTTACCCGAGTCCGGCGGCCGGCAACGCACCGGCCTCCTTGCTGGGCGCGGTACCGATCCTCACGCAGCTCCGCTACGCCGCGGAGAAGCTGCCGCAGTGGGAGACGACCGCCGCGACGCGGGAATGGGGCACCGCGACGGCCACCGCCTGGTATGGCAACGTGACGCTCTGGGACACCCAGGGCGGCGCGTCGTGGTGGGTGCTGCCGACCACATCGTGCGACAACATGTCGACCAATCAAGACTGCGTGCTGGTCGCCGCCGAGCTCAAGCAGGTCTCCTCGTACTGCCTCAACCCGGACGAGATCGCAGCCGGCAGCCAACCGCGGTCGGTCGCGCTCGCCGGCCAGTGGCTGATCTCTGGCTTCGCCCCGGCCGGCAGCGGGTCGGTCACGGTCAGCTTCGCCAACGGGACGCGCGTGCTCCCAGCCTACGGCGGTGTCTACGGTGGGCGGGCGCCGGCGACCCTCGGCGCTGTGACCGGCGCGACGTTCGGGCCGGCCTACGTGCCCCGCCCGATGGCGGCGGTCGCGATCGTCGACGAGACCGGCCTGTTCACATCGTCACGGGGCCCGCTCGCGAGCACCGGACGACTGCGGGCGATGGCAGCGACGCTCAGGGCCCGACTCGGGGTCACGCCGACGATCCTCGGCACAGCGATCGCGACACACCGGTCCCACACGACCGTGCTCTACGGCGCGGGAGCCCGCGACAGCGCCATCAGGGCGGCACGCGCCCTCCACGTGCCGGCGCCCCTCCCGCTGCTGGGTGGGCCCCTGACGATGTTCGGCTCCGTCGCCCGCGTCGTCGTCCTCGCCGGCCTGGACCACAAGCGATGACCAGGGCCCGGCAGCCGCGGCGGGCCCTCGTGAGCTGCCTCGGCGGCGCCCTGCTCGCGGCACTCGCGGCAGGCCCCGCGGCCGTCGCGGCGCAGGCTCCGGTACCCGCAGGCTCGACGACGCCCGGAAACCCGCCTGGCCCGGTTGTCGCCTCGACGCTGCTGTCAGCGCTCCCCGGCGCCGCACAGTCCCTGACCGCCTACCAGGGCTGGGTCGTCTGGAGCGCCCGCGACGCCACCGGCGCCTGGTACCTCACCGCCCTCCACGACGGGGAGGTCGCCCGGCTCCCCGCGGCGCCTCGGTCGACTCCGTTCGACGCTGACGCCGGCCCCGATTCGCAGGGGCGCCCGACCCTCGTCTTCTCGCGGTGCACCCGGGCTCCGACCTCGACCAAGACCGCTCCCGTCCCCGACTGGGCGACCGCCGGCGGCTGCCGAATCCACGAGCTGACACTCGGGCACGGCCGCGAACACCGGCTGGCCGGCCTGCCGGCCGGCGGGCCGCGAGACTCCGACTACGCACCCTCGATCTGGCGCGGGCAGATCTCCTTCGCGCGACTCCCGGCTGGCGCCCACACGGCCCGGATCCTCCTCTCAGGGCCGCGCGGCCGCTTGCGTCGCCTCGCCGGCGGGACGCCACCCTGCGTCCACACGGTGTCGGGCTGCTCGCCCCAACAAGGCCACGCCGGGGCGCTGGCGATGGACCTCGGCCCTCACGTACTCGCGCTCTCCTGGCTGATCCGGGCCACCAACGTGACGGGCATCGCGGACGGGACCGAACTGCTGAGCGTGCCGCTCGATGGGCATGCCAACGCGCTCGCGGACAGCGGCTTCTTCAGCGGCACCTGCGGCTACCTGACGCCCAACTCGCCGAACGCGACCGGCGCCGGTGTGGCGTACCTGCTCGACTCCGGCGGGGATGACTGCGCCCAGGATGCTGCGAGCTTCGAGCTGTTCTCGCCACCCGGTGCCCGCCAAGCCGCCCCGGCCGTGGCGGATCTCCTCCCGGTCGCCGAGGCTCGCGACGGCGCCGTCACCTACTGGATCGGCGAGAACAAGCCCCACGCTGACTCCTACTATGGGTACAGCGACTGCGTCACTGCTCCTGGCGCCTGCAGCCTGATGCGCTCGGACACGATCCCGTTCGCTCCAATCCCAAACCGGCGGCCCCACCCACCGACCTACTGACGCGCGGGCACTTGGCCACTCGGCCAATCGCACGACCTACGACGAAACGGAGCACCCCGGTGACCAGAGCAGCCTGCATCCCAGTGACGTTGGCGATCGCTCTCGCGGTCGGCGCGACGTCGGCGTCGGCGCTGTCTGAGACAGCGCGCATCACCACGGCGGGTCTCGGCTCGGTCAAGCTCGGCATGACCGCGCCCGAGGTCGGGCATGCGGTCAATCGGCCGATCACTTTGACGTCAACCCCGGGATCCCCGTGCGCGATCGTCACGCTCGCCCCCAAGACGCGGGGGCTCTTCACCGGGAAGCGGCTCCGTCGCATCTATATCGACACATCGCGCTTCGCGACGACGGCCGGGATCCGCGTCGGGAGCTCCGAGCCCGCGGTGCTCGCCGCCTACCACGGCCTGCTTGCCCGCGTCCCGCAGAAGTACGTCCCGGCCGGCATCGACCTCGTCCTCCCGCGGGGGACCTCGAACCGGAAAATGATCTTCTCGCTGACGCACGGGAAGGTCACCGAGATCAGCACGGGCCGGACACCCGAGATCAACCTCGTCGAAGGCTGCTCGTAGCGCAGACGTCAGCCAGCAGTGCCGTCATGTTGCCGAATGCGTTGTCGATCGACCGGGCGAAGCTCTGACAGACCAAGGTGACGTCGTGCGTGTTGCCGGCGACCACGGGCGCGGATCCGACGACCGCGAGGCTCCTCGCTTACGGCTGGCGGCTGACGGCTGACGGCGGTTTCGACGACGCGACCAGCCGTCGCGTGATCTTCGTCACAGCGGCCGGACCCGCCCGACGAGGTTGACCCTCGCTTTCGCGACGCAGCCGACCCGCCGGGGCGGTGTGCCCGCTATTTCAGCAGGCGCGAGAGCCGCCGGTCCTTGAGCGTCCGGCCGCCGGTCTGGCAGGCCGGGCAGTAGGTCATCACGTAGTCCTCGTAGTGGACGGCCTCCAGCTGCTCGCCGCAGCGCGGGCACGGCTCCCCCTGATGGCGATGGACGACCAGCGGCATCGGCAGCTTGTCGGGGATCGGCAGCTCGACCACTCGCTCGTAGTGGTCGAGCGCGCCGCCGAGCATCTCGACCGTCGACGTCCGCAGGACGACCGCCTCGTCGGCGGTGAGATCCGATCCCCGCTTGAACGGCGACAGACGCGCGCTCCAGAGGATCTCGTCGACCCACGACCGCCCGATCCCGGCGATCACCCGCTGGTCGCGGAGCTGGGCGTGGAGCGGACGGGCTTCGCTCAGGAGTGGCCGGAGGTCCTCGGGGGGAGCCGGCCACGCCTCGGGGCCGAGCCTTGAGATCGACTCCTCCGCCTCCAGGCGGTCGGTCTCGAGCAGCTTGGCCCAGGCCGCCTGACGGGTGCCGAACTCCCGCAGCCGGAGCTCCTGCCCGCCGTCGATCCGCACGAGCAGGCGAGACGTCCGGTCGCGGGGAGCCGACCGCTTGTCAAAGAGCTGGAGCCGGCCGGCTGACATCAGGTGGATCAGGACCGAGAGGCCCCCGGAGACGTCCACGATCACGTGCTTCCCACGCCGCCGGACGGCCTCGACCTCACGGCCGGCCAGCGTCTCCAGGGGCGGCGCGAAGCTCTTCAGGGTGTTGATCCCCGGAGCGAGCGCCGACTCGATCCGCGTGCCGGCCAGGGCCGTGTGGAGCCGCCTGGCGGTGATCTCGACCTCCGGCAGCTCGGGCACGACGCGCTACTCGGTCTGGCGGCCCAGCCAGCCGACGAACCGCTCGATTCGCCCGCGGGCGTCGTCGGCGAGGGGGCCTTCGGCTTCGACGAGCAGGGTCATCGGACGTCTGTCGTGGGCCCACGTCCGGGTCGAGGCGCTGAACTCGGGTGCCACCCAGACGACGGGCAGCGCCTCGGCGTAGGCGATCACCGTCTGCTCCTGGGCGGTCGCCGTGTCCTCGATCCGGACGACCGGCACGGTCGCCAGGCCGAGCGTGTGGGCCGCGGCGTTGATCGCCGGGAGACCGCCGTCGTCGGCGAGCAGGGCTATCTCGCCCTCCTGCAGCAGCTTCGAAGCCCATCCCTCGGGAGCGCCGTCGAGCGCGCCGGGGACGCAGACGAGGCGAAAGATCGGGTCCGACACCCGGGGGAAGTTAGCGCGATGCGCCGGTTAGCGCGGGGCGCCGGTTAGCGCGGGGCGCCGGTCTCGGCGACCTCGAGCCTGGTGCACAGCTCGCGGAGGTCGTCGAGGATGTCGTTGAGGATCGCCAGGCGGGCGCGTTCCTCGACCGACTGATGGCTTTCGAGGTCGCGCATCGTCACGTAGGTCGACGACGCCTCGTAGAGCAGGCCCGACCGGGGGACGTCCGTCCGGATCGTCGCGTGGCCACCGGCGTCCGAGAGTTGGCCGAGCTGGTCGACCAGGCTGACGAGAACCCGCATCGCCAGCGTCTCTTCGATGTCGAGCAGCTCGCCGCCGAAGCGCCACCGCAGGTAGTAGACCGCGGCGTAGTTGACGGCCTGGATCTGGTCGGCCGAGACGTCGAAGACGACGCTCGTCTCGTCGCCTTCGGGGGCCGGGAATATCTCGAGATTGGTCAACACTCTGTTCAGGCTATGCGATCGGTCCGTCGGAATGGATCAGGTACCCACTCATCGGAAGATCTCCCACCCGGCTGAAGCCCGGGCCTTCAGCCCTGAAGCCTGCCGGTCCGGTCGTAGGATCGGATCGGCGCGCCGGTGTAGACGGCGCCGGCCGGCGAGCGCCAGACCACCCGCCAGACACGGCCCGCGCGGAAGCTCGATTGGGCACTCCAGGACCCCGAGGAGCTCGTCCGGCGGGTCAACAGCCGCTTGTACGGGCCGCGCCCGTCGCTCGTCTGCACCGTGACGAGCGTCGCTCCGTGGGCCGGCCGAACGAGGCCCCAGAGCGTCACCCCGGCCGCGCTCCGCCGGGTCACCGTCAGGGGGATCGGCCAGCTGGCGTATGCCGGCTTGCGCCTGCCGTCGGCGAACTCCAGGCCCGATTGGAAGCCTCCGAACGCGAGGATCGCCGGCCCGGGGCGGGTCTCGTCGTCGCGGAGCAAATATTGGCTGAATGCCCGGACCCTTGGGTTGGAGTAGGCGATGTGCTCGGAGATCCCGAGGAACTCCGCCTGCTGGGCGAGCGAGACCCCGAACAGCGGGTCCGGCAGGCTCTGGATGCCGAACTCGGTCAGGTAGATCGGCGTGCCGCCGGGGATCGCCCCGGCCGAAGCCGCCCGGTCGAGAGCCGTGCTGAGGCGTCCGAGCACGCCGATCGTCACGTCGTTGGGGCCCGGCGGGACGAAGAACGGTCCGGCCTTGGTGGTGTACGCGTGGTGGGCGTAGCCGGCCATCGGCAGCTTCGAGCACGAGTTCGCCCGGTGGTAGGTCGAGCTGAGGCAGAGGGCGTCCCGCAGAAAGGTCAGCGGGGCGACGACGTGGCCGGTCCCCCGGGGGGCCGTCTCGCCGAAGAGGATCCGCATCCCGGCGTAGTTGCCCGACGCCTGGAGGCCCTTGACGGCCGCCTGATAGAGGCCGCGGTAGATCCGCGGTGAGACCGGCGTCCCCCGGCTGTCGAACTGCGGCAGGAGGAACTGCGGCTCGTTCGGCTCGTTCCAGACAGAGATCAGCTTGACCTGCTTGCCGTAACGGCGGCCGACCGCCGTCATGAAGTTCTGGAAGTCGAGATCGTCCGGCCGGGTCAGGTGGTTCACGCCGCCCGGCGTCGCCCACCGGGGGACCGGCCCGGTCACGGTCAGCAGGACCGTCCAACCCCGGTCGGCCGCGGCCGCCATCGCCGCGTCGTACTGGCCCCAGTCGTACGCCGCCGGGTTGGTCGCGTCGAAGCCGGCCGGCGGGGTCGCAGAATCCGGAGACGGGGCGACGTCGTTCCAGGTCAGGATCACTCGGATCGCTCGGGCACCCAGCTGCTGGATCTGCGTCAGGGCGCCGGGGCGGGCCTGGGGGTTGAGGAGGTCCTGCGGCGCCTCGAAGACGACGGTCTGGTTGCTCGAGGCCTGGGCCGGGGCCGCTTGGGCGAGCCCGATCAGGGTGACGAGCGCGACGAGGGCGACGAGCGCGGCGGCGGCTGCGGCGAGCGCGGCTAGCCGGGCGGGGAGGGGTGGGAGGGGTGGGAGGCGGAGTCGGGGCACGGGGCGTCGGGTTCTGTGTGGGCGTCGGTGGTATGGAAGAGGCGTCGGTGGCTCGAGACGTGGCTGGTCTGGCGTCGGCCGAGAAAGCGCCGAGTCGAGCGGGCTCTCGCCGATAGAACAGCGCGAGGCCCGCAGATGTTTCGCTTAAGCTCGTTCGACATCGCCCGGACGGGCGTACGCGGAGCCTCTCGCGAAAGTAGTTGCCGGAGTCCGGCAACTACTTCTCAAAAGAGAGTGTGCTCCCCCGGACATGCGACGCGACCACCGACGGCTCCATCTCCCGCTACTCGTCGGAGACGTTCACGCTCTCGAGGATGACCGGCGTCGTCGGGACGTCTGAGTGGTTGGTCTCGACCCCCTCGATCTTCTCGACGGTCTCCATGCCGCTCTTGACCTGCCCGAAGACCGTGTGCTTTCCGTCAAGCCACCCGCAGGCCTTCGCGGTGACGATGAAGAACTGCGAGCCGTTCGTGTTGGGACCGGAGTTGGCCATCGCGAGCGCACCGCGGACGACCTTGTGCTGGTTGAACTCGTCCTCGAACTTGTAGCCCGGTCCGCCCCGGCCGTTGCCCTCGGGGCAGCCACCCTGGATCATGAAGTCCGCGATGATCCGGTGGAAGTTCAGCCCGTCGTAGAACCCCTTGCCGGCGAGCGTGCGGAAGTTCCCGACGGTCTTGGGTGCGTCCGCGTCGAAAAGCTCGAACTCGATCGGACCCAGGGACGTGTTCATCGTTGCTGTTGACATCGGCTCTCTCCTCGTGTCATTTTCTCGGCGCCGGTCGCCGCCCTGCACGGGGGCTGCCCGACGCGAATCTGGTCTATCCCGGGACGGGGGCGCCCTGGGCCTGCACGCGCTCGAGTCGAAGCTCGTGACCGCGGACCTGCTCGCCGCTAACCGAGCTGACGACCCGCTCCGCCTCGGCGGCCGGAACGCTCAGGAGCGCGAAGCGCTCGAGCAGCCGGACGTCTGAGACGGCCTCTCCGTCCAGACCGGTCATGCGGGTGATCGCCGCGACGATGTCGGCGACCTCGATCCCCTCGGCGCTGCCCCCGCTTGCCAGCAGGCGGACCTGCGGCTCGTCGGCGGCATGCTTGATGTGCGGCTTCTCGTGCCGCCGCGGCCGCTTGGCAACCGGCGCGGCGTCGGTCGTCGCGCCCGGCGCCCACGGGGTGATCGACATCCCGATGTGACGCTCGATCGCCTCGAGCTCCCGCCGCTGGCGATCCTCGACGAAGGTGATCGCACGTCCGGACGCGCCGATCCGGCCGGTCCGTCCGATCCGGTGGACGTAGGTGTCCGGGCTGGTGGGGACGTCGTAGTTGATGACGTGGGTGACCGTCGTGATGTCCAGACCCCGAGCGGCGACGTCGGTAGCCACGAGAAGCGGGACGCGGCCGCCCTTGAAGGCGAGCATCACGCCGTCCCGCTGACCCTGTGAGAGGTCGCCGTGGAGCGCCTTGACGTTCATCCCCTTGTCCCGCAGCGTCCGGTAGAGCTGGTCGGTCCGGATCTTCGTCCGCGCGAAGATGATCGCCTGACTCGGCCGCTCGGCCTCGAGCACCTCGACGAGCTTGGCCGTCTTCTCGCGTGTCTCGACCGGCAGCTGGAACTGCTCGACCGTGTCGATCGTCAGCGTCGCCGCCTCGACCTTGACGATCAGCGGGTCATACAGGTAGGCGTCGGCCAGCGCGCGGATCGGCGGGGGCATCGTCGCCGAGAAGAGCGCCGTCTGGCGGCTGTTCGGGGTCAGCGAGAGGATCTTCTCGACGTCCTCGAGGAACCCGAGGTCGAGCATCTCGTCGGCCTCGTCGAGCACGACGAACCGGCAGTCATGGAGGACCAGCGAGTGCCGGGAGATCAGGTCCAGCACCCGCCCGACCGTCCCGACCACGACGTGGCCGCCAGCGCGCAGCTGCGCCTGCTGGGTGCGGATCGGCGCCCCGCCGAAGACCGCCACGACATCGACACCGCGAGTCGCCCCGTAGGCCCGGATCGCCTGGGTCACCTGGATGCACAGCTCTCGGGTCGGCGTCAGGACGAGCGCCTGGACCTCCTTGAGATCCGGGTCGATGTACTCGATGATCGGCAGGCCGAAGGCCGCCGTCTTCCCCGTCCCCGTCTGGGCCTGGCCGATCACGTCACGACCGGCGAGCATCGGCGGGATCGCTTGTTCCTGGATCGGGCTGGGCGACTCGTAGCCGACTTCGTGGAGTGCGTCCAACAGGGGAGTGGACAACCCGAGCTCGGCGAATCCGCCCATCAAACCGACTTTCTCTGAATAAACATGTACCACAGAGCCTAGTGGTTCCTTGGTACAGGGCCCTTCCGCGCGGTCTCTCCCGGACCGCGGCGACCCCCGTCCGGCGGATCGATTCGTCTAGGCTTGGCGCGTCTCGAGCACCCCGAAGAAAGGCCGCGAATGCCACTGACAGTCGTCGGATCGATCGCCTTCGACGCCGTGAAGGCGCCGTCGGGCGAGCGCGAGAAGATGCTCGGCGGAGCGGCCGTGCACTTCGCGCTGGCTGCCTCGTTCTTCGACGACGTCCGCGTAGTCGGTCCGGTCGGCGACGACTTCGGCCCGGCCGAGCTCGCCGTCCTCGAGGCCCGGAACGTCGACGTCTCGGACATCGAGCACATCGCCGGCGGCCGGACGTTCTTCTGGCGGGGCGTCTACAGCGACGACTTCAACGAGCGTGAGACCCTCGAGACCCAGCTCAACGTCTTCGAGCATTTCGAGCCGAAGCTCTCAGACGCTTCCCGTGCCAGCGAGGTCCTCTTCCTCGCCAACATCCAGCCCGACCTCCAGCGCCAGGTCCGCGAGCAGTGCCAGGACGCCCGGTTCGTCGCCCTCGACTCGATGAACCTATGGATCGAGATCGCCCGCGACTCGCTCGTCAAGACGATCGCAACCGTCGACTGCCTGATCCTCAACGACGAGGAGCTCCGCCAGCTGACCGGCAAGGCGAAGATGGTCGGCGCCGCCCGGGAGGTCCTCTCGTGGGGCGGGCCGAGCGTGATCATCGCCAAGCTCGGCGAGTACGGCGCGGCCCTCGTGACGGCCGATGACTACTTTCAGATGCCGGCCTTCCCCCTCGAGACGATCGTCGACCCGACCGGCGCCGGCGACACCTTCGCCGGCGGCTTCGTCGGCTACATCGCCGCCCATCCGGGCGAGGAGCGCTCGCAGGAGATGCTCCGCCGGGCGATGGCCTACGGGACCGCCCTGGCGTCGTTCAACGTCGAGGACTTCGGAACCGAGCGGGTCTCCCGGCTCACCGCCGACGAGGTCAGCGGCCGGGTCCGCGAGCTCGAGGCGATCATGCACTTCTCAGACGTCCCGCTCGACCTCCGCGCCTGAGGCCGCGCCCCCGGGTCACTTGACGACGATCTTGCCCGTCATGTTCGGGTGGATCATGCACACGTAGTAGTAGGTCCCCGCCCTGGTGAACTTCACCGTGTAGGACCCCGACAGCCTGGCCGGCGTACTCTTGAACCGCAGGCCGCCCTTGTGAGCCACCGACGTCACCGTGTGCTCGGCCATGATCGGGCCGTCGAGGAAGCTCCAGGTCACCTGGTCGCCCCGGTGTATCGAGACGGTGCTGGGCTTGATCATGACGTTCTTGAGCTTGACGACATGTGTGGCGGCCGTGTGGGCCGTGGTCGGGCTGGCCAGCGCCGAGGCGACGGGAACGGCGCCTGCGGCGACGGCGAGAATGAGTGGGAGTCGAGCGTTTGTCTTCATATGACTTCTGCGCCCGAGGGCCCCCGACCGGATCACCCTCAGACAGAAAACGGGGGCCCCTGCGGGCCCCCGTTCAGTGCGACAGGCGAGTCGACTGCGCGCTCAGCCGGTGTACTTCGTCCCACCCGATGTGACGATGAAGTGGGTACCCGCGACGGCCTTGAGGACCTTGGCGGCGCTGAACGGAACATCGAAGGCCCCGTGCGGCGAGATCGCCGCACCCGAGGCGTCGTTGAGAATCCCGATCGCCCCAGCATGACGCGCTTCGACGGTCAGCACCGAGATCGCGAACTTCAGGATTGTCGGCGACTTGATGTTGAAGCCCTGTCCGAAGTACGCGCCGACGCCCGTGTTTTCGAGCACCTGCGATGTCGCCGCAAAAGTTGCCTCGTCCGTGGTCGCCGTCCCGTAGTTGAACATCGGCGACTTGACGGCCTTCGTCTTGAGGACGCCTCTGAGCGCCGCGACGTGCGCAGCCTCGTCCTTGGCGACCGTCCGCGCGAAGCCCGCGAGTGCCGGGCTGGTGAACTTGATGTTGGCCACCGCCTGCTTGTAGAACTCGGCCTCCAGGTACTCCAGGGTCAGCGCGTAGTTTGCGATTCCGATGTCACCGGCGCCAAACGCCTTCGGCGGGCGACCACCCGCGGCAAACGCCGTCGGTGCGAGCGTGGCCAGCATCGCGCCGCCGCCCATCACACCTGCCGTGCCGACGCCCATCTTCTTGATGAACGAAAGGCGGCTGTCGCCGGCCTCCAGGCCGTCGATCGCGGCCGCGCGGGCCTCGCGGAGCGCTCCGTCCGTGTCGAGTTCCTCGAGGTTGATCTGGTAGGGCATGCGCTGCTCCTTGGTTAATGGGTTCGAAGGCGGCCAAGCTGGTACGCAGGCCAGGCTCCTCTGGTCGGAGCGCTGATCTTCACTCTCCGGCGCCAGCGACCAAAGGCTCTGCTTGGGTCTTCGCGCCAGGCCCCCCAGCGGATCAAAGTGGGCGAACGCGCGCAACTCACTCGCACTCCGCCGCCAGCCCTTTGCCTCTCCCCACGACGACCCGATCGACGACGGACGGGTGGCAACCACCCGTCCGGGGTAGTACGATCCCGCGGCCGATGACGTGGACTTTCATCTACCTCATGCTGATCCTCAAGATCCCGATCCTCGGGCTCGCCTGGATCGTCTGGTGGGCGATCCATCAGACCGACGAGGAGCCGGTCAGCTCGACCGATGACGACGGCGGCGCCAACAAGCGTCGGCCGACCCATCCCCGCCGGCCGTTTCCCCGCTCGCCGCGCCGCGGCCCGCACGGCGCGCCGCCGCCCAGGCCGCCCGCCCGCGTCCGGACGGTGCTCGCACACGGTCGCCGGATCGAGACGTCCCGGCCGTCGGAGCATCGCCGCGACAGGCGCTGACCCGGCGGGCCGTCTCGCCCGGCACCCGATCGCCAGGTCAGCTCCGGTTCCCGGCCGCCGACCTGGGACAATCCAAGGCATGACCGGCGCGGTTCTCTCCGATGGGACGATTCTTCGCCTGGTCGAAGACGGGCGAATCCGGATCGACCCGTGGGACCCAGAACTGGTCCAGCCGGCGAGCGTCGATCTCCGCCTCGGCGGGTCGTTTCGCGTATTCCACAACCACCGGACGTCGGCGATCGACCTCAGGAGCCCGCCGACCAACCTGACCGAGCAGATCGAGGTCGACGACGGCGAGACCTTCGTGATCCACCCGGGGGAGTTCTGCCTCGGGCGGACGCTCGAACACGTCGAGCTCCCCGACGACATCGTCGCCCGAATCGAGGGAAAGTCGTCGCTCGGCCGCCTTGGCCTGATCGTTCACGCGACGGCCGGCTTCTGCGACCCCGGGTGGAAGGGGACGCTGACGCTCGAGCTCAACAACCTCACCCGGGTCCCGATCAAGCTCTGCCCAGGCCTGCCGATCGCCCAGCTCTCGTTCATGGAGCTCGACGCTCCCGCCCTACGGCCGTATGGACATGCCGGCTTGGGCAGCCACTACCAGGGCCAGGTGGAGGCCACCGAGAGCCGGTATGGGGCGTCGGTCGTCGACGCCAAGGGATCCGCTTGACCAGGTCGGCCGAGCCACTCCGGAGCTGGTCCGAACGAGATCGGACGCCAATTTGGCTCATAATCGAAGTGCACGAGCTTGAGGTTCGCGACAGGAGGAACAGATGAGCACGGCTGAGCATGTCGAACCGGCTGAGGGGCCTGCGATGCGTGACACGCTCACGATCACCGACAACCGGACTGGCCGGACATACGAGGTGCCGATCGAGGACGACTCGATCCGGTCGCTCGACCTTCGTGAGATCAAGGTCGCCGACGACGACTTCGGCCTGCTGGCATACGACCCGGCGTTCATGAACACCGCGTCCTGCCGCAGCGCGATCACCTTCCTCGACGGCGAACGCGGGATCCTCGAGTACCGCGGCTATCCGATCGAGCAGCTGGCCGAGAAGTCGACCTACCTCGAGGTCGCCTACCTGCTCGTCCACGGGGAGCTCCCGACCGTCGGGGAGCTCGAGACGTGGACCCACCAGATCACGACGCACACGTTCGTCCACGAGAACATCAAGCGGTTCATGCAGGGATTTCGCCACGACGCCCACCCGATGGGAATGCTGCTCGGGTCGGTCGGCGCCCTCTCGACCTTCTACCCCCGCGCCAACGAGATCCACGACCCCGCGTGCCGGGCGATCCAGACGATCCGCCTGATCGCGAAGATCCCAACCCTCGCGGCGTTCGCCTTCCGCCACGCCCAGGGCCAGCCGTACGTCTACCCGGTCAACGACCTCAGCTACTCCGGCAACCTCCTGTCGATGCTCTACAAGATGACCGAGGTCCGCTACGAGCCGGACCCCCGCCTCGAGCGGGCGATGGACGTCCTCTTCATCCTCCACGCCGACCACGAGCAGAACTGCTCGACCAGCGCCGTCCGCGGCGTCGGCTCCTCACAGGTCGATCCCTATTCGGCGATGGCCGCCGGGATCGGCGCCCTCTACGGACCGCTCCACGGCGGAGCGAACGAGGAGGTCCTCCGGATGCTCCGGCGGATCGAGCGGCGGGAGAACATCCCGGACTTCGTCGCCGGCGTCAAGGCCGGCAAGGAGCGCCTGATGGGCTTCGGCCACCGGGTCTACAAGAACTTCGACCCCCGGGCGACGATCATCAAGCGCGCCTGCGACGACGTCTTCGCGGTGACCGGCCGCAACCCCCTCCTCGACATCGCGATCGAGCTCGAGGAGATCGCCCTCAAGGACGACTACTTCATCTCCCGCAAGCTCTATCCCAACGTCGACTTCTATTCGGGCCTGATCTACGAGGCCCTCGGTCTCCCGACGTCGATGTTCCCGGTCATGTTCGCGATCGGCCGGACCAGCGGGTGGATCGCCCAGTGGCTCGAGCTGGTCCAGGACCCCGAGCAGAAGATCTCCCGCCCCAGGCAGATCTACACCGGAGAGCGGGCCCGCGACTACGTTTCGATCGACGAGCGCTGACGGGCCCCGGACGGACGGACGGCCGGGCGCCGGCCGGCGGGCCATCGGAGCGGCCCTCGGCATAGCATCAGCAGGCGATGGCCGACTGGACGCTCAAGGTGCGAGACGGCTCGCGGATCGAGCGGTCTCGGTTCGCCGACCTCGACAAGGCGCTCCGTGCCCTCGACCGTCGCCTGGACGAGCTCGAGCCGACCGCCCACCGGGAGGACGTCCAGCTGTTCAAGCGGACGATCGACGCCTCCCGCCTCGTCTCGGTCCGCTTCGAGATCTCCGGCCCCCGACGGATCGTCCCGGCCTTTCGTGGGGGGATCGACCTCCGCGGGGACGGGTCGGCCGAGGCCTTCACCGGTCGGTCTCGGCGGACCCTGATCGTCCAGGGCAAGCGCGAGAGCCCGACCCAGGCGCTCCGTCGGGTCGCGTTCGCCGCAGTCGACAAGGACTGACCCAGCCTGACGTGTCGGCACGCGAGCTCACAGCCCAACTGCACCACCGCACCACCGCACCACCGCACCACCGCACCACCGCATGATGCGCCCGCGAGGTCGTCACCGGATCCCTACTGGAGCACCAAGCCCCGACCGTGCTCGCGCAGCCAACCGGCCGGCTCCCGCCAGCCTGGACAGCGGCGCTCGACGAGAGCCCAGAAGCGGGGCGAGTGGTCGGCGATCTCGAGGTGGGAGACCTCGTGCCAGACAACGTAGTCGAGGACCCGCTCGGGAGCGAGGAGGAGCCGCCAGTTGAAGCTCATCGTCCCGTCGGCCGCGCAACTCGCCCACCGGGTCCGCTGCCCGCGGATCGACAGGCCGGCGTAGGTCAGGCCGGCCGCTGCGGTCGCCCGATCGAGGCGGTCGGCGACCTCCTCCCGGGCGGCCCTCCGGTACCACCGCTCGAGCCCCGCCCGCCGGTCGTCATCGCCCGTCGGGACGAGGAGCTCGCCGCCCCGACGGTGGACCCGCGTCCGGCCGGGCTCCTCGACGAGACTCAGGCGCTCGTCGAGATACGGGACCCAACCGACCCGCTCGGCCAGGCGGGCGCGGACGGCGGCCACCTCCTCCAGCCGGCGCTCGATCCACGGCCGGAGCTCGGCGACGGCGGCCGCGGCCGCCCGCTCGGGCGTGCGCATCGGGAGGACGACCTCGACCCCCCGCTCGAGATCGACGGCCACCCGCACCCGCCGCACGCGGGTCGACCGGCGGACCCGGTAGGCGATCGGCTCGGACACCCGGCCAAGGTTACGGCCACCGGACGACGGTCATAATGTGGTCGTGGACGAGACATCATTCGTGCGCCTCCCGCCCGACATCCGGTCTCCGTTCGAGGTCTACGTCAACGGCGTCCAGCAGGAGCTCGGGGCCGACTACCAAGTCCGCGACGGGGTGCTCTGCTTCCGGCGGCATCTCGCCAAGGACACGATCTCCAAGAAGCGCTGGCTGATCGGCGCGTTCGGGGTCGGGACCTACCGCCAGAACGACTCGGTCGACGTCCGCTACGAGACCGCCCGCGGCGTCCGCCTGGCCGAGGGCCTCCCGATCATCGACCCGTCGAGGCCGCCGACCGACGGGTCCCCGAGCCGGTCCTAGACCGTGGGCCGCCGCCAGCGCGTGGCCAGGCTCCGGGCGCCGGAATCCGACTACCGCGATCCCGACGGCAACCTCCTGCGCCTCCGCGGCGGCCTGACGCTCGGCGCCCGCGCCGAGTACGCGACGATCGCATCCGGTCAGAAGCTCGCGCCCGGCAGCAACCGCGAGGACGCCTGGCAGCGGGCCGTCGAGTTCCTCTTCGAGCGGCTCGCCGTCCGCTGGGAGATCGCCGGCGTCCCGATCTCGAACCAGCGCGATCTCCTCAGGCGATTCCGGGCGGCCACGCCGGCCGAGCGGGCCTGGATCCGATCGACCCTCCGGGCCCACTGCGCCGAGCACTTCCCCGACCTCGAGGCCCCCTGAGCCCAGGCGGAAGAGGCCGGACCGGCTGAGGGCGAAGAGGCCCGACCGGCGCCGGGCGAGTAGCGTCCCCGGCCATGGGCGAACGCCGCACGAAGATCGTCGCGACCATCGGCCCAGCCTGCCGGACACCGGAGATGCTCGGGCGGATGATCGCCGCCGGGATGGACGTCGCCCGCCTGAACTACTCCCACGGAAGCCCCGACCAGCACGCCGAGACCGTCCGCATGGTCCGTGATGCCGCCGGCCGCGCCGGTCGGCCGGTCGCCATCCTCCAGGACCTCCCCGGCCCGAAGCTGCGGATCGGCGGTCTCGTGGGCGGCGTCGCAGAGCTGAAGGTCGGCGACCGGGTGACCTTCGACGGCAACGTCGAGGACCCCGGCGACGCATCCCGGATGTCGGTCTCCTGGGAGGCGATGGCCAGCTCCCTGGCGATCGGCTCGGTCCTCTACCTCGCCGACGGAGCCGTCCGCCTGCGGATCCGGGCCGCCCGCCCCGACCTCGGGGAGCTCGACGCCGACGTCGAGGTCGGCGGGTCGGTCGCCTCACGCCAGGGCCTCAACATCCCCGGCCCGGTCAACGAGCTGGCCGCGGTCCCGGCCGAGGATCTCGAGCTCCTCCGGCTCGGCGAGGCCGCCGGCGTCGACATGGTCGCCCTGTCGTTCGTCCGCAGCCCCGAAGACGTCCTCCTCGTCCGCGACCACACCCGCCTCCCCCTGATCGCGAAGATCGAGAAGCCCCAGGCGGTCGAGCACGCCGAGGCCATCCTCCGGGTCGCCGACTGCGTGATGGTCGCCCGCGGCGACCTCGGGATCGAGCTGCCGATCGAGGAGGTCCCGATGGTCCAGAAGCACCTCCTCCGGCTCGCCGGCGCCCTCGCCCGGCCGTCGATCACCGCCACACAGATGCTCGACTCGATGGTCAGCTCGACCCGGCCGACCCGGGCCGAGGTCGCCGATGTCGCCAACGCGATCCTCGACGGAACCGACGCCGTGATGCTCTCCCAGGAGACGGCCGTCGGCGCCCACCCGGTCGGCGCCGTCGCGATGATGGTGAAGATCGCCCTACACACCGAGAAGTTCGCCGCCTACGAGGAGTGGAACGAGCGGCGGGTCCGCCGCGACGACCGCGATCCGGCCTACACGCTCGCCCACAGCGCCTGCACCGCCGCCCGCGAGCTCCACCTCGACGCCCTCGTCGTCCCCACCCTGTCCGGCCGCTCCGCCCGCCTCGTCTCGGCCCACCGGCCCGAAGCCCCGATCTACGCGCTCTCCCCCGGCAAGGAGACCGTCCGCCGGTGCGGCCTGATGTGGGGCATCAAGGCCGCCTCGATCCGCCGCCACCACATCACCGAGGAGCTGATCGCCGACTGCGCCCGCCGGGTCGTCGAGCTCGGCTGGTGTGAGCCCGGCCAGCGCGTCGGGATCACCGCCGGCCTTCCGAGTGGCCGCCCCCGCTCGACGAGCCTGCTCCAGATCCAGGAGCTCTGAGCACACGGCCATCCGGCTCCCCCGGCTCCTCGCCGTCCGGCTCCCCCGGCTCCTCACCGCCCGGCTCCCCCGGCTCCCCCGGCTCCCCCGGCTCCCGCGGCTGCTGACCGCTCTGACCGCCGCTCGTGTGAGCGCCACGAACAGATGACCGAGCCCGCGGTCGAGACGATCGGCCTGACCAAGGACTACGGCGCCGGCCACGGTGTCTTCGGGCTCGACCTCGAGATCCGCGCCGGCGAGATCTTCGGCTTCCTGGGGCCGAACGGGTCGGGCAAGACGACGAGCATGCGGATGCTCGTCGGCCTCAGCCGGCCGACCGCCGGCCGCGCACGCGTGCTGGGCCTCGACATCGTCACCGGCAGCCTCGAGCTCCGCCGGCGGGTCGGCTTCCTGGCCGGGGACTTCGGCATGTACCGCAAGCTGACGGGCGCCGCGATGCTCGAGTACATCGCCCGCCTCCACGGCGGCGTCGACCGAACCCAGATCACCGCCCTGGCCGAGCGCTTCGACGCCCAGCTCGACCGTCCGCTCGGCGACCTGTCGACCGGCAACCGGCAGAAGATCGGCCTGATCGCAGCCTTCATGCACGAGCCGGAGCTCCTGATCCTCGACGAGCCGATCGCCGGCCTCGACCCGCTCGTCCAGAAGCGCTTCCACGAGCTGCTGGCCGAAGTCCGGGCCGACGGACGCACTGTCTTCCTGTCGTCGCACACGCTCTCCGAGGTCGACCGCGTCGCCGACCGGATCGCGATCCTCCGGGCCGGGCGGCTGGTCGCGCTCGACACCCTCGCGCACCTCCGGTCGATCGCCGTCCGCCGCCTGGACATCGAGTTCGCGGCGCCGCCGCCGATCGACACCTTCAGATCGCTGGCCGGCGTACGGGAGGCCGAGCTGACCGGCAACACGATGCACATCGCCTTCGAGGGCTCGGCCGACCCCCTCGTCAAGGCGGCCGCAGCCCACGAGGTCGTCGAGATCCGCAGTCGGGAGAACGATCTCGAGGACGTCTTCCTCAGCTACTTCCAGGAACCGGCCGCGTGACCCGCGCGACGTTCGCCATCGAACTGCGGCTCCGCGCACGGATCGTGTTGGCCGCCGGCGTGTGGGTCATCGTGATGTGCCTGGCCGTCGGCGCCCTGTTCCCGTCGCTCGGGAGCACGATCGGCAGGCTCAACCTCCCCAAGGGCGTCGCCGACCTGCTCGGCGGCGCCGACTACTCGACCCTGGCCGGCTGGTTCAAGAGCGAGATCGTCAGCATCGTCGGGCCCCTCATCGTCGCCGGTGTGGCGATCGTCAGCGCGGCGGCGACGACCGCCGGCGAGGAGCAGGACGGGATCACCGGGCTCCTCCTGTCACATCCCGTCCGCCGCTCTCAGCTGCTGCTGGCCAAGGCCGCGGCGCTCGGCACGGGAAGCGCGCTGCTCGGCCTGGCCACGTTCGCCGGCCTCCTCGCCGGTGTGGCCGCCGGCGGCGGCGGCCTCGCCACCGGGCTGATCGCCGCCCAGTCGGTCCACCTCGTCCTCCTCGGCCTGGCCTTCGGCGCCCTCTCGCTGGCGATCGGCGCCGCGACCGGCGAGCGGGCGCTCGCGACCGGCGGGGCGGCCGGCGTAGCCGGGGTGATGTTCCTCGTCAACGGCTTCGCCCCGGTCGTCCACGCGATCGCCTGGCTGCGTTACTTCACCGTCTTCCACTACTACGCCGGACACGACCCCCTGACCCGGGGAGTGGACCTCGGCGACCTCGCGGTGCTCGCCGCACTCACCGCGGCCCTGCTCGGACTGGCGGTCGCCGGGTTCGCCCGCCGTGACATCCGCTCCTGAGCGACCCCGCAGCCGGCCGGCCGATCTCGAGGACGAGCCGGCTACGGCACCGACCGCGCGGTCCCCCCGAGCCCCTCCGGACCCGGACGCTCCAGACCCGATCGACCCAACCGCCGCCACCGCCGGCCGGCGCCCTCGCGCAGCCCCTCGCGCACGCCGAGCGCCACCCCGAGCACCCCCATCCCGAGGATCACGAACCCCGCGATCACGATCGGCAGGCTCTCCCCCCGCCGCAGGCCACCTCCGACCGCCGCATACGCGAACGTCCGCGGGAGCGCGACGACCCCCGTCGCCAGGGCGAACGTCCGCAACCGGACCCGAGTCAGCCCGGCCGCGTAGCTGACCGCCGCGAACGGCATCCCCGGCGCCGCCCTAGCGAGGACCATCGACCGCAGGCCCCGCCGCCCGACCCAGTCCGCCACCCCCCGCACCCTCCGTCCGCCGATCCGCTCGACCAGGTCGCCGGCGACGTACCGCGCGAGCGTGAACGCCAGGACCGCGCCGATCACGGCTCCGGCCAACGCGAGCAGACCGCCTTCGAGCGTCCCGAACAGCAGTCCACCCGCCCCGGCCAGGACCGGCCCGGGGAGCGAGGCCATCGTCAGCCCGGCGTAGAGCACCACGAACACGACAGCCGCCCGAGGACCCGCCCCACCGCTCGTCCACCCGGCCACGCGCGAACCCGAAAGCGGTCCGGAAAATCCGATCAAACCGAACGCGACGATCACTGCGAAGATCAGGCCGCCGATCCGCGCGACCGGGTGGAGCCTCGTCCAGGCCGACCTCACGCAGCCGCACTCGAGTAGAACGCCGCCTCCACCCGCCCGAGCTCGGTCGCCGGCTCGTCGCCGAACATCCACTCACGCGCGATCCGGTGCCAGTTGCCCCGCGCGCGGAGCTGACTCATCACCGCGAGTGTCAGTGTCTCCGTCCGCCGGCCGAACAGGTGGTCCGGCGGGAGCGTCTCATGACGCATCTGTGCGTAGTAGCGCGACCGCGGATCTGACATGTCGATCATCACCTGGGTCGCGATCTCAGGTGTCAGCTCGACCTCGCCGTCATCGGTGTACCACCATGTCAAATCGTGCGCCTGCGCGAGGATCTGCTCCGGCTTGTAGCGGTCGGGGTCGGCCAGGAAGCCACCGCCGACGAGGTGATCGATCAGCCGTTCGCCGTCGGCCTGGACGGTCAGTCGCTGGGCCTCGAGCTCGAACTCGGCCACGTTCGCGTCGATCCGCTTGAACAGTCCGAAGTCGAGGAAGGCCGCCCGGCCGTCGGCGAGCAGCATGAAGTTCCCCGGGTGGGGGTCGCCGGAGAACTGGTGGTGGCGGTACATGCAGCCGAAGTAGAAGCGGAAGACGATCTCCCCGACCCGGTCGCGCTCGACCTGTGGGAGCTCCTTGATCTCCTCGAAGCCACGCCCCTCGACGAACTCACTGACCATCACCCGCTCGTGTGAGAGTGAGCTCACGACGTCGGGGATCACGATGAAGGGGTGACCCCGGAAGATCCGGGCCATCGACCGCTGGTTGGATGCCTCGAGCTCGTAGTCGAGCTCCTCGCCGATCCGCTCGCTGATCTCCCGGGCGATCGCCCGGACGTCGAGGCCGGGGGCGACCCGCTTCATCAGGCGCATGATCATCCCGAGGTTCTGCATGTCCGCCCGGACGGCCGCCGCGACCCCCGGGTACTGGACCTTGACGGCGACGTCCCGCCCGTCGTGGAGCCGCGCTCGGTAGACCTGCCCGATCGACGCCGCGGCGATCGGCTCGGGGTCGAACTCGCCGAAGACCTTCCGGATCGGCTCGCCGTACTCTGCCTCGACGACCCGCTTCATGTCCCTGAACGGGACTTTCGGCGCCGAGTCCCGAAGCTCGCCGAGCTTGCGTTGGAACTCCTCCCGGTACTCCTCGGGGACGAGGCCGACGTCGAGGAACGACATCACCTGGCCGAGCTTCATCGCCGCGCCCTTCATCGACCCGAGGGCCGTCACGATCTGCTGGGCCGTCTCGATCTGCCGACGATCCAGCGCCGCCCGGGCCGCGTCCTCGCTGCGGGCGACGTTCGCCGCCCGCGTCCCGATCTGCTTGGCCGCCTGACCGGCCGCCAGGCGCCCGACCTTGGCCGAGCGCCGGACACGGGAGGTCGGGATCGGGTCGCGTGCCATCTGCCACAAAGACTAGGCGGTCACCGGCGCGTTGGTGACCGCTCTGGCGGGCGGAGGCGGTCGGGTCGGGTGGGGCGCGTTGTGGCGACGTCTTGAAAACTAGTTGCCGGACTCCGGCAACCATTTTCGAAAGGGACCTCGCGCACGCTCGGCGCCCTCTTTTATCCCCGTCTCTACCCTCGCCGCGCCCTACCGCCTCTGGACCTGCGAACCCGGGACGATCTCGTCCCGGCCGTCCGGCCAGCGAACCCACGCCTTGTGGCCGCCGTCGTAGTCGTCACCCAGCAGGATCAGCGTCGCCGGATCGCCGAGCGCCGTGCACGGGCTCGACCCCTCCCGGTCGAGACCCCGCCACACGCGGATGAACGAGTTGCACTCCCACTCCTGGCCGACCGTCGTCGGATCCGTGTGCCCCGGGTGGATCACCGTCCGCCGGTCGAGCTCCATCAAAGTCCCCATGATCGAGTCCTTGAGGTCCTGGTAGGTCGTGTGACCGGGTGCCCGGACCCCGCCGACCGAGTTGCGAAACAGCGTGTCCCCCGTGAAGACCCCCTGGGTGCCGTCGTGGTCGATCAGAAACGACAGCATTCCCGCGGTGTGGCCGGGCGTGTGGAGCGGTCGGATGTCGAGCTCGCCGACCTTCAGGCGGGCGCCGGCCTCGATCGTCCCGGTGCTCCCGATCACGGCGTCGGCCTCCAGCGGGTGGATCAGGACCTCGAGATCCGGCCACCGGCCGGTCAGGTCTCCGAGATCGCTGATGTGGTCGTGGTGGTGGTGGGTCAGGAGGACGTGCGTCGGGGTGACCTCGAGCTGCTCGGCCAGCTCGACGAGCGGCCCGACCGGACCGCCCGCGTCGATGAATGTCGCCAGGCCGCCGGCCCGGTCGGCGACGAGGTAGGTGTTCGAGAGGAATTGCTCGTTCATCGAGCGCTCGACGATCATTGCCGGGCATGGTCTCATTTCGCGCGGCTCAACGCTAGGCTTGGCCCTGTGGAGCTGATTCACACGTGCTACCGGATCGGCGATATCGACCGGTCGGTCGCCTTCTACGAGGCCCTCGGCTTCGAGGAGCTCCGGCGGATGCCGATTCGCGACGAGGCGATCAACGTCTTCATGGGCCTCCCGGGCGACGGCCCGCGGCTCGAGCTGACCTACAACCACGGGGTCGATCAGTACGAGATGGGGACCGGCTACAACCACATCGCCCTCCGGATCCCCGACCTCGACGGGACCCTCGGACGACTCGCCGGCCACGGGATCGAGCCCGAGAAGCCGCCATACTCGATCCGCGAGGGCGGGTCGCGACTCTGCTTCGTCAGGGACCCCGACGGCTACCGGATCGAGCTGATCGAAGCCAAGAAGTAGTTCGCTGGCCGGCCGCGGCGGGTGCGGACGGCTCGACTCGGCGCCGGCGACCCGGGGGTCGGGCGGCGCTCAGGCGGTCGGCTCGTCCTCGCGGGGGCCGACCGGCGCCATCGGCAGCTCGACTGGTGCGACGTTCTCGACGACCGCGGCGACCTCGCCCTCGATCCCGAAGGCCGACCCGTCGCAGTCGATCCTGAAGCGTTTGGGGGCGACCCGCTCGTCTGCGAGCACCGCGATCCCCCAGAGCTCGTCCCAGCCGAACATCTCATGGTTGCCGGGGTTGAGGAGGATCGCCCGCGGAGCCATCGGGCAGCTCTCGGCGTGGTGGTCGATCCCCCGGCGGATGAACTCCAGCATCTCGGCTTCGAGCGATGACATCGTCTGGGAAATCTAGCGCTCGGCCTCGGGGGCTGCGAAGGTCGCGCCGTCGCGGGCGACCAGGGCCGCGTAGTAGCCGCCGGCTTCGAGCAGCTCGTCGTGAGTCCCCCGCTCGACGATCTGACCGTGGTCGAGGACGACGATCTGGTCGGCGTCGCGGACGGTCGACAGGCGGTGGGCGATCGTGATCGTCGTCCGTCCCTCCGACAGTCTGTCGAGCGCCTCCTGGACGTTGCGCTCGGTCTGCGTGTCGAGGGCGCTGGTCGCCTCGTCGAGGACGAGGACCGGCGGGTTTCGCAGGACCGTCCGGGCGATCGCGATCCGCTGCTTCTCACCCCCCGAGAACCGGTAGCCCCGCTCGCCGACGACGGTGTCGTAGCCCTCGGGGAGGGCGTCGATCATCTCGTGGATCGCGGCGACCCGGGCGGCCCGCTCGACCTCGTCGTCGGTGGCCTCGGGCTTGGCGAAGCGGAGGTTCTCGCGGACCGTCGCGTGGAAGAGGTACGTCTCCTGGGAGACGACGCCGACGGTCGCCGCGAGCGACGCGAAGCTCGCCGCCCGTACGTCGACCCCGTCGATCGTCACGCTCCCACGCTGGGGCTCGTACAGGCGGGCGATCAGGTAGCCGAGCGTCGTCTTGCCCGATCCGGTCTCCCCGACCACGGCGGTCCGGGTCCCGGCCGGGACGACCATGTTGATCCCGTCGAGCGTCGGCGGGCCGTCCGGCGTGTAGGCGAAGGCGACATCCTCGAGCCGGACCTCGCCGAGCAGCTCCTCGGTCCGGAGCTCGACCGGGTGCTCGGCCTCGGTGATGTCGACCGGGAGGTCGAGGTATTCGAAGATCCGGTCGAACAGCGCCCGGGCCGTCTGGAGGCTGACGTTGACCGAGAGGAGCTGGCCGATCGGGAAGAGCAGGCGGGTCTGCTGGGTCGCGATCGCGACCGCCGTCCCGATCTGGATCGGGTGGCCTAGGCCGATCGCGTGCTGGCCGGCGAACCAGTAGACAAGTGGCGGCATGATCCCGAAGGTCATCTGGATCGACGACATCCGCCACCGGCCGGCCATCGTCGACTTGACCTCGAGGTCGGCGACCTGCTTGGACTGGCCGGCGAACCGGTCGGTCAGGTCCTCGCCGCGGCCCATCGTCTTGCCGAGCAGCATCCCCGAGACCGAGAGCGACTCCTCGACCAGGGACGAGAGATCGGCCAGACGGCCCTGGCGCTGCTTGGTGATCTTCCGCCGCTCCTCGCCGACCCGGCGGGTCATGAAGACGAAGAACGGGAGCAGGCAGAGCGAGAAGACCGCCAGCTGCCAGCTGAGGAGGACCATCGCCACGACGGTCGCGACGACGGTCGTCACGTTCTGGGCGATCGACGTCCCCGTGCTGGTCACGACGCTGTCGATCCCGCCGATGTCGTTGGAGATCCGCGACTGGACCTCGCCGGTCCGGTTGCGCGTGAAGAAGGCCAGGGACATCCGCTGGAGGTGGCGGTAGACCGACGCCCGGAGGTCGTGCATCACCCGCTGGCCGACGACGTTCGACAGATAGGTCTGGCCGACCGTCAGGACGTTCGAGACGATCGCGATCCCGATCATCCCGAGCACCAGCATGGTCAGGAGGTTCGTGTCGTGGTGGGGGTACGCGTCGTCGATCACCGCCTTGAGCAGGAACGGCGAGATCGCGCTGAGAACCGAGGAGATCAGGATGATCAGCAGGACGAGCGCCAGCCGGCGGCGGTACGGCCGAAACAGGCCGATGATCCGTCCCCGCTGGAGCGGGGTTCCCGAGGCGACGGTCGCCCACTCGGGCTGAGGCGGCGGGTCGAGCCTCATCGTCGGTCCTCCGCCGCGGCCTGCGACTGGTCGATGCGGGCTTCGCCGGCCGTCAGCCGGTCGAGGATCTCCGCGGCCCGCGCGAGCGTCGCCAGATCGTCGGGCTCGAGGGTCTCGAGCCGGCCGGCGAGGTAGGCATCCTGCTGGCGCCTGGCCGAGATCAGCAGCTCCCTGCCCCGGGGGGTGACCGCGACCCGGTAGGAGCGCCCGTCCTCGGGGTCGGCGGTCCGGTCGACGAGACCGGCGTGCTCGAGGCAGGCGATGAAGCGGGTCGCCGTCGGCCGCTTGACCCGCTCGTGGTCGGCCAGGTCGCTCGGCGTCAGCGGGCCGTGCCGGCGGACGGTGAGGAGGGCGGAGATCAGGGAGGGGGACAGCCCGACGCCAGAGCGGTGGCGCAGGCTCCGGCCGAAGCGTAGGACGGCGATCCCGAGGGCTCGGGCGAGTTCCCTGTTCTGGGGTGGGGCTGGGGCCGGGGCGGGGGCGGGGGCCGGCCCCGGAGCGCGGGCGGGGGCTGGCGCCGGAGGGCGGGCTGGGGCTGGCGCCGGAGCGCTGGCGGGGGCTGGGGGGCTGGTGTGGGTAGGTGGTGAGAGCATGTAATTAGCTTGGCTAACCATAGCAGGCGACTCTCCGTCCCCTTTCTTCGGAGAGGGCTCGTGCGCTTCGGCTGGTGGCCATCACGGAGCGGGGCTCGACGTCCATCAAGATCGGGGGGGGCTCGTTGCACACCCCCGCGAAAAAGTAGTCGCCAACTTTTGCAACTAGTTTTCTCAGGACTCCCTCGCACCTCCGACATTCGCTGTCCCTCGGGCGGCTCGAAGTACCGCCACAGACGTTCCCCCGGACCCTCGGCCACGGCCGGGCCCGCCGGCCCCGCCTCCACCGCGAAAGTGGTCAGCCGCCGGCAAGCCGCCGGGGCGGCGGGATGCCGGCCCGGTCGGCGACCGCCTGGGCGAGCCATTCGATCGTCGGGACACGTATCTCGTGGCGGTCGGCGGCCCGGAGGACCGATCCGACGATCGCGTCGAGCTCAGGCTCCCGGCCGGCCTCGATGTCCCGGGCCATCGAGCTCGACAGGGTCGCGTGGGCTTCGCGGAGCTCGACGATCACCTTCGCCGGAACGAGGGCCGCTCCCTCAGCCGCCGCGACGGCGACCGCCTCGTCGATCGCCGCGGTCAACCTCGGCCACCAGACCGGATCGTCGCGCAGCTCGCCGAGCCGGAGACCCGAAGCGCTCGTCGTACACGCGAGGGCGTTCAGGCGGACCAGCTTCGACCACATCACCCGGGCCTCGGAATCGAGCACGGCCGCCTCGATGCCGGCCTGAGCCAGCCGGGGAGCGAAGGCGTCCATCGCCGGTCGGCGGGCCGGATCTGCGCTGGCCATCTCGACGCGAAGAAAGTGGCTGTTGTGGACGATCTCCCCGGGCGACGGCCGGTCGGCCTCGACGCGGATCGTCGCGGCGACCGCCCGCGTGCCGAACCGCTCGCGGAGCACCGGGAGGTGGTCGAGACCGTTCAGAAGGGGCAGGACCAGCCCTGGGGTGCCGCCGATCCGCTCGAGCGCCGCCTCGAGTCCTCCGGCCTTGGTCGCGACGATCAGGACGTCGGGGTCGGTGTCGAGTCTGCTGACGACACGTGGGTTGGCGGCGAACTCGCCGAAGCGCACGCTGTTGACGGTGAAGCCCCGCCTCTGCAGCGTCTCGGCGGTCTCCTCCCTGGCGATCACCGTCGCCGCGATTCCCGCCCGGTCGAGCAGCGACGCGACGAGGCCGCCGACACCTCCGGCACCGAGGACGGCGATCACGCCGGCGCCCGGGTCGTCCGGCTCGACCAGCAGCTGAGCGGGAACCGGTTCACGGCGAGCCAGGTTAACGACGATCCCGCCCGCGCGCCTCCCAGGTCGGCGCGGGCCTGCGGAGTGCCGCGCGGCGCCCGAAGAACGGCGGGCTCGTGTCGACAGCGCCGACCAAACCGGTCGCCCTGCTCGGGAGGTTGACACGCAGGAGCAGCAACTAGCCTGTGCACGGTGACTCTCCCCCAATCCGGAATCCTCGCCCGCGGACCCTGGGAGGTCGACGCCGTCGAAGCCCACTGGCAGGACGAGCCCTACGATCCCGGCCTCGAGGCGACGGCCGCGGCCGACGCCGCGATCACGGCCCTCCTCGACCGGGGATCGCCGGCCCACGACGGAATCGGTGCCCGCCTCGTCGGCCACACGCCGACCCCGACCGGGCTCCGGATGGAGATCCAGCCGATTCGCTGGGCGCTGCGCCTGGTCTCCGAGAACGCGTCCCAGAGCATCGCCGCCCTCTGCGTCACCCGCTCGGCCGACGGTCGGTGGCTCGCCGGCCGGCGCTCGCCCTGGCTGTCGACCTGGGCCGGCCGGTGGGCCCTCGGAGCCGGCGGGGCGGTCGACGCCGGCGAGAACCCCGTCGACACGCTGGTCCGCGAGCTCCGCGAGGAGTGGTCGGTCACACCCGAACGGGTCACCGCCGAGGCCCTCCTCTGCCTCCCCCATCAGCTCGTCATGTTCGTCGGCATGGCCTGGCTCCCCGACGGCGCGGAGGTCGTCCCCGACGACGAGCACGACGCCCACGCCTGGTGGCCGGCTGACATCGGCCGTTGGCCCGAGGACGCCCACGACGCCCTCCGGCGGATGGCCTCGATCCTCGCCGCGTGAACCGCGGCCGAATGCTGACCTTCAATCGCCTCAAGTACGTCTCGTTCGTCCACTCGGCCGTCTACGTCGGTCTCCTCTACGCCGCCTTCCTCGGCGGGAAGCCCGAGCCCGAGACGTTCGTCCTCGGGCTCGCCCACGGCCTGCTCTGGATCGGGATGTCCCTCGCCTGCCTGGCCGCCCTGCGCAAGCGAGCCATCCCGATGCATCTCGCGGTCGCCGTCTGCGTCCTCGGCGGCTTCGGCCCCTTCGTCGGGACGGCCGCCTTCATCCGCGAGGAGCGCCGCCGACGATCGGACTCGGCGCCCCCGGCCCCGCCGCTTTCCGACCCGGCAACATCCGGAGCCGGCCTGCCAAGGCACTAGAGTCCATCCGGATGGCTGATATCGCCACGATCGCAGTCGTAATGCCACAGATGGGGGATTCGGTATCCGAGGGGACCATCCTCGAGTGGCACAAGGCGGCCGGCGACCGGGTCACGGCCGACGAGACGATCGTCGAGATCTCGACCGACAAGGTCGACGCCGAGGTCCCTGCGACCGCGAGCGGGACGATCGTCGCGATCCACGGGGCCGAGGGCGACACGATCGGCGTCGGTGAGCTCCTCGCCGAGATCGCCGCCGACACCGGCGGACCGCAGGAGCGTCCGCACGCCTCCAACGGCGGCGAGCAGACCCACCAGACGCCGAGCGCGCCGTCCCCGTCGAGCTCCCGGACGACGAACGGAGCCGGGGCGACGAACGGGGCCGCGGCGACCACGGGCGAAGCGACTACCGATGGAGAGGCGAACGGGGCCGCGGCAACGGCCGACCAGCCGAAGGCCTCACCGGTCGCCCGACGGATCGCCGCCGTCGAGCACATCGACCTGAACGGGCTCGCGGGGACCGGGACGTCCGGCCGGATCACGAAGGCCGACGTCCTCGATGCGCTCCACGACCCTCCGGCGATCCCGGCCCCCGCCCACCACGCTCCGGCGACCCCGACCGCCCCCCGCCCCCCGATCCAGACCCCGGCCCACCACGCTCCGGCGACCCCGACCTCCACCCACCCCCCCGCGCCCCAGGCCGCGCCCGCGGCCCGCCGGCCGGCCGGCGCAAGCCCCGACGGAGAGGCCCAGACGCTCCGGGGGGCTGCCGCGATGCTCGCCCAGTACATGGACGACAGCCGTCAGATCCCGACGGCGACCAGCCTGCGGACGATGACCGTCAGCGTGCTCGACTGGCGCCGGGGCCAGCTCAAGGCCGCCGGCCAGAAGATCTCCTACACCCACCTGATCGCCTACGCGATCGCCCGGGCGGCGACCGACATCCCGGTGATGGCCCACCACTTCGTAAAGTCCGACGGCAAGCCGACACGGATCGACGACGGGGCGGTCAATCTCGGCTTGGCGGTCGATGTCGTCAAGAAGGACGGGTCGCGGACGTTGATGGTCCCGGTGATCGCCGACGCCGGCCGGCTCGGCTTCGCGGCGTTCCTGGAGGCCTACGACCGGCTGGTCGAGAAGGCCCGGACGAACACGCTGGGAGCCGACGACCTGGTCGGGGCCAACCTGACCCTGACCAACCCCGGCGGCCTGGGGACGGTCGCGTCGATCCCGCGGCTGATGGTCGGCCAGGGGACGATCGTCGCGACCGGATCGATCGCCTACCCGGTCGGCCTCGGGGCGATCGGCCGGGAGATCGGCGCCGAGAAGGTGATGTCGGTGACCTCTACCTACGACCACCGGATCATCCAGGGGGCCGAGTCGGGACGCTTCCTCGCGCGGGTCGAGGACTACCTCCAGGACGAGCGGTCCTTCTACGAGGGGGTCTTCGCCGCGCTCGGCCTCGCCCTCTCGACCTTCCCCCCACCGCCGGCGGCCGGCCCCCGGGCGGCAGCCCACGCCGGCGCCCCCCGCCACGCCGGCGACCCGAGCGTCTCGTCGACGGCCGGTGTCCAGGCCGTCGGCGGCCGGACGATGGGTCAGGTCTCGGCCCACGACGAAGAGCTCCTCCAGGCCGTCCAGGCGGCCGTCTCCCTCGTCCGGGCCCACCGGACCCACGGCCACCTGGCTGCCCGGCTCGATCCGCTCGGAATCGAGCCGGAGGGCGACCCGTCGCTCGAGCCGGGCCCGCTCGGGCTGACTCAGGAGCTGATGGCGAAGATCCCCGCCCGGATCCTCCGGATGCACGTGGCCGGCGAGACGCTGGCCGAGGCCCTGCCGCACCTGCGGGAGACCTACTGCGGGACGATGGCCTTCGAGATCGAGCACATCGCCTCCCACCGCCAGCGGGTCTGGCTCCGCGAGAAGATCGAGTCGGGCGCCTTCCGCCAGCCGTTGACCCGCGACGAGCGCACGACACTCCTGCGACGGCTGATCGAGGTCGACGCGATGGAGCGCTTCATGCACAAGGCCTACCTCGGGCAGAAGCAGTTCTCGATCGAGGGCCTCGACATGACGGTGCCGATGCTCGACGAGATGATCCAGCTGGCGGCGGCCGCCGGCGGCCACGAGGTCGTGATCGGGATGGCCCACCGCGGCCGGCTGAACGTCCTCGCCCACAACCTCGGCCGCCCGTACGAGACGATCTTCGCCGAGTTCGAGGGCGCATCGACGCTCAAGGCCGTGACGACGATCCCCCAGGGCGGGACCGGCGACGTCAAGTACCACCACGGGGCCCAGGGGTCCTACGAGCTGCCCAACGGCGAGTCGATCCTCGTCAACCTCGAGTCCAACCCGTCCCACCTGGAGTTCGTCTCGCCGGTCGTCGTCGGCGCGACCCGGGCGGCCCAGACGACGCGGGCGGGGCGCCACACCCGCCACGACACCGACGCGGCCTTCCCGATCGTGATCCACGGGGACGCGGCCTTCCCGGCCCAGGGAGTCGTCGCCGAGACCTTCAACCTCCAGGGGCTCGACGGCTACAAGGTCGGCGGGACGCTCCACCTGATCACCAACAACCAGGTCGGCTTCACGACCGATCCGGACGACGCCCGGTCGACCCGGTGGGCATCGGACCTGGCGAAGGGCTTCGACGTCCCGATCATCCACGTCAACGCCGACGACGTCGCCGGCTGCGTCTCGGCCGTCCGCCTGGCCTTCGCCTTCAGGCAGTCGTTCGGTCACGACGTCCTGATCGACCTGATCGGCTACCGGCGGTTCGGACACAACGAGGCCGACGAGCCTTCCTACACCCAGCCGGAGATGTACACGAAGATCAAGAACAAGAAGCGCGTCTGCGAGCTGTGGGCTGACCTTCTCGTCGCCGAGGGGACGATCTCGGCGGCCGAGGTCGACCGCGAGCGCCAGGAGATCTGGGACAACCTGACCAACCGCCACCAGGAGCTCAAGCAGCGGATCGCCGACGCCCTGGCGGCGGGGAACGTCGAGCAGGCGACGGGCGAGTACACGCTTGACCGGACCCCGTCCCCCGACGTCAAGACCGCGGTCTCGGCCGAGCGGCTGGCCGCTTTGAACCACGAGCTCCTCCAGGTCCCCGACGGCTTCACCGTCCACCCGAAGCTCGCCCCCCAGCTCGAGCGTCGCCGCCAAGCGCTCGGCCCGGACGGGGGGATCGGCTGGGCTCACGCCGAGGCCCTGGCGTTCGCCTCGCTCCTGACCGAGGGGACGCCGATCCGGCTGACCGGACAGGACGCCGAGCGGGGAACCTTCAGCCAGCGGCACGCCGTCCTCCACGACGCGATCACCGGACAGACGGTCTGCCCGATCCAGAACCTCCCGGGCTCCTTGGCGCCGCTCGAGCTCCACAACAGCCCCCTGTCTGAGATCGGCTGCCTCGGCTTCGAGTACGGCTACAGCCAGGAGGCCCCGGAGACGCTCGTCGTCTGGGAGGCGCAGTTCGGCGACTTCGTCAACGCCGCCCAGGTGATCGTCGACCAGTTCATCGTCTCCGGACTCGCCAAGTGGGGCCAGACGTCCCGGCTGACGCTGCTCCTCCCCCACGGGTACGAGGGCTCGGGGCCCGAGCACAGCTCAGGCCGCCTCGAGCGATTCCTCCAGCTGACGGCCGAGGGCAACATCCGCGTCGCGAACCTGACGACCCCCGCCCAGTACTTCCACCTCCTCCGCCGGCAGGCCAGGGTCGCCAAGCAACGGCCGCTGATCGTGATGACCCCGAAGTCGCTGCTGCGCCTGACGCAGGCGACCAACCGGATCGAGCACCTCTCCGAGGCCCGCTTCTTCCCGGTGCTCGGGGAGCCGCGGATCGCCGAGTCGCAGGTCAGGCGGCTGGTCCTCTGCACCGGGAAGATCTACTACGACCTGGCCGGCCACCCCGACCGCGCCGGGAACGACGAGGTCGCGATCGGCCGGGTCGAGCTGCTCTACCCGTTCCCCGAGGGCGAACTGCTCGCGCTGATCGATCGGTACCCCCAGCTCCGGGAGGTCGCCTGGTGCCAGGAGGAGCCGCGGAACATGGGCGCCCGGGCGCACATGTCGGCCCGCCTGCGGCAGATCCTCCCCCGGCATCTGGCCTTCGGCTACGTCGGCCGGCCCGAGCGGGCCAGCCCGGGCGAGGGCTATCCGGCCAGCCACGCCGAGGAGCAGAGCCGGATCGTCCGCACGGCGCTCGACGCGTCCCGCCCGATCTCGCAGTTCCCGGCCAAGACGCCCGGCGAGCGATGAATGTGGGTCCAGCGGGAGCTTCGCCTCGGACCCCGCAGCCGGGGCTTCCATCTGATCACGCGGGACGTCCTCGACGCTCTGCCTGAGCTCGGGTCGGTCTCGACCGGCCTGCTCCACATCCTGATCGCCCACACGTCGGCCTCGCTGGCCTTGAACGAGAACGCCAGCCCCGACGTCCGCCGGGATCTCGAGTCGTGGTTTGCCCGCGAGGTCTCCGAGGACTCGCCGTGGACCCATACCGACGAGGGCCCCGACGACATGCCGGCCCACGTCAAGGCGATCCTGATCGGCCCGTCGGTGACCCTCCCGATCGCCGGCGGCCGGCTCCGGCTGGGGACGTGGCAGGGGATCTACCTCTGCGAGCACAGGGACGCCGGCGGCCCGCGGACCCTGGTCGCGACGATCCACGGGGAGTAGCCGTGGTCGGTGCCATCGTCCTCGCCGGCGGCCGGTCGTCGCGGATGGGGACGGCCAAGGCGTCGCTGGAATGGCACGGTTCGACCCTCCTGCGGCGGGTCGCCGGTCTCGTCGAGCGGAGCGTCGACGGCCCGGTCGTGATCGTCCGGTCGGTCGGTCAGCCGCTGCCCGAGCTCCCGGCCTCCTGGGAGGTCGTCGACGACGTCCATCCCGGCCGGGGACCGCTCGAGGGGCTCGCCGCCGGTCTGCGGGCGCTCGGCGACCGGGCCGAGCTGGCGTATGCCTCTTCGACGGACGTCCCGTTCCTCCACACGTCATTCGTCGGAGCCGTGGTCGGCGGGATCGACCCGGGGCACGAGATCTGCGTGCCGGTCGTCGGCCGGCGGTGGCAGCCGCTGGCGGCCGTCTACCGGACGAGCCTGCTCCCGGTTCTCGAGGACCTCCTCGCCGCCGGCGAGCGACGCGTCAGCCGGCTGTTCGACCGCTGCCAGGTCAACGGCCTCGACCGCGCGGCCCTACTCGCGAACCCCGGGATCGCCGCCGGCGATCCGGAGCTCGAGTCGCTGGTGAACCTCAACGACCCGCAGGCCTATGCACAGGCCCGGGGTCGGCCGGCGCCGGTGATCGCCGTGAGCTGGGGCCGACGGCCACCCAGCGGGCGGGGGAGTCCGATCGACTCGGTCAGGGCCGCGACGCTCGGCGGCCTCGCGGAGACGGCCGGGCTGATCCTGGGTGGGGGCGTCCGGGTCGAGCTCAACCGGCGCTCGGTCAGGCCGGACCCCGAGTTGCCGCTCGAGCGGGGGGACGCGGTCGTCTTCGAACGGGCCTGAGTCGCTCCTACTTCTCCTTCGCCGGCTTCGGCCTGGCGCTCTTCGCCGCCTTCGGCCCGGCGCTCTTCGCCGTTTTCGGCCTGGCGATCTTCGCCGGGAGGCTGCTGACGTGGGCGAGCGATCTCGCGGCCCACGGCTCGACCTCGGACCCGTCCCAGGCCTCGGGAAGTGAGACGTAGCCGCCCATCGGGCGCTCGGCCGGTCCGAACGGGCCGGTCCCGTCGAGCGCCAGCAACGTCTCGCGGTCGGGCTCATCGAGCTTGAGGCCGATCGCCGGCCCGAACAGACCCATGAACATGTTGCCGTTGACGAAGGCCCCAAGGTTGCCGAACATCGGCTTCACCTCGACGCCCGGAGCGTCGGGGACGATCGACCGAAACCGGTCCTTGTCGTGATCTGTCGGCTTGGGAATTTCCACAACTGCCACACTCCGGTCGCGATCAGGGTGCGAGGATAGCCGCCCGTCAGGCGACGAAGAGCTTGAGCTCGGGCTCGCGCCCGTCGCGCAGCACGGCCAGATCGACCTCGACGCAGGCGATCCCGCGGGCGTCGGCGAGGACCCGGGCCTGCGGCTTGAACTGCTGGGCCGCGAGGACCCCGCGGCAGTCTGCCATCGCCGGGTCGAGGCGGATCCGCTCGAGGTACCGGGCGAGCTGCTCGACAGCGTCGATCGTCGCGATCCGCTTGATCTCGACGGCGATC
The DNA here is from genome assembly GCA_034664295.1 of Solirubrobacteraceae bacterium. Taxonomy (GTDB): domain Bacteria; phylum Actinomycetota; class Thermoleophilia; order Solirubrobacterales; family Solirubrobacteraceae; genus Palsa-513. The sequence goes on along the minus strand of JAXDHV010000032.1, from coordinate 196,780 downwards.
CACTGGTCGGCCTCGTCCCGGCACATCAGGTCGACCGGACCGATGTCGGTCGGCCATTCCCGCCGCATCAGGCGGAACCCCTCGCCGCACCAGGTCGGCCGGTCGGCCAGGAGCTCCTGGAGATGGCGTTCGACCCCGTCCTTCTCGAGACCGCCCGAGTCGCCCATGTCGTGGGCGACGTCGAAGAGGACCTCGTCGATCAGGATGTCGAGGACCTCGTCGCCCTTGATCTTGCGGACGACGATCCGCCCCGGCGGACTCCCGTCCTCGTCGATCGCAGTCGGCGGGGTCATCCAGTTCAGCGGCTTGACGCTCGAACCGCCGCCGTCGGCCCAGACCATGAACGTTCCGTCGGCCTTGATCATCAGCATCCGAACGCCCATCGACAGGGCCGTCGACAGCCGTCCGGAGTAGTTGACCTCGCAGCGGGCGATGATCAGACGCATGGCGCCCAGACTACGGCTCCGGCCGGACCGACGCGCCGCGCGGCAGGCGGGTCGCCGGCGGGATTTACGGTGAATCCGGTATACGGCTCACTTGACCCAGACCGGCGTGCCGATCGACACAAGGCTCGCCAGCCGGAGACCCTGGTCATCGCGCAGGGTGACACAGCCGGAGGTCGACGGACCGACGATCGGGTGGCTGGAACCGTGGATTCCGATGACACCCCCGCCCGGCCACCCCGGAAACACCGAATACGCACTCGTCCCCAGGGCGTACGGCCCGTAGGCGGCGCGAGCCGACGCGACCACCGGGAAGCCCTCGCGGATCCAGAAGTGACCCGCCGGCGTCGGTGACGATCGGCGCCCGATCCCGACGGGCGCGGTGAATATCGATTCGGTGACTGCTGCCGGTCCGGCCGCGGATTTCTGGTGGCTGCCCAAAAATTCCGCCGAGTCTCCCCAGAACGGCAGACGCCCCCGGAAACGTGGGAGTTCCGGGGGCGTCGCCAGCTCTGCTGCTACGGAGAGAGTCTGCACCGAGAACCGTACGCGGCCCTCGCAGTCCCGTCCAATATCCATCCGACTCCCCTGTGAAACCCTGGACGACTCACCGGGCCGGCCCGAGGTAGACCGAGGTAGGCCCCCGCCGGACCCCCGCGGAGCAGCCGGGCGTCGCCCGAGCCGGCGCGCGTGGCCCGAAAGAACTCGTCTAAGCCGCGTCGGGCGGCTGCGGCGAAGCGGTCTCGACCCGCGGATGCAGGACGCTCACGCCCGGCGCGAGCGGCGCAACCGGAGCCACCGAGCCCATCGCGACCGGCGGGGCCAGCGGCGGAACCGGAGCCGCGGTGCGGGTAGCCACGGACGGCGCGAGCGGCGGAACCGGGGCCAGCGGGGTGGCGAGCGCCGCTGTGGCCGGCGCGTGCGCCTCCGGCGAGTAGGCCTCCGGGTGATCCGGACTGTGGTCGAGGCTGATCGTCTCCCGGAACTCCTTGAGGCCCGAGCCCAGCGTCTTTGCGAGCTCCGGCAGGCGCTTGGGGCCGAGGAAGATCAACGCGACCATCGCGATGAAGGCAAGATGGATTGGGTTCATTATTCCGGTCATGTAACAACCTTCTACGCACTCGACGGACAACACGGATCATAGGCCCCCGCCCGGCGCGGACCACGCCCCCCGGCGACCGGCTCCCTCAGGCTTGGGGCAGGACCCGCGGCTCGGCCTGGCGGACCCGCCGCCGCAACTCCCGGACCTCGTACCCGGCCCCCAGCGCGAGCGCCCGCTCGCACGCCTCCAGGCACTCCCCCACGCGCTCGGTCCGCGCCAGGGCGTGGGCCAATCGCGACGCCGCGTCCTTCGACTCCGGGCTCAGGCTGACCGCCTGCTCGCAGGCCGAGACCTCCCCGCCGACGTCCCCGCCCAGCTGGCGCGCGAGCGCCAGGTCGAGCAGGCCCTCGGTGCTCAAGCCCAGCCCCTGCGCCCGCTCGAAGGCATCGAGCGCGCCGTCGCGCCGCAGCAGGCGCAGCCGCAGCCGGCCGAGACGCTCCCACTCCCCCGCATCGCCCGGCGCCCGCTCGGCCGCCCGCTCGGCCGCCTCGGCAGCCAGGTCGATCGCCCCGATGTCCTCGTAGATCCGCGCCGCGAACCGGTGGGCCGCCGGCCGGCTCGGCTCGACCCGCGCCCAGTCGCGCACGGCCCGCCCCGCGGCCTCGAGGTTCCCCGCCTGCCAGAAGGCCAGCGTCATCAGCCGCAGCACCGCCACGTCCGCCGGATCGGCGTCCCGCGCGTAGATCAGCCGCCTCGCGGCCAGCTCGTACTTTCCCTCGGCTAGCGCGTGCTGTGCGGCGATCATGAACCGCTGGACCCGCGCCGCGCCCGCATCCGGCTTGGAGAAGTCGACGAACTGGAGGCTCCCCGCCGGGACCGTTCGCACCCCGTGGCTGAAGGCGACCCGTGCCCACTGCTGGATCTCGTCCCCCTCGCCCGAGAAGTACACGCCCGTCACCGAGCCGACCCCCCACTCGGGGTAGGCCAGGCACCTCGCGTACCGGTGGACCACCGAATGGTCCGGCGCCCGGCTCCCGAACGGATCGTGGACCGCCCGCTCGGTATCGGCCTTCCGCGCGCGTTCCTGCTCCTCGTAGGCCCGCCGCCCCGCCTCCGCCCGCGCCGCCCGGGTCGCCGCCGCCGACACCTTGACGGCGTTGCGGGAGACCTGGCCCCCCCGCGAGCCCTCGGCCAGCCGCTCGAGCTCGTCGGCCGCCTGGTTGACCGCCTGGAGATGGCGCTGATGCTCGACCTGGCGGCCCGGCGGCGCGATGTCCGGATGCCACTGCTTGGCCATCCGCCTTCTCGCCAGCTGGACCTCCCGCTGGTCGAAGGGCGGCTCGAGCTCGAGGAGGAGGAGCGCCTGCTCGAGATCGAAGAGACTCGCCATTTCACCGGATCACGTTACCGAGCCGCGGCCGACGACCGGAGAAGAACGCCCCGACGCTCTATCCTCACCAGTCCATGGCGCCTCAATACGTCTTTCAGATGTACAAGATGTCCCGGTCCTTCCCGCCGGACAAGACCGTCCTCAAGGACATCACGCTGGCCTTCCTTCCGGGAGCCAAGATCGGCGTGCTCGGCTACAACGGCTCCGGCAAGTCGACCCTCCTGAAGATCATGGCCGGTCTCGACAAGGACTACCGCGGCGACGCCGAGCTCGCCGCCGGCGCGACCGTCGGCCTGCTCGAGCAGGAGCCCCAGCTCGACCCGACCAAGGACGCCCGCGGCAACGTCCTCGAAGGCGTCGCCCACATCCACGCCCTCGTCGAGCGCTTCAACCTGATCGCCGCCAACTACTCCGACGAGACCGCCGACGAGTTCGCCAGCCTCCAGGAGCAGATCGACGCGGCCGTCGCCTGGAACCTCGACGGGATGATCGAGCACGCGATGGACGCCCTGCGGTGTCCGCCGCCCGACGCCGACGTCACCTTGCTCTCAGGCGGCGAGCGCCGCCGGATCGCCCTCTGCCGCCTGCTCCTCTCCCAGCCCGATCTCCTGCTGCTCGACGAGCCGACGAACCACCTCGACGCCGAGTCGGTCGACTGGCTCGAGCACCACCTCGCCGAGTACAAGGGAACCGTCGTCGCGGTGACCCACGACCGCTACTTCCTCGACAACGTCGCCGGCTGGATCCTCGAGCTCGACCGCGGACGCGGGATCCCCTACGAGGGCAACTACTCCGGCTGGCTCGAGCAGAAGCAGATCCGCCTCGCCCAGTCCGAGAAGCAGGAGGTCTCCCGCCAGCGGACGATCGCCTCCGAGCTCGAGTGGGTCCGCAGCAACGCCAAGGGCCGGCGCAAGAAGGCCAAGGCCCGGCTCGCCAACTACGACGCCCTGCTCGCCCAGGAGTCCGAGGTCAAGCTCGACCAGGTCCAGATCCACATCCCCGCCGGCCCCCGGCTCGGCGACGTCGTCGTCGAGGCCGACGGCCTGACCAAGGGCTATACCGACCGGCTGCTGATCGAGTCGTTGTCCTTCTCCCTGCCCCGCGGCGGGATCGTCGGCGTGATCGGCCCCAACGGCGCCGGCAAGACCACGCTGTTTCGGATGATCACCGGCGAGGAGCAGCCCGACGGCGGCGCGTTGCGAATCGGCGACACCGTCGAGCTCGCCTACGTCGACCAGTCGCGCGACGCCTTGGACCCCGAGAAGAACGTCTGGGAGGAGATCTCCGGAGGCCTCGACCAGATCCAGGTCGGCGGCCGGTGGGTCAACTCCCGCCAGTACACGGCCTCCTTCAACTTCAAGGGCTCAGACCAGCAGACCCGGGTCGGCAAGCTCTCCGGCGGAGAGCGCAACCGCGTCCATCTGGCGAAGCTCCTGCGCCGCGGTGGGAACCTCCTCCTGCTCGACGAGCCGACCAACGACCTCGACGTCGACACCCTCCGGGCATTGGAGGAGGCGTTGCTGTCGTTCGCCGGGTGCGCCGTCGTGATCTCCCATGACCGGTGGTTCCTCGACCGCGTCGCGACTCACGTCCTCGCCTTCGAGGGCGACAGCCAGGTCACGTGGTTCGAGGGGAACTTCGAGGCCTACGAGGAGCACCGCCGGGAGCTCCTCGGCGCCGAGGCCGACCGGCCGCGCCGGCTGACCTACAAGCGGCTCGTTCGCGGCTGAGCCGCCGGGGTCGCCGTGGTCGCCGGGGTCGCCGGGGTCGCCGGCTTCGGGTCGCTCGCCGCGGGGGTGGGTGGGTTGGGGTGGGGTGGGCGTGCTGCTGTCTTTGAAGAAGTAGTTGCTTGACTCCGGCAACTGTCTACTTGGGTTGACGGGGCCTAGTCGGAGGCGAGCAGCTGGCGCAGCACGTACTGGAGGATCCCCCCGTGGCGGAAGTAGTCGGCCTCCTTCGGCGTGTCGATCCGCACCCTCACCTCGAACTCGACCTCTCCGGCCCGGACGGTCGCGTGGATCGGCAGGCGGCCGGCGTTGAGCTCGTCGGCCACTCCCGTGATCGCGAACTCCTCCTCCCCGGTCAGGCCCAGCGACGCGGCATTCTCGCCGGGAGCGAACTGGAGGGCGAGGACGCCCATCCCGACGAGGTTCGACCGGTGGATCCGCTCGAAGCTCTCGGCGATCACCGCCCGCACTCCGAGCAGAGCCGTTCCCTTGGCCGCCCAGTCGCGCGATGATCCCGACCCGTACTCCTTGCCGCCGAGCACGATCAGCGGTACGCCCTCCACCTGGTAGCGCATCGCCGCGTAGTAGATCGGGATGACCTCCCCGTCCGGCAGGTGGCGCGTCACCCCGCCCTCCGTCCCCGGGGCCAGGTGGTTGCGCAGGCGGATGTTCGCGAAGGTCCCCCGCATCATCACCTCGTGGTTGCCCCGCCGCGACCCGTACGAGTTGAACTCGCTGGGCACGACACCGAGCGCCTTGAGGTAGGTTCCGGCCGGCCCGTCCCGCTGGATCGAACCGGCCGGCGAGATGTGGTCTGTCGTCACCGAGTCGCCGAGCACCGCCAGCGCCCGGGCGCCGCCGATGTCGGTGATCGGGTCGGCCTGCGCCTTGAGCGACTCGAAGAACGGCGGCCGGCGGACGTAGGTCGAGTCGTCGTCCCACACGAACCTGTCCCCCGTCGGGATCACGAGCCCCTGCCACCGCTCGTCCCCGTCGAAGACCTCGCCGTAGCTCTTGCGGAACATGTCCGAGTGGACCGCCCGCTCGACGGCCTCGGCCACCTCCCGCTCGGTCGGCCAGACATCCCGCAGGTAGACGGGGGTTCCGTCCTCGGCGACCCCGAGCGGGTCCGCGACGATGTCGCAGTCCATCGACCCGGCCAGCGCGTAGGCGACGCACAGCGGCGGCGAGGCGAGGTAGTTCAGCTTCACGTCGGCGTTGATCCGACCCTCGAAGTTCCGGTTGCCCGAGAGGACCGAGACCACCGCGAGGTCGTTCTCGTTGACCGCCGCCGAGATCTCCGGCGCCAGCGGCCCCGAGTTGCCGATGCACGTCGTGCACCCATAGCCGACGAGGTGGAACCCAAGCGTCTCCAACGGCTCGGTCAGCCCCGCCCGATCGAGGTACTCGGTGACGACCTTCGACCCCGGCGCGAGCGACGTCTTGACCCACGGCCGCGTCCGCAACCCCCGGGCGACCGCGTTCCGCGCGAGGATCCCCGCGGCCATCATCACCGAGGGATTCGACGTGTTCGTGCAGCTCGTGATCGCCGCGATCACGACGTGCCCGTGGTTGAGCTCGGTCTCCCGCCCGTCGCCCAGTTGCAGACGAACCCGGGTGGCCGCCGGCGGCGCGGGATGGACGCCTTCCTCGCGAACCCGGCCCGCCTCGGCCGCCGCCCGCGCCATCGCCGCCGCGTGCGGTCCCGGATCGGCGTTCGACGGGGGGTCGGACGCCGGAAACGACATCCACGAGCCCGTCTCCTGGGACGAGAACTTCCCGGCATCGGGATGCTCGTCGTCCGGCAGGTAATGCGACAGCGCCCCCCTGAACGACTCCTGCGCCTCGCTCAGCTTGACCAGATCCTGCGGTCGCTTCGGTCCGGCGATGCTCGGAACCACGCTCGCCAGGTCGAGTGACAGGAGCTCTGAGTAGATCGGGGTTACCGAATCCCCGTCGTGCCAGAGGCCCTGCGCCCGGGCGTAGGCCTCGACCAGCTCGATCTGGTCGGCCGGCCGTCCGGAGAGCTCGAGGTAGCGGAGCGTCTCCTGGTCGATCGGGAAGATCGCGCAGGTCGACCCGAACTCCGGAGACATGTTGCCGATCGTCGCCCGGTCGGCCAGCGGCAGGTTGGCCAGGCCGGCGCCGTAGAACTCGACGAACTTCCCGACCACCCCGTGCGAGCGCAACTGCTGGGTCACGGTCAGCACCAGGTCGGTCGCCGTCGCTCCCTCGGGGAGCCGTCCGTGGAGGCGGAAGCCGACGACCTGGGGTATCAGCATCGGCATCGGCTGGCCGAGCATCGCCGCCTCCGCCTCGATTCCGCCGACCCCCCACCCGAGGACGCCGAGCCCGTTAACCATCGTCGTGTGCGAGTCGGTCCCGACAAGCGTGTCCGGGTAAGCCCGGCCGGTCGCGTCGTCGACGAAGACGACCCGCGCGAGGTACTCGAGGTTGACCTGGTGGACGATGCCCGTGTCCGGAGGCACGACCTTGAACCGGCGGAAGGCGTCCTGGCCCCAGCGGAGGAACGCGTAGCGCTCCTCGTTGCGCTCGAACTCCCGCTCGGCGTTCCGCCGGAAGGCATCGTGCGTGCCCGAGACGTCGACCTGGACCGAGTGGTCGATCACCAGCTCGGCCGGAACGAGTGGGTTGATCTTCGCCGGATCCCCGCCCATCGCCGCCATCGCGTCGCGCATCGCCGCCAGGTCGACGACCGCCGGCACCCCCGTGAAGTCCTGCATCAGGACCCGGGCCGGCGTGAAGGCGATCTCCTTGCTGGGCACCGCCGCCGGATCCCAGCCGGCCAGTGCCTCGACGTCGGCCGCGAGCACGGCCCCGTTGCCCTCGGTCCGCAGTAGGTTCTCGAGGAGGATCTTCAGGGAGAAGGGAAGCCTCCCGATGTCGAAGGCCGGCTCGAGCGCGTCCAGGCGGAAGATCTCGAACGTCCGCTCGCCGACCGTGAGCTCGCCACGGGCACCAAAGCTGTTCACGGACATGAGCGGTCTCCTGGTCTGGGGGAGCGACGACTCGCAAGTCTCCCAAAAGAGCGTGCAAGACCTGCTCTCACGGAGCCGTGGGGCCCCCGAGATCGAACGACCGTCCACGTTTTCGCGGCCCACGTCGAAGCCCGGTCAAGTCGTCCCGATAACAGGGATGCAAGCCGTCTGAATTTCCCGGAAGGCAACGAAATGGCCCGTAAGTCCCAGCATTCACGGAAGATCAGCGTCCTCGCGATGACCCTTGTCGGCGCGGCGATCATCGCTCCGGCCCCCGCTTCAGCGTCCGCCGCTCGCGGGCACGCGACCAAGGTCGCCCACCACGCTTCGACCGCCGCCCACAAGACCGCCTCCCACAAGAGGACACGGCGGATCAAGGTGTCTCACCACAAGAAGGCGCACGCCCCGATCATCGCCACGGCTTCGTCTCAGACCCCGCAGGCCGCCGCCTCGGTCTACTCGTCCGCGTCGACCGCGCCCTGCGTCGATGGAGGCCTGATCCCAACCAGCGCGAACCTCGCCCAGATCCGCGCGGCGACCCTCTGTCTGATCAACCAGCAGCGCTCGGCCGCCGGTCTCGACCCGCTGCGTGAGAACACCGCGCTCGACGCCGCCGCGCAGGCCCACTCCGACGACATGGTCTCCGGCAACTACTTCGATCACGACTCGCCCTCCGGCGCCGACCCCCTCAGCCGCGTCGTGGCCGCCGGCTTCGCGACTGTCGCCCGGGTCCTCGACCTCGGCGAGAACATCGCCGCCGGCGCCGACTCGCTGGCGACCCCGGACGCGACCGTCGCCAACTGGATGAGCTCCGCCCCCCACCGGGCCAACATCCTCGATCCGACGTTCAAGCAGACCGGCATCGGCATCACCGCCGCGGTCCCCTCGGTCCTCGGCCTCGGCGGCTCCGGCGCGACCTACACGCAGAACTTCGGCACGGCCGAGTAGGCCCGCAGCCAGGATCTCGGCGGCTCGCGGCTCCAAGCCCGCCGTCATCCGGCTCACTGCCCTCCGGCCCGTCTGCCTCGCGGCCCCGCCCGGCGAGGCCGGCTCGGCCGGCTCGGCCCGTCTCAGTGCGACGGCAGCAGGGTGAAGGGCACCAGCGAGACGTCGGTGAAGGCGTCCTGGTCGTTGGCCGGGTTCGCATTGGCCCCCGGGCCGGTGCAGACCGCCGGCGCGGTGGTCGGGGTGCCCGTCCCAGGACAGAGGAACACGGTCGCGTTGCGCGTGTCCGACCACAGCGGATGGGCCAGATCGAGCGCCGAGAGGCCCGCGTAGTCGCCGAAGAAGAGCCCCTCGAACTCGGTCGGCGGCGGCATCGACGACGAGGTGATCCGCCGGGTCGCGAAGCCGGTGAGGTTCCGCGATCCCGAGAGACTGATGTCTGAGGCTCCGCTCGCCTCGTCGGCCCCGTACTGGCGGTCGTAGTAGGAGACCGCGAGCGTCCCCGTCCGCGTGAAGTCGGCCCACTGCCAGAACTGGTCGCTCGCCGCCTGCCCGGCGTCCTGGTTGACGCTGGTCAGCGACCGCGGATCGGTGCTCGTCCCCGTGAAGGTCGCCCCCCCGTCGTTGGACACGCTGACAAGGATGTCGTTGTTGCACGCCCCCGCCGTCTTGACCCCGTCGTAGACCGGGTTGCCCGCGGCGCTGAAGCCGGCCGGCACGCAGCCGTTGGCCTCCTTGGAATGGGCGTTGATGTACGACCCGAAGGTCACGACCACCTGGCGCGGGTTGGTCGGGTTGACCACTCCCGACGGGTAGTTCGTCGCCCGGAAGAACGAGTTGGCGGTGGCGCCCTTCTCCGGCACGCATGACCGGCCGGGATCCTTGCCCGCCTCGTAGGTCGGGCAGTCGGGCAGGTCGTAGTAGTCGCCGACCTTGACCGGAGCCGAGAACGTGTTCCCGCCGTCGAGCGACTTCGCCAGCAGCATCTGGTAGCGGTTGTCGCCCGCCGCGACGACCGCGTCGCCGCCCACGTCGCCGCCCGGATCCCCTGGCTTCGATGCCTGGTTGTTGAAGCTCGCGTACGCGACGTAGAGCGCGCCGTCCCGTCCGGTGAACGGCTGGGAGAACTGGTTCTCGTTGCAGTTCCCGTTCGGCGTCCCCGCGCCGAACGTGTTCGTGCAGAAGGGACTGCTCTGGCTGACGAGGTGCCGCGGGCTGAAATGCTCACCGTAGTCGGAGGAGTACGCCTCCCAGATGTACGCGCTCCCGTCCGCGGAGAACTCGGTCCAGCTCACGTAGACGCGGTCCTGGAACGGACTCCCCGGGTGATTGTCGACGCTCAGCAGCTGCTTGTCCTCGAAGGCCGGCACGCCGCTCCCCGAGAGGTCTGAGCTCTCGGCCACCGGCCGTCCCGGGAAGTTCCACGACGCCCCGTGATTCTGCGTCGAGCGAAAGACGTAGAAAGCGCTCGAGAGGTCCGGGTTCGAAGTCGGCGGAGCTCCGCGGTTGAAGACCTGGCACGAGAGATACGCGTTGCCCTTCGTGTCCCACGCCACCGACGTGTCACCGCCGGCCTGCCAGTACTGGCGGTCGGACCCGAAGGTCGGCTGGCCGCGCGTGAAGGACATCGGCACGCTCGTGTCGTTCCAGTGGAGACCCGCGTCCACGCTGAACGCCGCACCGCACTGACCGTCCCCCCGGCGGTAGTCGTTGAAGCTCGCCACGAGGTGGGTCGGCGAAGACGGATCCTGCGCGATCGACGTCTCGTTCTGCGCCTGGGCACGGCCCTGGAGATCGGCGTCGGTCACGTTCAGGCAGTTCTGGTTGACCTTGACGTTCGATGCCAGGAACTGCCCGCAGCTGCCGCCGCCGAGCGGAGCGTAGTTCTCAAGCGCGCCGGCCGGCCGCAGCGACCCGGCAGCGGGCAGCACGGCGGGAGCCGCACCCGCCCCGGCGATCTCGCTCGACGCGAAGCCCGAGAGGATCCGCTTCTGGATCTGGTTGAGGTGCCCGTAGCTGAGCGCCTGCGCGATCGTCGATCCCCCGACCAGCGCGACGACCAACAGCCCCGCGATGCAGCTTCCGAGCGCCGCCACGACGATCCGCTTGCGCATCTCCCCAGTCCTCCCGCCATGCTCTGGGACCAGCATGGCTCTCGCCCGCAGTCGGTCCCCCGTATCCAGCTTACGATCGGTGACGGTACCCAGCCGTCCGGGGCGTGTCAAGCCTTGGGGTCGGCCAGGGAGGTGTGGTCGCGGCCGCCCACGAGCAGACCGATCGACCGTCGTGGCGCAGAGCGTGACGAACGACGCCGTCTGGCGAAACCCCCAACCTCCACATCCGAGGGATTCCCCTCACCCCGCTGCGGTCGCCGCCGCAGCAGAGGCCCGGCGCCAAGTCCGGCGCCGGGCCCCTCACCTCAAGACGGTGGTCGCTGCGATTCCTCGCTGATCGGCCAACCCGCCCCCCACGGCCCCCCACGGCCCCCCACGGCCGGCCGCTACGCGGTGACCGTGATGCTCACCGGCGCGGTCGCCGCCCCCTGGTTGTCGGGGCCGCCCGGGATCAGGACCCGGAACACCTTCGTACCGGCCGTGTAGAGCGTCCTCGTGATCGCGTAGGTCGAGTTGCCGGCGACCGTCGCGACGACGACCGTGTGGAAGCCCGACCCGCTGGCGTTCTGGCGCTGGAGGTAGATCACGTGGCCGGTCTTGTTCGGCGTCACCGACCCGCCGAAGGTGACCGACTGGCCGGCCGCCACCGTGGTCGCCGAGACGGTCGAGGTGATCGCGTCCTTGACCCCGACGAACAGCACCGACGACGACTTGCCGGCACCCGTGACCCGGTAGAACGTGTTGTTGATCGGCGCCTGCGTGAACGTGTACGCACCGCCCGCGTCAGCCGTCGCCGTCGCGACCGGGACGTAGCCCCTGTCGTCGGTCGACGCCACCAGCGTCATCAGCTGGCCGGCACCCGCCTGGAGCGTTCCCGAGATCGTCTCGGTCGACCCGACCGGCAGCGGGTTGGTCGCCGCGTTGATCGTCAGCCGCTGGTTCTGCGCCTGCTCGATCTGGTAGTCGAGCGGGCTCGAGTCGCTCACCGCGTTCTTGCCGTCGGCCGGGATCTCCACGCGGATGCTCGCGTCCCCGGGGACCGAGAACCGGTGGACGACCGTGAACGCTCCACCCGCCCCGACCCGCCCGGTGCCGATCGTCCTCCAGTGGCTTCCGCTGGAGGTGTCCTGACGCTGGAGGAGCACCCGCGCACCGACCTTGGCCGGGTTGACGGTGCCCGAGAAGGTGTAGGGGTGCGCCGGACCCGTCAGCAGGGTCGACCCGTCCGCCGGTCCGCCAAGCGTGACCAGCGCCTGGACCCGTTCCCGGACGATCTGGCTGGTGACACCGTTGGCCCGCACGTACCACGCCCGGTTCGTGGTCACGACACCGTCGGCCCGCGAGAACTCGTAGGACCCGGTCGAGCTCGTGCGGGTCGTCCCGATCAGGGTGAACCTCGGCTGACCCGCGATCCGGTGGAACAGCCTGACCAGGGCGCCGCTCGCGTTGCCGGCGCTCAGCTGCCCGAAGATCACGACCGGGTCGCCGGAGACGATCGGGTTCGGGGCCGTGTTGATCGTGATGTGCTTGGCCGGCGCGGCCACCGCCGGGGCGGCCGCCAGCCCGGACCCCGCCATCGAGGTGAGCGCGGCCGCGGTGACCGCTGCGCTGCTCAGGTACTTGAATCGCATCTGCTGCCTCCTGTCGAGGATCGTCCTGCCGATGCCCACGTAACCGTCGTTGTGCGTAGGAGGTGCGGTCCGTTAGACGTGCTTAACACGCCGCAACTACGGCCTGCGCCGGGTTATTCAAAGAAGATCGGGCTCACCCCGCCGACGGCCCGGTCGCTACCGTGCACGCCACCGATGGCCGCCGCCCCCGAAACCCAGCCCGCCTTCTCGCTGGGCCTGACCCAGGATCAGAAGGACATCCGCGACTGGGTCCACGGCTTCGCCGCCGGCGTCGTGCGGCCGGCCGCAGCCGAATGGGACGAGCGCGAGGAGACGCCCTGGCCGGTGATCGCCCAGGCCGCCAAGATCGGCCTCTACGGCTTCGAGTCGATCGCCCAGTTCTACGCCGACCCGACCGGCCTGACCCTGCCGATCGTCAACGAGGAGCTCTTCTGGGGCGACGCGGGGATCGGCATGGCGATCATGGGCACGACGCTCGCGGTCGCCGCGATCTTCGCCACCGGCACGCCCGAGCAGTTCCTCGAGTGGGCGCCCCAGTGCTTCGGCACACCTGAGGACCCCAAGGTCGCCGCCTTCTGCGTCTCCGAGCCCGACGCCGGGTCCGACGTCTCGTCCCTGCGCACCCACGCCCGCCACGACGAGGCGACCGGCGACTGGGTGATCAACGGCCAGAAGGCCTGGGCGACGAACGGCGGGATCGCCGACGTACACGTCGTCGTCGCCTCCGTCGACCGCGACCTCGCCGCCCGCGGGCAGGCGTCCTTCGTGATCGGCCCTGGCACGCCCGGCCTGCAGATGGGCACCAAGGTGCGCAAGCACGGCCTCCGCGCGTCCCACACGGCCGACGTCTTCTTCGACGACTGCCGCCTCCCCCCCTCGAGCCTGCTCGGCGGCAAGGAGCGCCTCGACGAGCGGCTCGCCCGTGCCCGGGACGGCCGCAGCTCACGCGGACAGGGCGCGATGGCCACCTTCGAGGTCAGCCGTCCGACGGTCGCCGCGATGGCCGTCGGGATCGCCAGGGCGGCCTACGAGTTCGCCCTCGACTACGCCAAGAACCGCCATCAGTTCGGCCGGCCGATCATCGACAACCAGTCGATCGCCTTCACGCTCGCCGACATGCGGATGGAGATCGACGCCGCCCGCCTGCTCGTCTGGCGGGCGTCCTGGATGGGGCGCAACCAGATTCCCTTCGCCGCGGCCGAGGGGTCGATGAGCAAGCTGAAGGCCGGCGAGGTCGCCGTCTGGGCGACCGAGCGGGCGATCCAGATCCTCGGCGGGAACGGCTACTCCCGCGACTTCCCGGTCGAGCGCTGGCACCGCGACGCCAAGATCTACACGATCTTCGAGGGCACCAGCGAGATCCAGCGGCTCGTGATCGCCCGCGCGATCTCCGGAATCCAGATCAGATGACGCAGCTCCTCCCCGACCCCGACCCCGACCCCGGTCAGCGCGCCGCTCGCACGCTCGGCGGCCTGCTCGCCCGGCTCGAGACCCCCCGCCCCCGTCGGCGCGGCCAGCCGCGAACCCCACGCCAGACCGCGGCCTGGCTGCGCTCGAAGCCCTGGGTCGACGCCCCGATCCCCCAGGACGTGGCCGATGTCCCGACGATGCTCGGGACCCCTGAGCGGGCCCTCCTCTACGTCCTCGCGCGCGACCACGTCCGCGGCGACGGGGCGATCATCGACGCAGGCTGCTTCCTCGGCGGCTCGACGATCGCCCTCGCGTCCGGCCTCGCCGAGAACCCCCGCGGCGCGGGATCCCGTCCGATCCAGACCTACGACCTCTTTACCCTCGAGCAGACCTACATCGACTCCTACCCCGGCCTCGTCGGCGACATCCCCGCCGGCCAGTCGATGCGCCCGCGCTTCGAGGAGCTACTCGGACCGTTGCTCGAATACGTCTCGGTCAACGAGGGCGACATCTGCCGGCGCAGGTGGACCGGCGAACCAATAGAGGTTCTGTTCATCGACATCTGCAAGTCCTGGGCGATCAACGACCACGTCACCCGCGAGTTCTTCCCAGCGCTGATTCCCGGCCACAGTGTCGTCATCCAGCAGGATCTCGTCCACGAATGGCTCCCCTATCTCCACATCACGATGGGCCTCTTCGCCGATTCATTCGACCTGATCGACTCAGTCCCCTTCTGCTCGGCTGTCTATCTCAACACCCGCAAGGTCTCGATCACGCGGATTCCCAACAGCCTCCGCGACGAGCTGACACCAGAGCGCAAGCTCGAGCTCTTCGACACTGCCGTCGCCCCGTTCTCCGGCGAGGACCGCGGCGTCATCGAATGCTCCCGGGCCGTCCTCCTCTCAGACCTCGGCCGGCATGCCGACGCCCTCGCCCACCTCGACGCCGTCGTCTCCCGCCATCCCGACTCCGATCGCGTCCAGCACGTCGGCCGCGACGTCGGCGGCTGGCTTGCCACCCAGAGCTGACCCCACGCCAACCGGCCCAGGTGGACGCGGCAGCTTTACTGGTAGGTAAAGGCATCGCAAGAATTTTCACCAAGAGCCAGATCACGTTGCCCGTGGCCGCTCTCGGCGAAGCAGGACTCGATCCGGCGACCGGGTCGTCGTCGAGCCGGTCGGTGATGGTGAGCTTCGCGTCCGGCGGGCCGCGGTCACCTTCGAGAGTGCGTTCGGTGCCCTGACCGGCGCCTACCCCCCCGGATACGTCGAGCGTCTCGACGCCGAGGAACACGAGCGTTGATCGTCGTCCTCGACGCCGACGTCCTGATCGGCGCGCTCGACGCTCGGACGCCCACCACGCTCGAGCCCGGGAGTGCTTCCAGACTTGGAGCGACGGCGATGTCCCGCGCGTCGTCAGCCTTGTCAACTTGACCGAGGTGCTGATTGCCCCGGCGCTCGTCGCCACGCGCGTGAATGCGGCTCGTGAGGCGATCGCCGCACTCGGCGTGGCACTCCACGCACCGACCGCGGCGACCTCGGTCGACGCCGCCCGGTTGCGGGGAAAGTTCCCGATCAGCCTGCCGGATGCGTATGCCCTGGCAACGGCACGTCAGATCGGCGGAGCGCTCGTCTCGTTCGACGGCAAGGTCAGCCGGGCTGCCGCCGAGGCCGGGATCCCCGGCCTGCGGCCGTCCGACGCCTAGCCCAGCAGGGCCGCGATCTGCTCGTAATCTGAGAGCGGGACCGTCCGCAGCTCGCCGGTCGCCTCGGTCAGCTCGACCATCTCCGTCTTCGTCCCCCGGAGCGCCGCCATCTTCCCGAACTGGCCGTCGTGGATCCCGTCGATCGCCGCGGCTCCGAGGCGGGTGCCCAGGACCCGGTCGAACGCCGTCGGCGTCCCACCCCGCTGGATGTAGGCGAGCTGTGTGAGGCGTGTCTCGAAGCCCGTGTGATGGGTCAGCTGACCCTCCAGCCACTGGCCGATCCCACCCAGCCGGACATGGCCGAACTCATCGAGCTCGGTCGGTGCATCGGGCATCCCACCCTCCGGGAGTGCTCCCTCAGCACAAACAATCAGAGACGCCCGGCTCCCGCGATCATGCCGCCGCTTCAGTGTCGCCACCATCTCCTCGAGATCGAACGGCTTCTCCGGGATCAGGATGATGTCCGCCCCGCCGGCGATGCCCCCGTGGAGGGCGATCCACCCCGCGTGGCGGCCCATCACCTCGACGAGCATGTTCCGGTGGTGGCTGTCAGCAGTCGTGTGCAGCCGGTCGCACGCGTCGCTGACGACCTGGATCGCAGTGTCGAAGCCGAAGGTCTGGTCGGTCGCTGACAGGTCGTTGTCGATCGTCTTGGGCACACCGACGACGTTCACACCGTGCTCGGTGTACAGACGCGTCGCCACGCCGAGCGTGTCCTCCCCGCCGATCGCGATCAGCGCGTCCAGCCTGCCGAGGTTCTCGACGACCGCCTTGACACTGTCCTCGCCCCGCTTGAACGGGTTCGTCCGGCTCGACCCGAGGATCGTTCCCCCCCGCGGGAGGATCCCCCGGACCGACTCGAAGGTCAGTGGATCCCCGTCGTTCTCCAGCGGCCCCCGCCAGCCGTCCTTGAAGCCGGTGAACTCGTCCCCGTAAGCGGTGATCCCCTTCCGGACCGCCGCCCGGATCACAGCGTTGAGACCGGGGCAGTCGCCGCCACCGGTGAGAATGCCTATTTTCATGCGCGGAAACATAGCCAGACCCGGCAGGCGATGCAAAGCATGACCCGCTCACAGCGTCTCGTCCTGATCGCCTGCGTCCTCGGCTCGTCGGTCGTCTTCGTCGACTCGACCGTCGTCAACATCGCCCTCCCGTCGCTCCGCGCCGACCTCGGTGCGAGCCTCTCAGACCAGCAGTGGGTGATCGACGCCTACCTCCTGACGCTCGGGTCCCTCGTCCTCCTCGGCGGGTCCCTCGGCGACCAGCTCGGCCGCCGGCGGGTCTTCGCAATCGGCGTCGCCGGCTTCGGCCTGGCGTCCCTCTCGTGCGCGCTCGCCCCGACCGTCTCCGTCCTGATCGGCATGCGCGCGGTCCAGGGCGTCTTCGGCGCGCTCCTCGTCCCCAGCTCGCTCGCGATCATCACCGAGACCTTCTCCGCCGGGCGCGACCGGGGCGCGGCGATCGGGACCTGGACCGCCGCGACGTCCGGCGCGATCGCCTTCGGCCCGCCGCTCGGCGGCGTCCTGATCGATGCCCTCTCGTGGCGCGCGGTCTTCGCGATCAACGTCCCACTCGTCCTCGCCACCCTGCACCTGATCCGCCGGGCGGTCCCCGCCTTCCCCAGCCATCCGAGCCCGCTCGACCTCTCAGGCGCCGCCCTCTGCGCCCTCGGCCTCGCCGGGCCGGTCCTCGGCCTGATCGAGCAGCCGACCCACGGCTGGGGCGACCCGCTCGTCTGGGGCCCGCTGCTCGCCGGCGGCGTCCTCCTCGCCGCCTTCGTCGTCCACGAGCGGCGCGACGCCCACCCGATGCTCCCGCTCTCGCTGTTCGCCGTCCGCGACTTCACGGTCGCCAACGCCGCGACGATCGCGATCTACGCCGGCCTCAACGCGATCACCTTCCTCGTCGCGATCTACGTCCAGCAGGTCGCCGGCTACTCGGCCGCCGAGGCCGGCCTCACGCTGATGCCGGTGACCGTGATGCTCGTCGCCCTCTCCCGGCGCTTCGGCCAGCTCTCCTCCCGCGTCGGCCCCCGCCTCCTGATGGGCTTCGGCCCCCTCGTCGCGGCCGCCGGCGCCGTCCTCTTCACGCGGCTCGGCCAGCACGTCGACTACCTGACCGAGATCCTTCCCGCGGCGACCGTCTTCGGCCTGGGGATGTCGATGATCGTCTCACCCCTGACGGCGACCGTCCTCGGGTCGGTCGCGCCCGCCCGGGCGGGGGTCGCATCCGGCGTCAACAACGCGCTCGCCCGGATCGCCGGCCTCGTCGCGATCGCCCTGGTCGGCGTGCTCGTGTCGCTTCGGTTCGACAATGTTCTCGAGGGGCGCGCCGGGCACGGCGGCCGGCCGGGGGCGGCGAGCACGCCCCCAAGCAGCCAGATCCGCCGGCTCGAAGCGCGTCCGCTCACGCGGCCGAGCGAAGGCTCCGTCGCGGTCGGGCGGGCCGCCGCCGCGGCCAATGTCAGCGCGTTTCGGTTCGGTATCGGCGCGTCCGCCGTGCTGCTGGCGCTCGGCGGGGTGGTCGCCTTCGCCGGGCTCTCGCGAAGGACCGGGGCGAGCGCGGGTCAGCCGAGGAGCTCGGAGACCGCCACAGTCGGGGCGGCGTCGAGCAGCGGCTGGAGTGAGTCCCCGTCTGAGTAGGTCACGACCTCGTCGTATCCGCCGGCGAGCGGACGCCGATGGACGATCACCTTCCGCGCAGCGAGGTCGACTATCCAGTACTCGGGAACATCGGCGCTGGCGTAGTCGTGGGCCTTCTCCCGATCACGCGCCTGCGACGTCTGGGCAACTTCGACAACGAGCAGCGCGGTCGTGGGTTGACGGGACCGCGGCAGCGGCTCGACGACGATCAGGTCGGGAAGCAGGTAGCCGCCCTCGATCAGCAGCGTGCTCTGGACGCGCACCCGCCAGCTACGATCGCGGACACTCAGGAGGAACTCGTTGAGCCATTCGACCGCCCCGTCGTGTTCTGCTCCGATCGGAACCATGTCGATCAGCACCCCCTGGACGAGCTCGATCCGGGCGTTCTCGTCGAGCACGCCTGCCGCCGCCATCTTGTAGACGTCCTCGACCGTGAGGCGATGCACCGGAGCTGGACGCAGCTCGGAGGCGGTAGCCGGAACCATCCTCGGAATCGTAGCCTGCCGCCGAGCCATCGGCCAGAGCTTCTCCCGGCTCGGCTTGTCGGGAACCCGTCAGTCGGTGACGGGCCGCCCGCCGACGACCGCCGGCCGCGCCGCGCGGTCGGGGACGCGCCCGGCGGCTGCCCACGCGTGGACGTAGCCGACCCAGGTCAGCGTCGCCAGGCAGACGTGGACCCAGACGAGCTCGGATGGGAGGGCCAGCTCGTACTGGGCGATCCCGACCACCCCCTGGGCGAGCAGGAGCAGGCAGACCAGACGGAGCGTCAGCTCGAGCTCCGCGGTTCCCCGCCCGCGCGCCGCCCACCAGGTCGCGAGCGTGGCCAGGCCCATCAGGGTGACCAGGTACCCGTGGTAGTGGATCAGCCGCCGGACGGTGTCCCCGCCCCAGAAGGTCAGCCGCTGGACGAGCTGGCCGGTCCCCGCGGCCCCGGCGTGCGGCCCGGCGGCGGTCGACGCGCTGCCGAGCAGGATCACGGCGACCGCGAGCACGACGACCAGCCGCACGGCGACCACCGTCGCCTGATCTGCCCCCGCCCGGCCGAGCTCGTCCGGCTCGTGGCGCGAGCGCCACCAGAGCTCGAAGGCCGCGACGAGGATCACCATCGAGAGCCAGTAGTGGGACATCACCCATCCGGGCGCGAGCTTGTGGAGGACCGATTCGCCGCCGATCACCGCCTGTCCGATCACGCCGATCGGCAGGAGGATCGCCAGGACCACGAGATCCCACCGGCGCTCCATCGGCCGTCGGAGGAACGCACCGACGACCGCGGCGAGGGCGGCTGCCGAGACGAAGAAGATCAGGACCCGGTTGCCGAACTCGATCAGCGCGTAGCTGTTGAGCTGCGGTTGGAGCGACGTCCGCGTGCATCTCGGCCACGACGGGCACCCGAGTCCCGATCCGGTCAGGCGGACGGCGGCCCCCGTGAGGACGACCAGGACCAGCGAGACGAGCGCCACGAGGGCGATCTTCTCGTATGTCTCGGCGCTGATCAGCCACCGGGCCTCCCGACGATTTCGCACCCCCAAAGGATGCCGCAAAGCCCGTCGTCCCGTACCGCCTGAGACCCCTCCAACCCCGAAACTCGGCGGGTTTGCGGGCTTCGTGGTCCCCGCTCGTCCGTCGAACCCGTTAGGTTTGACCCGAACAACTGAACTTTCGAGAGGAGCGTCATGACGAAGAACGAGCTCGCTGGCAAGGTCGCTGAGAGCGCCGGAATCGGCGTCGGACAGGCCAGAGACGCAGTTGACGCCGCATTTCAGGCGATCGCCGACCAGCTGGCCGACGGCGGCGAGGTTGCGGTCGCAGGATTCGGCAAGTTCAGCGTCAGCCACCGTGCTGCACGGAGCGGCCGCAACCCGGCCAACGGCGAGACGATCCAGATCGGCGCGAGCAACGCCGCGAAGTTCTCGGCTGCCGCCGCCCTGAAGAAGCAGCTCAACGCCTAGCAGTCCGCCGGGGGAGCGGACGGCGTCGCCTGCATCGGGCTGGTGGCGCCGTCGGTTCAGCTCGGCACGTCCTTCCGCCGAGAAATCGACGCCGGCCGGCCTACAACGTGCCCGGGGGAGCGATCCAGCGGCTGTCGAAGTGGAGCACTTCGGCGAGCCGATCGTAATGGCGGTCGTAGTGGAGCACGCCGATCCCGGCCTGCTGGGCCGCAGCGGCGATCAGTGCGTCCGGCAGCTTGACGCGGTGGTATCCGGCGCCCCCCTTCCGGCTGAGCTCCCGGAGGGCCGTGATGGCCGACCGCTGGACCGAGACGGTGACCGGAATGTCTCGCAGGGTCGCCTCGTCGGCTTCGAGGCCGGCGACCTCGCGCGCATCGCGGGCTGCATAGAGCAGCTCGAGGGTCGTGATCGCGCACGTGGCAATCTGTCTGGCTCTCAGGGCGGCCGCCCACTCCTCGCGAACCGCCGGGTGACCGGCACGAGCCCGGGCCGAGGTGTCGGCGATGAACACGCCTCCCCCGAAGACCTCGGCCCTGACGGCCTCGGGCGTTACGGCTGGCCCCAGGCCAGCCGATCGAGATCAGCCAGGACTTCGGGGTCGTAGGCCGGCTCGTCGGCGGTCGTGCGCCGGATCAGGCGCTCGATGGCCTCGTCATCCTCCCGATGGGCTGCGAGAAGGGCCTGCGCCCCACGAATCGCCAGGTCATGGACGAGCCTCGCGTCGGGGGTTCCCGGTTTCGTGAGCGCCGCCGCCCGCTCCAGGGCTTCGGCCAGGGGCGGGTCCTTCGTCACGGCGATCCGGTCGTGAGATGTCGGCACAACTCAACGGTATCACCGCGGTGTCACACCATCGGAAAACCGGGCGGCCGACCCGCTGGCTCGCACGCCCCGGAACAGGTCCTTAAGCTGTCTGGGTGCGCGTCACACCGACCCGGCTCGACGGCCCGCTGCTGCTCGAGCCAGAGGTCTACGGCGACTCGCGAGGCTTCTTCGTCGAGACCTTCAGGTCGGCCGAGCTGCCTTTACTCGGCCTCGGCGAAGCCGACGTGTTCGTCCAGGAGAACCACTCCCGCTCGGTGCATGGAGTCGTTCGCGGCATGCATTTCGCCGTCAACGGCCAGATCGCCAAGCTCGTCCGGTGCGCTCGGGGGGCGATCGTCGATGTGGTCGTCGACATTCGGGCAGGGTCACCCGACTTCGGCGGGTGGGAGTCCTTCACGCTCGACGACGAGCACCACGCCCAGCTCTTCGTCCCAGCCGGCTTCGCCCACGGCTTCTGCGTGACGAGCGACATCGCCGACGTCTGTTACAAGCAGACCGGCTACTACGAGCCGAGCGCCGACCGTGCGTTCGCCTATGACGATCCCGAGATCGCCATCGAATGGCCGATCCCGCCGGCGGAGCGGATCGTCTCCAAGCGCGACGCCGAGTCCCCTGCCCTGAGCGACATCGCAAGCCAATTGCCTTTCAAGTACCTCCGCCCATAGGCAGGTTTGCGGATGGGCCTGAGTCGTTGAGCGGTACCTTTTGACACCGTGGCCCACGCAGATCACGACCCCCACCGGTCGACAGGGAAAATGCCGGAGCAGATGAAGCGAGCCGAAGCACGCTCCCCCGTGATCCACCCGGAGGAGAGGCGCCTCGACACGGCGATCGCCGCCATGCCGCAGGGACCGTTCGCGAACCTCGGCCGCCGGATCGCGCTGACCTATCGCTACCACGGCCCGCGCCAGGTCGCCTGGCGGGTGATCACCTTCCCGATCCGCTTCACCCCCCTGCGCCACCGGCTGAAGCTCGGGTCGACGATCGAGACCGAACAGCGGCGGGCGGCTTCCTGGTACCGCGAGAACGGACGACCCGTGACGGTGGTGATCCCGACCTACGGCGATCCCCGCCATGTTGGGCAAGCCGTCGCCAGCATCCGGCGAACGACGCGCGCCCAGCTCGTGAAGATCGTCGTCGCCGACGACGCTAGCAGCGAGTCGGAGGTACGGGAGCTGAAGGCGATCGACGGGATCGACATGCTGATCCTCGGCGACCTGAACGTCGGCTTCGCTGCCAACGCGAACCGCGGTCTCGAGGTCGCCCAACCCGAGACGGACGTCGTCCTGCTCAACGCCGACGTCGTGGCCCGCGACGGATGGCTCGACTGTCTCCAGTTCGCGGCCTACGCCGACGCGGACATCGGCGTCGTCGGACCGAAGCTGCTGTATCCCGACGGGCGCATCCAGCACGCCGGCGTCCACCGCAACCTCGGGCTCCCGATCTGGTTCGACCACCGCTTTCGCTTCAAGCCGGCCGACTACGGCCCGGCGAACGTGACGGCTCCGGTGCTCGCGGTGACCGGCGCCTGCATGTACGTCAAGCGCGCGGTGATCGACGCGGTCGGTCTCCTGGACGAGCGCTACCCGATGGCCTACGAGGACGTCGACTGGTGCCTGCGCGCCTGGCAGGCCGGCTTTCGGGTCATGTACTTCCCGCCGGCGACGCTCGATCATCTGGAGTCGGTCACACGAGGCACCCGGGTCGGCGATCGTGAGCTCGCGTCGCAGACTGCCTTCTGGGAGCGCTGGGGGGACTTCTTCGACGGCCGGGGCTCCAGCGTCCGGACCTCCGACGGTCGCCTGCGGGTGATCTACGTGACCGAGGACACCGGCGTCGGCGGCGGCCACCGGGATGTCTTCGAGCACCTCAACCGGCTCCAGGCCCGCGGCCACGATGTCCAGCTCTTCACGCTCGGTCCGACGCCTGAGTGGTTCCCCCTGAAGGCCCCCGTCCGGACCTTCCCGGACTACGACGAGCTGACCGCGGCGCTGGCAGGCGAGGACGCGATCAAGATCGCCACGTGGTGGAACACCGCCTCGCCGGTCTGGGCGGCCAGCGTCCTGCGGGGCATCCCGGTCTTCTTCGTCCAGGACATCGAAACGTCGTACTACCCCGACGACGAGCGGACCTGCCACGCCGTGCTCGCGGGGTACCGCCAGGAGTTCCACTACATGACGATCTCGAGCTGGAACGCCGACCGTCTGCGGGAGCTCGGGCTCGACGCGAGGGTCGTCGCACCGGGAATCGACCTCGACAACTTCCGGCCGCTGGACGACGTCGAGCGCCGCGACGGCGTCCTGCTCGCCCTCGGCCGGACCCACCCCCTGAAGAACCTGCCGCTCACGATCGACGCGTGGCGAGCGATCCCCGGCGAGCGGTTGGAGCTCTGGCTGTTCGGCGTCAAGCCGGAGCTCGGGCCCCAGTACGGCGCCCGGTACGTCGAGCGACCGACGGACGAGGAGGTCAACGGCCTCTTCAACGAGGCGACGGTCTTCGTCCAGACGTCGACACACGAGGGCTTCTGCCTGCCCCCGCTCGAGGCGATGGCCACCGGCGGGGCGGTCGTCGTGACCGACGCCCACGGGAACCGCGACTACTGCGTCGACGGGGAGAACTGCCTCGTCCCCGAGGCGAACGTCCCAGCCGTGGCCGAGGCGATCGGCCGGTTGTTGACCGATCCGGAGCTCCGCGCCCGACTCGGGACGGCCGGCCGCCGGACCGCGGAGGCCTATGCCTGGGAGCCTCGGATCGACGAGCTGGAGAGATTCCTCACGGGGTTGACGGTCGACCGAAGGCAAGCAGGGCTGGTGCGCGTCGAGGTGAGCTCGAGCAACGGAGGAGCTAGAGCTCTTCCGCGATCCGCGGCGCCTCACGGTTGAAGACCCGCCAGCCGACCACACAGGTCCCCACGATGATCGCGATCGGGACGAGCAGCCAGCCTGCGCCGCCGATCGCGCGGGGCGCAGCGACGTACGCCGATCCGACGACGAGGTTGCGAGCCTCCTGGACGATGGCCGCGAGCGGGTCCGCCAGCAGGATGTGCGCGATCTGGGTGTGGCCCTGCTGCACGACCGTCTCGAACGGGACGATGATCAGGGAACCGTAGAAGAGGGCTTGGAGGAAGACCTCCCAGATCGGCTGGATATCGCGGTAGCGGACGTAGAGCGCCGAGAGCATCATCGCCAGGCCGGACGCGAAGGCGACCAGGAGCAGGACCAGCGGCAGCAAAGCGAGCCAGGTCCAGCGCGGTGTGAGCCCGGAGATCGACGCGAAGATGAACACGACGACGAGGTTCAGGGCGAGGTTGAAGCAGGCTGTCAGGACAACCGACATCGGGATCACCATGCGTGGAAACTGGATCTTCCGCACGAGGTTCTCGCGCCCCATCACGCAGGTCACCGCGCCGCCGGTGGCCTCCGAGAAGAACGTGAAGAGCACGATGCCCAGGAGCAGCGCGACGCCGTAGAAAGGCAGGTTGGCGACGTGGATGAGTTGGGTGAACACGAAGTAGAGCACGCCGAACAGCATCAGCGGACGCATCAGTTGCCAGACGTAGCCGAGCACCGATCCGAAGAACCGCAGCTTGAAGTCGGTTCGCGCGATGACGATCGTCAGCGTGGCCGTCCGGCGCAGATCACCGCCGATCGCCGACGGACCCCGGATCGGCTCGCCGCGGTCGAGGACACCGCGTGCAGCGGCCATCAGGCCGAGCTCTCGATCGCCTGATCGCGTGACCCGCTGCCGATCTCCCACTCGCACGGCACGTCGACGATCCCGCCGGCAGTCGGTCCGTAGCCTACGACGACGATCGACAGCTGCTTCTCCCAGCGGTCGATCAGCTCATGGCCGGTTCCCCGGTGGGCGAGATTCGCGATCGGTGCGTACCGGCCGGGAGCGAGGATGTTCTCGAAGCTCACGGCAAAGGCTGCGGGCTCTCCCGGCTGGAACGTTCCGGTTCGGTCATGCTCGAGGATCGTCGAGAAGATGACAACGTTCTGGCCCTGCTCGTTGGTGAAGGCGACAGTGAGCGACGGGTCCTCCATCGCTTCGTGAAACTCGACCACAGCCCGAAACGTGGTGCGTGTTCCAGTCCGCACGTGATCGTGCCGCAGTCCCTGCTCGTCCTCGATCCAGGCGTCGACGATCCGCGCGCGGCCGTTACCCGGACGGGCTCCGCGCTGCTGGGCTTGCGCCGCCTGATGATTGAAGTTCAGATCCATGTAGAGGTCTCCGACCTCTCTCGGCTCGCCCAGGGCCACCACCTTCCCATGCTCGAGCAGCACGGCCCGGTGGCAGAAGCGCATGACCGCGCTCATGTCGTGCGTGACGAAGAGGATCGTGCGCTCCTCCTCTCGCATCCGGTGGAAGACGTCGAAGCACTTCTGCTGGAAGGCAGCGTCCCCGACCGCGAGCACCTCGTCGATCAGGAGGATGTCGGCGTCGACCTGGATCGCGACGGAGAACGCGAGCCGCACGTGCATCCCGGAGGAGTAGTTCTTGAGCTTCAGCTCCTGGAAATCCTCGAGCTCGGCGAACTCGATGATCTTGCGGTAGCGGGCCTTAGCCTCTGCGGAGGTCAGCCCCATCATGATCCCGTTGAGGACGACGTTGTCGTAGGCGGCAAGATCGGGGTTGAAGCCGACCCCGAGTTCGATGAACGTCGCCATCCGCCCCCGCCGGAACATCTGCCCGGAGTCGACGCCGTAGATCCCGGCGAGGCATTTCAGAAGCGTGCTCTTCCCGCTTCCGTTTCGTCCGACGATCCCAAAGAACTCGCCCGGCCGGACTTCGAAGGAGACGTCGTCGAGCGCCGTGAACTCCCGATGGCCATGGCCCCGCAGGGGATGCAGGACACGCTCCTTGAGCGTGTGGGTCGCCTCCTCGGGCGTCCGGAAGCGCTTGAAAACGTTCTCCACGGTGACGGCTGGAGCCTGTTTCGGGGCGGCCGGCATCGCGACTAGCGTAGCGGCGGCGCCACTCGCTCGAACCGCTACGGGCGGCATACTCCCCTCTCATCAGCTCGAGAGAGGACATCCGCAGCCGGATCGAGGAGCTCGCGCCGTGGTACCAGAACGTCGAGCTCGTCGAGGGCCTTTCGACGAAGGACCTCTCCGGAGACCGGGACATCTTCTCCGGGCAGGACATACCGGCCCCTCTCTGGCGGATCATCGCCAAGGATCTGCCAGACATCACCGGGCAGCGGGTCTTGGATATCGGCTGCAACGCCGGCTACATGTCGTTCGCCGCCAAGCGGCTCGGCGCGGCGTCGGTTCTCGGAGTCGACTCCAACCTCGGGGCCGGCACCTCATTTGTCGACCAGGCCAACTTCTGCCGCGATGTGCTCGGACTCGACGTGGAGTTTCGAGAGCAGTCCTTCATCGAGCTCGAACCTGACCTGCCCTTCGACCTCGTGCTGTTCTGCGGAGTCCTGTACCACCTCGAGGACTACGCCGGCGGCCTTCGCAAGCTGGCCGGGCTGGCGGCCCCGGGTCGAGGTCTGGTCGTCCTCGAGACCGCGATCGAACCCGTCACTCTCACGCTCCCGGGACCGGCGACCTATCACGGCGACCCGAGCACGTACTTCGTGCCGTCGGTCGCCGTCCTGCTGGAGCTCGTCCGCGAACATGGCTTCCACGTCGAGTCGGCCCGCAATCTCGGCACTCGCGCGATCCTCTTCCTGCGGCCCGAGCAATCTCCGTACTCGCGCGATCCGCTTCCTGCGCCCGCGACTGACCGACTGACCGACTGACCGACTGACCAACTAGGAACTAGCTGGCCCCGAACCGCTCCCAGAGATCCGGACGCCCGCGCAGCCAGGCCGCGAGCGCCCGAAAGCCGGTCGCGACGTCATCCTCAGCCCGCCAACCGACCTCCGCCGCGGCGAGCGAAGCGTCGGCGACCCACACCTTCGCGTCCCAATCGCGCTGCGGTTCGGTGCCCCACTCGGGTTCGACCTCGAGTCCCATTTCCGCCCGTGCGATCTCGACCACCTCCCGGAGCCTGGTCTCCCGGCCCGAACCGATGTTGTACACCGCGCCGCGCGGCAGGTCGGTCCGTGCGACGACTTCGAGGAAGGCCCGATTGACGTCGCGGACGCTGACGAAGTCCCGTGGCGTATCCGGCGAAACGAGCGGCGGCAGGCGACCCTGGAGGCCGCGGGCAACGAGCGTGGGCATCAGCCGACCCGGCTCCTCCCACGGGCCGAACACGCTGTAGAGCCGCAGGGTGACGACGTGCCGGTCGTCGCGCTGCGCCACGAAACGGCAATGCATCGTCGCCGCGGCCTTCATCACCGCGTAGTCGGAGTTCGGTTCGACCCGCTCGGTCTCAGCCGGGGCGTGATCCTTGAAGCCGTATTCCGAGCTCGAGCCGGCGTGGACGAACGCGTCGAACCCCGCCTCCTCGCACGCGGCCAGCAGACGCACCGTGCTCACGAGGTTGGTCTGCATGATCCGCTCGGGGTCGCGCTGCCACGAGTAGGCCCCGTGGGCCGCGAGGTGGAAGACCCACTCCGGGCGACGCTCGCGCACGAGGTCTGCAACCCCCCGGCCATCAAGGAGATCGAGCGCAACGATCTCCGCATCGTCGGTGACTTCCTCCAGACGCCATGTCGACCCCTCCGGCCGTTCGATGGCCACGACGTCGTGGCCCTGAGCGAGCAGGCAGCGGGTCAGGCTCGCGCCGATGAAACCGCCGGCGCCGGTCACCAGCGCCTTCACGACCCGGGCTCGGCCTGCCCACGCCCGACGAGCGCATCCAGTGCCGAGATCGCGGCGCCGACCACGCTCTGGGCGTCGATGCCGTAGCGACGCTCGAGCCACCGCTGTGAGCCGGTGGCTCCAGCGGGCATCTCCCTGACCGCGCAGCGAACGACCCGCGTCGCGAGCCCATGTTCGGCGACCACCTCGCTGACGAGAGACCCGAGCCCGCCGTTCACGTAGGCAGCCTCATGCGTCACCGCGACGGGGACACGTTCAAGGACGGCGACCAGCTCGTCCACCGGCGCGGGCGCCAGGGACGCGCAGACGCTGACGGACGCCTCGACACCGTGGTGTGCGGCGAGCAGTTCGGCAGCTCGAACGGTCTCGGCGGCGATCGCACCGGTCGCGATGAGGGCAACGTCACCGCCGGAGGAGACCGTCGCCAGACGTCCGAGACCGAAGCCTCCGTCGAGGCCGGGCACGGGAACACCGCCCTTGCCGATGCGGAAGTACACAGGTCCGTCGACCGCGTGCCCGGCCCGCAGGCCGGCGCGCGCCTGAGCCGGATCGGCCGCGGCGACCACGGTCATGCGAGGTTGAGCCCGCATGATCGCGATGTCCTCCAGCGCGTGGTGGGTCACGCCGTTGTGCGCATAGTCGAAGCCACCGCCCACGCCGACGATGCGGACCGGCAGACCGTGAAGCAGGGGTCCGTTGCGGATGAACTCGTACGGACGCAGGCTGGCGAACGTCGCGATCGAGTACACGAACGGCCGGAAGCCGGCCTCGGCCAGCCCCGTCGCGACCCCGACCATATTCTGCTCCGCGACGCCGACGTTGTAGAACCGGTCTGGGAAACGCTCGGCGAACGGCTCGAGCACCATGAAACCGAGATCTCCGGTCAGCAGCACGACGCTCGGGTCCCCAGCTGCCAGGACGAGCAACTCGTCGAGGAACGCGTTCCTCATCCGACCTGCTCGAGCGCCGACGCGTACTCGGCCTCGTCCATCGGCATGTAGTGCCAGCGAATCTGCGACTCCATGTAGTCGACCCCCTTGCCGAAGGTCGTGTGTGCGATCAGCACGCGGGGCCGCCCGTCCCGCCGTTTGTCGAGCCCCGCCCGGATCGCGGCCGTGTCGTGACCGTCGAGATCGATCGCGTCCCAACCGAAGACCCGCCACCGCTCGGCCATCCGCGGCCCGAGGTCGAGGACGTCCTTCGTGTATCCAAGTGCCTGTTGACCGTTGAGGTCGACGATCGCCGTCAGGTTGTCGAGCCCGTGCTGAGCGGCGAACATCGCCGCCTCCCACACCGACCCCTCGTTGCATTCGGCGTCCGACACCAGGACGACGATCCGGCGCGCCGAGTCCTGGCGCTTCCCGGCCAGGGCGGCACCGGTCGCGATGCTCAAGCCCTGACCCAGCGAGCCGGTGGAGAAGTCGACGTCGTCAAGCGCGTGATCCGGATGCCCGGCGAGCAGCGTGCCGTCACAGGCGAAGGTCTCGAGCTGCTCGTGGGTCAGGCGCCCCGCCACGTGCAGAGCGCAATACCAGGCCAGCACAGCGTGGCCCTTGGCAAGCACGAACCGATCGCGGTCGGCCCGCCCGTCGCCGCGATCGAGATCGAGCGCGCCGCCGACGAGCACGGCGAGTAACTCGACGATCGATAGAGACGACCCGATATGGCCGATGTTGGCGCGTCTGGACTGCTCGAGCACTGCGCGCCGGATCAGTTGGGCCCCAGTGGCGGACACGCGCGGGAGCCTAGATCACCAGATCCGTTTTGGCTGAGCGTCGTTCGGATCGCGGCTCGCGACCGCGCCGTCGCCGCGTCGCCACCGTCGTCGTTGCCGTCGCCGTCGCCGTCGCCGTGGGTGCGATAGCACGAATGACTAGGCTACCCAGCGAATGGCCGGCTCCGCATCGGCGAGCCCGTGAAGCTCTCCCCCATCATCGCCTGTTACCGCGACGCCGAGGCCGTCCCGCACATGTACGGGCGCCTCGTCGAGACGTTCAACCGACTCGGCTGCGACTACGAGATCATCTTCGTCAACGACGGATCGCCCGACGACGCACGGTTGGTGCTCAGCCGGATCGCCGCGGCCGATCCGAACGTCGTGGTCATCAACCACGCCCGTAACTTCGGCTCCCAGTCGGCGTTCACGAGCGGCATGGCGATCGCAACAGGCGACGCCTGCGTGCTCCTGGACGGCGATCTCCAGGACCCGCCGGAGTTG
This sequence comes from Solirubrobacteraceae bacterium, assembly GCA_034664295.1. Taxonomy (GTDB): domain Bacteria; phylum Actinomycetota; class Thermoleophilia; order Solirubrobacterales; family Solirubrobacteraceae; genus Palsa-513. Next base: position 167,021 of record JAXDHV010000032.1, on the reverse strand, counting down.
ATCGAGGCGTTCGTGGAACGGTGGAAGGAGGGCTTCGACGTCGTCTACGGCGAGCGTGTCGGTCGGGACGCGCCGCCGCTGATGCGGTTGTTCTACAAGGCATTCTACCGAGCCTTCCGGCGCGCCGCATACGTCAACGTCCCACTCGACGCAGGCGACTTCTCGCTGATCGACCGCAGGGTGATCGACGCGCTCAAGGCGATGCCCGAGAAGCAGCGCTTCATGCGCGGGCTGCGGGCATGGGTCGGGTTCAAGCAGACCGGCGTTCCCTACGTGCGACCCGAGCGCATGTTCGGCTCTACGACGAACAGCTTTCGCAGGAACCTCGGCTGGGCCCGCCGGGCGATCGTCTCGTTCTCCTACGCCCCGCTCGACTTCATCACGGCCCTCGCCCTGTCGATCGTCGCCCTCAGTGCGATCGGCCTGGTCACGGAGATCGCCCTGAAGATCCTCGCGCCCACCCTGGCTCCCCAGGGCTTCACGACGGTCATCACACTGATCCTCTTCATCGGCGGCGTCCAGTTGCTCTGTCTTGCGATCATCGGCTCCTACATCGCCCACATGTACGAGGAGGTCAAGGGAAGACCGTCGTACGTCGTCGATTCCGTTCTCAACCCGCCGCGCGGCGCTGCGTTCGATCCGAGCGCTGTCGAGCGCGGCGTCCACGAGCTGCGCGGCGAGACGGCACCGCAGATCAGAGCCGGATGACCGCCCGATGACGCGCGACCGCAGCCCGCCGGCCGGGGCTCTGCGTTTCGAGTTCGTGCGCTTCGGGGCGGTCGGCGCCTCGAGCACGGTCTTGTATCTCGCGGCCTACGCCGGAGCCCTCACGCTCGGCGCTCCCTTCGGCCTGGCCGCCGTCGGCGCATTCGTGCTCAGCGGCGTCTACGGCTACACGATGCACGACCGCTGGACGTTCCGCACAAGGGCGGCGAGCCGCGCCGGCCTCGCCCGCTGGCTGATCCTCCAGGTCTCGGTGCTCGGCTTGAACCTCCTCGCCCTGTGGGGACTCGTTCGCCAGCTCGGCGTCGACCGGCTCGTCGCCCAGGTCGTCATTCTCCCGCTGATCCCCTGCGCCACCTACCTGCTCAGTCGCCGCCGGATCTTCGCGACGCCGTAGGGCGTCAGCTCGCCAGCGCGGTTGCCGTCCAGCCGAGACAGTCGTCGCCGCCATCGGCGCGCAGCGTGAGGTGGGCGACCACGGCCAGCGCCGCGAGGACCGGGAGGCCGAGCCCTGCTGCGACACGCCGGGCGCCGAACCCACCGCCCTGGGGAAACAGCGCCGGCAGGATCAAGGCCATCAGCTTCGAGCAGGCGACGGTCCGCTCGTCGCCGCGCGCGTGGACCACGACCTCGGTGAAGCCCGCGCCCTCGAGCAGGTTCCGCAGGCTTGACGGCGTGTAGCGCCAGTAGTCGTGCGGGATGTAGTGCCAGCGTGCCGAGAACGGGACCGTCAGCACGATGCGACCGCCGTCGCGCAGCACGCGGCGCGCCTCGGCCAGGAAGACCGCCGGCTGGCGCACGTGTTCGAGCGTCTCCGTGCTGAGCACGAGATCGACCGAGCCGTCGGCGACCGGCCAGCGGTCGCCGTGGAAATACTCGGTCTCGGGCATCGCGTAGCCGAAATCGGCTTCGGCGCTCGCACTGTCGATCGCGCGATACCGAGCGTCGGACGGCAGCAGCGGCCGGTAGGGCTGAGCGCCCGACCCGACGTCGAGCACGTCGCCGCTCGCGTCGGCGAGCAGAACCCTCAGGTCCCTCCAGGCCGACGCGGCCTGGAGGTCGAGCATGCGCCGCATCGCCCCGAGCGCGCGATCTCGCCGGGTGCGCGGAGCCCGGAACGCCGGCGGCTGCCAGCGCTCGGTCGTACGGAGCGCAAAGTTCTCGCGGTCAGGCAGCTCGGACATCGGCGCCGGCCACCTCCAGAGCGGGAGCCTTGCGACCCCACGCGAGAAGATTCCCGACCGGCAGCGTGATCCCCCGGTCGCCGATCCGTCCCCACGCGAGCAGGCGGTCCGCCGAATCCCCGACGCGCCGCGGCAGCGGCGACAGCCGGATCCAGTAGCGCAGTGGGTAGCGGTTGCGGATCGCCTTGTGACCGACGTCGACGAGTCCTGCGCCGACGAGCAGACGCCGAACGCTCGTCGGTGAGAAGAGCTGCTGATGCTCGATGTCGATGATCGGAGACCGCAGCCCCAGGAGACGGTTGACCGGCGCCCGCCGGTCGTGGCAGACGAGCACGAGCAGTCCGCCTGGCTTCAGAAGGCCGGCGGCGTCGCCGACGAGCACGGCCGGGTCGGGCACATGCTCGATCGTCTGGAAGCACGTGACCAGGCTGAGGCTGCCGCGGGGCCGCACGTGCGCGCTGAAGACGTCGTGCTCGATGAGCTGCGCAACCCGTCGCTCGGCCGCCGCGATCGGGGCGCTCGACGGCTCGACGCCGCCGACGCCGGTGAAACCCGCGTCAAGCAGCTCTCCGAGAAACGCCCCCTCGCCCGTCCCGATGTCGAGCGCTCCACACCGGTCGGGCAGGTCCCCGATCAGTGGCCCGAGCGCCTCGCTGTAGGTGCGGGCGGCGAACCCCGCCTCGATCGCACTGTCGAACGCAGCCTCGTCGTAGGCGCGGGCGAGCGCGTCCGGCGCCGGAACGGGGCTCGCATAGACGAGGTCGCAACCCGGGCAGCACACCAGGCGCAGGCGCATGTGCTCCGGGCGCTTGCGAGACGCGAAGGCGAACCGATCCAAGGAGTCGGCGTCCAGGCGCTGCGGAGCGAACACGTCGCTGTCGTCGGTCGAGCGGCACACCGGACACGGGCGCGCCGTCAGCTCGCCGAGGAATGTGTCCACCACGCCTGAAGGGTATTTGCAATCCCCGGCGGACGAATGCCTAGCTGTTGAGGCCGTTCTGCCCGAGGACACTCAGCGCCCTGAAGGGCCCGGCGCGCGGGCCGACGAAGGGTGCGGCGGTGGGGGACGCGAGGCTGGCCGCAGACACATTCAGATTGAGGATCCTCCTGTCACCCGGCGCGTCCTGCGCGGACGGAGCATCGGTCGAGAAGCGAATCGTGCTCGCGCCGGGTGGAAAGTCGATCGTGCGCGCGACTTTCGTCCCCTGCCCGGTCACCTGCAGCGTCGTCGACGCTCCGCCCGGCCACGCGATCTGCGCCTCGTATGGTTTGGCGTACCCAGTCTTGAGAATCGCGGAGTAGGTCGCGCTCTGCGCGTGGGACGACGGGTTGTGGATCGTCAGGAGCGCCGTGCGGCCTGCCCACCGCGGGTTGTTCGGTCCTCCGTCCGGCCCGAAGAATCCCGCCCCGTACTCGGTCGTGAGTGGGTGGACCGTCGCCGCCCGCAGCGCCGTCAGCCCCGGGCCGAGCTCGCTCTTGACCGCCTTGGCATACGCGGTGAGGTCGACGAACGCGAAATGACCATCGCTGCTCGTGAATCCGTGGCTGTGAGGCAGCGACGAGAGTGCCGCGAGGAGCGGTGCGAGCTGCGGAGGCGCATACGCGGCCCGGTCGATCTGGATACCCGTGAAGCCGGCGGCGACGATCGACGGAAGAACAAGCGACAACGGCTGGAGGACCAGCGAGGACTGCCAGTCCTGCGGACGTCCGGGGAGCGATCCGTAGCTCCATCTGAGGGTCCGGGAGTGAACGTATCCGAGGATGTTCGCGTACTGGGCCCCCTCGCCCGCGACAAGCGCCGGCAGCCGCTCATATGGAAGCTCGAAGATCGAAGCGCTCCGACCCGCGACTGCCTGGATGTGGTGCACGAACGCATCGTCGCTCTTGTAGATCGCCGCCGACTGGACGTAGGGAGGCGTCGATGTCAGCGGCGTCTCCTCAAAGATCCCGAAAGCGAGCACGAACAAGGTGACCATGGTGGCAATCGCGGCCGGCCAGCCCCGGCGAGCGACGAGCCGGCCGAGACCATCGAGCAGGACCCCGATTCCGATCAGCGCGAAGAACGAGATGAACGGAGAGATCCGGTTGTACGCGCGGATGTCCGGGAAGACGAGGAACGAGACGACCGCGCCAATCCCGCCCGTCGTCCCGATCAGGAAGGCAAGCACGCTCGCGAATGCCGCATCGCGGACAAGACGTCCGGTCATGGCGCCCTCGGGGATTCCGAGCAGGCCGAAGCTGGCCACGGCGAGCAGCCACAGGAAACCGACGGCACCGACGACGCCCAGGCTGGCGGTCGTCGACTCGTTCTGGGCGATCACGCTGTGCGCGTTGTAGTACGCGTCGGCGCTCCCGAGTCCCGATATGCGATCGAGGCTGTTCGGCAGGATCAGCTGGATCAGCCGGAGGCTGTACAGCTCGCTCTCCACGGGCGCTCGCTGCACGACCTGCGTGTCGGTCCCGTGGACCGCCCGATAGACGAGCGTCGGCGAGTAGTCGAGGACCACCGCCGCCCCCATCAGCGCGATGACCGCCGCTCCGGTCGCGAGGATCGCCGGCCGCCGCGCCCTCAGGGCGGCGAACGGCGCGCCGAGCGCGATGATCAGGATGCCGAAGAACGCGTAGTACTCGGAAGCCGTTCCCGCGATCACGCAGAGCACGACCGTGAACACGCTTCGACGTGAGACCCAGCTCGTCCACCGTCGACCCGGGTGCGCGCGTCGGGAAAACAACGGATTGCCACCGAACGTCCGAAGGACCAGGTAGGCGGCGATCGGCACGCCGTAATAGGCCGAGAACGTAAGGTGGTACTCGGCGCGCAGGAAGTGGTACGGAATGAACGCGAAAAGGAGGGCACACGTCGCGGAGCTCGGCCTGCTCAGCCGCAGGCCGCGCAGTCCGAGGAACGCGCTCACGGCAACCATCGGGTAGGTGAGGACGTAGAAGACGTTCATCACGGTCGGAGCGTTCGACGAACCCAGGCTGAGGATTTTCATCAGGACAAGCTGCAGGCCGTCGCCCGAGAGCGCAGGAAAGTCGTAGAGCTCGGCGCCGAACGGGGCCGCGAGCAGTGGGTTCGTGTCGTACCACGTGTGCTCTGCGATGTCCTTGACGTAAGCGAGCATGAAGCTCGCATCCCCGCCATAGTCGAACGGTGCGCTGAAGTTCGCCTCCCACAACTGCAGCAGCACGGCCGCGATCGAGAGCGTCGCGACGACCAGGCCGCTGACCCACCAGAGCTCCCGGCGCAGATCCCACGATCCGCCCCCGTGAACAACCGATCCCGTAGCGGGCCCGGGAGCCTCGCCGCCGTCCGCAACACCATCGGTAGGAATAGCCCTGCTTCCGGAAGGGCGGCGGGCGAACATCATCAAGCGCGGAAGGCTACCCGTCGTCTTCGGTTGGGGCGGTCGCGACGAGCGCGTAGTCGCCTGCCTTGTAGCTGTCAGCCTCGGCGTCCGCGGTCGCGTTCGGATAGAACACGTAGGCTGACGCGAAGCCGACGATCCGTCCGAGCGCCAGCGCGACCTCCGGAAAGATCGGATGCTGATGGGTCAGGTCGAGCCAGAAGTTCTTCAAGGCGGCGAGCGAGTGCGGGTTGACGGTCTCCGCGACGAAGAGCCCACCCGGGTGCAGCCGGGAGAGCGACAGTCTGAGAAACCGCTCGAGGTCGTCACTCGAGAGGTGCTCGATGACCTGGGCCGAGAACACAACTCCCAGCGAAGCGAGGGGAAGCGCCTCCAGGTATTCGTTAGCGTCGGCCACGGTCGCACTCGCGTGGCCCTTTTCGTGACACCGCTCGACCATCGGCGCGTCTATGTCGATTCCCGTCGCGGCCACCCCGTGATCTCGAAGAAGGTCGAGGAACTCTCCGCGCCCACACCCGACGTCGAGCACCGGCCCACGCGTGCCGATCAGGTCCACGTAGATCCTCTGCCGGTCCCGGATCGTCGCCTCCCGGCCGCGGAACAGGTCCTCGAAGCCGCGATAGAGCGCCTCGCTCGATCGCGTATCCCCGGATCTGAAGCCGTAGACCCGCCCGGCGCCGGGCTGATCGAAGGTGATGAACGGCAGGAGGTCGGTGTCAGCCCTGGCCTGAAGCTCGTTCTTCAGATCGCGGTGCTCGGCGGAGATCTCCTCATACGCTGCCGTCAAGCGTTGATGAGACGCAGACAGTGCCTCGTGAGACGCGGCGAGCGCATCGTGAGCCGCAGCGAGCTCCTCATGGCTGCCGAGCATGTCCTTGTGCGCGCCGACGAGATCCTCGTGCGTGTGCGAATGCGCCGAACCGACTCTGAGAACCTCGACCTCCTCCTGGAGTCGCCGCAACGCGGACTCCACCAAACCCGCTCGCCGCCGCTCGGCGAGGCTCGCCGCCTCCCCGGCGCCGACACGTCCCGACAGGCCACGCCACGCTTCTTCGATCCGCCCGACGATCGCACTCGAGTCCGCCAGCACTGCCAGCAGATCGCGCCCGAAGGCCTCCTGGTGTGCGGTGTACGGGCGCATTGCCCTCAGCGCGCCCGCCCGCGCCGCCCGCCGCAGTCGGTCGCGGGCCGTCACGGGCGTCGAAGACGAGCGGCGGACGCGGGATGCGACCGACTCGACCTCCGGCGGCCCCGACACCGACGGGGCCGGCGCGTTGACCCGCAAGCGCGCCCTCACGACGTCCAAGCGTCGCTCCATCGCCGCGCCGGCACTGAACGGCGAGTGCCGACTGCGGACATCGGCCGCCCCCCTCGCCGCCCGCCGCTGCGCCTCCTCCGGGTCCTCGACAACCCTGCGCATCAACTCCGCCGCGTGATCGAGGTCGGGCTCGGCCCACTCGCCGTCAGCGGGATACGGCCACGAACCCTCCCCGATCGGCACCATCGAGTGGCGGACGAGAAAGCTGTTCTCCTCCGTCATGAAGTCCAGATTGCCCGAATAACCCGTCGCGATCACCGGCTTGCCCAGATACAGGGCCTCGGCCGGCGTCAGACCGAAGCCCTCCGCCCGATGTAGGCTCACATAGCAGTCGATCGACGCCAACAGCGCGGTCTTCTCCTCAGACGACACATACGCGTCCCAGATCCTGATGTCACCGCGGCCCGCCGAAGCCTTGAGTACGGCGGCGTACTTCTCGGGCTGGAACTCCGCGTTGATCGACTTGATGACGAGCGATGTCGCGGACTCGTGGGGGAACGCCCGCTTGAAGGCCTCGATCACACCGATCGGGTTCTTGCGCTCCATCACGCTGTTGAAATCGAACATGAAGAAGAACACGAACGACGGTGGCAGTCCGAGTTCCCCGCGGGTCCGGCGCGGCGGATCGCTCACGACCACCGGGAGCGTGATCTTCACGATCGGCACCGGCGTCAGCAGGGACAGCGTGTCGGCGATGTGCTGGGTGGCCACCCAGACCTCGTCGACCAGATCGAACGCGCCGAGCCACTCTTCGGGAAAGCTCTCGACCTCCCACCACCAGAGGCCGATCTTGTAGCGGTGCGCAAAGAAGTCGTCGTGTGTCTCGGCCACGAACGTCGGCAGGAGGTCCGCGTTGACGCAGATCAGGTTCACCGGAAACGGCGCCCGATCAGGAACCACGAAGTCGTAGGCCTGGCCCTGGCGACTCGACGGCACGAAGCTCCCGTGAACCGGCATGTTCGGAATGTTCCGCGCGTCGAGCGCGGCGATCATCAATCGTGCGGCCTCCCCGACGCCGAGCTCCGAGCGCAGATACCCGACCACGTTGACGCCCCACGGCGGCTCCGGCTTCGTGACGTTGGCCGCACCCCGAGCGCTCGGGTTGTAGCGAGGATCCTCAAGCAGGTAGCTGGGCGGCGGAGGAAGGAAGTCCTCGATATCCGGATAGTTGATCCGCCCGTCGATGTGGAGCCAGCCGGCATACGCCAGCCCCCCCTCCTCGTCGAGGCGGGGATAGGCGGCCTGGAGGTCCGAGCGTCCCCGCCACAGCCATTCGGTCGCGCGATTGAGCCCCGCACGCGCGCCGCGGGTCGCCGGGTCAAGGAGCCAGGCCCTCAACTGCGCCGCTCCGTCCCCGTCGAATGCCGAGAAGTCGACATCGCCGACTCGCACGCCCTCGCGGTAGAGCCGACGCAGCCAGCCGGCGAGGTTCAACCCGTCAGCGCTCCGTGCAAATCCGTAGCCGATCGCCGCATCCCCGTCCCGCGCCGCTTCGACCTGCTTGCCGTAGCGCTCGAAGAGCGCCGCCACCGACGGTAGGCCGACCAGCTGCTCGCGTGTCTGGTGGCGGCTGAGGCGAAACGGATGTGACGGGTCGTACCCGCTGTAGTGCATGAAGCGAAGCGGCACTCCGTTCACCGTATATGCACTCCCGTCGCGTACCACGTGGCGACTGCCGAGGTTCCAGTAAGCCACGTTGTAACCCGGATCCCTGAGGATGTGCAGGTCCGACACGAATCCCGGAGCCAGGTCCATCCACCGCTGATCGACGAAGTAACCGGTCGCGTGGTCGATGATGCAGTCGACCGCGAGCCGCTCATGCCACCAGTCCAGTAGTGCGACGACGTCATCGCGCGGTGCCACCGCGATGAACCCGAGGTTGTAGGCCCCGGAGACGAGGATGTCGATATCGGCGGGCTGCTCCTTGTCTGTCGGCAGCGGCTCGATCAGGTGAGGCGTGAGCACCAGGCCGTGGGTGGCCGCCAGCGTCTCGACCTCGTCTAGACGATCGAACACCTCGATGTCCGGGTCGAGGTATACGACAGGGTTGGCCGTGCGAGCCAGCAGGTAGCGGAGAAAGGCGGGCTTGACCGCTGTTGAGAGCTCCGTTACGTCGTACATCGTCGCCATCCGCAGGAATTCGGGGAGATTCAGATCCCCCGGACGCACGATGGTGAACGGCTCGTTCGTGTCGTCGAGCACGACGTTCACATCGTCGATCACGAGCACGAACATCGTGCTGTTCTCATGATGAGCGACGAACGACCCCGCCAACACCCGTGCTTGGGCCAGGTAGTTACGAGCGACAACCGTGCAGGCGATCATCGCGCGCAGTCTAGCTTTGGAACCCGGCGGCCTCGCCGCCCGACTAACCCCCCAGGCGGAGCCGGATCGCGATCCGGTACGCAGCCCTCGCCGCCCCCATCACCGGCCGGCGCACCGCCCACCTTGACAGCAACGCCAGCAACGCCCGCTGGTCGCCGCGATCGAGGACTCCGCCCGGTCCCACGAGACCCAGGCCGTCCTCTCCGACCTCCTCCCGGAACGCGAGGTCCCGCCGCCACTCCTCCCGCCGCAGCTCTTCGGTCTCCTCGAGGCGCTGCTCCAGGACCAGGCGCTCGCGTGGGCCCCGGCGGAGCTCACCGACCGGCGGCGCGGCGACGACCGCCTCGTAGATGTCGACCAGCTCCGCCGCGGTCTGATCCCACCGGTAGCGCCCGCCCGCCGTCCGCAGCAGCTCGACATGCGCGGTCCGCGCCGGGCCCGCCTCCAGCAGGGGAGCCACCGCCGCCGCGCTCGCCACCGCATCCCACGCCACCAGGGTCGCCGCGCCCGCCGGAAGGGTCTCCGCCAGCGCACTCACCCCCGCGAAGGCGCACGGCGTTCCCGCCGCCCCCGCCTCGAACGGGATCAGCCCGAACCCCTCGTACACCGTCGGGTAGACGACCGCCGCCGCCTGCCCCAACAGCCACGTCTTCTCCTCCTCGGACACCGGTCCCAACCTGATCACCCACTCCGGCTCCGGCTCACCGCCGCCCGCCCGGCCCACGGCTCCCGGGCCCCCGCTCGGGCCCGCGAAGACCAGACGGCCCCGCCACCCGTGGCCCACAGCCAGCGCCTTGGCCAGCTCGACCGCGAACGCCTGGTTCTTGTGGGGCAGATCCGACCCCAGGCACAGCAGGAACGGCCCGCCGTCGTCGGCGAGACCTGCCGGACGTCGCCCGACGTCGCCGCCACCGGCCAGAAAAACACGATGATCCACGCCGATCGCCACCACGCTCGCCGCCCTTCCGTCGACCAGGTCGTCGGCCAGCGCGTCCGCCCGCGCGTGCTCGGAGAAGAACACGACGTGGTCGGCCGACCCCAGCGTCTCCCGCGTCACCCTCCGGTAGCGCTCCCACGTCTGCACAGACTCGTGGTATTCCGGGATCCGGTAGGCGATCAGGTCCTGGTGGGTGACGACGACCCGCCGCCCCAGCCCCAGCAGGAGGGTCAGATCCGACGGCGAGAAGACCTGGCTCGGCCGGTGGACGACGTCCGTCTCCGCCACCCCCCCGGCCGCCGCCGTCGCGTACGGCAGCAACGTCAGCCCGTCGATCTCCCCGAACGTCCTCTCGGCCACCGGGTCGAGGTCCGGCGGGCTCACCACCCGCAGGCTCACCCGCCCCGTCCGCCCCAGCGCCGCGATCAGCTCCAGCGCGTGGACCTGGGTCCCCGCCCCCTGCGACCGGCCAAGCGAGCGCCCGTCGATCGTCACCGACAGCCTGTCGAGTCCTCGCGACGCCCCGAGCACCGCGTGTTCGATCGCCGACGACCCTCCGTCGAGCTCCCGCGCGGCCGGCCGGTGCGGATACCGCCGCTCGAGCGCGTCCGCCTCGACCGCCTCCGGCAACGCCCGCACCCCGCCGGCGAGCACGTCGTCGGCCAGCACGTGGGCCAGCCCGACGCCCGTGCACAGCTCCCCCAGCTCCGCCAGCGCCCCCGCCGCCGACCACGCCGCCCCCCCGGCTCCCGCCGCCAGCCGCCTCCCGGCGCCCAGCGCGGTCACGTCGAGCGCCGCCCGGCGCACCACGACGCATCCCGCCACCGGCTCGCTGATCCGCGGCCGCCGTCGCAGTGACCGCTCGGCAACCGCCGCGGCCGCGCCCTCCAGGCCGCCCGAGCGCAGCGGCGACGGCGCCCACCGCTCGCCCGAGAGCATCGCGCTCGCCGTCGCGATCCCCGTGTCAGACACGGCCGCCCCGACCAGCCGCTCCAGCCAGTCGCCGAACACCTCGATCCCTCCGAAGAGCACGACCAGGTCGGCCCGACCGGCCGCATCCGCCGCCTCCCACAGCCTCTCCCACGGACCGTCGCCCGGTCTCCAGACGACCACAGATCGTTGTGCTGACATCGCCGCTGGAATGTAGCCGCGGATCGGGCCCCGTAAGCTTGCAGCCGATGACCACGCTCGAGGCTCCGCGGTAGCCGTGGACCGAGCTCCCTTCCCACCGCTCGAGCTCGCGACCCGCGTCGGCGCGCTGCGCCCCGTCCCTGACCCGTGGCCCTGGTACGAGGAGATCGGCGCAAAATCGCGGCGCGACATCCTCGCCGCACTCGGCAGCCAATGGTCATTCGACGGCAAGACCGTCCTCGACTTCGGGTGCGGCGCCGGACGCACGCTCCGTCATTTCCTCGGCGAGGCCGATGTCGCCGAGTTCTGGGGATGTGACATCGACCAGCGCAGCATCGCCTGGCTCGAAGCCAACCTTTCGCCGCCGCTCCACATCTTCGTCAACGCCGACGAACCACCGACCACCGCGTCGCCCGGCAAGTTCGACCTGATCTACGCCGTTTCCGTGTTCACCCACCTGACCGGCTCCTGGAGCCGTTGGCTGCTCGAGCTCCACCGTCTGCTGGCACCCGGCGGCCTCCTGCTGGCCACCTTCATGGGGCGCTCGATCTCCGAGGCCGTGATCGGCGAATCGTGGGTCGAAGGCGGCTACGGGATGAACGTGTTCCGCGACGGCGAGGACTGGACGCTCGGCGGCCCGATGGTCTTTCACGATCCCTGGTGGATCCGAGCACACTGGGGTCGCGCGTTCGAGATCGTCTCGCTCACCGACCACGGCTTCGCCGCCGACGGCCCCGTCAGCCAGGGGGCGGTGCTGATGCGCCGCCGGGACGTCAGCCTGACTCCCGCCGAGCTCGAGGCGCTCGAGCCAGGCGAGCCGCGCGAAGCCTCCGCCCTTGCCCACGGGGTCAAGCAGCTGCTCGCCGAGACGCGAGCCCTCCGTCGCGCGCGCGATCACCTCCAGGCCCAGCTGGCAGATGCCCAGTCGCGCTCACCCGAGCTCCAGGCCGACGCCGCGGTCCTGGGGGAGCCGACCGCCGGCGCCGAGGCGGACGCCGCGGTCCTGGGGGAGCCGACCGCCGACGCCGAGGCGGACGCCGCGGTCCTGGGGGAGCCGACCGCCGACGCCGAGGCGGACGCCGCGGTCCGGGGGGAGCCGACCGCCGACGCCGAGGCGGACGCCGCGGTCCGGGGGGAGCCGACCGCCGACGCCGAGGCGAGGAGCACGCAGGCGGCTCGACGGCGGATCCGTCGGCTGATCGAGTTGGGCACCACGCGAGCCGTGGCGGCCGCCGAGCACGCGCTCGCGTCCCGCGCCGCAGCCCGTGGCGATGACCGGCCGGCCGCGGGCGCCGGCTCCGTCGCGGCTGCCCTCTCCGAGGCGACCGCCACGCCCGCCGCCGGCCTCGGAGACCGCGCTCTCGGTCCCCGCGAGCTGGCCGTCGAGGCCCATCACGCCACCGAGATCCTCTACGACCGTCTCGACCCCGCGAAGGTCGCCGAGATCGAGCGGCGGATCCGCGAATGGCCGGAGCTCGCCGGCTACCTCGACGGCGGCCCCGACCTCCCCAGCCGGCGCAACCTCCTCCTCTCGTTCGGCATCTGGCTCGCCGTTCCCGGCCTGATCGAGGAGACCGGCCTGAGCGCCGCCCAGCCGCCCCACGAGGTTCACGCGATGGCCCGCGGGCCCCTCTCGGCGGCCGGCGGCCTGTACGAGGCCGACATGCTCACGAGTGCGCTGGCCAGCGCCGGCGTCGAGATCGCGACCGGCGTGCGCGACGGGCTCGACTTCGGGTGCTCGTCCGGCCGGGTCGTTCGCGTCCTCGCAGCCGCCTATCCCGAGATCGCCTGGCACGCGTGCGACCCGAACGCCGACGCGATCGCCTGGGCCACGCGGTCGCTCCCGGCGATCGACTTCTTCCGCAGCGGCGACGACCCGCCCCTCCCGCTGGCCGACGCCTCCCTCGACCTGGCCTTCGCGATCTCGATCTGGTCGCACTTCGAGCCGGAGCTCGGCCTGCGCTGGTTCGAGGAGATGCACCGCCTGATCCGTCCCGGCGGACACCTCGTCGCCACCACCCACGGCCCCGCGTCCGTCGAGCACTACGCCGCCAACGGCCTGAGGACCGCCAGCCAGTCGGCCGAGATCGCCGCCTCCCTGTACGCCCGCGGCTCCTGGTATGCCCCCGAGTTCGGCGAGCACGGCGACTGGGGGGTCGTGAACCCGGCGTGGGGAACGGCGTTCGTCTCTCCCGAGTGGATCCTCGCGAAGCTTCTCCCCCGCTGGCAGGTCCTCGAGTTCGCCCCCGGGCGCAACCAGTCCAACCAGGATGTCTACGTGCTCCGCCGTGTCTGACCACCACGCTTCCGTGTCTGACCACCACGCTTCGGTGTCTGGCCAGCCCGCCCGCGTGTCTGAGCAGCCCGCCCCGCTTGCTAGCGTTGCCCCGACCTTGACGACGACCACGATACGACCGACCCCGGGAGCCGGCACGGCTGGGGGCGGCCGGACGGCAGCCGTGTCGGTCGGGAACGTGAGCAAGGCCTTCCGCCTGCCCCACCAGCAGTACCACACGCTCAAGGAGCGAGCCCTCCACCCGTTCCGGTCGAGCACCTACGACATCCTCCAGGCCGTCGACGACGTCAGCGTCGAGATCGCCGAGGGCGAGTTCTTCGGGATCATCGGGCGCAACGGGAGCGGCAAGAGCACGCTGCTGAAGTGCATGGCCGGGATCTACGACATCGACTCAGGCTCGCTCGAGGTCCGCGGGCGGCTGTCGCCGTTCATCGAGCTCGGGGTCGGCTTCAACATGGACCTGACGGCCCGCGACAACGTGATGATCAACGCGATCATGCTCGGCCTCTCCCGCAAGCAGGCCCGCGAGCGCTTCGACGAGATCATCGCCTTCGCCGAGCTCGAGGACTTCCTCGACCTCCGGCTGAAGAACTACTCCTCGGGGATGACCGTCCGCCTGGCCTTCTCGGTCGCGATCCAGGTCGACGCCGAGGTCCTCCTGATCGACGAGGTGCTCGCCGTCGGAGACGCCAACTTCCAGCAGAAGTGCTTCGACGAGTTCCAGCGCCTCAAGCGGGCCGGCCGGACGATCCTCTTCGTGACCCACGACATGAGCGCGATCGAGCGCTTCTGCGATCGGGCGATGCTCCTCGACAAGGGCAAGATGCTCGCCCTCGGCGAGCCGACGGCGATCGCCCGCCGCTACAACGAGCTCAACTTCGGCCGGACCGTCCACAGCCACGCTCCGGAGACCTCGGTCGAACGGGAGACCCAGCAGCGCGAGGTGGCGATCGTCGACGCCTGGTTCGAGAACTCCGCCGGCGAGCGGATCCCGGCGATCGCCTGCGGCGAGCAGTGCCTCGCGTGCGTCGAGGTCCACTTCAACAAGCCGCTCGTCAACCCGATCTTCGGCTTCACGATCCGCAACGACGTCGGCGCGACGATCTTCTCGACGACGACCGACCTCGAACACGGCCCGACCGGGTCGTTCGCCGCCGGTGAGACCGTCGTCATCCGTCTCGACTTCGCCAACTGGATGTGCCCCAGCCGCTACAACCTGACCCCGTCGATCGCCCGCGAGGGAATGGGCGCCGACGCGATCGACATCCGCGAGGACATCGCCTCGCTCGTCGTCCACAGCGGCCATTTCACCGGTGGGGTCGTCAACCTCCCCCACACCTTCGAGCTCCGCCGCGGATGAGCCGCAGCCGGACCGGGAGCGGGAGCGACGGGATAGCGGCCGAGAGTGGGACCGGGGGCGACGCCGGGATGGGGGTCGCGAGCGGGATCGGGAGCGACGCCGGGATGGCGGTCGCGAGCGGGACCGGGAGCCGGCGGGCCGGCGAGCCGGTCGCCCGGCGCCACGCGCCCTCGGCGATCGGCGGGGATCTCCGGCGCTTCTGGAACCTGACGTTCACGTTGGCGAGCACGGACTTCCGGATGACCTACTTCGGGTCGGCCCTCGGCTACCTGTGGTCGCTGATGCAGCCGCTGATGTACTTCAGCGTGCTGTACGTCGTCTTCACGAAGATCTTCAAGGTCCAGACGAACCCGCCGGTCAAGCACTACGCGGTCTACATGCTGACCGGGATCGTCCTGTGGACGTTCTTCCTCCAGACCACGAGCACCAGCGTCCAGTGCCTGCTCGCGCGCGAGGGGCTGCTCCGCAAGATGCGCTTCCCCCGGCTCGTCGTCCCCCTCGCCGTCGCGCTGACCGCACTCTTCCAGCTCGGGATGAACTTCATCGCCGTGATCATCTTCGCCCTCCTCTCGGGCATCACGCCGACGATCACCTGGCTCGAGCTCCCCGTACTCGTGGTCCTGATGGCGATCCTCGCGGTCGGGACCGGGATGATCCTCTCCTGCCTCTACATCCGCTACCGGGACATCGCCCCAATCTGGGGCGTCGTCGCCCAGATCCTCTTCTACGGGTCGCCGGTGATCTACACGGCCGCCAAGTACCCGGCCGGCTTCCAGCGGATCGCCCTCTGCAATCCGATCGCGGCGATCAACACCCAGATGGAGCATGCCTTCGTCGATCCGGGCGCCCATTCGGCCGCCCGTATGATCGGTGGATCGGTGCGTCTGGCGATACCGCTCGGGATCATCTTCGGCGTCTTCGCCCTCGGGGCGTGGTTCTTCCACCGCGAGGCGCCCCGAATCGCGGAGAATCTCTGAGATGACGGCCGGCGAAATCGTCGAAACGGTAGAGGCTGACGACTTGTCGGCGTCGGCGTCGGCGGGGGCGCCGGCGGGCGCAGGGGCGGGGGCGCCGGCGGGCGCGGGGGCGTCGGCGGAAGATCCGCGTAGCGAGGTCGGGCGCCTCCGGGCCAGGGTCGCCGCGCTCGAGGCGGAGCTGGTCGAGATCAGCGCCCGGTGCAACGCCGCGGTCGCCGAGGCCCAGGCGAAGACGTACTGGCTCGAGCGCTGGCACGTCGACCTCAACGAGCTGATGCGCCGGCCCGGCGCCGAGGAGATCCGCTTTGCGCTGCGGGCCGTCCGCTCGGTCGGGCGGCGGGTGCGCCGGCTGAAGAGTCGCCTGGGCTCGTGAGCGGGAGACGCCGCGGGTGCTCGTGACCTCCGGAGCGAGTGCGTGCGCCGTGATCCCCGTCAAGGACGGCGAGCGCTACCTCGAGGAGCTGCTGCTCGCCCTCTCGCTAGAAGGCCTCGACGAGATCCTCGTGATCGACTCGGGGTCGACGGATCGGTCGCCCGAGATCGCCCGGGCCCGCGGCGCACGCGTGCTCGAGATCGCGCCGGAGGGCTTCGGCCACGGTGCGACGCGCAACCTCGGGGCCGAGCAGACCACCGCCGAGCTGATCTGCTTCCTCACCCAGGACGCGACGCCCCTCCCGGGCTGGCTTGCCGCCTACCGCGAGGCCTTCACGCTCGATCCCCGGGTCGGCGCCGCGTACGGCCCCCACCTGCCGCGGGCGCAGACCAGCCCGATGATCGCCCGCGAGCTGACCGAGTTCTTCGCCGGCTTCGCGCCCGACGGGCGGCCCGTCGTCCAGGGAGCCGAGGGGCCGGTGTTCCTGTCCAACGTCAACGCCGCCTACGCCCGCGGCTGCTGGGCGGAGCTCCGCTTCCGGGAGATCGACTACGCCGAGGACCAGGCGTTCGGCAAGGACATGCTCGCCGCCGGCTGGACCAAGGTCTACCACCCGGGGGCCGGCGTCCTCCACGCCCACGACTACGGCCCGGCCGAGTTCATGCGCCGCTACTTCGACGAGTACCGCGGCCTGCGGGAGACGACCGGCCACGTCGAGCCGCTCAACCCGCTCGGCACGATCGGGGCGATCCGTGTCGGCATGCGCGGGGACCGTCGCTGGCTGGACGACCACGGCGTGACCGGCGTCGAGCAGGCCCGCTGGCTCGCCCGCTCGGGAATCCACCACGGCGGCCGGCGGGTATTCGCGGCGCTCGGCTCCCGCGCCACAAGCCTCCCGGCGCCGGTCGAGCGGCGGCTGTCGTTGGAAGGGCGGACGAGCGGCCAGCGCGGGAGTTCACGGGGGCCGAGCACGCCGCCGACCCCCTCGACCCCCTCGGGCCTGCCCCGCCTCCCGCCGCCCAGCTCGATCGCGGCCCGCCACCGGCAGAACGACTACGCCTACGTCGAGGAGGTCTGGCGCGACGGACCGGCCCCGCTGCTGGACCCGGTCCCGGGGACGGCCGAGCGCGACCGGCTGCGCATCGCGATGGTCCTGCCGCCGTTCACCCGGGGGAGCGGCGGTCACAACACGCTGCTCCAGATCCTCACCCGCCTCGAGTCGCGCGGGCACATCTGCAGCGTCTGGGTCTACGACTTTCTCGGCGTCCACAAGGACGTCTGGCCGGGGGTCCTGCGGGCCGAGCTGCGGGAGTTCTTCGCCCCGCTCGAAGGTCCCGTCTACAAGGGCTTCGACCGCTGGCAGGGGGCCGACGTAGTCCTGGCGACCGGCTGGCAGACGGTCCACCCGACGCTCCGCCTCGACCACTGCCGGGCTCGGGTCTACGTGGTCAACGACCACGAGCCGGAGTTCTACGCGACGTCGACCGAGCGGGCGCTGGCGAGCGAGACCTACGGCCACGGGCTCCACTGCGTCGCGGCCAGCCCGTGGCTGCGGGATCTCCTGATCGACCGCTACGGGGCGAGCGCCGACGCCTTTCAGCTGGGGGTCGCCCACGACACCTACGAGCCGCGGCCGGTCGAGCGCCGGCGGGACACGGTCGTCTACTACGCCCGCCACAGCACCGCCCGGCGGGCCGTCCCGGTCGGTCTGATGGCCCTCGCCGAGCTCCACCGCCGCCGGCCGGACGTGCGGATCGTCCTCTTCGGCAGCAAGGACCCACTCGACACGTCGTTCCCATATGACCACCTCGGGGTCCTCACGCCGGAGCAGCTGAGCTGGCTCTACTCGGAGTCGACCGTCGGCCTCTGCCTGTCGCTGACGAACTTCTCGCTGATGCCCAAGGAGATGCTCGCCTGCGGCCTGCCGTGCGTCGAGCTCGCCGGGATCAGCGCCGAGTCGATCTTCGGACCCGACGGCCCGGTCGAGCTCGCGCCGCTCGACCCGGCGCAGATCGCCGACGCACTGGAGCGACTGCTCGACGATCGGGAGCTCTGGGAGCGCCGGTCGCGGGACGGGGCCGCCTTCGTCGCCTCCCACACGTGGGACCACGCGGCCGACGAGGTCGAGGCCGGTCTGCGCCACGCGCTCGCCCTCCGCGAGGCGCCGGCTCGGTGATCGTCCTGCCGACGCCGCCGCCGCGGTGATCGAGATGCCGCCGCCGCCGGCCGAGCTCGCCGCGTATGTGGCGGCCTGCTCGGACGGAGACCCCGTGGCCCTCTACATCGAACACGGCGCCGCCCTCGCCGAGCGGCTGGTCTCCCACTTCCCCGACGACCTCGACCTCGACGGCCGGCGTGTGCTCGACTTCGGCTGCGGGTCGGGGCGCTTCCTGCGCCACCTCGTCAACGCCGGGACGGGAGCAACGTTCGAGGGCGCGGACATCGACGCGGCGTGCATCGACTGGCTCTCAGAGCACCTGCCGGCGCCGCACACGGCCTTCCGCAACAAGCCGACGCCGCCGCTCGATCGCCCGGACGGCCACTACGCGCTGATCTACGCGACGTCGGTCTTCAGCCACCTGACCGACACCTGGGCGGCCTGGCTGTGCGAGCTCCACCGCCTGCTCTGCGACGACGGCGTGCTCGTCGCGAGCGTGATCGACGAGGCCGGCGGACCGGACTTCGGGGAGGATCCGTGGGAGGAGGGGCGGATCGGGATGCTCGTGCTCGGTCCCGGCAGGCCGTGGGTCGCCGGCGGGCCGATGGTGCTCCACTCGGAGTGGTGGATCCGCGCCCACTGGGGCCGGGCGTTCGACGTCCTCGCCTTCCATCCCGGCCGCAGAACGGTCTTCGGGCAGGCTGTCGTCGTGATGCGAAAGGCGGCCGCCGGCGCGTCGCCGACCCCCGAGCTGCTCGAGCGCCTCGAGCCGGGCGAGCCGCGGGAGGTCTCGGCCCTGATCCATGCGCTGCGACGGGCGACCGAGGAGCACGTGGTGCTGAACACCCGCCACGACGAGTACAGCCGCGCCTACTCGGCCGAGGCGACCCGGCGGACCGAGCTCGAGGCCGAGAACGCCGAGCTTCGGCTCCGGCTCGCCAAGTCGACCGCGGAGCTTGCGGCGGCCGGAAGAGCCCCCCAGGCCGCGCTCATTTTGATGCGGGCGCTCGGTGGACGGGCGAGGATGCTCGGCCGCGGGTGCCGTCAGTTCTTCGAATCGGCCGGGTAGGCGACGCCGAGGCGTTCGGCCGCCGCGCGAAGTCGCCAGTCGAGCGTCCAGACCTGCGCGTCGGCGGTCAGCCTGGTCGCGGCGAGAAGTTGCGCGTCCATGTAGCCGATGCCGAGACCGAACAGCTCGACCTGCTCGATGAACTCCATCAGTTCGGCCGGCGTGGCCGCGGTAGCCTGTGTCAGCTGGCCCATCAGGCGCAGCGTCTTGTCGCGTCGCCGGAGGTTCCCCAGCGCGAGCTCGCCGGTGACCCACGGATGCCCAAGCACGCCGCCTCGCTCGAGCAAACGGGAAAGCAGGGGACCACCGCCGCGGAAATGGTCGATCCAGACGGTTGTGTCAACCAGGATCACCGCACAGGGGAGCGCGCCGCCGGGGGATCACGGCGAGGTCGGGCTGGGTCCCGCCGAGGCGCGCAAGCCGTCGGGCGCTCTCGCGGTCGATCAGCGCGTGAGCGCGTCACGAACGAGAACCGTCTTCTCCTTCGTTGCGGTCAGCCGCTGCGCCTCGGCGAGCAGCTCGTCATCCAACGCCAGGGTCGTCCTCACCGCCCGCTCCCTTCTCAATAGGCACGGCCGCGAACATCAAATGATGTCACCCAAGGCGCGGCATCCACTTATTTTGGCGAGGGAACGCCACTTCCGAGGTCGGCTCGCGGGCTCACAGGGTGCGAAGATTGCGCAGCAATCTGACCTGACGACCGCGCCACCACGTGGCAAGCTCGTGCTTGGACATCGGCAGCGACTCGTCGTCGTCCGCGTCGTCGAGATATCCGAGTGCGCGGACCAGGTGCGGCAGGGCGTCGCTGGCGCGGTCGAGACCGTACCGCCTCAGGAAGTACGCCACCCCTTGTCGAGAAACTCGATCAGGAAGCAAAAGCGGGCGCGAGCGTGACACCGGGCACCAATCAACGAAGCCCACAAGGGGCAAAGCCGCGCGGCAGACCACAAGCCCCTGACGTCTGCACTTCGCTTCGTCAGTCACTCACGCCCACAACGAACGATCCCACAACCCGACCCGCCCGGCAACCCGACGCGGGGCCACAGGCATCCCGTTGCGCCCGGTCCGATCCCAAGCCGGCGACGCGACGAACGGGCTCACAACGCCCTACAACGCGCCGTCCCCGAGCCGACCCGGCCCTCCCAGCCAAAAACGAGTCGACCATGAGGGCGGAAACCGCCCTTAACAACAAATTATGGGTGGCGGCTCGACCGCTGACGCCGTCCCCGGCCCAACAAAAGATCCGAAAAGGCCCTTGACTTTCATCCGTCGTCCGTATCGTTAGTTTATGACGAACTCGCCGCGCCGGGACGTCGCGATCGGGCTCGCAACAGCGCACACTCCGGAGATACACTTGCCGGCGAAACGCCTAGAAGCTGACGTCAAGCAGCGGCCCACACCACCCCTGTCGACCGGAGGAGTTGGATCATGAGCGGTGACGCCCAGCACGACTACCTTACCTCCATGTTGGAGCTCATCGCGCAAAAGCAGTTCTTGCCCAGCACCATGGACGCGACCGAGAGAGAGCGCCTCGAAACGACGCTGAGCCACCGTGCCGGCGGGCTCATGACCCAATACGAGGCCGAACGGAAAGCGATCGCCGACCTGGCGCCGAGTGAGAAGCGACGCAAGGAGTTCGACAAGCAGACGGAGAACCTGGCCAAGGCGCTGCCGAACGTCACCAAAGGAACGTTGTCGGCGATCACCGCCTTCCAGAAGGGCGACGCGATCACCGGCTCTGCAGCGCTGATGGACATCTGTGCGTCGCTGGCGCCGCTGATCGGCGGGCTGGCGGCTGCGGGTGGCCCCCCGGGCATGCTGGTCGGGGCGATCTTCGCGATGATCGGGCAGATCCTTGCCTTCTTCGCCCCGAAGTCCGAGTCGCTGACAACACAGATCGAGAAGCTGATGAGGACGCTCCAAGCCGAGGGCAAGGAGCAGGAGATCCGGGCGGTGCACACGAACATCACAAACTACGCGACGGCCCTGAAGCGTGCGACCCGACGCGTGGAGAGGGCGCTGGAGGAGCCTGGTCTTCAGGTAGAGATCATCAGTCAGATCATCAAGGACTTCAACCCCATCGACGGTCCCACGATGACGAAGTTCTGGGAAGTCACCGAATGGCTGCAGGAGGGCAAGAACCAGGACCAGAAGCGTTGGCCGATCGTCTTGGCCGGGGTGTGCCAGGCGTACACCGACCTCCTGTTGACGGTCATCACGCTGATGTCGCTTGTCAGTACGGACGCGATGACGAAGCGGTTCGCCGAGGCAGAGGCATTGCCAGAGCCCAAGAAGACGGAGGTCCGCCGCATCCTGAACCAACTCCTGGTGATCGCAACCACGCGGCTGATCGAATACGGAGCCTGTAGCGATGCCCAGTTGGAGTACCTGCGGGCAATCCTGCCGGCGGCGCAGAATCGAGGGATGCTCTGGCAAGTCGACAAGTCGCCCAGCGGCCATCTCTACGCCGGCACGAACATCCGCAAGGGCAAGTTCAAATATCTGGGAGGGGAGCAGAAGCGGCTCGCCGTCACGACAGCCAGGGCGGACCTCGGCACATCCAGCCCGACTTACCACGTCCTCGCCCTGGAGCCATGGATCGACGCGGGGTATACCGGCTACGACCGAACGTATCACGGGCTCGTGAAGGCCCCCTACGACTCGGTGACCTGGACGGCGCTGGCAGATGACCCAACGTCGGTCCATAGCCTGACCGACATCTGGGCGACGCCGGCGGACGCGGACCACAAGACGGACGTCTACTTCTACGCTGCGAAGGGGAATGAGATCCACGGGCACGCGCTGGACGCGAACAACAGGGCGCGGGTCGTCTATACGCGCGGCGTCAAGGCCAAGGTGACGTCCGTTCGAGTCGTGCACGACCCGCGCTCGGTCGAAGGCGATCCGGATGCGGCCACGGCGGGCCCGGGCCAGGGGATGGTCGATTTCGTCGCCTACGGCGGCTTGCAGTCGTCGGGCGAGATCTACGCGGACGCCGCCGGTAAGGACGGCTACGTGCCGGCCCCGTGGGGACCCTACGGACTCGGGATCGACCGACGCTATCTGTGGGTGTTCAAGGCGGACGGCGTCGCGTGCGCGACGCACGCGTCGATCGTCCGCTGCCTGAGAGGCGAGATCGATAAGCCGCGATGGATGATCCACAGCGTCCCGGAGCAGATCCTGTACACGGACGCGTACCGGCGCGACCACCGCCGGCTCGCCCTGGCCAGTCCCGTGCGGGGCGTCGTGGACCTGTGCGCGTGTGACGACGGCACTCTCGTCGCAGCCGTAGAGGCGAAGTCGGTGGTGCAGAAGTCGACCCCACGCAGCCCGTCTGGGGCCGGCGGAGCCATGTACTGGGAGCCGGTGGATGACAACAGTCTCTACGGGGCGGTTCACCAGATCGATGTGAAGAGCGCGACGATCGGCGTGGACTGGACGAAGCTCGGGAACGCGGCAGGAGCCCGGGTGCAGAAGCTTCCAGTGTTCTGCTGGTCGCTGCTCGAGAGCTTGACCGCGTCGCTCGGACGGTTGGCCGCAGAGCTGGAGAAGGCCTGACAGGGCCGAGCATCCGTGCTGCCGGCTTGCTTGGAGCGGCGAGAGCTGGTCAGCCGCGGTATCCGACGAAGTTGACCCGGGTCGCCGCGTCGAAGCGGAGCTCGACCTCCCGCTGGGACGAGTCGAGTGAGAGCGTGACGTAGGTCGCCTGAGCTGCGATCGGCAAGGCGGTCACGGTGGTCTCGCCGGTCGACCACCTCGCCTCCACGTCGACCGCGTGCCCGTCGGGAATCACCCCGACCATCAGCTCGCGCGACGGGGCCGGCAGGCTCACGCGCAGGCGACCGCCCGAGCGGACGTGAAGGATCTCCTTCGGCGAATAGCCGACGCCCTCGCTCGCTCGCGTGTCCATCATCCACGGGCGGATGAACGCCGGGGGGCCGGGGACGGCGACGGGGCTGAGGATCAGGTCGAGCCAGTAGCGACCGAACACCGGCGCGAGGTCGGGGCGGTGGTCGGCGAGGCCGCGGGCGAGCCGCTGCTCGTCGGGCTGGACCGGCCTGACACCCATCAGGAGGGGGTCGTAATTGGAGGCGATCACGTGCCGGCGGAGGTCGCCGAAGGCCAGCTCGAACTCGTGATAGCTGACCCCGCGGCCCCAACGGGCGAGCGCGTCGCGCGCGGCGGCCTCGCCGCGACCGGCGGCCTGGGCCATCGCGTCGGTGAAATCCGGGCGGTCGGAGCGGCGCGCATAGTGGAGTGCGAGATCGTCGGGCAGCTGCGAGAAGTACGGCATCTGCGCGGTGTGATGGTCGAAGTCGATCAGGCGGTTGGGTGCCTCGCAGACGACGATGACCCCGTTGCGGCGGACGACACGTCGGGCGAGGGAGAGGACGTCGAGGCGTTCGGGCACGGTGAGGTGCTCGAGCACCGCGTAGAGGAGGAAGACGTCGACCTCCCCGGCGAATTGCTCGACCTCGGCCGTGATCGTCTCGGGAGGTGAGACGTGGAGCTCGGAGTTCTCGAGGCCGGCGTAGGCGAGAACGCCGCGCGCCAGGCCGACGGCGGCCTCGTCGATATCGAAGCCGATGTGGTGGGCGGCGCGGGCGGCGAAGGCCCGGCTGACGAAGCCCATCCCGCAGCCGTACTCGAGGACGGTCTTCCCCGCGAGCGGGCAGACCTGCTCGATCCAGGGGATCAGGTTGGTGGCGGCGGCGTCGAAACGGCCGTCGGTGTCGATGATCCCGGGCATCAGCTCGGTCGCCATCGGGCGGAGGTTATCGCCGTCGGAGGGGCGGCTATCATCGCCGCGGTGGAGATCTTCGATGACTCCGCCTGGCAGATGTCCTGGGGAGAGCGGGCGGCCTTCGAGGGCCTCCTGACCCAGCGGCGTCCGGGCCTCGCGCTTGAGATCGGGACCGCCGACGGGGCCGCGCTGACCCGGATAGCGGGGCACGCCGGCGAGGTGCACTCGTTCGATGTCGTCGCGCCCCACCTCCCGGCCGAGCGCTTCCCGAACGTCACCTTCCACACCGGCGATTCGCACGAGCTGCTGCCGCTCGCGCTTGGGGAGCTGGCCCGTGAGGGGCGCAACATCGACTTCGTGCTGGTCGACGGCGGCCACTCGGCGGACGTGCGCCGGTACATCGAGGCCCTGCTCGACTCGCCGGCGATCTGCGACACGGCGATCCTGATCCACGACTCGAGCAACGAGCGGGTCCGCGAAGGACTCGACGCGATCCACTTCGCCGCGTGGCCGAAGGTCGCATTCGTCGAGCTCGACCTGCTGCCCGGCTACATGATGCGGGAGGAGCGGCTGCGCCACGAGATCTGGGGCGGCCTGGCCCTCGTCATGGTCGACTCGACCAGGCGGGCCTACCACGGCGGGTCGATCGTCGGCGACCGCTGCTACCCGGCGGCCGAGCTGCTCGCCGCGGCGCGTGAGATCGTCGTCGCGCGCGAGCGGGGGCAGGACGTCTCGGCCGCGATCCGGGAGGCCGAGACGGGGGATGCGCGCGACCAGGTGATCGCCGACCTCGAGGGCGAGCTGCGGGAGGCGACGACCGAGATCGAGCGGCTTGGGAGCGTGGCACGCCACCACGAGGCGCTCTGGAACTCGCTGATGGACTCCTTCAGCTGGCGGATCACCGAGCCGGTCCGGGGGATCGGGGGCCGGGTCCGCGGCCTCTTGAGCTCGGGACGATGACCGCGACCGAGACTGGCCGACCCGGCCACAGACGGCCGCGGTTCGCGCTCGTCTCCCGGGAGGTCTTCCCGTTCGGCGGCGGGGGGATCGGCTTCTACGTCACCTCGACGGCGCATCTCCTCGCGGGGATCGGCGAGGTCAAGATCTTCACGACGAGCTCCCACCGGGCCGGCTACGAGGAGATGCGCGACGCCGGTGACCCGCGGGTGCCGCCGAGCGACATCGAGGTCGTCTTCGTCGACGAGGCCGAGCCCGAGCAGGTCGGCGGCTTCTTCTCGACGATGCACCTGTACAGCTCGAACATCCTCGACACGTTGCGGGCGACCTACGGCGAGCGGGGGCCCGACCTCGTCGAGTTCTCCGACTATCTCGCCGAAGGCGCGGTGACGGTCCAGGCGCGGCGGAGTGGCGACCCGGTGCTGGCCGCGACGAAGGTCGCGATCCGCCTCCACACGACCGCGGAGATCGCCACCGTCCTCGACGGTTCGCTGGGGCAGAACTTCGCCACCCGGGCGACCTGCGCCCTCGAGCGTCTGGCGCTCCGCGACGCGGACACGCTGATCTACCAGGGGGGCGACGTCCTCGAGACGTACCGGCGCTTCTACGGGACCGACCAGCTCGCCCCGGCCCACTGCTTCCGGTATCCGTTCGTCCGCTGGAACGAGGCCGCCCGGCCGGAGGAGCCGCGGGACCTCGGGGCGCCGCTGCGGCTGCTCTTCCTCGGCCGGCTCGAGCGCCGCAAGGGCGTCCAGAACCTGCTGCGGGCGTTCGCCGGAGTAGGTGGCGGCGACGTCCGGCTGACCGTGCTCGGCGGGGACACCGAGACGGCGCCGCTCGGCGGGTCGATGGAGGCGTCCCTGCGGATGCTGGCCGACGGGGACGGGCGGATCGAGTTCAAGCCGGAGGTCTCGCGGGTCGAGATGCAGGCCGAGCTTCGCGCCTGCGACGCCGTCGTCCTGCCGTCGCTCTGGGAGTCGTGGCCATACGTCGCGCTCGAGGCGCTCCAGGCGAACCGGCCGATCATCGCGACGCCGGTCGGCGGGTTCGTCGAGATCGTGCGGCCGGGGGCCGGCGGCTGGCTGACGGCGGACACCGGCGCGGAGAGCCTGGCGAGCGTGATCGAGCGGCTGATCTACAGCCGGGAGGAGGTCGAGCGCCTGCGGTTGGAGGGGCTGCCGGCCGGCCTGTTCGAAGAGCTCGTCGACCCCGAGCCGATCATCGCCGGCTACCGGCGCGTGCTCGACGCCCCCGGCCGGTGGACCCGACCGCCGGCCGCCGCGCGCGTTCCGCGGGTGATGGGCCCGAGCGTGAAGGCCCCGAGCGACCGCGTAGTGGGGGCCCGCGGGAGCGTTGCGGACCATGGGAGCATGGCGGCCCACGGGAGCATGGCGGCCGGCGGGAGCATGGGGGCCCGCGGAAGCGTTGCGCGCGCCCGGGAGCCGGTCGTTTCGATCGTCATTCCCTACTACCGACTGGCCGCCCACATCCGGGACACGATCGCCTCGGCCTTCGGCCAGACCCACCATTCGATCGAGGTGATCGTGGTCAACGACGGGTCGTTCACCGAGGACGACTGGATCCTCGGCGAGCTGGCGGCCGAGTACCCGCTGAGCGTCCTCTCCCAGCTCAACAGCGGCCTCGGTGCGGCTCGGAACTTCGGGATCAGCCAGTCGCGCGGGCGCTACGTCGTGCCACTCGACGCCGACAACATGCTCGAGCCGACGTTCGTCGAGCGGACGCTCGCCGTGCTGGAAGCCGACCCGAGCGTCGCCTACGCGACGACATGGTCGCGGTACGTCGACTCCCGCGGCCGGAAGCTCGATCCCCCCAACATCGGCTACCAGCCGATCGCCAACCTCCCGCCGATGATCGACCACGACAACATCGCCGGAGACGCGATCTGCCTGGTGCGGAGGTGGCTCTTCGACGCGGGCTTCACCTACAGCGAGGACCTCGCGAGCTACGAGGACTGGGACCTCTACCGGCGCCTCGGCCGGGCCGCTCACCTGGGGATCGTGATACCCGAGCGGCTGTTCCGCTACCGGGTGCGCAAGGATTCGATGATCCGGGCGCTCGGCTTCCCCCACACCGGGCGCCTCCACGACGAGATGGCGGCCGGCATCCGCGAAAGGGAGGTTCGATGGGAGTCCAGGAGCGCCTGACCCTTCAAGCGGTCGGCCAGCCGACGCTGATCGCCGCCGAGCACGTCCACCGCTACGAGTTCGCGGCCGGCCTCTGCCCGGGCGTCCGGGTCCTCGACCTGTGCTGCGGGTCGGGCTACGGCGGGGAGATCCTCGCGGAGAGCGCGGCGAGCGTCCACGGAGTCGATTACGACGCGGCGACGATCGACCTCGCCTCGACCGCGCTTGCCGGCAACTCGCGGCTGACCTTCGAAGTCGCCGACGCGATGAACGTCCTGCGCCGGGAGCTGGCCGGCGACTTCGATGCGATCGTCTGCTTCGAGGGCCTCGAGCACCTCCCCGACCCCGACGGCGCCCTCCGGGAGCTTCGCCGGCACGCTGCGGCCGGGGTCGCGGTGATCTGCTCGGTTCCCAACAGCCGGGGGATGGCCGAGGAGAACGAGTTCCACCTGACGGACTTCGGCTACGAGGAGGCCGGCGCGGCGTTCGCCGGCTTCCCGGACGCGGTGATCGTCCACCAGTTCCTGGCCGAGGGGTCGGTGATCGTGATCGATCGGGCCGCCGAGCTCGACGCCCGGCTGCACGGGGTCGAGCGGGCCGAGCCGCAGTACGCCAACCACTTCATCCTGATCTGCGGAATCGCCGACGAGCTGCTCGGGGGAGCCCATCGAGGCAGGATGCAGGTCGCGATGGCTCCGAACTACAACCGCTACATGCAGAACCTCGAACGGGCGAACGTTCAACTGCGCCGGCGCAACCACGAGCTCGCCCGCGGCCTGCTCGGGAAGGCCGGGTCGGCGGCACCTTCCTACGTCCAGAAGTCCGAGGCCCGGATCGCCGAGCTCGAGGGCCAGCTGACCGACCAGCAGCGCCTCGAGCACGATCTCGAGCAGGAGCGGCGGGCGACCCGGCGGGTCGCCGAGCAGCTCCTCGACGCCCAACTCCAGCTCCGACTGGCCGCCGACCGCGAACGCCCCGGCCGGATCGCCGGCCTCATCGACCGTCTCTCCTGAGCCCGACGGAACCGTCTGGAAGACCGCAGCCAGCTCCGATACTCGTCGCAGCTACGCGCCGTAGGCGGTCCTCTCGATCGAGAGGAGACATGCCCCTTGGCCTTTGAGGCTTGGGTTTGCGAGACGAGCCGCGCGAGCCGCGCCGGGTGGGCGACCCGTTGAGGTTGCGCAACCGTCGGATGCTCAGGCCGCTGTCATGTCCATGCCCGCGCATCCCGGGGTAGCCGCGGGCCGGCTCGCGCCGGAGGCAGAGCCTGGGTTGCCGTTGGGACCTCCGAAGGGGTTGTTCGGATCGAACTTGGGCAGCGGACTGGCCATCCAGCACCCCAGATAGCGGCGCTGGCGGGCGAGCATCCGCTTGCTCTGGGCCCTGGACTCAGAGCCGGTGCGGACGCCTTCGTCGGCCTCCCCGGTGAGGATGCCGAGGACGCCGGCGCGGACGGTGGTCGAGCTGCGGCCCTCCCGCAGGGCCAGGTCACTCGGCGCGAGGCCTGCCTGGCGTGCAGCGACAAAGGCCCGCCGTGAGATGCCGAAGAGCTGTTCGGCGTGTGCTGGGATCGCCGGTCCGTGGAAGCTGTGGAAGAGAACATGTTGCGCGAGATGGCCTTGGGTGAGCACGCGCTCGGTGCGCCACCGCAGATCTGCGAGACGAGAACGGGTGACCCGTCCGTCGAAACGTCGTGTGAGATAGCGCGCGAGCGGTCCGACTCGCCAGCCGTGCCGCCGCGCGAGCACCGCGAGCACGCGCCGGTCATCGCTCAGGTAGCTGCGGATACCAGCCGCGTCGGTGCCGAGCGCAGCTGCGAGCTCCGGCTCCTCGAACGGCAGCCAGTGCATCCACGCCCAACCCTCGTCAGGCAGCCAGTTGTGCCGGGCGCCGGGCGGCGCCAGCGAATCGGCGGGGATCGAGATCAGCCTCGTCGTGGATGATTTTCCCCGCGCGACCACGATCGCGCCTGAAACCGCGCGAGGGGTCCGTCGACCAGCGACCGGGGACACCGGGACAACGAGGATCACGACGAGGATCACCAGCGCGATGCCGTAGAGCCTCCCCATGCTCAAGTTCGATCTTCCGCTCGCATACGACAACAACGGTGATTAGCCCTCGGAGGCGCGCGTATTCCAAACTTGGACGTTCCTGCAAGCGGGGACTTCCCGTGCACCGATCACCGGGTCCGGCAGGGCTGGGCGGTTAGGCTTCGGGAGCGGTGAGCGCATCGGCCCCCCAACCATCCGGCGTCGCGTTGAACGCCGACGATCGGGGGCCCGCCTGTTCGTGTGGTCCTCCGGAGTCGTTTGGGCCGGCCGAGCCGGCCAGCCGGCCGTCGCGTCTGAGCGTCGGACAGCTGCTCGCCGAGGCTCGGCAGGGACTCATCCGGGTGTCCCCATCGGGGAGTGGTCCCCGCCGTCGCCGACCGCGCCGTGCTGGTCGATATTCGCGCGGACGCACAGCGGGCCGCCGACGGCCACATTCCGGACGCCGACTACCTCCCGAGAAACGCTCTCGAATGCGAGCCGATCCGCAGTGAGGTCATCGGAGCCGACGCTCGGCGACCTCCGGACGCGGCTGATCCTCATTTGCCACGCTGGCTACCAGTCGGGCCTTGCGGCGGCGATGCTCCAGCGACTCGGACGAGCCGCCACGGACGTGGTCGGGGGTTCGTCGCATGGCGCGCGGACAGACTTCCGATCATCTCGCCCGCATGACACCTGCTCGGCGGTCACGTCGAGCTGTTCGGAGTCGCTCAACACCACGATCGACCACGGTGACGGGAGCCGGCGTGCTGCCGGACGGCTGGTAAGCAGATGACTGCGCGGGTTGCGCCCGGCGTTGTCCTAGTCGGCGTGGTCTGCCTTACCACCGCCTGCTCGGCCCATACCGGCCGTCCGGCTCGCACGTTGCCCCAGCAGGCCCCTCGCAGCTCCGGAGGCTGGACGACGGTCAGATCAGCGGCCGTGCCATTGGGCGTCGGTACGAGCGGGACCGTACTGACGGGGACCGATGCTCTGGTCGGGGTCAGCTGGGCGGCGGCCCTCAACTCGCAGGGCGGTCCGGTTTCGTGCGTCAAGGCGGTGCCGACCGCAGGCTACGCCGTCACCGGCGGAATTTCGGGTCCGTTCTCGCCGGCGCAGGCGCTCGGCTTCAACATTGACGCCGGCCCTGTCGCGAGTGGCCATGGGGCGTTGGCGCTCCTGAGCACTCCAGGTGAGTTGACGGGCGACTGTGGGACCCCGGAGACCCTCCGCCTCGCGAGCTTGAGCCTCGCTGGGGGGCCGCAGAGCCGCGCGGTCTTGCAGCAGGCAGCAGAAGTGGGCGGTACGACGATCGCCGCCAACTCCCGCGGCGACGTTGCCGCAGCTTGGCTGACCGGCCCGGCCAGCGCCCAAGGCGGAGCGCGTGCACACGACATCCTCCATGTGTACGACCAGGCGGCTCGAGCAGCACCTGCAAGCACCGTGAGCATCCCTGACCAGCCGACTGTCAGCGGCGACGCCGTCGCGATCGATGGACGCGGCAACGCCCTCGTGGCCTACTCGACCGACCGCGAGGCCTTCGCCGTAACGGTAGATCTTCGCGGCGGCGTTGGTCGCGCTCAGCCGCTCGGCCCGTGCAATTCGGCCTGTCACGTCGTCGCGAGCGAGTCGCCCGACGGGCGTGGCGTGATCGTTTGGGATTCCCAGTCGATCACCGGCGACGGAGCCACCAGTCCGTACGTGGTGCGTGCCGCCTTCCGCGACGGTCCGAACCGCCCGTTCGGGTCGAGTCATGTGGTCGACGCCGGCGGAATCGTCGATGACCAACAGGCCGGTCCGCCGGCCGTAGCGATTGCGCCGAGCGGTCGGGCAATCGTCGAATGGGCGAACCTCGCGCGACCTAACGCTGCGGGCGCCTTGTACGAGGTGCGTGCGGCGATCGCCCCGCCCCACGGCGCGTTCGGGCCCTACGTCGGACTCGGCGACGGCGCACCGGGCTCCGTGGCGATCCGCGCCGACGGAACCGCCCTGTTGACGTGGGTCGCGACCCCGAACCCAAACGACACGGCTGGGCCTGTCCGGGCCAGCCTTCTCGCGCCGAGCGCCGGAGCCCCCGGTCGCGCGGTCTCCCTCCCAGGATCGCCAGCTGGATTCGCTCCGATCGCCTCATTTACGCCCACGGGCCGCGCGGTCGTGGCCTGGACGGCGACCACGACCAATGCCGACGCCGTGGCGATCTCGACGCGCGAGGTGCCATGAGCGACTCGGGAGGTCGTGCACGACCATGCCGCCACAGCCGCGCCCACCCGCCTTCTTCGCTCCGTCATCCCGCAGACCCGACCCGACCCGATCCGATCCGTTGCGGAAGCTGGTCACTTCATACCGTCGAAGGGTGCTCGCCGCGGTAGCCGACGAACTGGTTCGGTAGCGATCACCGGCCGGCGCGCACACGACCAGCACGAGGCCCTCGAGCGCCGCATGTAGGTCGCCAGAGGCGATGACCACGCTGGTGGAACCGTGTCGAGCCGAGAGTCGGCCGCCGGGCTCAGGTTTGTTGACGGTGCCGGTGCATGTAGCTGATCGCGCCCGCGACGTACAGCGTCACGGTGACCACGAAGACGGCGACTGCGCCGGCGACCGACCACCAGATCCGCGCTGCGATGACTGGGAGCCCGACGAGCAGCCACGCTCCGACCATACGCGTGAGCATCCCTCTGGGAGTCCGTTCGGCAAACCAATCGGCGAGTCGCATACCGAACATTGTCTCGCACCTGCCGAGCGACGCGGGGTCGCCCGACCTCCGCGATCTGCCGTCGGTCGAGCGGGCCGGTCAGGACGATCGGGCGGGGCCGTCGAGCACCAGATCGACGCGTCGTCGCTCGCCCCCGCGGTGGCGTCGCGAGGCCAATCTCACACCAGGCGGGCAAGCCGCCAGGTCAGCCCGCCACGTGGGCGGAGACAACACGCGCGGCGCAGGCCCTCGGTGGAGCCGCCGAGATCACCACGGTTGGGTGGTCGGGCGACGACTCGATGATCGTCATCGGGTGGTCGTCGACGGCAGGGTGGTCGGCGAGTGCGGCGGTGCCCCCGCACCGAATGTGCGTCCAAGATCTGAGCAGGTCGGCCAAGCCGTTGCCCCGGGCTGCCGTCGGGGCGATCTCGTGTCCGCCGAGCGTCAATGCGATCAGGTTGCTGACCACGGTTTGGACTCGGCCGGCCTGGTCATAGCCGACGGCGAGCGTGATCGGGATCGTCTTGCGGAACCCCTGGGCAACGCCTGGGCGGTAGACGTCGAGACCCCCTGAGACGCGCGGCGCGGACCCGAGCAAGCCGCGTACGGTCGAGCGGCTCTGACCGAGAGTGAGCGGTCCGAGGCCGCGGTCGAGGCGCACGGCGTCCAGGGTCCCCGAGCTCGGCAGGAGAGACAGCCAGCGGCCGACGGTCTCCCTGCCCACCGAGACACGCGGAGAACGCGACGTCGATCGGCTTGCCGCGGTAGGTGCCTCGAACCTCGACGCTCGGCGTCGGCGGGCACGAGTGATCGCGCCCAGGACCCGAGCGCACGAGTTCGGGCTGTGCGGCGATCGCCTCGCAAATCGCCTTCGGATCGGGCACGGTGCCGCTCGGCGGCGCGCACCCGACGCGGTAGCTCAACGGCCCGAAACCCAGTGGGTCGGTATATGTCACTCGCACAGACACGGCAGGCATCGCGGCACCACACCCCGCGGCCAAGCACGGGAGGGTCCCCGCGAGCAGGATGGTCAAGGCACGACGGGGCGTCCGCATCTGCGTCTGCGTCTGCGACGTTACTCGGGTCGGCCTGTCACGCGTATCTGTCCATGGCGGGTCTCCACCGTCTCGACGGTGCGATCCCCAAGTTCTACCGCTCACTGGTCACGTGCCGGTCACTCGCGCGAATCGAGTGGCGCGGTCCAGTCCGGCCGGGCGGCTACGCGAATGGCACGGGTACCCCGCGCGAATCGAGTGGCACCGGTAGCCCGCGCGAATCGAGTGGCACGGGTAGCCCGCGCGAATCGAGTGGCGCGGGTAGCCCGCGCGAATCGAGTGGCACGGTCCAGTCCGGCCGGCAGCGGCTACGCGAACGGATCCTTGGGGTACGCCGGTTCGGCCACCGTCGCCTTCGGCCCGCCGACCGGGTAGGCACCGACGGGGACGACGACATCGGAGGCCATCTTGTCGTGCCAGCACTGCTTCTCCCTGTCCCAGAGCATCCAGAGGTAACCAAGCAGGAGGACGACCGCCGAGATGATCTTGCCGACATAGCGGACGAAAGCCCGGCCGTAGCCGATCGGCCCGCCGGTGTCGAAGGAGATGACGCGGATCCCGAGCGCGCGCTTGCCGAGCGTCTGACCGGTCGGCCCGCCCTCGAAGTAGACGATGTAGGCAACTCCCACGAGGACGGCGAGTGCATACCCGAGGCCCTTGAGGGCAACCGTCAGCGCGATGTTGACCACGCCGAGGATGATCCCGTCGAGGAACGACGCGCCGAACCGCTGCCAGAAGCCGGCGCGCGGACCCGATGCCCCGGTCGCGGGCGGAGAGTAGCTCGCGGCGCTCAACGAATCGTGCCCTGTAGCCATCGAGGTGCCCCCTGTCGTTTCGATCAGACTAGCTCGCAGGGCCGGAGCGCGCAAGGAGGCCGCTGCGCGCCGCCTTGGTCGCGAGCAGCGTCTCGAGGAAGTCCTCGGCCGGGCTGTCGGCCGCCGCGCCGACGACTCGCGGTCGCAGGCCGTCGGCCAGCCTCAGCGCAAGCGACGCCCGCGGGTCGGGCGCGAGCGTGTCGCGCCGCTCGACGAACCGCCGAACGACCGCCAGCTCCGCCGGCGTGATACCGCTGACGTCCCAATCGGCGGGTGCCGCGGCAATTCGCGACGGTTGCGGAGATCGGGCGCGCCGCCGGCGACGCGTCCTGGTCGTTCGGATGACCACCGTGTCCCCGGCGAGATCTCCGGGCCGCTGGTTCTTCTTCGTCACGAGGATCCCGATCAGGGTCGGCATGTAGGAGAACGGCGGACCGTCGATCAGGCGGGCGATGTTGCGCACCGCGCTGGCCCGGAGGTCGACGGGGCTTCCGTCGCTGCGTACGACCCGCAGGCCGGAGATCCGCTTGCCGGGTGTCTGCCCCCCGCCCAGCACCTCGAAGAGCACGTCGTAGGCGAAGAGGACGAGGAACGAGGTGATCGAGAACAGCGCCAGCCCGAGCGCGCCGAGGGCCAGCAGGCCGATCAGGAGGGCCACGACGAGCACCCCCTGGGCGATCAGGTCGATCGCTCCGGCGATCAGACGGGAGCCGGCGCCGGCCAGGCTCAGCTCGAGCTCGACCCCCTCGGGAGTGGCGAGCGTGATGACATCGTCAAGCTCCACAGCAATGACGCTAGAGACTTTCCTGACGACACGCGGGCCCGACTGGCAGCGCCTGCGCGATGGCTTGCGCAGATCCGGCGGGCGGCCCGAGCGGCTGGGGGCGGCCGGGGCGCTCGAGCTCGGAGCCCTGTACCGGAGCGCCGCCGCCGATCTCGCCCTCGCGCGCAGGCGATTTCCCGGCGAACTGGTCATCGGGCAGCTCGAGGCGCTCGTCGCCGAAGGGCGCCAGGCGGTCTACGGGCGCCGCGTCAGGCGCCCGGCGCTCCGCGGCCTGATCGCGACCGGCTACTGGCGAGAGGTCCGCCGAGCCCCCGGCGCCCTGGTCCTCGCCTGGATCGCGCTGATCGCACCGGGGCTGCTCGCCGGCGCCTGGGCGCTGACCGATCCGGGCGCGGCGATCGGCCTGGTGCCCGCGGCGTTTCGCAGCGTGGCCGGCCCGACCGCCCGCCACACCCAGCTTTCGCTCGCCGATTCCTCAGCGCTGGCGAGCCAGATCTTCACGAACAACATCCGCGTCACCCTGGTGGCCTTCGCCGGCGGCCTGACGCTCGGGTTGGCGACGATCGCGGTCGTCGCCTACAACGGCGTGCTCGTCGGCGCGCTGGCCGGGTTGACGCTCGACAACGGCAACTTCTCGACGTTCGTCCGGTACGTCGCCCCCCACGGACTGCTCGAGCTGTCCTGCATCGCCGTCAGCGCCTGCGCAGGTCTGCGCATCGCCTGGTCGGTGATCGACCCCGGTCCGCTCAGCCGACTCGACTCGCTCCGTGCGACCTCGCGCGATGCCGTCGTACTCGTACTCGGAACCGCGGTCTGGCTCGTTCTCGCCGGGCTGACCGAGGGGTTCCTGACTCCACGTGGGGTCGGCCTCGGCACGGCCCTGGCGGTCGGCGTGAGCCTCTTCGGACTCTACTGGTCGCTCGTGATCTGGCGCGGCCGACCGCCGGCGGCGCAGGCCGATTCGCCGCAGGAGCTCACAGGCGGGCGCGGGCCTTCGCGCTGAGGTAGGCCTGGACACACCGCAGCGCCAGCTGGTCGACCGGTGCCTCGATGACCGCCGCGCCGCGACGGCGCAGCTGACCCGCAACGGCGAGGCGCGCTTCGAGCACGTCGACAGCCGCCACCGTCTCGTAGGCCTCGGCCGCGTCGGCTGGCACCCGTCTCGCCGCCCCGAGGAGATCGGGATCCTCGGCGCTGACGATCGCCACGGCGTGGCGCCGGGTCAGCAGGGGCGCCGCGGCGAGCAGCGAGCGGGCGGCGGCCATGTCGACGAGGTCGGTGAAGACGAGGACCATCGCTCGGCGGGCGGCGCCGACTCGTGTGAAGGCGAGCTCGAAGTCGCTGTCGCCGACCGTCGGCTCGAGATCGAAGAGGCCGCGGACGACGACCCGGCCGCCCCCGCGCCGCGGACGCAGCTCGGTCCGAACAGCGCCGTCGAAGGCGATCGCCCCGCACCGGTCGCCAAGCTCGTCGGCGACGAGCGCGACGGCGGTCACGGCGTCGAGCGCCGCATCGAGCCGGGTGCGGTCGCCGAGTGGGGTCCCCATCAGCCGTCCGCAGTCGACCAGGCAGATCACCTCCCGATCCTGTTCGATCCGGTACTGGTTGCTCATCGGCCGGCCGAGACGGGCGCTCGCCCGCCAGTTGAGCTGCCGAAAGTCGTCGTCCGGGAGGTAGTCGCGGACCGACTCGAACTCCGTTCCCAGGCCGAGTGGCCCGCGGGCCGCGTGGCCGCCCGAGAGGGCGCCGCGCCGGACGAGGAGGGTGAGGCGGCGGGCGGCCGGAAGGTCTGGGAAGACGAGCAGCTCCTGCGGAGGGCCGTCGGGGTGATGGCGGCGGGCGAGACCCAGCGGACCGTGGCTGACGCTCGCCACGCCCGGGAGCGTGTGGCGCCCGCGTCGCTCGCCGGTCAGCGTCGCCCGGAGCTCGTCGACCGCGGCCTCCGGCTCGATCCGTACGTCGGCAGGCGTGGCCTGGCGCATCCCGATCGCAGCGCCCCACGCGCGATCGACGCGTAGCCCGAAGGCCACCGGGACGCCGCGGGCGATCACGCGGCTGACCTCGCGCTCGATCAACGGCGGACGCCGGACGCTCCGGGCGTCGACGACGATCGCCGCCAGCACGGCGAGCGCGGCGAGCGCGGCGAGCGCGGGTGCGACGAACAGGGCCAGCAGGCCGAGGACGGCCAGGAGACCCGCCGCCCGCGGTGTCGGGGTCATCGCGGGACGGGCACGTCGGCCAGCGCGGTACGCACTGCGTCGGCGCTGGTGTACTGCTCGAGCTCGGCCTCCGGGGACATCACGATCCGGTGGCGCAGGACGGGCGGAGCCGCGGCGGCGACATCGTCGGGGATCAGGAACGACCGACCGGCCAGCGCGGCGACGGCACGAGCCAGCGCGAGCAGGTGGACCGCCGCCCGCGGCGAGGCTCCGAGTGACACGCTCGGCAGGTCGCGGGTCCGGCGAACGAGGGCGACGACGTAGTCGCGGACCGCGTCGGACACGCCGACCGCGTCCACCTCCGAGCGGGCTCGGGCGAGATCCTCGGGTCCGGCGATCGCCGCTACGTCGGCGAGACCGGTCGGCCGCAGGCCGCGACGACCGAGTGAGAGCATCGCCCGCTCCTGGTGCTCGTCTGGGTAGCCCACCTCGAGCCTCGCGACGAAGCGGTCGAGCTGGGCCTCCGGCAGCGGATAGGTGCCCTCGTAGTCGATCGGGTTCTGGGTCGCGAGGACGATGAACGGGTCGGGCAGCGGATGCGACTCACCCTCGACAGAGACCTGACTCTCCTGCATCGCCTCGAGCAGGGCCGCCTGGGTCTTGGGCGGCGTACGGTTGATCTCGTCGGCGAGCAGGACGTTTGTGAAGATCGGACCCGCCCGGAAGGCGAGTTCACCTGAGCGCAGCATCATCGTTCCCGTGATGTCCGAGGGCAGCATGTCGGGCGTGAACTGGACCCGCGTGAACTCGATCGCCAGGGTCCGGGCGACGGTCTCGGCGAGCAGAGACTTGGCGACCCCGGGCACACCCTCGAGAAGGACGTGGCCGCCGATCACGAGCGCCCCGAGGATCCCTTCGGCAACCTCGTCCTGCCCCACGACGACCCGTCCCACCTGCTCGAGCACGCGGTCCCGCAGGCCCGCCAGGGTCGCAGACCCTGCCGGCGGCGGGGCGCTCATAGCCGCTGCTCCGTCCCGGCGTGGCCGCTCCGCGGCGCCCCCGGCTGGAGCCGGGCGAGCGCGGCGGTGACGCGCATCAGGTCCTGCGCCGAGAGCGGCCGATCGTCGCTGATCAGGCTCGCCTCGAGCTCGCTCAAACCGAGGCGCCTGGCCGCCTCGAGACGCTCCGCAGGCAGCGCACCGTCGGTCACGCCCGCTCGTCTCGCGGTCAGTCGACGGGCACTCAGACGAGCCAGCTCGGCCACCTCGATCGGACGGTCGGCGCGGCGCAGGATGTTCGTCATGCCCTGAAGATAGGCGCTCCGCGCGGGCGGCAGCACCCGGCCGCGGACACTCGGCGGACCCAGCCGCCGCCAGCGCCCGGCGATCCAGGCCAGCGCTGCGAGACCCAGGCCGGCGACCGTCCACCACCAGCGCGACGGCAGGGCGGCCAGCCCCCGGACGACGCCGTAGCCGTGCACCGATTCGACGAAGACCACCGGCCGGCCGGCCGCGCCAGCCAGGTCGACGCCGAGGCGGGCGTTGTCGGCGGTCTCGAGCAGCCGGTTCTGGAGCGGCGAGGCGTCGGCCAGCAGGGCGATCCGCCCCCGGCCGATGGCGCCGACGAGGAGCAGCGGCGGACCTCCCGGGCGACCGAGGACCGGCCGCATGCCCGCCGGCACCGTTTCCGGCGACCAACCGCCGTCGCCGTCGGACACGACCGTGTGCAGACCGGCCGTCTCCGGCGTCACGCCCAGTGGCCGAGCGCTCTTCGGCGCGAACGACCGCAGCTTCGGCGGCCGGCTGAGGATCGTCGCGAGGAACTCCGCTCCGCCGCTTCCCCCGGTGACGAGGTCACCCCCGGTCCTGACGAAGTCGAGCAGCGCCCGTCCCTGGGTCCGGAGCAGGAGATCGGGGTCGAGCAGGACGACCGTCTGCGACGCAGACAGGACACCACGGGCCGGCGCTCGCCTGAGCTGGGTCACGCGGTGCTCGGACCGGGCGAGCAGCTCGGCGTAGGCGGCCAGGCCGCCGGGGGTTGTCGCGTACGACGACGATGTCGGCCCGTGCTGGCTTGGGACGAAGGAGTTGACTGCGGCGCTGATGATGATCAGGCCGGCGATCAGTGCGACGGTGTAGAGCCCGACCCGCGTCGCCGGTGTCCGCGGAGTGCTCACCGGCGGCCTGCGTCGGCGAGGATCCGGCGCCAGCCTTCGCGGGCGCTGCCGGCGTCCGCGGGGCCGGCCGGGCGGCCACCGTAGACGACCTCCTCGAAGCGTCGCAGCAGGCCGTCGAAGGTCGGTGAGCCGAGGCACCGTGAGACGGCGGCGTTCGGGAGCGACGGCCGATAGGAGAGCACGCCTAGCTCGTCGAGGCGCAGCAGACCGGCCTGGAAGCGCAGTCGAACGGCCGCCTCGTTGCGACCGTCGCGCTCGGCCGCGTCGGCCGCCGCCTCCAGCGCGCCGGCATCGGGCGCGCCCCGCAGCCCGCCCGGCCGGGCGCCGGGCCGCGCGCGCTCCACGAGGGTCCGACCGGTCAGGCGGACGGTGACGATCCCGGCGAACGCGACGACCAGCCCGCCGAGCAGGATCCAGACCGCCGCGTCGCCGCCCGGGAGCACGCCGGCGACGGCCGAGAAGGCGTGCTCGAGCCAGCGGCCGAGCGGCGCGAACGTCCGACCGAGCGCGTCCAGCACCCCGCGCAGCGGGCGTGGCAGCGGGGGCGGATGAAATCTCCGCTCGCCGACGATCTGGTGGGCAAGGCGGCTGTAGGCGGCCGTCCGGGGATCGACCGTCGCGAGCGCCCCCACCGCGGACTCGCTCACTCCGCCGGCCACCCAGTCGATCTCGGCGGCGGCGGCGCTTGCGGTGGTGGCTGTGGCGGAGGATCGGAGCCGGCCGCCGGCGGCGCAGGGTACGGTGGGTCGGAGCTCGCGCGGGGTGGGGCGGACGGCTTCCAGCCGGGCGGCGGCGGCCAGAACGGCGGAGCCTCACCGGACACGGCGGACCCACCCGGCGCAGCCGGCGCCAGGGCCCGCGCGGGAAGGGTGTAGAGCGGGACGTCCGCCTCCGGCAATCCCAGTCCGGCGGCGAGCAGCGCCAGGTCGAAGCCGTCCTTGCGCACGCGGAGGTCGAAGTAGAGGATCGTGATGATCGCCGACTGGACCGGCGCGACGACGGCCACGGTCACCGAGCCGGCGATCGTCGAGCCGATCACAGCCAGGAGGATCGACGAGCCGTCGATCGCGTGCGGGACGACCAGGAAGAGCGCGAGGAGGACGCCCGAGACGATGCTGACGAGGACCCGTGCGACGACGAGGGTCAAAGCGACCCGCCACCATCTCCCGCGGACGAGCCGAAACGACCGGCGCAGGGCAGCCGTCCCCCCGAGGCCCTCGACGAGCAGGACCGGCGTCGCGACCGACCAGGCCACGTAGAGCCACACGGCGGGGACGACCAGCGCGACGAAGCCGAGCGTCAGTCCGATCGCGAGCAGCAGGTACAGCCAGAACAGCGACCCGATCCTCCGCCCGGCGAAGCGCAGCGAATCGCGAGCGTTCGGCACGCTCCCCAGATACGCGTCGCTGACCGCCTTGACGGCCGCCGCCGTGACCACGAGCGTCACTATCGCCCCGATCAGAGCGGTGACCACCGCGCCGGCGACACGGGCGCGGGTGTAGTCGATCGTGCTCGCGCCGGCCTGGAAGGTGAACACGCCGCTGATCTGGTCGGCTGATGAGACCGTCGAGAGCTGGATCAGGCCGCTGAGGAGCTCGAACGGTATGCCGACGACCGCTCCGATCGTGATCAGGGTTCTCGCGTTCGCCGAGTACGCCTTGATCGCCACATCCAGGATCTCGCCGACTCCGAGCGGACGTAGCTGCGTCGAGCTCACCGGTTGGACAATACGCGCGTTTGGCGCGGGCCTCACGGCTACGTCGTAAGCCTGCGGCAGTGTCCGCGATGGCTGTTGCACGGGGCCCCGCCCGCACAGCTGCGCGACCATCCGCTCGCCGCGACGATGACCTGAGCGCTCGCCGGCCCCCCGCGCGGGGCCCCCTTCGCAAAGACCAGCCCGCCGGGTATGGCGGGCTGGCACTGCACTGCACCCACTGCACGAGACTGCGGAAAACCGCTCGCGGCTCGCCCCTCGGGTCAGACGATCGGACCGCGGCGAAATCCGCGGCGCCCGCCGACCGCAGCCCCGCCGCGTCCGCTGCCCAGCACGACGATCGCGACGACGGCGATCAGGAAGGAGCACGTGAGCCTCCTTTGAATGGTCGTGTTCAAGGAATACCCACGCCCCCGGCGGCGACACCCGAGATGGTATGCGCGCCGGCGTATGTACGGATACGCCACGCGCCCCGGTGCCCGAACCTCCGGCGCCCGGCTCGGCCCCCGGAGTCCCGCAACCGCCGATGACCGGTCACCCGTAGTACCTGGATACCGTCAACAGCTCCGCGAACAAGCCGTGCGCCATCGCGAGGACCACCAGCGCTCCGCCGAGCGCCGGGGCCCACCGGCGGGGCGCCGCCCGGCAGACGAGGACGACGAAGACGCCGTAGAGCGCCAGCAGCGGGAACAGGTACCGGGCCTGCTCGAACGCGTATCCGGTCAACGTCAGGTACCGGATCCCGGCAAATCCGATCGCCGCCATCAACCCGAGCGCCATCACGCCGAAGCCGATCGCCAGTGGCCAGACCGCCATCAACTCCCTCCGCGACCGCCAGACGCCGATCACGGCGAGGACCGCCAGCACGACGAACGCATCCTCCGCGAGTGAATAGACCCGTGCGGGGAAGCCGTAGTCAAGCCATCCGAACCTCCCAATCGCACCGTCGAAGAAGGTCTGGCGCAGGGGGTAGTACGGGAAGTACGCGTGGTTGAAGAACGGCAGCTTCGGCAGGTAGAGCTCCCACGTGTAGTCGAGCGACTCATGCAGGGAGATCACCTTGTGGCCCGGGAGCGCGGCGGTCGCTGCCCCCGCGAACCCGCCCCCGGTCGGCCCGCCCCGGTGCCAGACCGTGGCGTTGAGCAATCCATAGGCCGCGACCGGGACCGCCGCGACGGCGGCTGCCACGCCGGCGCCGGCAGCCGCCCGACGGCGCCCGCCGCGCTTCGAGCGCCAGACGATCAAGCCGATCGTCACGAGGATCCCCGGAACGAACGCCACGAACGTCAGCTTGCCGAGCAGACCGACAGCCGTCGCCAGCCCGACCCACGCTCCCCGCCGGCGGGTCAGGCCGTGCCGGTAGGCCCGGATCAGAGCGAGGAAGGTCGCCGCCGAGGCGAAGAACAGCAGGCTGTCGCCCTGTACGCCGGCCGAGGTGAAGGCGAACTGCGGCTGAAACGCGACGACCAGGGCTCCGGTCGTCCACGCCCACGGGGATTCGGGGAACAGTTCGCGGACGAACAGGAAGACCGCCAGCACGCTCAGCCCGGCCAGCAGCGCCGAGAGGAGGCGCATCAACTCGAGCCGGTCGAGGATGTTGTGCGACGGCGAGGCCCAGTAGGGAATCGCCGCCAGCGCGTAGTAGAGCGGAGGCTGGTTGGTGATCGAGGATGCACCCCCCGGCCCCACGGGGCTGGGCCCCGCGGCGAGCGCCGCCCGCAGCGACTGATCCTGCGCCGGCGTGATCACCCCCCGGTCCTGCGGATGACCGATCACGTCGAAGAAGTGGAGGCCTCCCAGCGCCGTGTACTCCTCCGGAGAGAACTGCTCCACCGGACCCTGCGGCGGCGGCTTGCCCGTCTCCGCGAGGTACTGCGCGTACGCGAAGTGCGCCGTCTCGTCCGGAACCTGGAACGGCGGGATCACCGCCGTCCAGATCGCCACGTTGACGAAGGCGACCAGAAAG
The DNA here is from genome assembly GCA_034664295.1 of Solirubrobacteraceae bacterium. Lineage (GTDB taxonomy): Bacteria > Actinomycetota > Thermoleophilia > Solirubrobacterales > Solirubrobacteraceae > Palsa-513. Next base: position 124,569 of record JAXDHV010000032.1, on the reverse strand, counting down.
ACCAGCCACCCCGTCCGGGGGACCCGCCGCAGCGAAGCAAGCGGGCGGCGCATCCGGGCGATCATTTTCGAGGCTCCCGTCCGCCTGCGACCAGCAGCCTGATGACGACCGCCCAAGTCCCCAACAGCAGAAGGATGCACGCCGGCAGGGTCCCGTCACCGAAGAAGCCCGCCTTCCCCAGCCCGAATCGCCGGTCGATCACCCCGAACAGCGACCACCACGACTCCTCTCCGGCCCGGTAGTAGAAGATGCTGATCCGGCCGGCCTGCGGCTTCCCGTTGACCACCTCGTCGCTCGGATCCGGCGGGATCCCCTCTCCGCCGATGGCGACCTTCGCCCGGTCGCCGATCTCAAGGCAGACCCTGGTCGCGCTCGCTGGATCCTTCGCCTGCCCGATCGGAATCGAGACTGGCCCCTGTCTCGCGCCGGCAGCCAGGTGTCCGGCCGAGACGACGATCCCCGCTGGATCTGTGAAGCGCAGCCCCAGGGCCGGGACCGGCGGACCGTACGTCCCGATCACGATCTGCGCGCTCGCCGCCTCCGGCGGGAGGTAGGGGTTCAGCTGACAGACCTCGCCGCCCCTTGCCAGGGTCGCCGCGAACATCGCCGGCGCGACGTGGTTGGACCCGGCGTCGCGCGGCGCCCGGTGCGACAGGGTGATCGCCAGCCCGAGCGCCACCAGCGCCAGCGCCCCGGCGACGACCTCCCCGACCCGCATCTCAGCGCCGGCGGAGCCCGAGGATGCTCAGAAGGAAGGACGAGAAGAAGACCTGGATGCCGATGATCAGGAGCGTCGCCGCCGCGATCGCCGCCCGCTCCTCAGAGATCGCCCCGAACCCCCGCTGGATCCAGTGGACGACGATCACCGCGCCGAGAACCGCTCCGCCCAGCATGATCAGGCCCCCGAGCGCGAGACCGTGCTCGAGGTGGAAGCGCGCCCTCATCCGATCGAACCACGCGTCCTTCTGCCCCATGAAATATGTCGCGTACGCATGCGCGCAGAGCCCCATCGCCAGGACCTGGGACCCGACGATGCTCAGCAGCGCCCCGCCGATCTCCGTGTGCAGATCCCACCGCCGGCCGAGCACGTCGACGTGCGAGAGCACGGTCAGCATGACGATCGCCCCCGCCAGGCTCAGCAGGGCCCCCGGCACGATGAACAGGTAGTTCGGGCTGTGGACGAGCAGGAACCGCAGGTGCCGCCAGCCGTCCCGGAACGTCGACAGCTTCGACTCCCCGCCCCGCGGGCGGTACTCGATCGAGACCTCCGCGATCCGCAGCTTCTCCTTCGACGCCCGGATCACCATCTCTGAAGCGAACTCCATCCCCAGCGTCCTCAGATCCAGCTGCTCGAGCACGTCCCGGCGGATCGCCCGCATCCCGCAGTGCGCGTCCCGCACGCCAGTCCGGAAGAACAGGTTGAGGATCCCCGTCAGGACCGGATTGCCGACGTACCGGTGCAGCCACGGCATCGCCCCCGGCTGGATGTTCTTCATCCGGTCGCCCATCACCAGCTGGGCCCCCGCCTCGAGCTCCGCGACGAACCGCGGGATCTCGTCGAAGTCGTAGGTCAGATCCGCGTCGGCCATCACGATGTACCGACCCCGCGCCGCCGCGAACCCCGCCAGATACGCGCTCCCGTAGCCCCGCCGCGGCTCAGAGATGACCCGGGCCCCGGCCGCCGCAGCGAGCGCCGCGCTCGCGTCCTCCGACGCGTTGTCGACCACCACGACCTCCCCCAAGAGGCCCGCCGCCGCCAGCGCGGCGCTCGCCGAGCGCACGCACTGGTCGATGTTCTCCTCCTCGTCGAGGCAGGGGATCACCACCGACACCAGAAGTGCCGACTCGTCCGCGGCCGGCACCTTCGCGGCTGATTTCTCCTGGAGCGTGCTCACCGCTTCACCCCCGTGAGTCTGCCACCCTCCCCCGCCGGATGCGTATCTGCCTGGTCTACGACTGCCTCTTCCCCTATACGGTCGGCGGCGCCGAGCGCTGGTATCGCAACCTCGCCGACCGGCTCGTCGCCGCCGGCCACGACGTCACCTACCTCACCCTGACCCAGTGGGACGACGGCGTCGCCCCCGACCTCCCCGGCGTCGAGGTCCACGCCGTCGGACCCCGCCTGGCCCTCTACACAGACGGCGGACGCCGGCGGATCGGACCGCCCCTGCGCTTCGGGCTCGGCGTCCTTGCCCATCTCCTGCGCCACGGCCGCCGCTACGACGCCGTCCATACGTGCTCGTTTCCCTACTTCTCCCTCCTCGCCGCCAGCCTCGCCCGTCCGCTCGGCCGCTACCGCCTCGTCGTCGACTGGTTCGAGGTCTGGAGCCGTGCCTACTGGCGCGACTACCTCGGCCCGATCGGTGGGCGAATCGGTGAGGGGGTGCAGGCGCTCTGCGCAGCCCTCCCCCAACACGCCTTCTGCTTCTCCGAGCTCCACGCCCGCCGCCTCCCCCGCACCCCGACGATCCTCCGCGGCCTCTACCAGGCCGAACCCCCGGACGTCCGCGGCCTCGCCGGTGATCCCGCGACCGCCGGGGCGCGCTCCACGAAATCGGACACTGACCCCGTCCACCCCACTGTCCTGTTCGCCGCCCGGCAGATCCCCGAAAAGCGGCCCCTCGTCCTCGTCGGCGCGATCCTCGACGCCGCGTCCCGCGTGCCCGGCCTCCGGGGGGTCATGCTCGGCGACGGGCCCGAGCACGCCGCCGTCCTCGCCGAGATCGCGCGCACCCGCGCACCCGTCGAGGCGCCCGGGTTCGTCCCCGCCGCCCGCGTCGCCGGCGAGCTCGACCGCGCGATGTGCATGGCCCTCCCCTCGATCCGCGAGGGCTACGGGATGATCGTGATCGAGGCGGCCGCCCACGGCGTGCCCAGCATCGTCGTCCGCTCGCCCGACAACGCCGCCGTCGAGCTGGTCGAGAACGGGGTCAACGGCATCGCGTGCGATCCCGACGCGATTGCCGACGCGATCGTCGCCGTCCACCAGGCCGGCGACGCCCTGCGGGCGACCACCCGGGCCTGGTATGCCGAGCACGCCGTCGAGCTGTCGATCGAGACGTCCCTCGAACGCGTGCTCGCAAGCTACGCCAAGGCCCCGTAGGCGGCGCCCGCGACGAGCGCTGCGGGCCCGCGGTCGGCGACTCACGCCCGCGAGTAGACGTCGAGCGTCGCGCGGGCCGTCCGCTCCCACGTGAACTCCCGAGCTCGCTCGAGACCGGCCGCCCGCAGGCGCGGCGCCTCGGCCGGCAGCCGGCCGATCGCGGCGGCGATCGCACGCGGGTCGCGCGGATCGAAGAGGACCGCGGCGGAGCCGACGATCTCCGGCAGGGAAGACGCGTTCGAGCAGGCGACCGGCACGCCGCGGGCCATCGCCTCGAGCACCGGCAAGCCGAAGCCCTCGTAGAGCGAGGGAAAGACGAAACCCTCGGTGAGCGCCCAGAGCCCTTCGAGCTCGTCCGGCTCGAGCCAGCCCGGCCAGCGGACGTCGTCCTCGAGCCCGAGCTCGCGGGCCCGGTCGCGGAGCTCCCGCTCGTAGTCGGTCGCGTACCCGGCGATCACGACGATCGGCCGCTCGTCGATCAGGGCCAGCGCCTCGAGCAGCGCTGCCAGGTTCTTGTGGGGTCGCTTGGCCGAGAGCGACAGGAGGACCGGCCGCGAGCCGAGGCCCAGTCGACCCCGGACGGCCGCCTCGGGGGCCGGTGCGAACCGGGCGACGCTGCCGAGACCCAGCGGGACGACATCGATCTTGGCCGGCGGCGTGCCCAGCAGGTCGACGAGATCGTCGCGGGTCGAGGTCGAGTCCGCGATCACCCGATCGGACGAGCGGACGCCGGCCGGGACGAGAACCCTCATGCCGAGTGAGCGCAGGCCCGCGTGGGCTTCGGGAAACCGAGCGTAGATCAGGTCGTGGACGGTCACCACCCGGCGGAACGGCCCCCAGACCGGGGCGGTGCTCGCGAGGCTGTGGATCAGGTCGATCCCCGCGCGCGCTGCGAGAGCCGGCAGGAGGAGCTGCTCGCCGGCGACCCATCCCATCCTGTTGCTCGCCCGCACCGGAACTCTGACCGCCGGGATCAGCTCGCCCCACGGCCCGGGTCCGGCCTCCCGACCGACGAAGGCCGTGAAGCGCACGCCGGGTGGAGCCGCCGCCACGAGTGCCGGTATCAGCTCGCGCGCCGCCACCTCCATTCCGCCGGTCTCCCCCGGGACGAGGAAGACGAGGTTCAGCCCGACGTGACGAGGGAGCGCCAAGGCTCAGCGCCGGCCCGACGGCTGCCCGGCGCCCAGCGCTCGCGTGATGCTCAGGTACGCGCGGAGGACGACCGCCCCGCGCGGCCGGCGGCCGACGGCCGCAGCGATCGGGAACGTCGCGTGCCAGGCAAGCGAGCGCCAGTCGATCACCGACCAAGCGGCGCGAACCCCGAGTCGGAGCCTCGTCAGCGGGCCGGCGGACGCGTAGACGCCGTTGGCCCATCCGATATCCCGCAGGACGGCCGAGGCGATCACGAGATGGGGCGCCCAGGCTTGGAACGGCGGGGCGCCGAAGGTCTCGACGATGCGCTCGACGCCGGCGCTCGTCCCGTCGAGCGCACGGTGGATCCCGACCTCCCCGAGGGTGCGCAGCCGTCCCAGGAAGGCGACCCGCCCGATCAGCAGCCAGTCGTTGCCGAGCAGGTTCGGCATCGGGGCGGCGGCGGCCAGGACCCGGCGGGGCATCAGGCCGTAGAACGTCCCGTTGTCCTCCACGTCGGCGTAGTAGGCGGCCACCCGCTGGACCGGTTCGGCCTGATCGAGGGTCATCGGCACGCCCTCCCCGACGGGGCGCCCGTCCCGGTAGTAGCGGGCGAGGCCACAGACCAGGGCGGCGCCGGGGTCGGCGATCAGCGCCTCCAGGCACGTCGCCACGTACTCGCGATCGATCCAGTCGTCGTCGGCCAGCATCATCACGAAGTCGCCCCGGCACTCGGTGAACAGCGTGTTGAAGTTCGTGGTCGGGCCGACGTTCTCCGCCTGGCGTACGTAGCGGACGCGCGAGTCCTCGGCGGCATAACGCTCGCAGATCTCACGGGTTCCGTCTGAGGAGGCGTTGTCGCAGACGACGATCTCCAGCCGGCTGTGGGTCTGGGCGAGCGCCGACTCCAGCGTCCGTTGGAGTGTCGCCGCCCGGTTGAAGGTCGGCACGCCGATGCTGACCAGCGGGCCGTCGCCCGTCACGGCAGGGTGTTCGCCGCGGCGCTCTCCGCGAAGGCGGCGATCGACGTGAACCGCGGCGCCGGGCGCATGTTCGGCCAGACCGACCCGATCGCGCTGTGATCGTCGACCCTGGCGTGCTGGCGGACCATGTCGAGACTGACCCGGCCGGCGAGCTCACGGGCGAAGCCCAGCCAATCGCCGGCCGAGAGCAGCCGCAGACGACGCAGGATCTCGCGTGAGCCGATCGTCTTCAGGCGCCAGCCGAGATACCACGAGTAGATCTGCCGGTAGACGTAGTTGCTTCGGCTGATCTCGGTGTCGGCCAACTCCCGCGGGAAATCTCGCTCGAGGTTCTGAAGCGTCAGATGCATCCCGTTGATCATGTCCGTTCCCGGGAGGTAGCCCGGGAAGCTGGTCTCGATGCCCAGATACCGGCGGCCCTGCTCCGTCCCGCCGCTCGAGAGGGTGCCGCCGAACGACTTCGGCGAGATGCCGACGACGGCGAGCTTCTCCGGAACATGGATCCACCTCATCACGGTGAGCAGGAGGGCGTTGATCGCGTAGAAATCGGGATACGGGTCCTGGAACGGCTTGCTCGGGAGCCGCTCGAGTGCCGCCCTGGAGACGAGCGTGGTCTGGAGGTTCGGGCAGACCCGAAACTCGAAGCGAAAGAAGTCCCGGACCGCCCACTCACGCGCGGCCGGCGGAAGCTCGCCGCGCCGGGGGAGCTCGGCGCTGTACGGGAACAGCGGATCGGAGAAATGAGCCTGGGAGCCGGGGCCGAAGGCGTCCGGAAAGGCGAACCCGTACGCCTCGAAGCTGATGCAGTCGGGGTGACCGTGTTGATCTACGAGCGACATCAGGCGATCGACGGCCCCCGCGAGGAGGAAGTCATCGTCGCCGAGCAGGAGCACGTAGTCGCCGCGGGCGGCTTCGAGGGTCCGCATCCAGTTGGCGGTCACCGAGATCGGCTCGGGCTGGCGCAGGACCCGCACGCGGGGGTCGGCGGAGAGGCTCTCGAGGATCTCGCGGGTGCCGTCGTCGCTGGCGTTGTCGGATACGACGAGCTCGAGGTCGTCCCGTGGGCTCGCGAGAACCGATCCCGCGCATTCGCGCAGGTAGCGGGCGCCGTTGCGAGTGGGTAGCAGGACTGACAGTCTCATCGCTCGGACCTTCGAAAGACGGCGGTGTACGTGCTGCCGTTTGATCCGCGCCGCTCGACCGGCGCGAGCATCAGGGCTACCGCCGCACCGAGCTTGAAGGATATCCGTCTCCACCTGGGTCCGGCCTCCGGTGTGAGAAGCGCCGCCTGCCAGCCGAAGGCGTTCCAGTCGCGCCCGGTGCGATCCGTCGCGGTCAGCTCGACGGCCTCGAGGCCGGCGGCAACCGCCCAGGCGCACAGCAGCCGCGGCGGGATCAGGAACAGGTGGCGGGGAGCATCGAGGTGGGGGGCTCGTCCGCGGAGCAGGCGCATCTGGAGCGAGTCCGGGTTGGGCGTTGCGACGATCAGCACGCCGCCCGGATCGAGGGCTCCCGCCGCCGCCTCGAGGGTCTCGATCGGCCGGGGGACGTGCTCGATCACATGCCAGAGCGCGACGACCCGGGCCGGTCCGAGCTGCCGGAGGGCGTGCTCGGGCCGGTCGCTGTGGATCACCCGCACGCCCCGGCTGCGCAGCCGCCTCCCGGCAGCCAGGTCCATCTCCACGGCGGCAACGTCATAGCCGGCGTCTCGGGCGGCCAGCGAGAAGCCGCCGCCGCCTGGTCCGACCTCGAGCAGGCGCCCCCCACCCGGGGCGTGACGGAGTGCGAAATCCAGCTTGGCCAGCTCGGTCGGCTCGTTGGCGCTCGCTGCACCGGAGTAGTACGACGGCGGGTAGTAGCGGCCTAGATCCCCAGGCGGCGACGCGAGGAAGAGGACGTCGCAGCCGAGGCAGCGGCGGTAGTCGAATTGGGCGTCGTCGACCCGGCGGTTGCGGTCGCGCGACCGCAGTCCGAACGTAGAGTCTGCGCCGCAGAGCGGGCAGCTCACCTCGACGGCCTCCGCCCGCCCGCTAGAGGCGACGGCCTGCGCCCCGCGATTCGAGGCAACGGCCTCCAACGTGCCCAGAACGCGATCGGCGAACGCCGCCCAGGAGAACTCGGCAGCTCGCAACGGCCCGCGACGGGCGAGCTCGGCGCGGCGGGGGCCGTCGTCGAGCAATGACCGCAGGGCAGCGGCGAGCGCGTTGGCGTCGTACGGATCGGCGTAGGCGACGGCGTCGCCGCCGACCTCGGGCAGCGACGAGACACTCGACGTGAGGATCGGCGCGCCGGCCGCCATCGCTTCGAGCACCGGGAGGCCGAAGCCCTCGCCGAGAGACGGATAGCAGAACACGGCACAGCGGCGGTAGGCCTCCTGGAGGGCGGCGTCCGACACGTAGCCGAGACCGATCGCCCGGTCGCCGAGCGACTCGAGGGCGCGAAGCGTCTCACCGGTCTGCCAGCCGAGCGCGCCGACGACGACCAGGGGATGGCGGTTCTGGAGGCCGGGGGGCAGGCGGCGGTAGGCCTCGACCAGGCGCGGCAGGTTCTTGCGGGGCTCGAGCGTCCCGACCGCGAGGACGAAGTCCCGCTCCGGGAGGCCCGCGAGCTCGGCCGGGTCGAGCGCGCCGTCCGGCAGACCGCCGAGCGTCGGCGCCACGCCCAGCAGCGCCGTCGTCGTCCGGGCGGCCGCGGCGGGATGGCGGTCGGCCAGGGCGCGGGCGGTCGTCGCCGAGATCGCGATGAAGGCTGCCGAGCGACGGACCGCGAGACCGATCGTCAGCCGCTCGATCAGCGCCGAGCGGCGATTCGGCCGCATCGCCGGGTCGAACGCGACGAGGTCATAGACGATCGGGACGCCGGGAATCCCGAGGAACCAGGTCGTCAGGTAGCTGTTGCTCGAGAGGAAGACATCGCACTCGCGGGTTGCCAGGCGGGCGACGCGGAAGTTCCAGAGTGGGTCGCGGGCGTCGAGGACGACCCATTCGAGACGGGTGTCGGCGACGCCGTCCCACGGACGGCGTGCGTAGCAGCGGTAGCGATGCTGTTCCGGCCGACGCAGCAACTCGCGCAGCAACTCCCGCACGACACGGCCCCGCCCCGCGCCGACCTCGCTGGCGGCCCGCGCGTCGATGCCGATCGTCAGTGAGCGCACGGGCGGGGAGTTGTGCACAGGCCGGGGAACGTTACGGGCTATCGCGGCCGCCCTCCCCGACCGGCCAACCAGGTGCCGATTCGCTGTTTGGGAATCCGAGTTAAAGGCTGGGCGCACGCCGACCGATGGAAGTCGAGATGTCGACGATCGAGACCATCGCCCTCGGCACACCGCGCGTCCATGCCGCGAGGACAGTCCTCACGGCCGGCGAGCGGGATCTACGGGCCGACGGTGACGTCGCGGCCCTGATCGAGCTGATGCGAGCGGGCGTTGCGGCATCGCCGGAGATCTACCAGCCCGGGGAGTTCTGGGACGGTCTGATCGCCGCGAACCTCGAGATGCTGAGAACCGACGGGTTCGCCAACTTCAAGCGGACGGTCTCCAACAACTACTACAACTGGCTGGTCACATCCCTGCGTGATCCGCAGATCCAGCGAGCTGTCCTCGGTTGGCTGCGGCGACCGACGATTGCGCCGCTTGGCAACCGTCTGACCGACCCGGCGTCAGGACTGCGGACGCTCGACAGGGAAGCCTCCTACTCGCTCTCACGGACCGCGGGCTGGCGGTACAAGTTCTTCGTCGGCGCGATCTGGGAGGCCGCCCGCCGGGATGACCCGCTGGGCTTGACCGGACGCCTCGCCGAGCCCGAGGCCGGCAATCCGATCCGAATCCGGCACCGGGGTCGGCTGATCTCACAGGATCTCGGGAACAGCATCATCGAGTGCACGTTCGCCGCGCGCGCAGGCGTCGTGCGCGAGGGATCTCGCGTCGCCGAGCTTGGCGCGGGCTATGGCAGGCTGGCATATGTCTTCTCGGAGACCTGCCCGCTCACATATTGCGTCTTCGACATCTCGCCGGCATTGGCCGTCGCCCAGTCGTATCTCACTACCGTGCTGGGCGCCGACCGGGTCGTCGCCTACGAGCCCGGCAATGACTTCAGCTCGGTGGAGTCCCGGTTGAAGCCGGGCGTCGTCGCCTTCTTCACTCCCGACCAGTTGGAGATGTTCCCGGACGGATGGTTCGACTGTGCTCAGACGATCAGCACGCTTCCCGAGATGCCGGCCCGGCAGTCCGCCCACTACCTTCGACTGCTGGCCGCCAAGTCCGGGGACGCAGTCTTCCTCAAGCAGTGGCGCCAGTGGCGCAACGAGGCTGACGGCGTCGACCTGAGGGAGGCGGACTATGCGCTTCCGGCGCCCTGGCGCCTCGAGGACCGGCGCATCGATCCGGTCCAGCCGGCCTTCTTCAACCAGCTGTGGCGTCGAGGTCCTGACGAGGACGCGACCGCGCCGCGTGTCGAGGTCGGCGCGGGCCGGCCTTCGGTCTAAGGGCCGGCGAGCTCGCGGCGCCACCAGCTGACCGTCGCCTCGATGCCGGCGGCGAGAGCCGTGGGCGGCCGGAAGCCGACCTCCTCGCGGAGCCGGCGGACGTCGGCCACGAGCACCGGTGGGTCGTCCGCGCGGGCTGGAACGGCGCCGAGCTCGATCAGCTCGGGCCGGCCGCAGGCCTCGCCGATCAGGCCGACGAGGCGGGCGATCGTGACCCGCTCGCCGGAGGCGACGTTGACCGCTCCGGTCACCGAATCGGCATCGAGCAGGGCGGCAAACCCGGCGGCGAGATCCGGGGTATAGAGGAAGTCCCGGACCTGCCGACCGTGCGAGCAGGGTGCCGGTCGGCCGGCGAGCAGGGCCGCGGCGACCGAGGAGACGAGCCGAGCCGGGTGTTCGCCGGGACCGTAGACGAAGAAGATCCGGCCCCAGCCGAGCGTCGGCATCCCGGGCTGGTCGTAGTAGGCCGCGGTCTCGGCGTGGAGTGACGCCTTTGCCCGGCCGTAGGGCGTCGCCGGATCGATCGGTGTGAACCCTTCACGGCAATCGCCGCCGGCGGACCAGTCGTACTCGGCGCACGTGCCGGCGACGACCGCACGCCGGCCACCGGCGTCGGCGAATGCTCGGAGCAGGCCGCGGCTCGCCGCGACCCAGCGGTCGTTCTCCGGCGAGGTCCAGAACTTGCCGGGCTCGGCGTACCAGGCGAGGTGGAGGAGATGGGTCGGCCGGACCAGCTCGACGAGATCAACCCCGGCGGTCGCCTGGAGGAGGTCGGCCCGGTGGAGGACGACGCCGTTGCCCGCCGGGCGACGGAGGCCATCGGCCCGCGAGCTGACCGCGTGGACCTCGTAGCCGCGGTCGCACAGCGGCGCGATCGCATGCCGGCCGATGAAGCCGGTCGCTCCGGTCAGGAGGACGCGCTTCATCCGGCGACCGGTCGGCGTTTGCGAAGGAGCTCGCCGGTCTCCGGCGGAAGGCGTCCCATCAGGGCCAAGCCGGCGAGGTAGACGATCGCCGCGAAGAGGGTCTGGAGGACGACGGGCGCCGGGAGGACGAGTCCGCCGGCGACGGCCGCCGCGCCGGCCAGGCCGGCGATCCCAAGCGCTCCGAACGGGAGGGCGAGCTGGGGACGCGCGCGGACGAGGAGAAGGACCACCACGAGGGCGAGACCGGCCTCACCGGCACTCGCGGCGATCGCCGCGCCGCGGGCGCCGAGCGGACCGACGAGCGCGACGACGAGAACGGCGCACGTAGCGAGTGCGACGACATTCGCGACGAGGAGGTCGCGGTAGCGACGGAGGCTGAGGAGCGGGTAGGCGCAGGCGACGTTGGCGAACGTCGCGAGGATCGCGACGGCCTGGATCCGCAGGACCGTGACCGACGGACCGCTCTGGTGTCCGGTGAGCACTCCGATCGCGAACGGGGCACCGACCTCGAGGATCACGACGATCCAGACGCCGGCCAGAACGCCCAGCTCGAACAGCCGTGATGTTGCCGCGAGGAAGCGGCGCTCGTCGTTCTCCTCGGCCCGGGCGAGAATCGGGAAGACCGCACCGATCGCGAGGGCTGGGACACCGACGAGAACCTCGATGATCCGGAAGGAGACGGCGAAATAGCCGGTCTGGGCCTTGGTGGACAGCAGCGACGTGAGGATGATCGCGATGCGAAAGTACACGACGTTGATGGCGATCGCCGCCGCGTAGGGAACGCTGTCGCGCAGGAGGGGCCACCAGTCGCGCGGGTGGAAGGCCGGGCGCAGGGGAGTCAGCCGGCGAACGAGCACGGCGGTCAGGAGGAGCGAGACGATCGAAGCGGGAATGGCGACGGCCAGCAGGGTGACGAGGCCGGCGCCCGTGAGCGCGAGCACAACGATCAGGCCGACGCTGACGACCTGACGGACGAAGTCCACGAGCGAGGCCCGTCCGAGCGAGAGCTCGCTCTGGAGGGGGACCGAGAGGATGCTCTGCATCAGCTGGACGATCAGGCCGACGCCGGCGGCCGTCACGCCGAGCACCAACGTCTCACCGTAGCCGGCGATCGCCGTGAACCCGACCGCCGCGGCGACCCCGACGCCCGAGAGGACGAGGCGGACGCCGAGGGCGTTGCGCATCAGCTGGTCCCGTCGGTCGCCGCGGAGCGTCGCGTATTCGCGTAGGGCGACCGCGTTCAGTCCCCCCTCGGTGAGGCCGAGGACGAGCGCGACGATCGACAGGGCGGTGACGTACTCGCCGAACCCGATCGTCCCGAGGCGGTCGAAGAGGATCGGCACCGACGCCAGGGAGAGGACGATCCCGCCGACATATCCGGCGCTCCGGAGGACTCCCCCCCGAAGCGCGCGCTGACCGGCCTCGGCGGTTTCGAGATGGTCGGTGGCGGGGCGGCCGGGCACTCGTTCACTCGCGGTTCGAAAGCCGGCGGAGCCGTCGCGATGTCCTCGTCACGAGCCGAAGTCTGGGTAGGCGCGGTCCTGTTCGGAGATCGTGCGCTCGCCGACGACAGCTGGCCAGTCGATCGCGAAGGCCGGATCGTCCCAGCGGACGCCGCGACCGGCGCCGGGGACGTAGTCGCGGCCCATCAGGTAGAGCAGCTCGCAGTCGTCGGTCAACGTCTGGAAGCCGTGGGCGAGGCCGCGGGGGAGGTAGAGCATCCGGCGATTGGTGGAGCTCAACTCGACGCTGTGCCACCGGCGGTAGGTCGGCGACTCGGGACGGAGATCGACGGCGACGTCGAATATCGCGCCGCGGATGCAGCGGACGAGCTTGGTCTCGGCGTGGGGCTCGACCTGATAATGAAGGCCGCGGAGAGTGTTCCGCCGGACGTTGAACGACGCGTTGCACTGGGCGACGGTCGGGTTCAGTCCGCGAGTGGCGAACTCGGTCGCGTCGAAGGTCCGGGCGAACCAACCTCGCTCGTCGGTGAGCGGGTCGACGTCGATCACCCAGACCCCAGGGAGCGGCGCCTCCTCGAACCTCATGCCTGGAAGCTGAGCTCCGGGGATCGCGCCGCGAACCGTCCGCCCCAGTCACGGACGTAGCTGAGCTGGCCCATGATCTCGTCCTTGAGGTTCCACGGGAGGATCAGCACAACATCGGGCCGGGTCTGCGTGATCGCGTCGGGGGAGCGGATCGGGATGTGGCTCCCAGGCAGGAAGTGGCCCTGCTTGTGGGGGTTCAGATCGCACGTGTAGTCGACGAACTCGGGGCCCACGCCGCAGTAGTTGAGCAGCGTGTTGCCCTTTGCCGGCGCTCCGTAGCCGATGACCCGCTGACCGGCTCGCTTGCAGCCGATCAGGAACGAGAGGATCTGCATCTTGTCCTCGGCGACTCGCCGTCCGTACTCGGTGTAGGTCTCGAGGTCCTCGAAGCCTGCCGTCCGCTCCGTCTCGATCAACTCGTGCGTCCGAGCCGTGTCGGGCTTGGTCGAGTCGTCGGCGTGCGCCCCATAGATCCTCAAAGATCCGCCGTGCGTCGCCAGGCGGTCGACGTCAAACAGCCGGAGGCCATGGGACGCGAACACGGCGCGAACTGTCCGGAAGCTGAAGTACGAGAAATGCTCGTGGTAGATCGTGTCCCACTGGTTCTGCTCGACCAGGCTGAGGAGATGGGGGAACTCCATCGTGATCACGCCGCCGGGCTTCAGGAGGATCTTCATTCCGGCGACGAAGTCGTTGAGGTCGGGGACATGGGCGAGGACGTTGTTGCCGAGGAGGAGATCGGCGGCCGAGTCGGGCATCAGGGACCGAGCCGTGTCGACGCCGAAGAACTCGACGAGCGTGGGGATGCCCTTCTGGAGGGCCAGCTTGGCGACGTTGGCCGCAGGCTCGATTCCGAGCACGGGGATGTGGCGGGCGTGGAAGTACTGGAGGAGGTACCCGTCGTTGGACGCGAGCTCGACGACGTGGCTCGACTCGTCGAGGCCGAACCGGGAGGTCATCTGGTCGACGTAGTCCTTGGAGTGCTCGAGCCAGGTCGTCGAATATGACGAGAAGTAGGCATAGTCGCTGAAGATCCGGTCGGGCGTCTCGAACTCCTCGAGCTGGACGAGCAGGCATCCGGAGCAGACCCAGGCGCGCAGGGGGTAGAACGGCTCCATCGCGGCGAGCTGGTCGGGCGCGAGGTAGCTGTTTGCCAGCGGAGACATCCCGAGGTCGGCGAAGACGTGCTCGAGCGGGAGGGCGCAGAAGCGACAGAGGGGGCCAGACATCGGGCTGAGCCTAGACGATCAGGCGGGAGCATCCGGGCGGTGGGTTGACCATCTCTTGAGAGCACGAGCGGCGGCAGACGGGACACGGCGCGCGCGCTGACGCAGGTGCGGTCGGCCGGGCGCGATCGGTCCCAGCTGCGCCCGAGGGGATCCGGCGGGTCCCTTCCAAATGCGGCCGGCGAGATCGGGCGGGTCAGGCCCAGCTGCGCCAGGGTGGGTCACCGGAGTCCCAGAGACGCTCGAGGGCTGTGCGGTCGCGGACGGTGTCCATCGGCTGCCAGAAGCCGCGGTGGCGGTAGGAGGCGAGTTGGCCGTCACGGGCGAGGTCGCGGACGGGTTCCTGCTCCCAGACGACGTCCGAGCCGTCACCGAGGTATCCGGCGACTGCGGGCTTGAGGACGAAGAAGCCGCCGTTGGTCCAGGCACCGTCACCGCGCGGCTTCTCCTGGAAGGACTCGACCCGGTGGCCGTCGACGGCCAGCGCTCCGAACCGGCCGGGCGGCTGCACGGCGGTGACGGTGGCGAGCGTGCCCTGGGCGCGATGGAAGGCGACCAACTCGGTGATGTCGACATCGGCGAGGCCGTCGCCGTACGTGAAGCAGAAGTCGTCCTCATCCTCGAGGTAGGGCATCACCCGGCGTAGACGGCTTCCGGTCTGGGTGTCGGCGCCGGTGTCGATCAACGTCACCCGCCAGGCCTCGGTCTCGGAGCGGTGGACCTCCATGGTTCCGCGACCGAGGTCGAACGAGACATCAGATGTGTGGAGGCCGTAGTTGGCGAAGTACTCCTTGATCACGTAGCCCTTGTACCCGAGGCAGATCACGAAGTCGCAGATCCCATGGGATGCGTAGATCTTCATCACGTGCCAGAGGATCGGCTTGCCGCCGATCTCGACCATCGGCTTGGGTCGCAGGGCGGTCTCCTCGGCGAGACGCGAGCCGAGACCGCCGGCGAGGATCACCGCCTTCACGGCGCGGAGCTTAGCCCGGAGCGAGGGATCGGCCCGGCCCGCGGAAGGTATTGTCCGGCAGATCTTGCTGTCCCGTCGAGTCCGAGGCGGCCGGTCGATCCCCGGGTGGGCGTGGGCGCTCGTCATCTACGCGGTCGCGGCAGCGACGCTCGTCGGACGGCAGGCGATCGCCGATCCCGCGCACGAATGTCTGTGCCTCGGCCCGAACGGCGATCCGCCGTTCTTCATGTGGGCGCTCAAGTGGTGGCCCTATGCGGTCAGCCACCACCTCAACCCGTTCTACACCGATCTCGTGTGGTACCCGGGCGGGGCGAACATCGCGACGACGACGGGAATACCCGGCGTCGCGATCGTCCTGTGGCCAGTCACGAGCCTGTTCGGGCCGCTCGTCTCCTACAACCTCGCGGCCTTCCTCAGCCCGGTGCTCGCATCGCTCGCGGCATACGCGTTGTGCGGCCATGTCACCAGCCGCCGCTGGCCGTCTGTGGTGGGGGGCTTCCTCTTCGGCTTCTCGAGCTACGAGCTGGCCCAGCTGACAAGCCACCTCCAGGTCGCCCTCGTCTTCCTCGTCCCGGTGATCGTCTTGGTGATCCTGCGCCGCCACGAGCGGGTGAGCTCGCGCGGCCGGTTCGTGCTGACCCTGGCCACGGTGCTTGCCGGACAGGTGCTGATCTCCACCGAGGTCACTTTCGACATCGTCCTGCTCGGTGGGATCGGCCTGCTCGTGTGGTGGTGCGTTGCGGGGAGAGCCGACCGGCGGGGGGTCGTGGCGCTGACCGGCGAGATCGCAGCCGCCGGTCTGCTGGCGGTCGCGGTCGTCTCGCCGTACCTCTACTGGGCGGTGATCGAGGGCAACATCGCCAACTACGGACAGGTCGTCGGCACGATCTTCGCCGAGCGCTATCGTCTGGACCTGCTGAACCTGTTCGTGCCGACTCACCTCACCTGGCTCGGCGGGCAGGCCTTCTTCGGGATCAGCAGCCGCTACGACGGGGGTAACCCGGTGGAGGCCGGCGGGTATCTGGGCATCCCGGTCCTCCTGCTGCTCGTCGGCTTCGCCCGCGCCACCTGGCGTGCACGGTCGACCCGCTTCCTGCTCGTGATGTCCGCCGTGACGGTGATCCTGGCCTTCGGACCGCGGCTCAGCCACGGCTCGCAGACGTTCGTCCGCCTGCCGTGGATCCTCGTCGAGAACGCACCGGCGTTCAGGGCGATCCTGCCGACTCGTCTCGTTCTTTTCCTCGGGCTGATCGCGGCCGTGGCGGTCGCGCTCGAGCTCTCACGAACCCGCCGACGGCCGTGGCTCGCCTGGGTGCTGGTGCTCGCCGGCGTCGTCGCGCTGGTTCCGTCCCAGTCAGGGCCGTTGTGGCACAGCCGGCCGCCAGGCATTCCGCTCGTCCTCGCGAAGGCCACGACATACCTCCCGGCGCTCGGAAGCGTGCTGATGGTGCCGGTCGGCCAGTTCGGGTCGAGCATGTACTGGCAGGCGGAGGCGGGGTTCGACTTCAGGCTTGCGAACGGGCGCGTCGCCCTCGTCCTCCCGCCGGAATACGGGACCGAGAAGGCGTCGCTGTTCATGGCCAACGACGTCGGGCCACCGCCGCACGCCTGGCTGAGGGACTTCCTGACCGCCCACCAGGTCACCGCGGTCGTCGTCGGGCCGGACCCACTGCTGCGTCGCCGCTGGGACACTGCGCTTCGACTCTTCGGACTCCAGCCCGCCCAGATCGGCGAGGAGGCGGTCTACTACGTCTGCGGCATCCCGACGGCCGCAGGGTCCTGCGAGCACTTGACCGTACCCGCGCTGCCTCCGGTCAACGCGCTTCTCCTCAGTACGCCGGTAGCAGGCCCTTGAGCATGGGGAAACGCCGACTGTCGGAGGTCAGGAGCGGTGCGTCGATCTCGTGGGCCCGGACACCGGCGATGAGCTCGAAGCGAACGAGCTCGCTGGCGAGGATCGGCTCGTCATCGTCGAGCAGGCGACTGAGGAGGGCGACTGCCGGCGCCCGCCGCGCAAGTGGTCGATCGCGCGCTCGTGTCCGGCAGCTCCAATCGACACCCAGGCGCCGGGGCGAACGTTTAGGTCCCCGCGGAGCGAGTCGACGTAGTCCGCGCCGGCAGCGCGTCGACCGCTCCAGGATCCCGTGCGTGCGGTAACGCGGACCGCAGGCTCCACGACGTCGCGATCACGGCGTGACGGTGTCCCGCCGAGACGGCGTGCCCCCGCCGCTGCGGAACTTCTCCTTGTAGGCCGCGAAGTCCCAGGTCTTGAGGAAGTCCTCTGCGGCCGAGCGCCCCGACTCGAAGAGGGCCTGGGTCCGCTCCGGCGAGATGTCGAACTCCGTGGTCTTGACGCCGAGCGTCGGGATCGGAATCGTCCTCGCGTAGCTGGCCTGCTCGACGTAGAAGCGGTCATGCGCCTGGGTGGCGGTCGCCTCCATCGCCTTGAGGAACCCCAGATCCGATGTGACGTCCGCGAGATCGTCACCTGTGGTCGCGTCCATCAGCGGGGCCTTCTGGTTCGGTGCGACCAGGAGCATCCCGAAGGTCGGGTACTCGGGCTGGGCCGCGCCCGGGCAGTCGAACAGCCAGATCGGATAGTTCGACAGCAGTCCTCCGTCGACGATCACGTGGTCGCGCTGCTTGCCGTCCTTGACGGTCACAGGCTTGAAGAAGATCGGGATCGACATGCTCATGCGCACGGCGAGAGCGATCTCGAGCTCGTCCGGATCGAAGCCGATCTTCTGGGCGTCGCGTGGCAGGATCAACATGCTCCGCGCGCTCAGGTCGGAGGCGATCACCTGGAGGCGGTGGGCCCGAGCGTCGCTCTTCGCATTGGGATCACGCAGCTGGCCGAACTGCGTCTTGCCCTTCTCCTTGAGGAGCTCGCGCATCCATTCGAGGAAGTAGTCACCACTGTGCATCCCGCGTGTCCTGAAGAACTCGGCCGCATCGCCTGGCTTCCCGAAGCGGTCGAGGAAGCTCTTGTCCTCGAACAGGGGGAACTTCATCCGGTGGAGTGCGACCTCCTCGATCTCCGGTCCGGTGAAACCACACGCAACCAGCGCCGCATTGATCGCTCCGGCCGATGTTCCGGCCACACACTCCGGCTTGTAGCCGCGGTCGGTCATCGCCCGGTAGGCACCCGACAGGCCGATGCCCTTCACGCCACCGCCCTCGAACACGTAGTCCGCTCGGAGATCGTCGTCGCCGCCGGTCTGCTGCGCCGTCGTGTTCACGCTTCCAGCTCCCTGGGTCGCTGTGGATGTCCGCACAGCCTAGTGGCCGCACCCAAGGACGCGGGGCGGCGATTCGCGGGGCTTTTCACGCCCCGCGGGCCGAGGAGGAATTGCAAGCTTTGCGTCAAACGCGCGCGACCGACCCCTGAGCAGGCATCTTTCGCAGGATGTCCGGCAAGCACCACCCATTGACCGCGGGCTCTCCTCATCCCGCAAGCCGCGCAGCCGTCCGCCTGCACCGGGGGACGCGCGCCGCCTGGCGCCCCGACCTCGCGCTCTGCGTCTCGGTGATCGGCCTCGTCCTCGGCGTCGTCGTCCTGATCCCGCTGGTGAGGGCGGTCGCACCCGGTCCGCCGAGCCTGTTCGCGTCTCCCTCCGAGTCCTCGCGCGCGCTACCCAGCTCGGTCGACGCCCCCGCCCTCAAGCCGCCCGGCGCGAACGCGACCTATCCCAGTGGAGCCGGCGTCGTCTCGCGTGGAGTCGCCTATGTCCCGCTCTCCGTCGCCCGAGCATCCGCAATCACCCTGCCCGGCTCGGCCGGCGTCGTCCGCGGCAAACTGGTGATCGTCAAGCTCCTCGTCCGCGGCGTCTCGGCCAGGCCGACCACCGCCTCCGTCGGGCTCGTCGACCTCGTCGCCAGCGGCGTCGACTACCGCCCGCTCCTGCCGCTGGCCACCGCCCTCTCGCGAACCCGCTGGCAGACCCTCGTCCTGAAGGGCCTGACCGTAGGTGCGAGCAAGCGCGTGAAGCTGATCTTCGCCGTCGCTCCCGGGACCCTGGCCGGCCTGCAGCTGCTCGTCGGAAGCCACGCCGCCGGCGCCAAGCGCTTCGCGATCCCGGTCGGTCCCGCCGTCTGAGCATCGAAGCACGTTGCCGATGTCGGCCGAGCCGCGACGCCGGCGCGGGCGCCTTGATCGGCGTGTCGTGCCGTGTCGCCGGTCATCCCGAGCCACCGGGGTGCGACTGGTCAACGTCGGGCCGATGGACTACGCTCACGGCGTGGCGAACATCGAGGGCAAGGCCACCGCTATCACGGTGCTCACGCCGGTCAGGCGCGGCGGCACGATCCTGTTGTGGATCGTCTTCTGGGCGGGTCGGAACCTCACGTTCACGCTCAAGAAGCTCCAGATCCTCTCCTTCATCCACTACGCCCGCTGGACGGTGATCAGGCGCTTCCCCGACGGTGAGAACGGCGACGGCCAGCAACTCGATCACCCATACCTCTTCTTCGAGAGCAACTTCAACGGGACCTGGGATCAGTACATCGACGCCTTCTCGGAGGTCGTCGCCCTCCGGATGAAGGCTATCTGGGGCACGTCGATCGGCTTTCCCGGGCCGCTCCCGGTCGAAGCCTTCAAGCAGTACATCCGTCGCAACGAGTACGTCGCCGACCACTACTGGTCGGCCTACCCCGGGCACACGACCACCGAGATCATCTCGGCCGCCCGCGTCGAGACGGCAGTCGCCGAGTTCAAGAAGAGATCAGCCAAGCTCGACCCCGACGCCTTTCAGGCCGCTTATGTCTCCTTTCTGGGGAAGGTCCAGCGCGACCTGTGAACGGCCGTCACGACATCTCAGGACAGGCGCACTCCCTCACCGTCCTGACGGCGATCCGAGACGGCCACGAGAGCGCCCTAGCCCGTTACCTCAACGCCCTCCAAGGCGGCACGGCGAGCCCGCTGGCAACCGTCGCGAGAACCCATTTCGCCCGGTGGGTGGTGGTCGGTGACGTCGTCTACGAGGGCAAGGGAACCCGCGACCACCTCAAGCTCGGTCAGCTCCTCTTCACGAGCAACTTCGACGGCAAGGACCTCGACTCGTACCTCGAGTCCCTGCGCACCGGTCTCGGCAGCGCGGCCGATGAGATCTGGGGCCACTGCTGCGGGTATCCGGGGAGCGACGATGCTGCGGCATTTGCGGCATACATGCACAAGCACCACGTCGAAAGCTCGCTCTTCTTCGGCGCCTACGGGACCCGGACGGTCGAAGACGTGATCAGCAGCCTCGCGCTCCGCCGCAACCTGATCGCCTTCGCGCTGAACTCCCAGGGCATGGCACCGGCCGCGCTCCAAGCCGCGTTCCAACGGACCTTCTCGCAATGACCGACCTCGACCTCCCCCGGATCCAGGGCTTCGTCGTCCGCGGCTACGCCCTCCCCTTCGCGGCCTACCTCTTCCTCAAGATCGGCGACCGCCCCGGCGACGTCGATCGGACCGCGGCCTGGGTCTCCGAGATCTCGCAGGACGTCCTGACGGCCGCGACCTGGTCGGTAAAGCCCGACGCCGGCGTCAACATCGCCTTCAGCTACGCCGCGCTGCGCAAGCTCCAGCTTCCCGACGCCTGCCTCGCGGGCTTCCCGGAGGAGTTCCGCCAGGGGATGGCAGCCCGGGCGAGCCTGCTCGGCGACACCGGCGACAGCGCACCCTCCAACTGGGAGGGCAGCTTCGGATCCGACGACGTCCACATATTCCTGATGATCTCGGCCAAGGACCCCGAGGCGCTCGAGACCCACGACAAGCGGCTGCGGGCTCAGGTCACCAAGAACGGCGGCCTGAGCGTGATCTACGACGACCGCGGCGCCCTCCTCCCGACCCGGACCGAGCACTTCGGCTACGCCGACGGCTTCGCACAGCCCTCACTCGAGGGCAGCGGCGTGCCCGAGCTGCCGGGACAGGGAGCCGTGACCAAGGAGGGCGGCTGGCGCCCGGTCCGAGCGGGCGAGTTCATCCTCGGCTACCCCGACGAGGAGGGCGTCCTCCCCGACGCGCCGCCGGCGGCCGAGCTGACGACCAACGCCTCCTACCTCGTCTATCGCAAGCTCTACCAGGACGTCGCGAAGTTCCGCAAGCGGCTCGCCGACTCGGCAAAGCTCTATCCCGGCGGCGAGGAGCTGCTCGCCGCGAAGATCGTCGGCCGCTGGCGCGACGGCACGCCCCTCGAGCTCTCGCCCGACGCCCCGGACCCGGCGATCGTCGCCGACGAGGAGCGCAACAACGCCAGCCGGTACGGCGAGGACCCCGACGGACTCCGCTGCCCGATCGGCGCCCACGTCCGCCGCGTGAACCCCCGCGACAGCCTCCCTTTCGACGGCGCGCTCGTCAACCGCCACCGCCTGATCCGCCGCGGCCTCCCCTACGGCCCGCCGCTCCCGGCCGGCGCGCAGGACGACGGCAAGGACCGCGGCGTGATCTTCATCACCCTCCAGGCGAGCATCTCTCGTCAGTTCGAGTTCGTCCAGTCCCAATGGCTCGGCGCCGGCAACACCTTCGGACTCGGCGACGATCAGGACCTCCTTCTAGGGCCACAGGACCAGAAGGATGCCGCGGTCACCAAGAAGATGACGGTTCCCGGCGACCCGCCGTTCTTCATCGGGCCGCTCGAGCGAGTCGTCACGGTCAAGGGCGGCGAGTACTTCTTCGTTCCCGGAATCAACGGCCTCCAGTTCATCGCTGCGGCCGCAGGAGGTGGTGCAGCGTGAGCATCGAGGACGAGCTCAAGCATTTCGGTAGCCGAATCGGCGTCGACATCAACCGCTTCGTGGCCGAGGGGAAGGCCAAGCTGACCGAGCACGTGCTCGCCCATCCCCAGCCGCTCTTCGAGCTCCTCCGCACGGTGAAGCCCGTCCTCCATGTGCACGACATCGCGATCGTCACCCGCTATCCCGACGTCGTCGAGGTCCTGACCAACGACGACGCCTTCGGGGTCGCCCCGTACGACGAGAAGATGCAGGCTCTGGTCGGCAACTTCATCCTCGGCCTGGACAACTCGCCCGAGTACGAGCGGGACGTCTCGATCCTTCGCCTCGCGGCCCCACGCTCCGATCTACCGGCCATGGTCAGCTTCGTAAGCCAGACCGCCGACGAGCTCGTCGCCGAGGCCGTTGCCCGCGACGGACATGTCGACGTCGCCGACCTCGCAAAGCGAGTTCCCGCCCGGCTGATCGGACACTGGTTCGGCGCGCCCGGACCCGACGAGGACAAGCTGATCGAGTGGTCTTCGGCGATGTTCGAGGACATCTTCGTCAACCTGACCAGTGACGCCAAGATCCACGGTGCGGCGCTCGCCGCGGTCGGTGAATGGCGACCGCATCTCGCCGGCCTGATCGCCGACCGGAAGGCCTCAGGCGATCACGGGGAGGACGTCATCGGACGGCTGATCGCGATGCAGTCCAACCCCGACACGGCGTTCACCGACGACCAGATCGCCGCCAACCTGATCGGCCTGATGACCGGATTCGTGCCGACGATCGCCACCGCGACGACGCTCGCGCTCGACTACCTCCTCGACCACCCGGGCGCCCTCGCGGCCGGCCACGGCGCGGCAGTCGCCGACGACGACGACGCCGTCCGCGCGGTCGTCTGGGAGGCGATGCGGCTCGCCCCCCAGGGACCCGGCCTGATCCGGAAGGCCCTCACCGACTTCGTCGTCGCCGAGGGCACGATGCACGAGTCGAAGATCGCCGCCGGGACGATCACCTTCGCAGCGACCCAGTCGGCGATGCTCGACCCCGCGGTGGTCGACGACCCCAACGGCTTCCACACGGGCCGCCCGGCGCATGACTACCTTCACTTCGGCGTAGGACTCCACCAGTGCTTCGGCCGCTTTGCCAATGCCATGCAGATCCCCCTGATCGCGAAGGCCCTGCTCAAGAAATCAAATCTCGTCCGCGTCCCGGGCGATGCGGGCAAGCTCGTCAAGGCCGGCCCCTTCCCCAAGACGATGGCCGTCACCTTCGACGCCTGAGCCACGACTCAGGCGAGAGCGAGGCGGAGGATCTCGCCATGGGGCGCGGCGCCCGTGCTCGGAGAGCTCCCGTAGTTGGAGATGTAGATCGATCCGTCCGGGCCGACCGCCACCCCGGTCGGTGAGCGCAGTTCCCGGCTGACGAGCACCGTGCGCGACCGGTCGGCGTTGACCCTGATCAACTCCCCGTCTCCGGTCGGCTGGCTCAGCCCCAGGCGGTTGATCTCGAGGACGAGCAGGCGACCGCTTCGATCGAAGGCGATCCCCGAGATGCTCGTGAAGCCGCTCGCGTACACCGTCGGAGCCGATCCCGGCACGACCCTCCAGACACGGGCCGACCCGACCTTGAACGGCGCGCCCGTCAGCTCGCCGACGTACAGCGCGCCGTCGGGTCCCACGGCGACCGACGTCGGCACCGACTGCGCGGTGACCGGTGCTGAAGCTCCGTTCGCCGAAGCGCTCTTCGCCGTCTGGGTCGGGAAGACCGCCAGCAGATGGACCGCGCCCTTGGAATCGACCCACAGCAGGTCGTTGCCGGCCGCGTCGACGACCGCGTAGCCGCCCCGGTAGGCGACCAGACCGTAGGGGTCGCTCTCGATCGCGCTCGCCGCGCTCGCCCCGGCACCGCCGTCCGGGTTGTGGGTCGCCTCGTAGCGGCCGAAGTCAGCGCTGACCCGGAGCTGCTTGCCGGCCGTGTCGGTGACGACGAGGCGCCCCAGCGCCCTGCCGAGCGTCCCGAACTGGTTGGCCCCCGACGGGCCGATGTCGGTGTCCTGGATCACGAACCCGACCGTCGATCCGCTCACGACGACGTCGGCCGGGCCGCTCGCGTTCGCTCCGCCCGCCGAGGAGACCGACGGCAGGCCGCTGACCACCGGCACTGCCCGTCCGCCCGAGATCCGACCGATCGATCCGGTCGGGCCGACGCAGATCCCCCGGCCGCCGCTGGTCGGCTTCGTGCAGGCGCTCTGGCCGCCGTTGCCCGCCTCGGCGACGTAGACGACTCCGCTCGAGCTGACGCTCAACTGACGCGGGTTCGCCAGGCCGCTCGCGACGACGCTCAGTGCCGCTCTGGCGGGTCCGGTTGTCGTCCCTCCGGGGCCGGCCGTCACGCCGGAGCCGGCCGCCACGCCGGAGCCCGCGGTCGCGCCGCTGCCTCCGCTGCCTCCGCTGCCTCCGCAGCCGCCGAGCAGGAGGGCGCACAGGCCACAGGCTCCGAGGAGACCCGCGGCTTTTCGGCTCAGGCCACGCCGAGCGGGGCTCGGAGGGCCGCCCGGGCCGAGCGTTTCGGCGGACGAGCGTCCGAGCCCTGTGGCTGCCCAGCTGGATCGTGACCTTCGCGGGGGCCTCAGGGCTTCGGGGGCCGTGGGCGTCGATTCGGCGTCAGGGGATTCGGCGGGCATGGGATCCAAGTCGAGTCTCGTCGGCGCCGGCGTCGGCCGTGGGGTGGCGGACGGAGCGATTGAAGATCATCAGGGCCGGCCCCGCCGGGGCGAGCGGAGCCGGCCCACCGCGGTCAGCGGTGACTACATGTTCGGGCAGGCTCCATTCGCCGCGCCTGCCGGCCGGGCGGCCTTCGCTCCTGCCGCACCTGTCGTGCCCGACGCACCCGGCGCCTGGTCGGCGACGGCCGGAGCCGTCGTCGGCGATGTGGTTCCGGTGGCCGCCGTGGTCGAAGCGGCGCTCGCGATGGCGGCCCCACCTCCGACGAGCGCGCCGGTCGCGGCGAGCGCCGCGATCGCCAGCTTCATCTGTCTCATCCTGATCGATCTCCTTTGGTGGGGGTTGATCGCATCGACGGCTGTTGCGACTGCTCAAGAGGATCGCCTGGCAACCCGAGAACGGCCTGAGAATCGGCTCAGAGAACAGCCGGATCGGGCCGGGAACTCGCGAGTGCCGGGCCGCGTCGATCGCAGTCGTTCGCGAGGTCCGTCTCGATCTCAAGTCGGCGGCACTCAGGGCCGATGGCGCTAGTGATGGCGCTCCCCGTCCGCACGCGGCCCCCACTCGTCTCAGAAGGTCGCCCTGGCGCCGCCGGGCGGGGCGGAAAGCCGGCGAGCGACCACGATCACGTAGTCGCCTTCTACCAGTCCGACAGCGGCCTCGCGACCGCGGTGAGCGAGTTCGTCGGTCCTGCCCTCCGCTCCCGGGACGCAGCGATCATCGTCGCGACCGCCGAGCACCGGTCGGCCTTCGCCGCGGTGATCCGAGCCGAGGGCATCGACCTCGACACGGCGATCGCCGACGGACGCTACATCGCGCTCGACGCCGGCGAGCTCCTGGCGAGCCTGATGGTCGACGGAACACCGGATCCGGTCCGCTTCCGCGAGGAGGTCGGGTCGCTGATCGAGCGGGCGACCCGCGACGGCCGATCGGTGAGGATCTACGGAGAGATGGTCGCCCTCCTGTGGGGCGACGGGGACGTCTCTTCGATGATCGATCTCGAGGACCTCTGGAACGATCTGGCGCCGACTCACGACTTCGCCCTCTTCTGCGCCTATCCGGCCGGCGCGTTCGACGCCGGGGAGGACGCCACCCGCGAGGTGGTGTGCGCCCGCCACACCCGCGTCGTTCCCACCGAACCGACCGACACGCTCGCCTGGATGACCGGCGACAGTCCTCCGGACGGCTCGAGCGGCCACCTCGGCGGAGGCGCATCGCGCTTCGAGGTACCCCTGATGGCGAAGGCCCTCGGGTGGCTCTTCCTCGCCGGCGGCACGCTCGCCCTCCTGACGCTCCTGCTCCCGCACACCGTCCGCCCGAACTCACTCGGCCTGCTGATCATCGTCGCCAACGCCTACGTCGTGTCCGCGTTTCTCATCCTCCGGGCGAGGAACGTCCCGACGTGGCTGCTCCCGGTCGCCCTGACCTGGGGAACCACCCTGATCACAGGGGTCGCCTACTTCTCAGCCGAGCGACCAAGCCCGCTGATCTTCTTCTACCTGTGGATCTTCCTCTACTCGTCCTACTTCTTCACCAAGCGACAGACCGCCATCCAGATCGCCTGGGTCGGGCTCGCCTATGGGATCCTCCTCGGCATCGCCCCCCCGTCGGGAGCCTGGGCCTGGTGGGTTGTGACGATGGGCACCCTTCTCGTCACGGCCGCACTGATCTGGACGATGCGCGGGCGGGTCGACCTCTTGATCGCCCGCCTCTACGACGCCGCTCGCACCGACCCGCTGACCAGGCTCTTCAACCGGCGGGGCTTCCGCGAGATGCTCGACCTCGAGCTCGAGCGGGCCCGCCGCAGCGACCACCAAGTCACCCTCTTGGTCGGAGACCTCGACCACTTCAAGGCGGTCAACGACCGCTCCGGACACCAGGTCGGCGATACGGTTCTCCAGCGAATCGCCCACGTCCTCGAGTCATCGCGCCGCCAGACCGACACGGTCGCCCGGGTCGGCGGGGAGGAGTTCGCCCTGATCCTGTCCGACACCGATCAGGCCAGCGGGTTGGCCGTGGCCGAGCGTCTGCGAAGTCACGTGCTCGACGAGTTCGCCGGCGACGGCGTTCCGATCACGATCAGCTTCGGCCTGGCCAGCTTCCCCGGTGACGGCGAGACCGCGGCATCGCTTGTCCACGCGGCCGACGACGCCCTCTACCTCGCCAAGGAGAGCGGCCGCAACCGGAGCGTCGCCTTCACCCGGGAGATCCCCGACCACGCCCGCTACGGGGTCCGCAACCGCGACGTCGAGGGTGAGCGGTTCACGGCGGTGATGCTCGACCTCGCCGCCGCGGTCGACCTCCGCTTCAGCGGCAGCGCCCGCCATTCGGAGACGGTCGGCCGCTATGCCGAGATGATGGCCCGCGAGCTCGGGCTCCCAGAGCAGCGCGTCGGTCGCGTCAGGCTCGGCGGCCTCCTCCACGACATCGGCAAGGTCGGCGTCGCCGACGCGATCCTCAACAAGCCGGGACGGCTCAGCTCAGAAGAGCTCGCGACGATCAGGACCCACCCGGCCCTCGGTGCCCAGATTCTCGAGCACCCCTGCCTTGCCGACATCCGGCCGTGGGTCGCCGCTCACCACGAGCGCCCCGACGGCCGCGGGTATCCCCTGGGACTCTCGGGAAGGACGCTCGCCGTCGAAGCGCGCATCCTCGCGGTCGCCGACGCCTACGAGGCGATGACGAGCAACCGGGCCTATCGCGAGTCGATCGGCCAACCAGCCGCCCGAGCGGAGCTCAGGCGCTGCGCCGGGACCCAATTCGATCCGGACGTGGTCGATGCGCTGCTGACCGTGCTCGAGCGCGAGGCCGAGCGGGCTGTCGTCTACGCACGCGGGTAGGCGCGGTTCCGGCCGCCGCAGGCCGGGAGGATCATCGCGCTGCCGGGGGAGGCGACTCTCTCCAAGAACATCGTCACGCGTCTTGCGCACGCACACAACGAGACACACGCGATGGGACCCGAGCAAGCCGAGGACGTCAATTGCTTACCACACCTCGCTCCGGGTCCGGGAGTTGTGTGACACGGAAATCCGATTGGCCGGAAGTCCAATTGGCCCGTTCGGCGTTCGCACCCAGGCGAGCGGAGCAGACGTCCGCGTCCGTGCCGTAGAGAACGCCGGCCTGGGGCGAGGTCGGTTCGACGCGTCTACACAGGTAGGGCCTCGACTACAGGGCGAGAGGATCTTTGTCCCGCTCTGGCAGCCGATGCCCTACCCACGCAGCTCACTGAAGAGCCACGCAGCTCACTGAAGAGAGTTTAAGGCGATTTACGGGTAGTCGGAGCGCCGAGAAGCAGCGCCAAGTGGACAGGCAAAAGCAATCGGTCGTTAGATCAACGGACGCTCGCGCTCGACGACCCGGTCCTGGGGAACGACGACATCCCTGCGACCCCGCGCGTTGGCGAGCCAGAAGAACGACAGGAGGAGACCGAGCAGTCCAACGAGCATGAGGATCACGCCAACGGTCTGCAGCGAGATGCCGGAGACCGTGGTGCTCACTGCGAACTTGAGGATTGCGCCTACTGCGATGAGAAATATTGAAGTTCCGTATTCCATGCAGTGGAGATACCCGGCCCGCGAGACGACTAAACCGCACCCCCGGCACCGGCGCCGTGCGCCGCACCGGTCGATCCCCGTCCGGGCCTGCCCGCCCGAGCCGCCGTGGACGAGACCTCCCCAAGCCTCCGGGGAACCCAGAACCCGAGCCGGCAACGGCCGGCGTTTCCCCGCTTCCACGATGTCCGTCCGCGAGAGCCGAGCCACCCGCGGGACCCGCACCATCCGAAGGCCCCGCGAGCGATCTCGACCGCCTGCTCTGCGACGAGACCGGGGTCGCCGATCAGCTCGTCAAGCCTGCGGCCTGTGACGAGCTCCGTGACGATGAAGCGGGCGTGGCACGACGCGCGGCCCTCCCGTCGCACCCGGCGAGCGCCGCGAGCTCCGCGCTCCCAGCGGGCGGCAAGAGTCTGCCGTGACCTTGGACGCAGGCATCAACGTGGCGCCCACGCCACCTGCGGATGCTCGGGTACCCTGCCGGTCATGGGGCCGCGGGAGTCGGGAGTGGAGCTGATCGCGCCGGAAGTGCTCGTCAGCTTCGAGCGGCTCGACCGTGGGGCTGGACTGGCCGACAGGGTGGCAAGCGCGGTCGCCGACTCGATCGCATCGGGTCGCCTCGAGCCAGGTGACAGACTGCCGTCTGAGCGGGACCTGGGCGAGCTGTTCGGTGTCTCGCGTCCGGTGGTCCGCGAGGCGGTCCGATCGCTCAAGGCGAAGGGGCTGCTGGCTGACAACCCGCGGCGGGGCCACGTCGTGCAGGCACTGAGACGCGAGACCGTGACCGAGTCGTTGACGCTCTACCTCCGGGGCAGACTCGACTACGGTCAGCTGATGGAGGTGCGGGCACTCGTCGAGGTCGAGAATGCCGGGCTTGCAGCCGGCCGGGCGACTTCTGAACAGATCGACCTGATACGGGCGGCGGCCGGTCGCCTGAGGCCGGGCCTGGCGGCTGAGGAGGTGGCCTCCGCGGATGTCGGGTTCCATCGGACGATCGCGACCGTCAGCGGCAACAGCTTCTTCGAGATCCTGATCGACTCGATCCGCGAGGTGCTGCTCACGGTCCAGCTTTCGGCACGCTTCGACGAGGCGATCCTCGGCGATGCGCTGCGGGCCCACGACGAGATCGTCGAACAGATCGCCGCTGGCGATGCGGAGGGCGCGAGAGCGGCGATGCGAGCTCATCTCACTACGGCCGATCGCGTCGTGCGCGCCCTGCTCAGATCGGCCCCGGGGGACACGGACGTGGCTTGATCAACCGGGACGTGGACGACCCCGGCACCGTGCCCGTGCATGTGACATGTGACACAAAATCCACTTTGGCCGAGCGTCGAGCCTTCCGCAGCGGGTCGTGACACATTTTAAGGGATCGTCGACTTGACGCGCGCCGCCGGGCAGCGTACTGTCTAGCTCGCTGGTAAGACCAGCCGTCCGGAGCATTCCGAGCAAGAGGATGTTTTGAAAAGCGGATACACCCCGTCCATTGACCGACGGAAGATTGGCGACATCGACCCGTCGGGCGGCACGGTGGTCGACCCGGTCACGACGTCGATCAGCCGGGAATCATCGGCGACTCCTTGAAGGCGACAGGCGACGGCTCGCTGCTCGGCAGCCGCGACGCTGTGGCCCTTTCGGCGGCGCTCCGGGCGGGGGACCTGAGCGCGCTGGAGGTGGCGGAGGCGTTTCTTCTCGCGTGCGGTGACGACGAGATCGGCGCATGGTCGGCGGTCGATCCGTACGTGCTGCTCGATCGGGCAGCCGAGCTCGACGGAATGAGCGAGGCCGAGCGGGACCTGATGCCGTTGTTCGGGGTGCCGTGCGGTGTCAAGGACAACTTCGACACTGCCGGCCTGGTGACGGCATACGGATCGTCGATCTACGCGCACCACCGCCCCCGCCGGGACGCCGAGGCCGTCCGGCGACTCACCGGCGGGGGGGCGATCGTCACCGGGAAGACGAAGTGCTCGGAATTCGCGTGGATGTCAGCGCCCGACACACTGAACCCGCTCGACCGGGCGCGGACACCCGGTGGCTCGTCGAGTGGGTCGGCAGCAGCGGTGGCGGCGGGCACGGTTCCGATCGCGACCGGCACGCAGACCGCGGGCTCGGTCATCCGGCCGGCCTCGTACTGCGGCGTGATCGGCTACAAGCCGACGTTCGAGGTGTTCCCGCGCGAGGGGGTCAAGGTCCTCTCGCCGACGCTGGACACGGTCGGCATGTTCGCCCGGAGCATCAGGGACATTCGCCTGGCCGCGAGCTCCCTCGAGCGCCGACGGGACGGCCTTCGGCGGCGTCCGACCGACGAGCTCAGTCGGACGCCTCGCCTGGCGCTCGCGCGAACTCCTGCGTGGAACGAAGTCCAGCCGGACGCGCGGATCGCAATCGAGAACGTGGCTCTCGCGGCCTGGGACGCCGGCGCCTCCTTGGAAGACCTCGAGCTCCCGCGGGGTTTCGACCGGCTCGTCGCCGCCCAGGAGGTCATCCAGGCGGTCGAATCGGCGGGCAGCCTGAGCTGCGAGCTGAGGACCCACGGGCCTTTGATGAGCGAAGCGCTCCGGGCGGCGCTCCGCCGGGGGCTTGTGATCGCGCCTTCGGCATATGCCGCCGCCAAGCGAACCGCGGCTCAGCTCGGCCCAGAGGTGGCAGCGGTGCTGGCCGGCTACGACGGGGTCCTGACGCCGAGCACCACGGGGACGCCGCCGCTCGGGCTCGAATTCACCGGCGACCCGCAGTTCTGCCGGGCGTGGACCTTGATCGGCGCGCCGTGCGTCGCGGTTCCACTGGCCTGGACGCCGGGCCGGCTGCCGGTCGGCATCCAGGTCGTCGGGGCGCCGCTGGCCGACGGGCGGACGCTGGCCACCGCCGAGTGGCTCCTCGATCGTCTGGTCCCCCTGGCCGGCAGCCGCACCTGATTCGTCCGACACGATTTCGCGACGAGGGTGTATGCCGGGCTCGAGGCGATCCCGATCGGACCGGCCCGAGACTTTCTCCGGGGGTGTTTCGCAACAACCGTCCCGCCGGTGACGTTCTCAGAGCATGAGGACAAGCCTCCCGCGGGCGACACCCCGCCGCCCGCTGGCGGGCGGCGCCGCTACCGCCGCTCTCGCCGGTCTCGCCGCTACCGCCGCGCTCGTCGCCCCGCCGCCGGCCTCGGCCCTGGTCGCGCCGGGACGGGTCACCGTGCCGTTCATGTCCGGCACGCGAGCCGGGGTCGACCCGTTCTCGGTGGCCGGGGTCGCAGTGATGCCCGACGGGAGGATCGTGACGTCGGGGATCGATGCGAGGGCCCATCGACTGCTGCTGACCAGGGTGACGAGCACCGGCCGGCCGGACCCGACGTTCGGCGGCGGTGACGGGATCGTGTCGGTCGCCGTGCCCTACGAGCAGAGCACCTACGGGCCGTTTCCGAGCGGGCCGCAGTTGGCGGCCGACGGGTCGGTCTACCTCGTCAACCGGGGACCGGCCCCGGGGAAGCTCGAGGGCGGGGAGGCCGACATCACCCACGTGCTCCGGGACGGGACGCTGGATCCGGGATTCGGTGCCGGCGGCGTCACGATGTCGGGCGTCCAGGAGGGGGCGTTCGCGCTGACCGGCGACGGCCGGATCCTGGTGGCCGGGCAGGTCGGCCAATTCGACCTCACCAACCTCACCCGGCTTCCGAATATCTCGGCGATGATGACCGTAGAGGTGGCGCGCCTGAGCGCCACCGGCGCGCTCGACACGACGTTCGGAAACGGCGGCCGGGTGACGGTGGCGGGCAACGCGACCGGGGCGATCGTCAGCCTGCCGAACGGTGGCTTGGCGCTGACGACGAGCCAGGGCGACACGTCGCGGCTGATCGAGCTCGCGGCCGACGGGTCGCCGGCGCCGGACTTCGACCACGGTGCTCCGCTGATCGTCTCGGGCTTCCCGGACGGGCTGCTTTCGCGGGCCGACGGGGCGGTCGACCTCCTCACGACCAACCGCGACCGAACGGCGGCGGCGCTGGTTCGCGTCAGGCCGGACGGCACGGGCGACCCGTCCTTCGGCACGGGCGGGGCGGTCTCGGTCCCAGATGGGACGCTGATCCCCGGTCTGGACGGGAGTGACCTGATCACCGGCATCGGCGCGATCCAGCCGCCGCCGGGCAAGCCGTTCACTGTGACGATCCACCGGATCCTCGCCGACGGAACGTCTGACCGGGTGTTCGGCGGTCCGGCGGGCCGGAGCTTCGCGCTGGCGTTCGGGGGCGGCTTTGGAACCCCGGGAGCGATCCACGCTCAGCCGGTCGTGGCCTCCCTCGATCAGACGGGCTTCCAGGGGGGTGCGGTCGCCGTCCGGCCGAACGGCGGCTTCGTCGTCGCCGGGGCAGTCGCCGCCATCCAGTACACCGGCGAAGGCGGCGGCTTCGAGCACGAGGACGTCGGGCTGGCTGCGTTCGCGGGAGGCCTCACGCCCGACGTGTCGTTCGGCGGGCCGGCCGTCGCACCGACGGTGACCGTCTCACTCCCCCGCCAGCGGGCGTCCACGGCGGCCGCGCCCCGGCGCCGGTACGTCCTCGTCAGACTCGCCACGTCCCCCGGCCTGTGCCAGATCTCCGTCCGCGGGCGGGGAACCGTCGTCGCCAAGGCCGACGTCCCCGTCTTCTCGCCGGCCGGGCAGAACGCCCACGTCTGGCTGACGAGCTCGGGCCGGAGGCTGCTCCCCGGAGCCCGCAGCGTGGGGATCACGGCCCGCGCCACGTGCAGGGACGTCGTCGGGACGGCGGCCACCGCGCCGGCGACCGGTCTGCTTCGCTGAGCCACGCGAGCCTCGGGCCGAGCACGCCCAGCGAAGCGGCGTCAGCCGGCGAGGGCGTCGATCTGATCGAGCGTGACGGCCCGCATGTCGTCGCCGTCGCGCAGCCGGAGGTGCCAGTCGGCGATGCTCTCGAGAGCCCGTTCGAGCCCGACCGACGGACGCCAGCCGAGGCGGCCGCGGGCGCGTGAGGAGTCGAGCTTGAGGTAGGTCGCCTCGTGCGGATGCGGGCCATCGTCGACGCTCCAGTCGAGCCCACCGGGCCAGGCGGCGGCGAGGCGGTCGAGGATCCAACCGACCGGGCGGGCGTCGTCTTCGGGCGGCCCGAAGTTCCAGGCATCCGCGAAGTCGGCCGAACCCCAGAGGGCCTCCGCGAGCAGCAGATAACCGCTCAGAGGATTGACGACGTGCTGCCAGGGCCTGACCGAGTTGGGATTGCGGAGGCGAAGCGGCGTCCGGCCGATCGCGGCGCGCATGATGTCGGGAACGAGCCGGTCCTCCCCCCAGTCACCCCCGCCGATCACGTTCCCGGCGCGGGCTGAGGCAATCCGGGTGGCGTCGGGATCGGCGAAGAACGACCGGCGAAAGGCGCTGGTGACGAGCTCGGAGCAGGCCTTCGAGCTCGAGTAGGGGTCGTACCCGCCCATCGGCTCACCCTCCCGATACCCCCATTCCCACTCGCGATTCTCATAGCACTTGTCGGTCGTCACGTTGACCACGACCCGCGCCCGCCCGTCGAGGCGGACGGCGTCGAGCAGGTTGACCGTGCCCATCACGTTGGTCTCGTAGGTCAGCCGCGGCTCGGCGAAGGACCGGCGGACCATCGGCTGGGCCGCCATGTGGATGACGACCTCGGGGCCGGCGTCGGCGACGGCGCGGGCGAGCGCCTGGTGGTCGCGGATGTCACCGTCGATGTTGCGCATCCCGTCGGCGAGGCGGCCGAGCACGAAGAGCGACGGCTGGGTCGGCGGCCCGAGCGAGAACCCGGTCACCTCAGCGCCGAGGCGCTGGAGCCAGAGCGAGAGCCAGGCGCCCTTGAACCCGGTGTGCCCGGTGACGAGGACACGGCGTCCGCGCCAGAAATCCGGCCGGACGGCGCCGGACCGAGCGCCTTCGACGGACGTGCTCGGGGGGAGCCGGTCTTGTTCTTTCGGAGCGGTTTCGGGGGGATCGGCCATCTGGTTGGGGCGCCTCAGCCTAACGGGGCGGTCGGCGCGACTACGATGAGCGACTTGAGGGTGGACCTGTTCGACACGAGGACGCCGCAGGAGCCGCTGCGGGCGGAGCTGCGGGCGGCGATCGACAGGGTGCTGGACGGCGGCCGGTACATCCTCGGGCCGGAGGTCAGGGCCTTCGAGGAGGAGTTCGCGAGCTTCTGCGGGGCGGCTCACGGGATCGGCGTGGCGAACGGGACGGAGGCGATCACGATCGCCCTGCGGGCGATGGGGGTCGGCCCGGGGGACGAGGTCGTCGTGCCGTCGTTCAGCTTCTTCGCCAGCGCCGAGGCGATCCCGCCGACCGGGGCGACGCCGGTCTTCTGCGACATCGATCCGGAGACGTTCTGCGCGACGGCGGAGACCGTCCGGGCGGTGCTGAGCCCGCGTACGAAGGCGGTGATCGTCGTCCACCTGTTCGGAAATGTCGCACCCGTCGGCGAGATCGAGGAGCTCGGCGTTCCGGTGCTCGAGGACGCCGCCCAGGCGGCCGGATCGACCTGCCGGGAGGGGCGTCCGGGGGGTCTGGGCACGGCGGCGACGTGGTCGTTCTTCCCGTCGAAGAATCTCGGCGGCTTCGGCGACGGGGGGGCGATCACGACGAGCGACGGGGAGATCGCCGAGCGGGTGCGGATGCTCCGGTTCCACGGGTCTCACGACAAGCAGACCCACGAGCACGTCGGCTACAACTCGCGCCTGGACGAGCTCCAGGCGGCGGTCCTGCGGGTCCAGCTCCCGCATGTCGACCGGTGGGCAGACGGGCGGCGGGCGGCCGTCGAGCACTACGCGGCAGCCGGTCTCGGCGAGCTGGTGGACCTCCCGCGTCCGACGGACGGCTCCAGGCCGGCTTGGCACCTCTACGTGATCAGGAGCGAGCGGATCGAGGACTTGGCGATCCGGCTGGGCGAGGCGGGGATCGGCCACAAGGCGTATTACCGGCGTCCGATCCACCGCCAACCGGCGATGCTCTGCGACCTGGATCTCCCGGGGACCGACGAGGCGGCGCGGACGCATCTGGCGATCCCGATCAGTCCAGTCCTCGACCGGACTCAGGCCGACGCGGTGGTCGCGGCGCTGCGGGACTAGCCGATCCGGGTCAGGCGGTCGGCCTGTCGGTCGGTGGGCGCCACCGGTCGAGGAGGTCTGCGTCGGAGACCTGTCCGACGACGCGCGCCGGGACTCCCATCACGACGGCCCGGGCCGGGACGTCCCGGGTGACGACGGCGCCAGCGGCGACGAACGCCTCCTCGCCGATCTCGACGCCGGGAACGAGGACCGCGGAGCCGCCGATCCGGCAGGCCCGGCGGAGGGTCGCGCCGTCGAGGAGGTGGTCGGGCCCGTGCCTGGACATCGTGTCGTCGTTGGTGGTCGAGGCGCCCGGTCCGACGAAGACGTCGTCCTCGACGATCGACCCGGCGGTGATGTAGACGCTCGTCTGGATCCGGACCCGCTGGCCGACGACGACGTCGTTGTCGAGCACGCTCCCCCGGCCGATCACGCTCCCCTCGCCGACGCGGGTCCGCTCGCGGACGAAGGACTGGTCGCCGACGATCGCCCGGTCGGCGATCACCGATCCGGCGAAGACGATCGCCCCGGCGCAGACGGTGACCTCACGGCCGAGCTCGAGTCCGCCGAGCGGGCGTCCGCGGGCGGCGGAGTGGCTGGCGAGGCGAGGGGGCTTGCCGAGTACGGCGCCGTCCTCGATCAGACAGCCCGGGCCGATTCGCGTGTGGTCGTGGACTGTGACGTGGGTCCCGAAGACGACATCGTCGGCGATCTCGACGCCGTCGCCGACGTGGAGGCCGAGACCGCGTCCGTCGGGCCGGAGGGTCATCGCGAGCTTGCGGCGGTCATCGCCGCGAGCGCTCGAGCGCGGCCTGGAGGTCTTCGAGCACACGCACGACCCGCAGGCCGCTGGCTCCGTCGGAGGTTGGGATGCCGGCGTCGCGGACGCATTCGACGAAGTGCTGACACTCGAGGCGGAGGGGCTCGGCGTTGGCGATCCGGGGACTGGTCGCCTCACCCGAGCGGGTGATGTACTCGCCGTAGCTGTCAGTCA
The DNA here is from genome assembly GCA_034664295.1 of Solirubrobacteraceae bacterium. GTDB lineage: Bacteria > Actinomycetota > Thermoleophilia > Solirubrobacterales > Solirubrobacteraceae > Palsa-513. Next base: position 88,672 of record JAXDHV010000032.1, on the reverse strand, counting down.
GCTCGTCGAAGCCCTTGTCGTAGATCGTCAGCTTCCGCTCGAGTGCCATGTCATCGAAGGTCGCCATCCGCTTGGATCCGACGACGGTGAAGCGACGCTCCTTGTGAGGGTCGAGCCAGCTGAGATGGAGGTGGGCGGCGAGGCCGGAGGGGAAGCGGAGGAAGCCGAAGACGACGTCCTCGATCCCTTCGCGCATGTATGACTCACCCCGGGCGGTGACCTCATACGGCACCTCGCCGGCGAGCATGAGAAGGACTGACACGTCATGGGCGCCGAGGCTCCAGAGGGCGTTCTCGTCGGCCCGGAGCTGGCCGAGGTTGAGGCGGTTGGAGTAGATGTAGTGGATCTCGCCGAGCTCGCCGGAATCGACCACGTCCTTGAGCTTGCGGACGCCGGGGTGGTACTCGAGGAGATGGCCGACCATCACGATCCGGTCGGCTGTGGCCGCGGCGTCGAGGACGGCCTGGGCGTCCTCCACAGACCGGGCGAGCGGCTTCTCGACGAAGCAGTGCTTGCCCGCCTGGAGCACGCGGATCGCCAGGTCGGCGTGGGTGGGAACCGGGGTCGCGAGGACGACGGCGTCGAGCTCGGGGTCGGCGAGGACGTCGTCGAGCGAGTCGGTGAATCGGGCCGAGCCGAAGGTCTGGGTTAGGCGGTCGCGGACGGCGGGGTCGCCGTCGCAGCACCAGCGCAGCTCGCAGCCGGGGAGGGCGTCGAAGTTGCGGGCGAGGTTGGGACCCCAGTAGCCGAGGCCGACCACGGCGACGGTCACCGGCCGGCTCACAAGCGCACGTCTTCCACGTTCGCCAAGGCTAGAGTCGCTGGAGGTTTGCGGCGTTGCGCGAGCGGGTCGCCCCGCGGAGGTCGATCACGCAGGGGACGAGGTCGGCGAGACCGGCGTAGTCGAGGCCGGGGTGGGCGGTGACGATCAGGGCGAGGTCGGCGCCGGCGAGGGCCTCGTCGATCTCGACCGACCGCAGGTCGTAATCGGGGAGCTCCGGGACGTATCGGTCGTGGTAGGCGAGGTCGGCGCCGAGGCCGCCGAGCAGGGCGATGATCTTCAGGGCGGGCGACTCCCGGCAGTCGGAGACGCCGGGCTTGTAGCTGACGCCGAGGATCGCGATCCGCGAGCCGCGGACGGCCTTGCCAGACTCGTTGAGCGCGCGCTCGACCTTGCTTACGCAGTGGTAGGGCATCTGCTGGTTGATCTTGCCGGCGAGCTCGATGAACTCGGTCGACATGTCGAACTCGCGGGCCCGCCAGGAGAGGTAGAACGGGTCGACCGGGAGGCAGTGGCCGCCCATGCCGGGGCCGGGTTCGAAGCGCATGAAGCCGTAGGGCTTGGTCGCCGCGGCGTCGATCACCTCCCAGATGTCGATCCCCATCCGGTCGGTGAGCATGGCGAGCTCGTTGACGAGGGCGATGTTGACCGACCGGAAGATGTTCTCGAGCAGCTTGGCGAGCTCGGCGGCCTCGGGGGTCGAGACGCGGACGATGTGGGCGCAGACGAGGCCGTAGACCTCCTCGGCCCGGTCGCCGCAGGCCTCGGTCAGCCCGCCGACGACCTTCGGCGTGGTGCGCAGGGTGTAGTCGGTCCGGCCGGGGTCGACCCGCTCGGGCGAGAACGCGAGGTGGAAGTCGCGACCGGCGGCGAGGCCGGACTCCTCGAGCAGGGGGACCAGCCGCTCGCGGGTCGTCCCGGGATACGTGGTCGACTCGAGGACGACGAGCTGGCCCCGGCGGATCACGTCGGCCAGGCCGCGGGCGGCCTCCAGCAGCGGCGTCAGGTCGGGCTCGCGGTTGCCGGTCAGGGGCGTCGGCACGCAGATCAGGATCGCGTCGGTCCCCTCGAGGCGGGCGTAGCGGTTGGTCGGCTCGATCAGGTCGCGCAGCCCGGCGAGCTCGTCGGAGTCGACGTCCTCGATGTAGGACCGCCCGTCTGAGATCGCCTCGATCTTGCGGGGGTCGATGTCGACGGCGACGACCTCGACGCCGACGCGGGCGAAAGCCACGGCCAGGGGAAGGCCGACATAGCCGAGCCCGATGATCCCCACGCGCATCGCTCGCTCGGGAGCATATTCCGGCGGATGGTCGGCGCGTGGAAGCAACTGCACAACCTTTCCTGCCAAACTGCGTTTACGGGGAAGGTACGGTAACTCCAACCCTACATTTAGGGGGTAGGCACGGTAATGACCAGCCCTACACCAACACAGCGGCGCCAGGCAGTGCCCATGCCCTTGCCGCTTCCGCAGGCCGACGTGCTCGGGGTCCCGCTGGCCCTCTCGGATTATGAGGCCACGATGGACTGGATGGACGCGATGATCGCCAGCGACTCGCGAGGCTACCTGACGGCCGCGGCGGTCCACCTGGTGATGGTGGCGCAGGAGGATCAGGCGACGCGGGATGCCGTGCTCGGCGCGACGCTCGCCGTTCCCGACGGCCAGCCCCTCGTCTGGGCGCTGCACGCCCTGGGCCACAGCGCCGGGACGTCGAGGGTCTACGGGCCGGAGCTGATGGCCCGCTACTGCGAGCGGGCGGCGACCTCGGGGCTGCGGATGTACCTCTACGGCGGTCGCAACCAGGGCGCCCTGATGGCGCTGGCCCGCAACCTGCGCGACCGGTTCCCGGGCGTGTGCATCGTCGGTGGCTACGCGCCGCCGTTCACGCCGCCGACGCCGACCGAGGACGACTGGATCGTCGAGCAGATCAACTCATCCGGGGCCGACGTCGTCTGGGTGGGGACGGGACAGCCGAAGCAGGAGATCTGGATGGGCCGGCTGCGCGACCGGCTGGAGGTCCCGATGCTGATCGGCGTGGGCGCGGCCTTCGACTTCCACGCGGGGCTCGTCCCCCAGGCGCCGGCCTGGATGCAGAGCCTCGGGCTGGAGTGGACCTACCGGCTGATGCACGAGCCGCGTCGGCTGTGGCGGCGGTACGCCCGTTACAACCCGCGCTTCGTGGTCGGCTTCGCCCGCCAGTACGCCGCCCACCGCAGCAGCCTGGCCGCCGGGCACTGAAGGCGCGTAGCGGGTCAGGTCGGGTCGGGTTCCGGCGGGATCGCCGGGCGCCGGGTGCTGCCGATCGACGAGGGGTCAACACCCGGGCGTGTCGATCCGCCGGGGGGCGCGCGGAGCTGGACCGATGCGCGTGGTGCTCCCACACGGCCTCTCGAGACCCGGGGCGCTTGGGCTGGCCGGCAGCTCGGTCTGACTCCCGGCCCGTTCGATCTATGCCGCTCGCGTGAGGGCCCATTTCCAACTCGCCCGCAGGCCCTCGTCGAGCCCGGTGACCGCCTCCCAGCCGGTCTGGCCGGCCAGCAGCGACGAATCGAGCTGGGTGGCGGGGACGTCGACCGATCGCGGGGGCCGCCGTTCGATCGGCACCCGGCGCCCGGAGATTCCCTGGAGTCGTCCGGCGAGCTCCTCGAGCGACCAAGAGCACCCTGAGCCGACGTTGTAGACGCCGGGGGCGTCGGCGGCGAACCCGGCAGCGACGGTCGCCGCAGCCGCGTCGTCGACGTAGATCAGATCCCGCCGGGTCTGCGGATCCCCGTAGATGCAGATCGGCCGCCCGTTGACGAGCGCGTCGCACCACGCGGCGATCACGCCCTGGCCGCGCCGGGCGAGCTGACCCGGGCCGTAGGGGTTCGCGTAGCGGAGGATGACCGGCTCGAATCCGTGGTGGCGGGCGTAGAACATCGCGTAGCGCTCGACCGTCAGCGAGTTGTGCCCGTGGATGCTGATCGGCTCGGTCGGGTGCCCCTCGGGGGTCGGGAGCCGGTCGACGAGTCCGTAGACGGCGCCGCCGGAGGAGGCCAGCACGACCCGGCGGGTCGTCCCGGCCCGCATCAGATCGAGCAGGGCGGCCGCCGGGACCACGGAACTGACGATCGAGCCGCCGGGATCGGCGCCCGCCATCGTCGGGGTGCTCGACCCACCGAGGTAGAAGACCACCTCGGCGGCGTCGATCAGGTCGGCGAGGCCCTCGCCCGGCGGAAGCACCCCCCGGACCCGACGGATCCGCTCCTCGCCCGCGACGCCGGAGCGGCCGGAGCGGCCGGAGCGGCCGGAGCGGCCGGAGCGATCTGGTCGGTCGAGCCAGTCGTTGAAGGACCGGCTGTAGACGGTGACGGGATGTCCGGCGGCCGAGAGGGCCGCGGCGACGTGGCTGCCGAGGAACCCACCGCCGACAACGAGACATTCGGTCATCTGGCGCGTTCGAGCAGGATCATCTGGACCTGGCAACAGCTGTGCCGCCGCGGCGAGTCTATTGACGCGAGGATGCCGGCCGGTGACCGCCGGGGCGCCCGGTGTAGCCTCCTCGGGCTATGAGCTACGACGTTTCGATCGTCGGCCTCGGCCGAGTGGGGCTGCCGTTGGCGCTCTGCTTCGCCGATCGCGGGCAGTCGGTGCTCGGCATCGACAACGATCCGGCCCGGCTCGAAGCACTCCGGGACGGGCGGATGCCGTTCAGGGAGACCGGGACGCAGGAGCTGCTCGACCGGACGACGCTCTCGCTGTCGGACCGGATCGCCGACGCGGCGCAGGCGCGACACATCGTGATCACGCTCGGGACGCCGTCGTTCTCGCACATCGAGATCGACATGCGAGACATACGCCAGGCGCTCGACGATCTCCTCCCGGTCCTTCGCGACGGCCATTCGGTGATCCTGCGATCGACGATCGCGCCCGGGACGACGGCCTTCGTCGCCGGCTACCTGCGCAAGCACCGGGGCTTCGAGATCGGTACGGACGTCTACGTCTCGCATGCGCCGGAGCGGATCGCGGCGGGCCGGTTCCTCGAGGAGATCGACACCCTCCCGTGCATCATCGGGGGGGTCGGCGAGGCGTCGGGTCAAGTCGCAGCCGAGCTCTTCGGGGTCTTCGGGGCGCCGATCGTCCAGACCACGCCGACGGAGGCCGAGCTCGCGAAGATCTGGACGAACATCCTGCGCTACACGAACTTCGCCCTGCCGAACCTCCTGATGATGGACTGCGAGCAGCACGGGGCGAACGTCTTCGAGGTGATCGACCTGATCAACCGCGACTACCCGCGGGGGGGGATCGCCCGACCGGGCTTCACGGCGGGGACCTGCCTGCGCAAGGACTTCGCCTTCTCCGAGGAGCGCTCGGCGGCCCCCGGCATGCTGCTGGCGGTCTCGCGGGTCAACGAGTCGGTCCCGCTGTTCCTCGTCGGCGGCGCCAAGCGGCGCCTGGGCGGACTCGACGGCCGGAAGATCGCCGTTCTCGGCCTGGCCTTCAAGGCGGACACCGACGACGAGCGGGACTCGCTCTCGCACAAGCTGATCCGCCTGCTCGAGCGGGAGCTGGCCGACGTCGCGGTACACGACCCGCTCGTCGACACGCCGACCGCGAGCTTCGAGGAAGTCGTCGAAGGGGCGGAAGCCGTGATAGTCGCGACCAACCACAGCGTCTTCTGCACACCAGAGGCCCTCGCGGCGATTCCCGAGGGCGCGATCGTGATCGACCCGTGGGACTGCTGGGGCGCGGGCCAGGTCTTCGCGTTCGCAGCCGAGCTCCGAGACCTGGTGGCCGCCGGGTGAATCGCGTCCTGGTGACGGGCGGCGTCGGGATGATCGGGTCGGCGATCGTCCGCCGCCTGATCGGGGATCCGAATTTCGAGGTGCGAGTCTCAGACCAGCGAGCGGCTCCGCAGTGGGTTCGCGAGGGATGCGAGGTGCACACGGGGGATCTCCGGTCGCTGGAACAGGCGCGGATCGCGATGTCCGGCTGCACGCACGCGATCCATTGCGCCGCGATCGTCGGGGGGATCGCGAACTTCCATCGGCTCCCACACACGCTGACCGAGGTCAACAACGCGCTCTACAACGCGGTCGTGCGGGCGGCGCTCGACGAGGATCTCGACCGCTTCGTCTATGTCTCGTCGTCGATGGTCTTCGAGCGGGCGGAGGTCTTCCCGACGCCGGAGGACTACATCGACGACTGCCCGGTCCCACGTTCGGCCTACGGGTTCTCGAAGCTGACCGGCGAGGTCTACTGCCGGGCGGCGCACGACGAGCACGGCCTGAGGTACACGATCTGCCGGCCGTTCAACGCCTACGGCCCGGGTGAGATGCCGACCGACGAGCCGGGGATCGCCCACGCGGTGCCCGACCTGATCCGCAAGGTCCTCGCCGGCCAGCGCCCGCTGGAGATCTTCGGGTCGGGAGACCAGACGCGGACGCTGACCCACGTCGACGACATCGCCGAGGGCATCGTCGCGGCGATGAGCTCGCCCGCCGGGCTCAACGAGGACTTCAACATCTCGGCGGGGGACGAACTCACGGTGGCGGAGATCGCGCGCATCGTCTGGGACTGCTGCGGCGGGGATCCGGAGACTTTCGAGCTCGCGCATCTGCCGAGCTTCGCCGTTGACGTTCCGCGCCGGTGGCCGTCGGTCGAGAAGGCCAGACGACTGCTCGGGTGGGAGGCGAAGATCGCCGTGCACGAGGGAATCGCCGGCACAGCACGCTGGCTACGCGAACAGGAGGCGCTCGCCCTATGAGCCGGACTGCGTTGATCACGGGAATCACCGGCCAGGACGGCTCCTATCTTGCGGAGCTGCTGCTCGCGAAGGGCTACGAAGTCCACGGAATGGTCCGAAGGTCGTCGACTGAGAAGTTCGACCGGATCGAGCACCTCCGGGAGAGGATCGTCCTCCACCAGGGCGACCTCCTCGACCAGCGGTCGCTCGTCGACACGCTGCGGGCGTCCAGGCCGGATGAGATCTACAACCTCGCGGCGATGTCCTACGTCGCGGTGTCGTGGGTCCAGCCGACCCTGACGGCCGAGTTCACGGGCGTCGGGGTGACCCGGATGCTCGAGGCGATGCGCGAGGTCTGTCCGGAGGCCCGCTTCTACCAGGCGTCGTCGAGCGAGATGTTCGGCAAGGTCCGGGAGATCCCCCAGACCGAGCTGACCCCGTTCTACCCGCGGTCGCCGTACGGGGTGGCCAAGGCCTACGGCCACTTCATCACGATCAACTACCGGGAGTCCTACAACCTGCACGCGACCAGCGGGATCCTCTTCAACCACGAGTCCGAGCGGCGGGGGCGGGAGTTCGTGACCCGGAAGATCACGTGGCACGCGGCGGCGATCGCGCTGGGACTGATCGACAAGATGAGCCTCGGCAACCTCGACGCGGAGCGGGACTGGGGCTACGCCAAGGACTACGTAGAGGCGATGTGGCTGATGCTCCAGCAGGACGACCCCGAGGACTTCGTGATCGCAACCGGGGTCACCCACACGGTGCGCAAGTGCCTCGAGATCGCCTTCGACCAGGCGGGCCTCGAGATCGACCACAGGGTGGAGCTCGACCCGGCGCTGATCAGGCCGGCCGAGGTCGACCAGCTCGTCGGCGACGGGTCGAAGGCCAAGCGGATCCTGGGTTGGGAGCCGCAGACGAGCTTCGAGACGATGATCCGGCTGATGGTCGACAACGATCGCAAGCTGCTCGAACGCTGAGTCGACGGACCGGCCGGGGATCGGATGAGGCGACGCGCGACGCTCGCGGGCGCGGCCCTCCTCGGCGGGCTGCTCGTCGCCCCGGCACCGGCGGGGGCTCACGGGCTGGTCGGCAGGACGGACCTGCCGATCCCGCGGTGGCTGTTCGCGTGGGCGGCGGCGATCGTGCTGGTGGTGTCGTTCGTGGCCCTTGCCACGCTCTGGCCCAAGCCACGGCTGGCGGGGATCGACGAGCGCCGGCTCGTGGGCTATCCGCGGGTGCTCGATCCGGTGTGCGGGGCGATCGGGATCGGACTCTTCGCCGTCGTCGTGTATGCCGGTCTCGCCGGGCTGCAGGAGGTCACGGCGAACCTGGCACCGACGTGGATCTTCGTGATCTTCTGGGTCGGCCTGGCGTTTGCGAGCCTCGTCTTCGGGGACGTCTTCCGGGCGTTCAACCCGTGGCGGGCGCTCGCGCGGATGGCCGGGCGGATCCTGCCGCGCCGGACACCGCTCGCCTATCCGGCGTGGCTCGGACGGTGGCCGGCGGTGGTCATGATCTTCGGGTTCGCCTGGCTCGAGCTCGTCTACCCGGAGAAGGATGTGCCACAGACGCTGGCGATCCTCTCGCTCGCCTACGCCGCCGTCCAGCTGGTCGGGATGGGCGTCTACGGGATCGAGGTCTGGACCGATCGGGCTGACGGCTTCTCCGTCTATTTTGGGCTGTTCGCGCGGCTCGCGCCGCTGCGCTGGGCAGGAGGCGTCCTGGTCGGGCGGCCACCGTTCGTGGGGGCCGCCGACCTCGAGGTTCTGCCGGGAACGGTCGCGCTGCTCGCGGTGATGATCGGGTCGACGAGCTTCGACGGCTTCTCGGTTGGCTCGGTCTGGGTCGGGTCGGGGGAGACCGACGTCCAGAGCCTGTTCACGGGCATCGGAGCGTCGGTGGGGACGGCGAGCGAGCTGGCGAACACGACCGGCCTGCTCGTCATGATCGGCGTGATCGCCGGGCTCTTCAGGCTGGGCATCGCGGGCATGCAGTCGCTCGGCGGGGGGATGACGACGCGGGAGCTCGGCGGGCGCTTCGTCCATTCGCTGCTGCCGATCGCAGCGGCGTACGTGGTCGCCCACTACTTCTCGCTGCTCGCCTACCAGGGACAGGCGCTCGGCTACCTGGCCTCCGATCCGTTCGGCACGGGGGCGGACCTGCTGGGGACCGCGGGCTCGTCGATCGACTACAACGTCGTCGCGGCGAACGTGATCTGGTACGTCCAGGTGGCGGCGCTTGTGATCGGCCATGTCGCGGGCCTCGTGCTGGCCCACGACCGGGCGCTCGTGACCTACCGGCGCTCGGCGGATGCGATCCGCTCGCAGTACTGGATGCTGGCGGTGATGGTCGGGTTCACCAGCCTCGGTCTGTGGATCCTGTCATCCACCCAATGACACCGATCCTCGCGCACTTCGGCCACTGGTACGCGTCGCTGTTCTACCTGGTGCCGTTCGTGGTGATCGTCGGCGCGCTGAAGTTGCAGGCCCGGCGCGACCGCCGGCGGGATGGCGCTGGCCCGTCGCGACCGGACGGCGAGGATGGCGAGTCGAGCTAGCCGGGAGGGTATCTTCCGTCTGATGAAGCGCTGCGACCTGCGACTGCTCTGCATCCCGGCGGGCGTGATGATCGTCTTGGCGGTCGTGCATGTGTCCGGCGGCTTCGGCGGCCTGGGCTTCATGGCTCCGACGATCCTCGTGCTAGCGCCGCTGCTGTTGGGCCGCTACGTCGGAGAGGAGCGGATCGCCAGCTTGGCCGCTCGGGTGCGGGCGCGGCGTCGGCCACATCGTCTGGCCCCCCGGATTCGCGGGCATGCCCGCCCGGTGGAGCGTCTGCTCTCTCGCGGGGGGGCGCTGATCGCTCGCTCGCTGGCGGTTCGTCCGCCGCCGCCGCCCCTGCCGGCCTAGCTTTGGCGACGGGCCGGCGCGAGCCGTTCCCTGTCGCCGGTCCGTGGAGGTGGAGCAGAGAAGGAGACGGCGATGAAGCGCGTGTTGGCGCTGGCGGCGTCGGGGCTTGCATTGTGGGCCGCGGCCGCTGAGGCGCACCTCGGCAATGCCAACTATCTGGACACGATCGACCGGGTGATGCCGGCCGACCGGAGCCTGTCGGTGGACGTCCTGAACTTCGACAACAACCTGGAGGTGGACAACCGGACGGGTAAGCCGGTCGTGATCTACGGGTATACCGGGGACGTCTACGCCCGTCTGCTCGGGGACGGGACGGTCCAGGTCAACCAACGGTCGCCGGCGTACTACCTCAACGACGACCGGTACGCGACGACGGCGGTTCCGGCGAGCGCGAGCGCGAAGGCGCCGGCGGAGTGGGTGACGCTCGACAAGACGGGCCGCTTCGAGTGGCACGACCATCGGATCCACCTGTTCACGACCGCGACGCCGAAGGCGGTGACCGACAGGTCGAAGCGGACGAAGATCTTCGCGTGGAGCGTGCCGATCAGCGTCGGCGGGCAGGCCGGGACGATCGCGGGGACGTTGTTCTGGCGGGGCCAGAGCAGCGGGTTCCCGATCTGGGCGCCGATCTCGATCCTCGCAATCGTTCTCGCGAGCGGGCTGGTCGTCGTGCGGGCCAGGCGCCAGCAGGCAGCCGGCGTCGGTGACGGGGAGGCGCCGGCTGGTGACCGCGAGGCGACGGCGCGTGACGACCAGTCCGGGACGGGTGCGAGGCCCGAGGCCTGGTGATGGGCCAAGTCCGTCCTGCCTCGCGATGTCCGGCCGATCGGGAGGTCCGCCGATGCGTCGTAGCGGGCGGAGCCTGATGGCCCGCCGAAGCGTCGTCGGGACCGGAGCCCTGATGACCCGCCGATGCGTCGTGAGGGGCGCAGGCGGTTGATCGGCAGGCCCATCGGCATGCGGGCGGTCGCGGCCGCGGCAGCTGTCGCGGTGGTCCTCGGCCTGCCGGGCGTCGCCGTGGCTCACGCGACGCTCGAGGGGACCCAGCCGGCGCAGGGCGCGAGCGTCGCCCGCAACCCGGGACGGGTGGTGTTCGCCTTCAACGAGACGGTCGAAGGCAACTTCGGCGCGGTCCGCGTCTTCGACACGCGGGGGGGCCGCGTCGACTCGGGCGACGGCTTCCACCCGAACGGGACGGGTTCGCTGATCGGCGTCGATCTGAGGCCGGGCCTGCCGGCGGGGACGTACACGGCGACCTATCGGGTCGTGTCAGCCGACGGCCATATCGTCACCGGGGGATTCGTGTTTTCGATCGGCGGACGGGGCGCCGGTGGTCTGACGGTGGCCCAACTGCTCGGCCGCGGCACGACCGGGTCGGCCACGACGGTCGCGTTCTCGGAGGCCCGGGCGGTCCAGTACGGGGCGATCGCGGTGGCCGTCGGCGCGCTGGTGTTCCTGCTCGGGGTCTGGCTTCCCGTGCTGCGCGTCCAGGCGGGGGGGTCGGCCTCGTGGCGGAATGCCTCGGACGCTTTCGTCGCGCGCCTGCGGGTCACGCTCCTGATGAGCGCGCTGCTCGGCGCGATCAGCGCCCTGGCGGGCGTCGTCTTCGAGGCGGCGGAGTCGGCGGGCGTGTCGGGGTGGGCGGCGCTGGCACCCGGCGTCCTGCGCGAGGAGCTCACGACCCGCTTCGGGACGATCTGGACGGCCGCCGCCGCCTGCTGGCTGGCGTTCGGCGTCCTGACCGCAGGGCTGCTGCGGCCGAGGTCGGCGCACGCGCCGGTGCTGCGGGCCGTCCCGCTCGGCTCGACCGGCCTCGCGCTGTGTGGCGGCGAGCGACGTCTGGCGGTCGGCCTGGGGATTGCGCTGGCGGGCGTCGTCCTGCTGCCGGCGCTGTCGGGTCACGGCGCGACGCAGGCCCCGGTGGTTGTGATGTTCCCTTCGATCGCGCTCCATGTGACGGCGATCTCGGTCTGGCTCGGGGGTCTCGTCGCCCTCGTCGTCGTCGTGCCGGCGGCAACCCGCTGCCTGGAGAAGGCCGAGCGGACGCGCGTGCTGAGCGCCGTCGTCGCCCGGTTCTCGGGTCTCGCGCTGGTCGCGGTGATCCTCCTGCTGGCGACTGGCCTGGTCCAGTCCTACATCGAGGTGGGCCGTCTGGACCTCCTGCTGAGCACGGACTTCGGGCGTGCGGTGCTGATCAAGTTCGGCCTCCTGATGACCCTCGTCGGCCTGGGGGCGTTCAACCGCCGGCGGACGCTCCCGCGGCTACGGCAGATCGCGCAGGACGGCGAGGCACCGGGGTCGACCGGCCTGTCGTTGCGGCGAACTCTGCGCACCGAGATCGCCCTGATCGTGGTCGCGCTGGGCGCGACGGGGGCCTTGGCGAGCTACGCGCCGGCGGCGAGCCAGTACGCGGGTCCGTACAACGCGACGACGACGGTTGGCGGCAGGGAGCTCCAGCTGACGCTCGACCCGGCGAAGGTCGGGTCCAACGAGCTTCATGTGTACCTCTTCGACGCGAGGACCGGCGTCCGGTACGACGGCGCCCTGCAGGTGACGGTGGCGGAGACGCTTCCGTCGAAGGGCATCGGACCGCTGACGCAGACGGCGCAGAAGTCCGGGCCCGGCCACTACACCGTGCCGGGGATCACGCTCGGCCTGCCGGGGACCTGGAAGCTCGAAATCACGGTCCTGGTCGACAAGTTCGACGCCTACTCGAAGACCGTCGATGTTCCGATCCAATGACCCTGCGATGGGAGAGAACCAGATGAGACGAACACTGATCGTCGCGAGCGCGCTCGGCGGGCTCTGGCTGCCGGCCGCCGCTTCTGCTCATGTGAGCCTCCACCCGAACACCCTGCCGGCCGCTTCGAATCCGACGATCGACATTCGAGTCCCCAACGAGGAGGACCGGGCGAACGTCGTGAAGGTGGACATGCAGGTCCCACCCGGGTTCCTCGAGATCTCCACGGAGCTTCCCACCGGTTGGAGGGCGACGGTCCTGAAGCGCAAGCTGGCGACGCCGCAGACGACCGATTCCGGGCCGGTCACCGAGGAGATCTCAGAGGTGATCTGGAGCGCATCGCAGAAAGGCGGAATCCCACCGGGGTCGTTCCTCCAGTTCCCGATCACCACGGCGATCCCCGATTCGGCCGTCGGGCAGACGCTGAGCTTCAAGGTCATCCAGACCTACTCCGACGGGGACGTCGTGCGCTGGATCGAGGCGCCCGACTCGGCGGGTCATCCGGCTCCGACGGTGAACGTCACGGCGAAGGGCGGCGCGCTCGAGGATGTCGCCGGGAGCGAAGCCGGACCAGGACCGCCAACCGGCGCCGGCGCAGGCGCGGTAGCGCCGGCAGGCACGAAGGCCGTCACCGTGAGCAAGGGTGCGAGCAGGAGCCTCGGCATCGCTGCGCTGATCGTCGGCGCGCTCGGCCTGCTGGCCGGGATCGCCGCTCTCGCAAGCGCGAGGGTCCCTCGGGCGTAGGGGTCACAGACGTTCAGGGTCGGGTCACGCGGTGACCCTTCAAACGCGCGCCGAGGCCGAGCGCATGCTGGCCGGCGGCGGGTTGGATCAGTCGTTGGGCGAGGGCGCCGAAGCCGAGTCCGATCGCCGTCCAGAGCGTCGCGTTGATCCCCAGGGAGGCGAGGCGGAAGCGCCACAGGAGGTCGGCTGGGAAGCCAGGCGGGGTCTCGTGCACGGCGGGAAGGATCAGCTCGGCGACGGCGACGACCACGACGAATGCCGCGACGGCGACCAGGCCGGCGTCGAAGCCGTCCAACCGGGGGCGCAGGGCCCGACGCACGCGGGCGGCGGCGAGCGCCGCGAGGACGGAGATCGCGATCATCGCGACGAACAGCACGGTCCGCCGGCCGATCGTCTGCGGGTCGCCGATCGTCGGGGGGTTGGCGGGGTACTTCGTGAACGGGACGACCGTGATCGTCAGATAGGCGCCGCCGGCGAGGACGGCGGCCAGGACGCGCGGGCCGACGGCGCCGACGCGGCCGTAGGCCCAGGCGAACGTCAACGCGAAGAGGCCGCCGAGCCCGACGCCGAGGACGACGGTGCCGGTGAGCAGGCCGACCGTTCGTTGAAGGCCGCGGCTGACGAGGTCGGGCGTTCGATGGATGTGCGGAGCGGCAACCGCCAGAGCCCGGTCGATTCTGATGTTCTCGAAGTCGATCGCCCGCTGGACCTGCGGCTCACCGAGGACGTAGGCGAAGACGAACGCGACGAGGCCGGCGACCAAGCCGGCGAGCATCCCCCTTATCAGCAGTGACCGCGCCATTCGGCGGCCGGTGAGATCACTCATTTGGCTTGCCTCCTCGGGATCACGCGTCCCGGACGGGGTCAGAGCGCATGCCGGCTGAGTGTCTGGCTTCCGGGTCGCCGACAGGCGGCGTCCCGGTCACAGTGGCGCGACCGCGCCGGCTTCTCACCGGCTTCCTCGCACCGCCACGCGGTGCGCGGGAGGATACGAGACGGTCAGTTGAGCGGGGGCGCCGGCGAGTTGATCGCGAGCGCGTGGAGGCACCGAACCATCGGCTCGGGAAGCCGCTCGAAGCGCAGGACGTAGACGTTGAGGCGCTGTTGACGGAGCACACGCGCGTGCCCGCCGACCCGCATCTCGAGACCCGGGAGGTCGAAGTCGACTGCCTCGTTGGCCGAAAGCGGCCGCGGACTGTTGACGCGCATCCCCTCGGGTCCGAGCTCGACCGTGTGGGCGGGAATCGGCGAGCCCGTCCGGCGACGCAACATGCATGGCGTGTTGATCTGCGCCCGCGGGGCTCTCGACATCTGGACGTGCTGAGTCATCCGGCGACCGTAGATTACGTTAACCCGCGACCCTCGGTCCGGAAATCGCCCAAGGTCCATCGGTCCGGCCGGCGACCGTCGATCCGAAGGACGCCGACGGACCACCGACGGCGACGTCGGGGCCGCCGAAGGGCGCCGGTCAGCGCCCGCTGCGCGCCAGCTCTCGCTCGGTCGCCCGGATCACGGTCGCCCGGTCCTTGTGGGCGTGCTCGTACTTCCGAACGGCGGTCGTCGTCTCGGCGTCCTGCGACCCGTTGAGCACCTTGACGATCTCCCCGGCCGTCTGGTCGTCGTATCCGGGCCACGGCTCGCTTCCGCTGAGCGCCTGGATCCTCCCGAGGACGGTGGTCCGGTTCTCGTGCTTGCGCTCGTACGCGTCGATCTTGGCCAGGTCGACCTGCGAGAGGCCGGTGAGCCGGTCGGTGATCTCGGCTCCGGTCATTCCGTCGTACCCGGCGATCGCGAGGTCGTCCTCGTCGGCGAGGGCTCCCTTCACCTCACCCTCGGCCTGGGCGACACCCGGCACCCTGCGCGCCTGACGGGCGGCCTTCTTGCCCTTCTGAACGCCGTCGTCGACCGTCTTGCCGACCGACTCGGCCGCCGTGCGGACGGCGTCGGCAGCCCCGGTGGTCCTGAAGTCGTAGCTCGGATCGCCACGCAGAGAGGCGGCGGCGACGGCCTCGACGAGACGTGGAAGCTCGGCCCGCAGGGCGTCGAGCATCCGCTCCTCGTCGGCTAGGATCGACCTCGCCAACTTGGCCGTCGCATCGTCGCCGACCGACTTGGCGAGCGCGTCGAGCGCGATGTATGTCGCGATCTCGAGGGATTCGGCCGCGCAGTCGTCCTTCGCGTTCTTCAGCAACTTCTCCTCGCCGCCCGACCCCCGGAGCAGGTCGATCGGGGTCTTGCCGATCGCGATGACCTGGCTGATCAGGGTCTCGGCGACCGAGATCCCCAACGAGAGGGGGTTGAAGCCGCCGTTGCCGGCGATCTCGACGATCCGGGCGCGAACCCGATCGGCATGGTCGCGCGTCTCGGTCAGGTGACCCTCCAGCAGATCCCGGAAGCTCCCCCGGGGGGTCATCCCGATCTGGGCTTCGAGGACTCGGGTCAGGCCGGCCTCCGACGCGTGGGCCTCCCCCAGGTACTGGACGATCTTCTGCTCGGACTGGTTCATCTGCGGCTCCTGTCTGGACGACTGACTCACGGCGGACTGACACGGCAAGCGACGGGCACTGCCACCCCGGCCGTTCGGGGAGCTACCTGTGCGGCCTGGTATCTACCCGCGCTTCGGCAGGCCTACGCCGGTCCCGTCTGGCCCAGCAGCGGCGCGGCCAACTCCGGTCGCGGCTGCCCGCGCATCGCCGGGCACGGCGGCCGTCTCGGCTCGCCGGCCGGACGGCCTACGGGCGGACGAACGTGTTCGGGTCGGGACCGTCCCGCTGGCCGGCATCGAGCGCTTCGATCGCGTCCATCTCGGAGTCGGTCAGGTGGAAGTCGAAGACGTCGAAGTTCTCCTCGATCCGCTCGGGCGTGACCGTCTTCGGGATCACGACGTTCCCGATCTGGAGGTGCCAGCGGATCACGACCTGCCCCGGGGTCTTTCCGTGGGCCTCGGCGATCCCGACGATCGTCGGATCGTCGAGCACCCGTCCCTGGGCGAGCGGACTCCACGCCTCGGTGACGATTCCCAGCTCGGCGTGCCGGCGCCTGAGGCCGGCCTGCTGGAAGCGGGGGTGGAGCTCGACCTGGTTGACGGCCGGAGTGACCCCGGTTTCGGCAACGAGCCGCTCGAGATGGGCCGGCTCGAAGTTCGAGACGCCGATCGCACGGGTCAGACCGTCGGCCTGCAGGTCGACGAAGGCCTTCCAGGTCTCGACGTACTTGTCGTGGGCGGGGACCGGCCAGTGGATCAGGTAGAGGTCGAGATAGGACATCTCGAGCCGCTCGAGGCTGGCCTTGCAGGCGCGGATCGCCTGGTCGTAGCCGTGATCGTCGTTGAAGCACTTGGTCGTGATGAAGACCTCGTCGCGGTCCAGCCCAGCCGTGTGAATCGCCTCGCCGACGCCGGCCTCGTTGCGGTAGGCCGCGGCCGTGTCGATGTGCCGGTAGCCGGCGTGGAGGGCCTGGGTGACGACCTCGGCGGTGTCCTGCGGGGGGATCTGGAAGACGCCGAAGCCGAGCTGGGGAACGTCGACCTCGCCGGGGAGATGAAGATGGGGAACGGGTGATTGTGAAGTTCGCATGCCCTTCGCGTGCCCACTATCCACCGCCGTCAAACCCCGCCGGAGCAGGCGCTCAGGCGGGTCGGATGCCCTGCGGGAAGCGGAACCGGTCGTCTGGGTCGTAGGTGGCCTTGGCCCGCTGGAGGCGGGGATAGTTCCCGGCGTAGTAGGCCCGCTCCCAGCCGGCCAGGTCGGGGTCGGCGTAGTTCTGGTAGGCCTCGCCCGAGACGTATCCACGCAGCGGCGACCACGCCCCGCGGAGCCACG
Organism: Solirubrobacteraceae bacterium; assembly: GCA_034664295.1. Lineage (GTDB taxonomy): Bacteria > Actinomycetota > Thermoleophilia > Solirubrobacterales > Solirubrobacteraceae > Palsa-513. The sequence goes on along the minus strand of JAXDHV010000032.1, from coordinate 71,954 downwards.
CGCGGGCGGCCGGGCGCTCGGAGGCCGACGGGTAGTAGGTGAGGTACTGGACGCCGAAGAGGGCATCCCGGTGGACGAAGGCGCTCGCGCCCGGCGGGATCCGGTTGATCGCTCCGCCGTAGGAGTCGAGGAGGATCGCCGCGCTCGAGAGCGATCTGTCGGTCGATGCCAGCTCGACCGCCCGGATCAGGAGATCCCGGCCGGCGGGGGGCAGGGCTCGCGTGACGTAGTCGGACTTCGCGGCGAACCGCGACCGCGAGAGGCTGCCGGCCGGCTCGGTCCGGCAGGTCGCCACGGCCCCGTGGAGGCAGCCCGCCCAGCGGAGCATCAGGTCGAGGTAATCGTCGGTCCCGGTGCTCAGGCTCGCCCCCGGGACCGCGCTCAGAGGCCTAAGCAGACGGCTCAGGCGGTCGGCGGTCCCGAAGTACTGGCCGTTGGCGCTGAGCCCGAGCTGGCCGGCGCCGGTCTCCAGATGGAAGACCGACGTCAGGGCGTCCGGCGCCCCCGGGACGAGCCGCTGCCAGGCGTCGAGCGCCTCACCGGCCGATGACCACGGCCACGAGACCGAGAACCATGAGGTCGGCGAGACGGGGTGGGTCCGCATCCGGAGAGTCGTGACGACTCCGAAGTTCCCGGCACCGGCCCCCCGCAGGGCCCAGAGGAGGTCGGCGTCCTCGCCGGCCGAGGCTCCCGCGTGGTGGATGACGCCGTCGGCGGTGATCACGCGCGCCCCGAGGACGTTGTCCGTCGTCAGGCCGAGCGCCCTCCCGGCGAGGCCGATCCCCCCGCCGAGAGCGTGGCCGCCGAGGCCGACCGACGGACATGAGCCGGCCGGAACGGTCACGCCGTGGGCGGCCAGCCCGGCGTAGACGTCGGCCAGCTGGGCGCCCGGACCGATCTCAGCGATTCCCGAGGACCGGTCGAAGGCGACGTGAGAGAGGTGGCGGAGGTCGAGGACGACGGCTCCGTCGCCGGTCGAGTACCCGGCGTAGCTGTGACCGCCTGCGCGCGGTCGGACGACGACGTCCCGGCGGGCGGCCCAGGCCAGGGTCGCCCGGACGTCGGCCTCGTCGAGCGGTGCGACGACCGCCAGCGGCCGGTTGGCGTCGTAGGCCTCGTTGTAGATCTGCCTGGCCTGGCCGTAGGCGGCGGAGCGGGCGGTGACGACCTGCCCGCGGACGGCGTCGGTGAGATCCCGCAGGGACGCCGTCCCGCGACCGGCGACCGGCGGCTTCCCCTTGCCGAGCGCCGGCGGGGGATGCGGCGGGCGCGCCGTCGGCGGCCGGGCCCCGCAGGCGGCGAGGCCGACGACCAGGCCGGCGGCCCCCGCCCGGACGATCAGCTCCCGGCGGGTCAGGGGGCCGGTCATTGGGACGGGCGGATGTCCCGGCGGCCGGTCACCGGTCAGGCGGGCGAGGTGAGCGAGGCGAGGTCCGCGCGGACCATCCCGGCGATCAGGTCGTCGAAGCTGGTCGTCGCCCTCCAGCCGAGGAGCTCACGGGCTCGTCGGGGGTCGCCGATCGGATCGACGGGGTCGGCCGGCCGGATGAGGCTCTCGTCGAGGCGGACGTGGGCGGCCGGGTCGAGATCGACGCAGGCGAAGGCGACGCGGACGAGGTCGCCGACCGAGTGGCCGACGCCGCTCGCGAGGACGAAGTCGCCCGGCTCGTGATGAGCCGCCATCAGGCGCAGGCCGGCGACGACGTCGGCGGCGGCCGACCAGTCGCGGACGGCCGCGAGATCGCCGAGGACAAGCTGGTCCTCGAGGCCGAGGCTGATCGCCGCGGCCGTGCGGGTCACCTTCCGGGTGACGAAGTGGACCGGCCGGCGGGGGGACTCGTGGTTGAAGAGGATCGCCGACGAGACGTGGAGGCCGTGGCGTTCGCGGACCAGGCCGACGAGCTGGTGGACGGCGAGCTTGGCGACGCCGTAGGGCGTCCGCGGATGGCAGGGGGTCGACTCGTCCTGGGGGGTCGACGGCGGGCTGCCGAAGATCTCCCGCGAGCTGGCGAGCACGACCCGGGCGGCGGGTGTCAGCTCGCGGGCCGCGGCGAGCAGCTCGGCGCTCTCGACGGCGATCGCCCGGATCGTCCCGGTCGGGTCGAGCCAGCTGTCGGGGACGAAGGTCGGGGCCGCGAGGTGGTAGATCTCGTCGGGCGCGGTCTCGCCGAGCGCTCGACGGAGTGTCCGCGGGTCGCCGAGGTCGCCCTCGTGGAGCGTGATCCGGTCGACGATGCCGGCGAGGTTGGCCAACGAGCTGGTCGAACGAACGATCCCGTGGACGGCGTACCCGGCGTCGACCAGCTGCTCGGCCAGGTAGGACCCGTCCTGTCCGGTGATTCCCGTGATCAGCGCCCGCCGCTGCGGCCGGGCGCCCGGCGGCTGGTCCCCGGCCTCCGCCTGGTCTTCCATGCCGCTGGAGCCCGCGGCCTCGCCGCCGGGGGATCCGGTCACGGGCCGGGAGCCGGGAGCGTCGCCTCCATCGTCCGGCGCAACCCGTCGAGCAGCTCGGTCGACGCGGCCCACCCGAGGAGCTCGGCCGCCCGGCTGACGTCGAGGCAGCTGCGGGAGAGCTCGCCGAGGCGGGCGGGGGCGAACTCGGGGGTGAAGTCGCCGGCGCCGGCGAGCGGGCCCATCGCCTCGACCAGGTCGAGAACCGTGCTCTCGCGTCCGGTGCCGATGTTCACGGCCCCGTGGACCTCGTCGTGTGCGGCGGCCGCGAGGTTGGCCTCGACGACATCGCCGACGTACACGTAGTCCCTCGTCTGGAGGCCGTCCCCGTAGACGGTCGGCTGGGTTCCGAGCATCAGGCGCCCGCAGAACATCGCGACGACGCCGGCCTCGCCGAGCGGATCCTGACGGGGGCCGTAGACGTTGCCGTAGCGGAGCGTGATGCACGAGAGGCCGTACAACCGCTCATAGAGGCCGCAGTAGCCCTCGGCCGACAGCTTGCTCTGGCCGTAGGCGGCCTCCGGACGGGTCTCCGCCGTCTCGGGCGTCGGGATCACGTCGGCGTCGCCGTAGATCGCCCCGCCGGTCGACGTGTTGACGAGGCGGGGGACCGAGACCAGGCGGGCGGCCTCGAGCACGTTGACCGTCCCCTGGATGTTGATCTCAGCGTCCCAGGCCGGCCTCGCCAGCGACTTGCGGACGTCGATCTGGGCGGCCATGTGGAAGACGACGTCCGGCCGGTCCTCCTCGAAGACGCGGTTGACGTCGGCCGGGTCGAGGATGTCGATGACACGCAGCCGCGCGCCCCGCTCGATCGCCCGGTGGAGGTTGGCCTCCCGGCCGGTCGAGAGGTTGTCGATCACGGTGACATCGGCCCCCCGGGTGATCAGCGCGTCGACCAGATTCGAGCCGATGAAGCCAGCACCGCCGGTGACGATCGCGCGCATGCCGGATCATCCTAGAGACGAAGCGGGTTGACAGTCCTGGCGGCGGACGTGGTCGGTGTTGAGTGTGTCGCCGTCACGAATTGCTTGCTTAAGTTCGCAAGTAGTTTTCCGGAGAGACCTCGACTCTCCCCGCTTACCCGGAGTAGACCGCCGCCAGGGCCGGGGCGACCACGTCGGGCGAGACCAGCAGCCGCGCCCGCTCGAGGGCCCGCTCGCCCGCCGCCCGGTTGCCCAGCAGGCGGCCGATCGCTCCCGCCATCGCCGTGACGTCGCCGACCGGGACGAGTCCCTCTTCCCCCACGAGCTCGGGCAACCCGCCGATCCGAGAGGCGACGACCGGCAGCCCGACGGCCATCGCCTCGGCCGCCGCCAGCCCGAATGTCTCGCCCGAGCGTGACGGGACCAGCGCAACCCCCGCGCCCGCCCGCAGCTCCGCCAGCCCGGCATCCGAGACCCGTCCGACGAAGCTGACCCCAGGATCCCCGGCCGACCCGCCAGCCGACCCGTCCCCGGCCAGCCGCCCCCCGGCCCCGGCCGACCCGCCGCCAGCCGACCCGGCCCCAGCCAGCCGCCCGCCGGCCCCGGCCAGCCGCCCGCCGGCCGCGGCCCGCCGCTCCAGCTCCTCGCGAAGCGGCCCGTCGCCGGCCACGACCAGACGGACCCCGGCCGCCCGGGCGGCGTCGATCGCCACGTCGGCACCCTTCTCGGGGGCCAGCCGGCCGACGAACAGCGCGTATCCCCCGGTCCGGTCGGACGGCCGGTCGGCCAGGTCGCGGACGACGTGTCCGACGACATGGGTCTCACCGAGCGGCGCCCCCAGCTCGACCAACCGTTCGTGGGCGAACCGACTCGGCACGACGAAGGCGTCGACCTGGCCGGCCAGCCGCCGCTGCCAGGCGGCGAGCCCCGCCCCGTAGACGAGGGCCTCCGCCCCGGTTCCCCGACACCCCCGCAGGATGCCGGGCAGGGTGTTGCGTCCGTGGCAGCGGGTGCACGTCTCCCCCCGGGTGAAGCAGACGCCGACCGCGCAGACGAGCCGGTACTGGTGGAGATGGAGCACCACCCGGGCGCCGGCCTCCCGCGCGGCGGCGAGCGCCCGCCAGCCGAAGGCCGGATTCACGTTGTGGGCGTGAACCACCCGCGCGCCGGTCCGCCGGACGGCCCGGCCGACCTCGGCGGGATCGAGCCCGCCCCGCAGCATCCCGACCGCCGCGCCGGCCCGCCCGAGGGAGGCCGAGTCGCGCTCGAGGAGCTCGGCGTCCTCGCCGAGGCGGTCGCGAACCAGCCAGAGAAGGTCGTCGACCGCCTGCTCCTCGCCGCCGAGCGTGCGATAACGATTGTGCAGGAAGAGAACGATCGGCTCATGCTCCCCTACTCTGGCCACTGATGGCGCTCACACCAAACGCGACGATCGTCGTCCCGACACTCGGGCGGCCCGACTATCTCGACATCGCCCTCGACTCGATCGCCCCCCAGGCGGCGGCCAACGGAGCCGAGCTGCTCGTCGTCGAGGACGGCCCACCAGGTCCGTGCGAGGCGATCGCCGCCCGCCATGGCGCGTCCTACCACGCCCTCGGCGCCCACCACGGCCTGAACGCCGCCCGGAACGCCGGCCTGCAGAAGGCCCTCTCGGACCTGATCGTCTTCGTCGACGACGACATCGACGCCCTGCCCGGCTGGCTGACGGCCCTCGTCGGGGCGGCCGCGGCCGAGCCCGAGGTCGACGTCTTCACCGGTCCGATCCACGCCCGGATCGAAGGCCGGACGCGACAGGTCTGCGGTCGGGACGCCGCGCCGATCACCGATCTGGAACTCGGGGAGCGCGACTGCGACGCGCCGCACGCCTGGGGCACGAACATGACGATCAGACGGTCGGCGTTCACCCGGCTCGGGGAGTTCGACGACCGCCGGTCGGGCGCCGGCGACGAGGAGGTCTGGCAGCGGGCGTACGTCGCCGCCGGCGGGCGGATCCGCTACGTCGCGGCCGCCGGCGTCTGCCACCGGCGGGCACCGCAGGACGCGACCCTCCCGGCGCTCGCCCGAAGCGCCTTTCGCCGGGGCGCCGAGGCCCGCCGCCTCGACGCCGAGGACGGCCGCCAGCCGAGCCTCGCGGGCGAGCTCGCGGTCCTCGGCGGGTGCATCTGGCACGCCGGGCGCCGCCGGTGCGAGGATGGCCTGGTGATGGCGGCCCACTCGGCCGGACGGGCCCGGGCGGCGACCGACCGCTCACGACGACCGCGATCCGCCAGGGATCAGGAGACCTCGCATGGGTTCACCGATGACGCGATCGACCACCGGGACACGCTCGACCGCAGCGACCGGCTCGACGACTTCCTCTCCGGCCGGAGCGGCACAGTCGGCGGCCGGCGGGACCTCCTCCGGGGAGCCGCCGACCTCGTCCTCGACGCCCAGCTCGTCGTCGGTCGGCTGCTCGACGGCCAGCTGCGGCCCGGACGGCTGCTCGACAACCAGCCGCCGCTCGCCCGCCTGCTCAACGGCCGGCGCCCGGCCAGCCGGATGGCGGCCAGCGCGACGGAGACCAACGGCGGCATGGCCGCCGGTCGACGGGTCCTCGTCCTGACGGTCGCCCGCCCAGACCACGACGACGCCGTCCGGCGGGCGGCGACCGAGCTCCACGGGTCGACCCACGACGTCACGATCGACTCGTGCCCGCCGGGCGAACGCGGGAAGTTCGAGAACATCAACGCCCTCCTCGCCCGCCACCGGCTCTCCGACTACGACTGGCTGATCGTCGCCGACGACGACATCGACCTCCCCCGCGGCTTCCTCGACCGGTTCCTCGGCCTCGCCGAGCACTTCGACCTCTCGCTCGCCCAGCCGGCCCACCGACTCCGGTCGCACGCCTCCTGGCGCTTGACCCGCCGCCGGCCGGGGAGCATCGTCCGGGAGACCCGGTTCGTCGAGATCGGCCCGCTGACCCTGCTCGCGCCCCGGACCTTCGAGACCCTCCTCCCGTTCCCGGACCTGCGGATGGGATGGGGGCTCGACGCCCACTGGGCGGCGATCGCCCGCGACCGCGGCTGGCGGTTGGGAATCATCGACGCGACGCCGATCGCCCACCGGGCCCGCCCGGCCGGGAACGCCTATTCCCGCGAGCAGGCCCTCACCGAGGCCCGCGCGTTCCTCGCCGACCACAACTACCTCCCGGCAAGCGAATCCCAGCGGACACTGGCCGTGCACCGACGGTGCGCGTAGCCGTCGTCGCCGAGTTCTACCCCCGCGCCGCCGACCCCGTGCTCGGCATCTGGGCGCACCGCCAGGCGCTCGCCGTCCGGGACGCCGGAGCGCAGGTCACCGTCTTCGTCCTCCACCGCCTCGTCCCCCCGGCCGCCGACTTCACGCCCCGCGCGCTTCGCTCCCTCCTGCGCCAAGCGGCGGTCGACGAACGTGACGGGCTGACGATCCACTACGTCCGCTACGTCTCCCCACCCCGCGCCCAGGCCTACGCCCGCTGGGGCACGTGGGCCGCCCCGGCCCTCGCCCGCGCCCTCCGGCGGGCCGGCGAGTTCGACCTGATCCACGCCCACAACGCCGTTCCCGCCGGCGCGGCCGTCCTCCCGGCGCTCAGGCCCAGGCCCGGCCGGCCGGCCGGCCCGCCGGTCGTCGTCTCGGTCCACGGCGGCGACGTCCTCTGGACGACCTCGCACGTCCCCGGCGGCCGCGACGCGGTCGCCGCAACCCTCGCCGCCGCCCGCCTCGTCCTCGCCAACAGCCACGGGATCGCCGCCCTCGCCGCGGCCCACGGCGCCCGCCAGACCCGCGTCGTCCGGCTCGGCACCGATCTCCCCGACCTCCCCGGCGCCCCCGGCTCGCGTGCCGACGGATCGCCGCGGGCTCGGCCGCTCCTGGTGACCGTCGGCCACCTGGTCGCCCGCAAGCGCCACGCCGACGTCATCCAAGCCCTCTCCCGCGTCCCCGACGCCGACTACCTCGTGATCGGCGACGGGCCCGAGCGCCCCCGGCTCGAGGCCCTCGCCGGCCGGCTCGGCGTCGCCGACCGCGTCGAGTTCGCCGGCCAGCTCCCGCCGGACGACGCCCTGCGTCGAGCCCGGACGGCCCAGGTCTTCGTGATGCCTTCGACCGACGAGGCCTTCGGCGTCGCCTACATCGAGGCGATGGCCGCCGGGATCCCCGCGATCGCCGCCGCCGGCGAGCCCGGCCCCGCGGAGATCGGCCCCGGCATCGTCCTCGTGCCCCCCCATGACCCGCCGGCCCTCGCCGCGCAGCTCGACCGCCTGCTCCGCGATCAGCCCACCCTCGAAGCCCTCGGCGCCGCTGCGCGACGGAACATCGCCGAGAACTTCACCTGGGATCTCTGTGGCGCGCGGACGCTCGCAGCCTACGAGGAGGCCCTCGCGTGAAGCCGGTTCTCTTCGTCACCGGCCACGTCCCCCGCGAGCGCCACGCCGGGTTTCGCGAGCTTCACGACCGCCAGGGGATCGAGCTCGCCCTGTTCGGCGGGCCCGACGCCCACGGTGGGGCCGGCGCGGGGCCGCCGCCGGGGGTTCCCTCCGGCGAGGTCTCCCAGGCGGACGTCGGCCGGCTGGTCGGGTCGGGCGACTACCGCGCCGTGATCCTCGGCACCGGCGGCCGGCTGGCCCTCCCGGCGGCGTGGATCGCCGCCCGTCGCGCCCGGCTCCCGTTCGTCTTGTGGGCGGCGATCTGGCGGACTCCCCGAACCCCGGCCCACCTCGCCGGGCTCCCGCTGATGCTCTGGATCTACCGAGACGCCGCGGCGATCGTCACCTACGGCGAGCACGTCTCCGGGTACGTCGCCGCCCGCGGCGCCCGGAACATCCGGATCGCCCCGCAGGCCGTCGACAACGACTTCTGGTCGGTCGGCGCTCCCGTCGGCCGGCCGCCCGGGCCGATGCGAGTCCTGTTCGTCGGCCGGTCGATCCCCGCCAAGGGGCTTGACGTCCTCTGCCGCGCGTGGGTGCAATCCCGGCTGGCCGAGCGGGGGGCGACGCTGACGCTCGTCGGCGACCACGCCGGTCGCCAACTCGCCGGGGTCGTCGCGGCCGGGCGGGTCGATCGGCCGGAGCTCCGCAACTTCTACGGGTCGGCCGACGTTCTCGTAATACCGTCGATTCCGACTCCCGCGTTCGTCGAGCCGTGGGGCCTGGTCGCCAACGAAGCCATGAACCAACGGACAGCCATCATCACGACCGACGCCGTCGGTGCCGCCGCCGGGGGAATGCTCCGCCACCGGCGCAACGCGTTGGTCGTTGCCGCCGGGGATCCGTCCGGCCTGGCAGACGCCCTCGTCACGCTCGAGCGGGACGCCGCCCTCCGGGCGAGGCTGGCCGACGCCGGAACCCGCGACGTCCGGGCGTTCACCCACGCCGCCTGGGCCGACGCCTTCTCCGGGGCGTTGGACAGCGTCGGAGTTGGCCGAGGGTCCCTGGGAGGCGCCGGAGGGTCCCTGGGAGGCGCCGGAGCCGGCCGAGGTCCGGCGGGAGGCGTTGGAGGCGGCCGCGACCCCTTGGTAGCTTGTCCAGATGCCGCGCTCTAGCCTCCTCGTCTCGGTCGTCGTCGGCCTCCTGATCGCCCCGGCCGCGACTCAGGCCAGCCCGGCCGCGCTGATCTCCGACTGCCTGACCAACGGGAAGATCGTCGGGCACTACTCGGCGCAGGACTACACGCAGGCGCTGGCCAACCTGCCGACCGACGTCACCGAGTACAGCGATTGCGCGGACGTCATCCGCCGAGCCCAGCTGACGGCAGCCGCCGGCGGGAAGACGGCCGCCGCGGCCGCGGCGTCGGCTCCGGCCAACCCCCGCCTCAACCCGCTGGTCGGCGCCGCTGCGGCCGAGCAGACGGCGATCGCCCGGGCCAGGCAGAGCGGGGCCGGCGCGGTCGCACTCGGCGGCGGACGCGCCGTCGTCCCGGGGGTCGTCGCCGCCCGGACGTCATCGATCTTCAATGGGCTGCCGACGCCCCTCCTGATCGCCCTGGTCCTCCTCCTCGCGATCGCCCTGGCCCTCGGTGGGTGGGAGGCGAGGAAGTTTGTCCGCGCACGCCGAGCCCCTTGATCGCCAGTCGGCGGTGACCCGCTCGTCGGCTCTCGGGCGCGCCGACACGGCCAGGTGGATGACGCTCGGGGTCGCCGCCGTCCTCTCGGCGATCGCCTTCGGCGCCGGCGGCGGGCTCCAGCTCGGGTCCGAGACGACCGTCGCGATCGGCCTGACCCTCGGCGGGTCGGTCCTCGTCGTCGGGGCGCTTGCCGTCGAGACCCGCGCCCCCCTCTACGGGGCCGGGGCGATCGGGATGATCTTCGCGCTCGCGCTCTACACCGCCGCCTCGGTGATCTGGTCGGTCGCGCCCGACGCGTCGTTCGTCGAGGCCGGCCGAACCCTCTCCTACGCGTTCACCTTCCTCGCCGGCGTCGCCCTCGTCCGACTGGCGCCCGCCCGCCTCTCGAGCCTTCTGGTCGGCGTCCTCCTCGCCAGCCTCGTCGTCTCCGGCTATGCCCTGGCGACCAAGGTCCTCCCCGACCTGCTCAACCCCGGGGAGACCTACGCCCGCCTCCGGGACCCGTTCGGCTACTGGAACGGCGTCGGCCTGACCGCCGCCCTCGGCATCCCCGGGTGTCTGTGGCTCGGGTCCCGCCGGTCCGGTCACGCCGCGGTCGGCGCGCTCGCCTATCCGGCCGTGATGCTCCTCCTCGTCACGATCATGCTCGCCTATTCCCGCGGCGCCCTCCTCGCCCTCGCGATCGGCCTGGTCTTCTGGTTTGCGACCGTCCCCCTCCGTCTCCGCGGCCTCGCCGTCCTCGGCCTCGGCCTGGTCGGCGCCGTGCCGATCGTCCTCTGGACGTTCCACCAGGACGCCCTGAGCGCCGACAACGTCGCCCTGGCCGCTCGGACCCACTCGGGACACCTGCTCGGTCTGATGATCGTCGGCCTGGCCGTGATCGTGACCGTCGCCGGCCTCTGGGTCCGCTTCGCCGCGGCCGCCCGTCCCCCGTCGGACCGGCTCCGCCGGCGGGCCGCCGTCGCCGTGCTCGTCGTCCTCGCCCTCGTCCCGGTTGCGTTCGCCGGGCGGTTGGCCGCCAGCTCGCGCGGCCTCGACGGGTCGGTCTCCCACGCGTGGCGGTCGTTGACCGACCCGAGCGCGACGACCCCGCCGAACGACCCGAGCCGGCTGACCGCAGTCGGGAGCGTCCGGGCCCGGTACTGGAACGACGCCCTCAAGGTCGCCAAGGCCCATCCGCTGGTCGGCGTCGGCGCCGGCGGCTATGCGACGGCCCGGCTCCAGGTCCGGACGGACACCCTCGGCGTCCAGAACGCCCACGGCTACGTCGTCCAGACGCTCGCCGACCTCGGGATCCTCGGGATGGCGATCAGCCTCCTCCTCTGCGCCGCCTGGGTTCTCGCGGCGATCCGCACTGTCGGCGGGGCCCGGACGGCCGGGGCGGCTCGGGGGGCCGGGGGGGCCGGGGGGGCCGGGGTGGCCGGGGCGGCTGGGGGGCGCGGATTCGGGCGGGGCCGGCGGGGGCGGGCATTGGGCGGGGGTCGGCTTGCGCGGGGCCAGCGCGGGACGGGGACGGTGGGCGCGGGGGTCGCCCTGAGCGAGGCGGAGACCGGGGAGCGGATCGGCCTGCTCACGCTGATCACCGTGGTCGTCGTGTTCGCCGTCCACTCGTCGATCGACATCACGTGGTTCGTTCCCGGCGATGCGGTGATCGGCCTGCTCTGCGCCGGCTGGGTCGCCGGCCGCGGGCCGTTCCGGTCGAGCCTCGTCGATCCCAGGGGAGCCGTCGGCCGATCGGCGATCACCCGTCCGTCCCGGGCGCTCGCGGCCGGCGCCGTCGTCGTCCTCGGCCTGGCGGTCGCCTGGTCGCAGTGGCAGCCGCTCCGCTCCCAGGAGGCCCAGGCTTCGGCGCTGAGCGCTCTCGCGCAGGGGAACCAGGCTGCCGCGAGGTCGAGGATCCAGACGGCGATCAGCCGGGACCCGCTTTCGGTCGACGCGCTCTTCGACCTCTCGACGATCGAAACGGCCGCCGGCGATCCCGCCGGCGCCCGGGCAGCCCTCGTCCGAGCGGTCCGCCTGGTCCCGTCGAATCCGCGAGCCTGGGAGCAGCTCGCGACGTTCGACCTGAGCCTCGGCAACCGGACGGCCGCCCTCCAGGATCTCGGGCCGGCCCTCTACCTCGATCCGGAGTCCTACGCGGGGATCTCCCAGTACCTGGATACTTTCCGCGCCCTTGGCACCCCGACCCCCACACCCAGCCCGGCCGTTCCGGGCGCTGGAGCCGCGGTGACGTCCGGGGCGACGCCGGCCGCGGCCGGATCGACTTCGGGGGCTACGCCCGGGCCGGGCGCGGCCGGATCGACTTCGGTGACGACGCCCAGGCCGGGCGCGACGCCCGGGGAGACGCCGGCACTAGGGACGCCGGGGACGCCATGATCCGCGGCCGTGACTTGTCCGGCGGGGTGTCCGTCCGCCGCCTGGTGATCGTCGGGCTGCTCGCCGGCGTCGTGTTCTCACTGTGCGGCGGGGGCGTCGGGGGCGGGGGCAGCGGGGTGGCGAGCGCCGCGGTTGCGCCGGGCGGCCGGGAGTCGACTTTCCAGGACGACAACCTCCTCGTCTACAACACGCCGATCGGGGTCGCCCGGACGCTGAACACGCTCGTGGCGCTCGGGGTCGATCGGATCCGGGTGTCGGTCTTCTGGCGGGTCGTCGCGCCCGACCCGAAGTCGACGGTTCGGCCGGCGAACTTCAACGCGGCCGATCCGAACTCCTACCCGGGGGGATCGTGGGCGCGTTACGACACGATCGTCGCGTTCGCGAAGGCTCGGGGAATCGCCGTCAACTTCAACGTGACCGATCCGGCGCCGCTCTGGGCGACGGGGAGACCGCCGCGATCGGACATCCAGGCCACCTACAACCCGTCGGCTTCGGAGTTCGGGCAGTTCGTCACGGCGGTGGCGACCCGGTACACCGGTGGCTTTGCGGCGCCGATCCCGATCGAGGACACCGGCGCCCCCGGCCCGGTCGGGATCCTCCCGCGGGTCAGCTACTGGTCGATCTGGAACGAGCCCAACCAGGCCGGCTGGCTCACGCCGCAGCTGGTCCCGGGCTCGGGCGGCCAGCTGATCGAGCGGTCGCCGACGCTCTACCGCCAGCTCTTCAACGCCGCCTACGCTGCGCTGACGGCGACCGGACATGCGGCCGACACGATCCTGGTCGGCGAGACCGCGCCCGAGGGGCTGACGGCCCGGGGACTTCCGAAGTGCTCTGCGAAGCGGGGGCCGAGCGTCTGCACGGGGTCGATCAAGCCGCTGCACTTCGCCCGCCAGCTCTACTGCCTCGACGATGGCTACCACCCGCTGACCGGAGCGGCCGCGGCGGCCCGCGGCTGCCCGACGACCGCCGCCGGGCGGGCGAGCTTCGCGACCGACAACCCCGGGCTCTTCCAGGCCACCGGATGGGCCCACCACCCGTACTCGCTGATCTTCCCGCCGAGCCACAAGCCGACCGACCGGGACAACGTCTCGATCGCGAACCTGCCGATCCTGACGGGCGACCTGAGGCGGATCTTCGCGGTCTACGGGGCCGAGAAGAACGGTCTGCCGCTCTATCTGACGGAGTTCGGATTCCAGTCGGACCCCCCGTCGATACTCGGCGTGACGGTGCGCCAGCAGGCTGCCTACCTCGACGAGTCGGAGTTCATCGCCTACACCGACCCGGGGGTCAGGACGCTCGGACAATTCCTGCTCAAGGACGACAACACGAGCGCGAGCAGCGCCGCCCAGATCAACTCGACCTTCCAGACGGGCCTGGAGTTCAGCAACGGGAGGCACAAGCCGGCCTACGACGCCTACCGCTTCCCGGTCTACCTCCCGGTTCCGAGGATCGCGAGGGGTCACAGGCTGCGGGTCTGGGGCTTCGTCCGGGTTGCTCCCTACGGGACCAACCAGACGGTCGAGATCCAGTATCAGGCGCGGGGTGGCAGCGCCTTCCGGACGATCTCCAACGTGGCGACCGACGGCCGGCGGGGGTACCTCGACGTGCGAATCGCCGTCCCCCGGTCGGGGGCCCTCCGGCTGCTGTGGACCGACCCGAAGACGAAGGCTGTCGTCGTCAGTCGGACGGTCGGCTTCAAGGTCAGCTGAGGGGGCGTCCGGGGCCGGGTCGCCCGAGGCCTCGTGGGCCGGGTCGCCGATGGTCTCCGGAGGCCGGGTCCCCGAGGGTCTCCGGGAATATGTGACGAATGTCACATAATTTCGTGCGGATCGGAGTATTGTCAGGTTTGACTCCGGAGCGCGAAGTTCCGGGCTGGCGGGACTGGGAGCCCGCCATCCACCGGACAACGACGGAGCGGCAGGGTGTTGGCACGATGCGCGGCCGGCAGCGGCGGCGGTGATTGTCGGCGCCCCGCCACCCGATACGCCGCATCAGCGTCCCGGTGGCCCGGGGCGCACGAAAGGACGACGCCAACCATGGCCGATCTGAGAGCAGTGCCCGTCAACCCGGCGGCAGCCCAGCCGATCGCCGGCATCCGGAATGTCCCAATCACGCAGGCACAGGCCGCGAGCCATGTGATGCTGCCGTCGAACGTGGTCGGCGTGATCAGCAGCCGGGGCCTCCACGAGGGCACCCTCCGCCCCAAGCTCAACTTCCCACCGCTCACGATCCAGAAGTTCGACGTCGCCGGGTTCGGAGCTGCGCTCCACGCCGAGCTCAAGAGCGAGGTAGCCGGCTACACGATGCGACTGCGCCAGAACGGGTCGACCGTCTACACGCTCGAGTGGAACTGGGCGAAGACGCCGGCCGACGGGAGCGAGGGTTGGACTCCCGACGTCAGGATGCACATCGCGAGCTGCAGCAAGCTAGTCACCGCGATGGCGATGACCAAGCTGCTCAACGAGAACGCGATCTCCTATGACGCTCCGATCGCCCCCCATCTCCCGAACTACTGGGCCAAGGGGAACGACGTCAAGAACATCACCTTCCGCGAGCTGATGACCCATACGTCAGGCCTCAACTTCGGCGTCGTCACGTCGGCGTCGGACTACCAGACGATGAAGGCGGTGATCGCCGGCGGCGTGACCCACCGGGGTCAGTACTGGTACCAGAACCTCAACTTCGGACTCTGCCGGATCCTGATCTCGACGATCAACGGGAACGTCGCTCCGGGCACCAACTTCAACGTCCCGCTGATCCCGAACTCGAACGACCTGATCTGGGACAGCGTGACGATCAGCGCGTACACCCAGTACGTCCAGCAGCACGTCTTCCAGCCGGCCGGCGTCTCCGGCGCCAGCCTCGACCATCCGGCGGCCGACGCTCTGGCCTATACGTTCCCGGTGGTTGGCAACGGCTGGAACTCGGGCGACCTGCGGACGATGAGCGGGGGCGCCGGCTGGCACATGTCAGTCGACGAACTGCTCGGCGTGATGGGCACGTTCCGGCGGAGCGCGACGATCATGAGCAAGGTCCAGGCCCAGACGATGCTCGACAACGGCTTCGGGATCGACATGCAGCTGACGACGCCGGTCGGCAAGCTCTACAACAAGAACGGCCTCTGGCAGAGCGGCGGCCATGTCGAGCAGAGCCTCGCGTACTTCCTCCCGGAGGGGATGGAGCTCGTCGTGCTGGCGAACTCGCCGATCGCCTCACCGGCCAAGTTCTTCCGGGACGTCGTGACGAACATCTACCTCGCGAACATCAAGACCGTCCCGCTCGTCCTCAGGACGGCGGTCGCCCAGAAGGTCTGAGGCTTCGGACGGGTCGAGCGGCGGCGGCGGATCCGAGCTGCCGTTCGGCCCCGGTCCGGGAAGCGAGGCCGCCGAGAGGGGTACGTGAGTCTTGTTTTCAGAACTAGTTGCTTGCGTCTGGCAAGTAGTTCTTGAGAGACAGTCTCCTCCCTCCCCTCCCCCTCCTCGCCCCCAGCACCGGCCTGCCACCAGCGAGACGCGACAGCTCAGCTGCGCGTCCGCCCCTCGCGAAGCATCTCGACCGCCTGCGCCACCCGCCGCTCACGCGTCTCCTCGCGCTTGGCCTCGTCGATCCACCTGGCGTACTCCTTGCGGTGTGAGTAGGCCAGCCCCTCGAAGGCCGCGCCGGCGACAGAATCCCCCGCCAGGGCCCGGGCCAGGGCCTCGGGGACGGCGACCTCCCGGGGGGCCGTGTCGAGCTCGACCTCGACCTCGACCGTGTCACCGGCCTCGGCGCCCGCAGCCTCACGCACGTCGCGACTGAGGCCGAGCAGGAACTCGCCGCCCATCCTCGTGACCGTCGTGCGCCACGTGTAGGAGTTGACGGTCGCCCGAACGGCAAACCGCTTGGCCCCCTCTCCCACGATGGCGACCTGATCGTCGTCGAGGATGACCGCCGCGGCCGGACCGCGGGGAACCAGCTCCGTTGTGAATTTCACCAAGCCGATGTTGGGAATTCTCGCACGGGGTAGGCTCGCCGCGTGGGGATCCGACGTTTTTCAAGGGGTCGGACCTCGAAGGAGGCCGCCGTGACGATCGGCGACCCTCGTCTCGAGGGGTGGGAGACGGTGAGTACGTTCGAGGATCAGACGACGGCCCTCGCGTGGCGGGACGAGCTCCGCGGGATGGGCGTCGACGCGAGCTGCGTCGCCGATCACCCGCTCGACCGGTTCGGCCGGGGGGACATCTACCTGGTCGTACCGCCCGATCGATGGTCGGATGCAACCGAGATCATCGACAACCTCGAATGACCGAGGCTGAGAGCGTGCCACGGCACGACATCGGCCGCGGGTCGACAGGTTCGACGGCCGCGACACCCAGCGACAACGACCTGATGGAGGAGATCCAGGGCGGAAGTCAGGAGGCCTTCGCGCGGCTGTACGGTCGCTACTGCGACCGCGCCTACCGGGTCGCTCGGGCCGTGTCGCCAGACGATGCCCGAGCCGAGGAATCGGTCCAGGAGGGCTTTCTGGCCGTCTGGCGCTCGCGCGACACATACAGCCCGGAGCACGCCACCGCTGGCCCGTGGTTGATGACGGTGATCCGCCACCGGGCGATCGACGCCGGCCGGCGCAACGCGACGGATCGGACGCACCCGGTCGACGAGGACGTGCTCGAGGGCCGCTCGTCGGGCGAGGACCTCGCCGGCGACGCCGCCGACCGAGCGGCCGCCCGTGACATCCGGGACCTGCTGACCCGCCTGCCCGACGAGCAGCGAGAGGTCATCGTCCTCGCCTTCTACGGTCAGCTGACCCACTCGGAGATCGCCGGAGCCCTGGGGGTGCCGGTCGGCACCGTGAAGGGGCGCATGCGGCTCGGACTCCACAAGCTTCGCCGCGAGATCGGCCACCCGGGAACCTAGCTCCAGCGGCCCGGCCCCGCGGTCCCGGAAGGCGGGCCACGCCAGCCCGATCCCGGAAGGCCCCTCGCCAACCCGATCCCGGAAGCCCCGCGGGCAGCGCAATCCCCGACCTACTGCGAAGCCATCACCGGCGGCGGGGCGTCGACGTCGACGAGCTCGGGCGGGAGCGGCCCGTGGCGGCGGAGGGCGCAGACGCGCTCCAAGAGGTCCTCGTACTGGTCGGTGACCGAGTCCCACGTGTAGCTCTTGGCCCGCTCGAGCGCCCGCTCGCGATACCGCTCGACCATCCCCGGATCGTCGAAGCACCGCTCGAGGGCCGCGACCAGCGACTCGACCCCCTCGGCCCCGGAGAACGTCAGCCCGGCGTCGCCGATCGTCTCGACGTTCGGCGGGTGGTCGTTGACCACGACGCAGTTGCCGGCGGCCAAAGCCTCGAGGATCACCGGATGGGTCCCGCCGACCTCGGTCGGCGCGCAGAAGGCGTACGCGTGGCGCTGGAGCTCCCAGTACCCCCGGCCGAAGACGTAGCCGGGGAAGATCACCCGGGGATCGCCCTGGCGGCGGACCTCACGGATGTAGTCGCCGGCGTACGGAGCCCCGCCGACGATCACGAGCTTCATCCCCCGGGCGCGGGCCGCCGAGATCCGGGCGAACGCCTCGACGAGGAGGTGGGGGTTGTTCTCGGGCTCGAGGCGCCCGACGAAGAGGATGTACCGGCGGGGCTCGAGACCCAGCTCCTCGAGCTTGGACGTCCCATCGTGGCCGGGGTCCTCGACGCCGTAGGGGATAACGCCGATCCGCCGGCCGTAGCGCTGCTCGAAGACGTCGGCGACGGCGTTCGAGTCGGTCAGGGCCGTGTCGGCCCAGCGGGGGGAGTTCCGTTCGGCGAAGCGCAGGTACGCCTTCGCGAGGGCTGGCCACTTCCGCCGGTCGGAGTCAAGCCCGTCGACGTTGATCACGGTCGGGATCTGAGCCTGGCGGGTGATCAGGCAGAGGGGGCTGTTGCCGGCGATGAAGAACAGCGCGACGTCCGGCCGGAGCTTCTGGGCGCAGTGGATCGACGCGAGGAACGTGTGGCTGAAGGTGTCGAGGTACTTGTTGCGGACAGCCGGGACGTGGACGAGGTGGGCGCCGCGCCATTCGGTCAACCGGCGGTCGACTACGTGTGGCCGGCAGTAGACGTAGACCTCGTGGCCCCGGTCGCACAGGCGGCTGGCGATCTGCTCGGCCGCGGTCTCGAAGCCGGAGTAGGACGCAGGGATTCCGCGCGTGCCGAGGATCGCCAGCTTCATCGGCAGGCGAGGGTATACGCCTCGATGTGCGCGCGCGCGCTCGCCTGCCACGTGAACTCCCCGGCCCGGCGAATACCGGCGCTCGCAAGGGCCGCCCGGGCGGCCGGATCCCCGGCGAGAAGGCTCATCTCGCGGGTCAGACCCAGGACGTCCCCAGGCTCGAAATAGTCGATCGCCGACCCGCCGACCTCGAGCGTGGCGGGACACCGGGCGGCGATCACCGGCGTGCCCATGGCCATCGCCTCGAGCACGGTCAACCCGAAGCCCTCGGTCCGGGCCGGGTGGACGAGGGCGATCGCGCCGGCGTGGAGCTCCTCGAGCTGGTCTCGCGAGACCCGGCGGCCGCTCCCGCCGGCGATCTCGAGCGGTGGAGCCCCGTCGCCGAGCCCGGCGTGCGCGGCCCGGAGCGTCGCGAGGTCCTTGCGCGGCTGGTCGTCGCCCACGTAGAGGAAGTGAACCGCGGCCGCCCGCGCGGGCGGGACGGCCGGCGCCTGGCCGGGTCCGTGGCGGGCGACGATGCCGTCGACGCGGAAGTGCTCCCACAGCTCGGCGCGGGTGGCCTGCGACACGCAGATCACGGCGTCGGCCCGGCGAGCGGCCAGCCGGTGGGCCCGGGCGGCCCACTGGGCGAAACGGCGGTCGAACATCCCGGGAAGGCTGAGGAAGGCGAGGTCGTGGACGGTGATGACCTGGGGAATCCCCGCGAACGGAGCGTGGGCCGGCAGCGGATGATGGATCACGTCGACCCGAGCGGCCCGCGCGAGCCTCGGCAGCTCGACCGTCGTCCACCGAAGATCGGCGAGCAGGTTGGCCGCGCTCTGGACGCGGCCCTGTCCGGGGGCGCCGCGCCGGTGGTTGGCGGCGCGGACGACATCGATGCCCTCGGCTGCGAGCGCGGTCGCGAGCGCGTCGATGTAGATCGCTGTTCCGCTGGGCCCGCGCAGCGTGAAGGTGGTGTCGAGCAGGACACGCATCGGCCGGCGGTCGGCCGGCGTCACGCTCACCGTGGAGCCCGGGCGAGGAGCGTCTGGTGGCGGCGCTCGATCTGCGGCCGGTCGAAGCCGGCGTCTTCGAGCAGGAGGGCGAGGGTCCGGGACGTGAAGAAGCGGACGTGGTCGCCGCGGGGGTCGAAGTGCCGCTCGAAGGCCCGGCGGCGCAGCGCGAGCTCGAGGCGCAGGCCGAGCGGGTGGTCGGGCGTCGAGAGGACGAGCAGGCCGCTCGGCGAAAGGAGGCGGCGGATCTCCTCGAGCAGGGCCGCCGGGTCGCGGAGGTGCTCGATCAGCTCGCCGGCCCAGACGACGTCGAAGGAGGCGGAGGAAAACGGGAATCGGCTCTCGGGCGGGTGCTGTGTCGGCTCGCCGTCGGCGAGGACGAGCTCGAGATCCGGGTTGCGGGCCCGCCCCCGGCGCAGCGGCTCGGCGGCGACGTCGACACCGACCGGCCGGGCACCCGCGGCCGCGAGCGCCTGCGTGAAGGCGCCGTCGCCGCAGCCGAGGTCGAGGACCCGGTCGCCGGCGGTTACGTTGGCGAGGAGAAAGTCGCGCCGGATCGCGAAGCTCTCGGGCTCGGCACCGTCGGGCACGGCGGCCCAGATCCTCTCGAAGTAGTCCATCGGCGCTCAGGGCAGCGTAGCCTCCAGCGATCGCCGTGTCCCATGATCCAGTGAGCGCCCCCGGCCGATCGGTCAGCTCGGTCGCCGCCGGCCGGCCGTCGATGCTCGCCGTCTGCGCGACGGCCCACCTCGGGGGCGCCGAGCTGGCGATGGTCCGGCTGGTCAAGCGCCTCGACTGGGATGTCCTGGTCTCAGCGCCGGACCCCGGACCCCTGAGCCAGGTGGGCCTTCCGTGGGTCCGGCTCCCCGTCGGCGGGCTCGGCCGGCGTGAGGGCGCCCGGGCGCTGGCGGCCTGGCCGCGGGCGCGGCGGCTGGCCGGCGGGCGGGACGTCGTCTATCTGAACGGGACGATCTGCGGTCGCCTCCTCCCGGCCCTGGTCGGGGCGGGATCGAAGACGGTCCTCCACGTCCACGACATCGTCGACCGGGTGCCGGCGATCTGGCGCCTGGCAGACGTCGTGCTGGCGGCGTCGCAGGCGGTTGCCGACCACCTGCGGCCGTTGGATGCGAACGTCGTCTACTGCCCGATCGAGCTCGAACCAGCCGGCTGCGAGCCGCCGTGGCCGCCGGGATCGGGGCCGATCGTCGCGTTCGTCGGACGGATCGAGCCCCGCAAGGGCCCGTTGGATCTGGTCCGGGCGGCGCCGGCGATCAAGGCCGGCGCGCCGGGGGTCCGGGTGGTGCTGGTCGGATCCGACCCGTTCGGGAGTGATCCCGGATATGTTGACGACGTGCGCGCAGCCGGGGAGGTTGAGCACTACGGATGGGTGCAGGACGGAGCCGCTTTGATGCGGCATGTCGACGTGCTCGTGGCCCCGTCCTACCAGGAGCCCTTCGGCACCGTGCTCTCAGAGGCGATGGCCGTCGGTACGCCGGTCGTGGCGACGCGGGTCGGCGGACTGGCGGAGGTCGTCGAGGACGGGGTCAACGGCCGGCTCGTCGATCCGGGGAGGCCCGACCAGCTGGCGGCGGCAGTGCTTGACGTATTGGGGCGACGAGAGAAGATGGGGGCGGCGGCCCGTGTGGCGGCCAGGCGATTCGACGCGGACTCCTATGCGGAGCGGGTCGAGCGACTGATCATGCCGACACGTCCGCCTGGCGGCAGCGGCCCGTGAGGGTCGCCTTCGACAGCCGGGCGCAGACCGACCGGCGGGGGATCGGTCGGTACGTCCGCTGCCTGCTCGACGCCCTCCGGGAGACGGCTGGCGAGCACGACGAGGTGGTCGAGGCGCACCGGCCGCGGCGGGCCGACGTCTTCCATTCGCCGTGGATCGACGGCGCGCTCCTGTGGAGTCCGTGCCCGATGGTCGTCACCGTCCACGACCTCGTCCCGCTCAAGCGGCGGGCCGAGTATCTGCGGACGGGCGTCCGCTTCGGCCTGCGCTACATGGCCGTCCAGCGGGCCGTCCGCCTGATCGTCCCGACCCAGGCGGTGGCCAACGACGTCGTCGAGCGGCTGGGCATCGAATCCGAGCGGGTCTCGGTGATCTCCGAGGCGCCGGTCGCGGCGATGTACCCGCGCCCGGAGGAGGAGATCGCCGCCGCGCGGGAGCGCTACGACCTGCCCGAGCAGTATCTCCTCTGGGTCGGCGGGCTCCAGCACCCGGACCCGCGCAAGCGGGTGGCCGCGCTCGCGGCGACGTCCCGCCACATGCCGCTGGTCCTGGTCGGCCACGCCCAGCAGTGGGCCCACGAATTGCCAGACGTGACGCTGACCGGCCACGTCTCCGACGACGACCTGGCGGCGATCTACAGCGGCGCGCACGCGCTGGTCTTCCCGAGCGACGACGAGGGGTTCGGCCTGCCGACGGTCGAGGCGCTCGCGTGCGGGCTGCCGGTCGTCGCCTGCGACGTCCCGGCCCTGCGGGAGGTTCTGGCCGACCGGGCGACGTTCGTCGAGCGGCGGGACATGCGCGGCCTGATGGACGCGGCCGAGGCGATCCAGCGCCCGGCGCCCAAGCCGCCGGACTGGAGCTGGAACGACGCCGGCCGGGCGACGTGGGACGTCTACCGGATGGCGGCGGCCGAGGCGGCCGATCGCCACGCCGGCCGGACGCGGCGCCCGCGCCGGGACGACGACGGACCGGCGGAGCCTCCAAGCACGGAGATCTGAGCGGGCGCGCGGGTTCTGGGACACTTGGCGGCGTGCCGAGTGAGAGCCTGGGTCCACCGAGAATCCTCGTCGACGGGTTGGCCCGCCGGTGCACGACGATCTTCTCCTACGCCGGGATGCACCAGTTGACGTTGGCCTCATCGATCCCCGACCTGTCGATCGAGCTGCATTCGACCTACCTGGGGCACCGCCAGCACGGCTACATAGCGACGACCCACGCCGCCCGGGTGCTCGGCCAGCCGCCGCGGGTCTACTGCGCGCCGGACGGCGCAGCCGAGCAGCCGGTCGGCCAGAGCCGGCGGAGCTGCCTGCTCAACCACCTCGACCAGCTGAGCATCCTCGTTACCGAGACGACCGGCTTCAGGGTCGCCGTCGACATCGACGACGCGGCGTTCGACCGGATGGACGCGACCCCGGCCGGCTGATCCCCGCCGCACCGGCAGTTCCCGGCCGCCGGCCACCCGCCTTCTACCCAGCAACGTGCTGCGGCGTACGGGCGGGCTCAGGAATGATGAAAACTCAGCCCACCACGGCCGGGCGATCGCCCGCAGCGCCCAGAAATGCTGCCTAGACAGGCTTGTAACAATCCGGACTATTGTGCATAGGTATACTAAGTTCGAGCCGACCGCCCGAATGCGAGGAGAACCTGATGGGGTCTGAGGAGACGAGAGCCCTCGAAACGCTGCTGATGAGCCGGTCGCTGAGCGACCGCGAGCTGATGGAGGCAAGCGACCGGGCGCCCGACTACAGGATCCTCCCGGACGTGACCGTTCTGAAGATCGGCGGCCAGAGCCTGATCGATCGTGGGCGGGCGGCCGTGTATCCGCTCGTCGAGGAGCTGGCGGCCGTCAAGCGGAGTCATCCGATCCTGATCGGGACGGGCGGCGGGACGCGGGCTCGACATGCCTACAGCCTGGCGGCCGAGCTCGGCCTGCCGACCGGTGTGCTGACGGATGTCGGGGTGGCCGTGGCCGGACAGAACGCGACGATGCTCGGCCACCTGATGGCCCGCCACGGCGTGCCGGTGGTCGGCGGATCGGCGATCGGCGCGCTGCCGCTGTATCTCGCCGAGTGCGGCGCGGCGATCTTCTCGGGGATGCCGCCATATGACATGTGGCAGCGGGTGCCCGCCGAGGGTGTGATCCCCCCGTACCGGACTGACGCCGGCTGCTACCTGATCGCCGAGGTCTACGGCGCGAAGGACATGATCTTCGTCAAGGACGAGGACGGCCTCTACACGGCCAACCCGAAGACCAACCCGCAGGCCGAGCTGATCCGGGAGATCACCGTCGACGAGCTGATCGACCTCGACCTCCCCGACCTGATCATCGAGCGGCCGGTGCTCGAGCTGATGCGTCGGGCCCGCCACGCCAAGTCGGTTCAGATCATCAACGGCCTGCGGCCGGGGCTGCTCTCGCGGGCGCTGAACGGCGAGCACGTCGGCACGATCATCTCGGCGAACTGACCAAGGGGACCAAATGACCAACCTACCGACAGACTCGTTTGCGACCAAGGACGTCCCGTCGGCGCTGATGCGCCAGACGCTGCTCGACCGGGAGCTCGTCCGGGCGGTCGACCGTCCGGTGGTCCGGCTGCTCCCGTGGCTGAACATCGTCGCGATCGGCGGGCGGTCGATCATCGACCGCGGCCGGGACACCCTCCAGCCGATCGTCGAGGTCCTGCGGGCCGCGCTCGGCGACCATCGGATGCTGATCCTCACGGGAGCCGGGATCCGCGGGCGTCACGTCCTCGGGGTCGGGCTCGATCTCGGCCTGCCGACCGGCGTGCTGGCCGGCCTGGTCGCGACCGAAGCCGAGCAGAACGGACACCTCCTGGCTGCCCTGCTGGCCGGGGACGGGGTCTCCTACCTCTCACACGCGACGGTCGCCCACCAGCTGTCGATCCACCTGGCCGGCGCGCCGGCGGCCGTGTCGAACGCCTTCCCGCCCTACGAGCTCTACGAGCTCCCCCCGGAGATCGGGAAGATCCCGCCGCACCGCAGCGATGCCGGGGCCTTCCTGCTGGCCGACGCCTACGGCGCGGCGCGGACGATCTTCGTCAAGGACGTCGACGGCGTGATGACCCACGACCCGGCCGGCCCGTCGGGCGGCGACGCCGAGCTGATCGAGCGGGTCTCGGTCGACGAGTTGCTCGCGATGGACCTGGGATCCCTGCCGATCGACTCGCTGGTCCTCGAGCTGATGACCCGGGCCAAGCACCAGAAGGAGATCCAGATCGTCAACGGCCGCAAGCCCGAGAACATCACCCGAGCCCTCCGGGGCGAGCCGGTCGGGACGATCATCCACGTGTAGCCGGGACGCGGCCCGATCTAGAGTTCCGCGCGGGCGGTCCTCGCCTCGGACCGACCTAGTGGTCCGTCTCGGTTTTCGTGGTGATGCCTCGCGCACGGCTGACTGCGGGGCTCGAGGCGATGGACTCGGCCAGTGCAACACGCGAGCGCCGCTTGCGAGCGCCGCTTGCGAACGCCGTTCGCGAACGTCGTTCGTCGTTGGTCGTCGTTGTTCACCGCGGCGCTGCCTCCACTGGCCATCACGTTCGAACCGGACCCGCCCCGACCGCCGACCCCCGACCCCCGACCGATTCGATCCGCACGGACCCAGCCGAACTCCTTCAGGCCACCTGCTCCCACGGCAATGCCCGCTTATTGACGAGACACGGCACTAGAGCTCGGCGCGGGCGGTCCTCGCCTCGGTGGCGATGTCCCGGAGGACCGGCTCGGGAGCGTCGGCGAAGCGGCTCAGGATGTCGTCGTAGACGGCTTTGGTCTCGGTCTGAAGCCCTGCTGCCCGGAGGGCGGCGGCCTTGTTGAGGAGGGCGGCTGCCACCTGCTCGCGGATCGCGAGCTCCGGGGCCGGGCCGAAACGCTCGACGATCTCGTCGTAGGCGGCGAGCGCCTGGTCGGGTCGTCCGAGAACGCCGAGCGTGCCGGCCTTGTTGAAGAGAGCGCTCGCCGCCCGTACGCGGAGCGCCGGGTCGGTCGCGCCGGCGAAGCGGTCGACCATGTCCCCGTAGACGGCGACCGCCGCGTCGAATCGGCCGAGGTCGCCGAGGGTGACCGCCTCGTTGAAGAGGGCCTTGGCGACCCGCTCGCGGAGAGCTGGCTCGAGCGCGTCGGCGAAGCGGACGACGATCTCGTCGTAGACGGCGACCGCCTCGTCTGACCGATCGAGATCGCCGAGGGTGACCGCCTTGTTGAAGAGGGCGCCGGCGACCCGGACGCGCAGCCGGGGCTCGGGCGCGTCGGCGAACCGGCGGACGAGATCCTCACAGGCGGCGAGCGCCTCGTCCAGGCGGCCGAGGTCGGCAAGGGTGACCGCCCTGTTGAAGACGGCGTCGCCAACCCGCCCGCGGATCGCCGGGTCCGGGAGCCCGGCGAACCGGGCGACGAGATCGTCCCAGACCTCGAGCGCCTCGTCGGAGAGACCCAGCTCCCCGAGGGCGACACCCTCGTCGAAGAGGGCTTCGACGATTCGGTCGTCGGGCGTCGGCTCGAGCTCGACCGCCAGCCACGCCGGCCCGTCGTCCTCCAGGTCCTCCGGGGCCTCCGGGTCGTCCGGGTCCTCCAGGTCGTCCGGGTCCTCTGGGTCCTCCGGGTCCTCCGGGTCGTCCGGGTCCGCTGGGTCGAGTTCCCCTGCGAGTGCGTCGGCGACGTCGATCGGGTCGTGCGCCCGGGTGTCGATCGCGTTCAGAGCGTCCGCCTGTACTTCGCTCGGGCGACCCGTGAGCGCCTCGATCTCGGTCGTGTCCTCCACATCCACATCCACATCCGCCTCGGCCTCGGTCGCCTCTTCAACGTCGGCCCCGGCCTCGGTCGCATCCGCGACGGCGGGTCGCCGGCTCGCGGGATCGCTTGCACCTCCGGCCTCGCCGGGGGCCGCCTTCCTATGGGTCAGGAGCCGGTCGAGGCGGCGCCTCTCGAAGCGGGCGCGGGCGACCTGCTCACGGACGGCGGGGTCTGAGGTGTCCGAGAAGCGTGCGATGACGTCCACGTGAACGCGGATCGCGGCGTCGAGGCGTCCGAGGGCGACGAGCCTGAAGCCCTTGCTGACGAGCGCCGTGGCGACGAGCTCGCGCAGCGGCGGCGAGCCGGCGAAACGTGAGACGATGTCGTCATAGACGGCGATCGCCTCCGGCGAGCGCTTGAGCAGCCCGAGCCTGTAGCCCTTGTTCAGGAGAGCCCGGGCGACCTGCAGCCGGATCGCCGGCTCGGGCGCGTCGGCGAAGCGATCGATGACCTCGTCGTAGACGTCGACGGCGTCGGCCGAGCGGCCGAGGACACCCAGGGTGACTCCCTTGTCGACGAGCGCCTTGGCGACCTGCTCGCGCAGCTCGGGCTCCGGGGCGGAGGAGAACCGGCTGAGGATCTCGTCATAGACCTCGAGGGCGTCGTCCGGACGTCCGAGGAAGCCGAGGCGAAAGCCCTTGTTGAGAAGGGACTTGGCGACCTCCTCGCGGATCCGGGGTTCGGCGGCACCGGTGTAACGGGAGATGACCTTGTCGTAGACCTCGACGGCCTCGTCCGAGCGCCGCAGGACGCCGAGGCGGTAGCCCTTGCTGAAGAGCGCGGACGCGACCAGCTCGCGGAGCCTCGGCTCGGTCGCACTGCCAAAGCGGTCGACCACGGCGTCGTAGATCTTGATGGCCTCCTCCGAGCGTCCGGCGATCGCCAGGGCGAGGCCCTTGTCGAGAAGCCCGCCGGCGATCTTCTCGTCCACCGGCGAGTCGGGCTCGTCGGCCGACCGCCTGATGACCTTGGTCGACTCGTCGGCCGACCGCCTGATGACCTTGGTCGACTCGTCGGCCGATCGCATGATGACCTTGGTGGGCCGCTCGGCGGAGGCATCGTCGGCCGGGACGTCGCCCCCGCTTGCGGTCGCCGCCGGGGCGGCCTCGCCGGCGGCGGACCGCGCTCGGGACGGTCGCCCGGAAAGGTGGCGTGCCGGCTCGCGCTGCGCTTGTCTGGATCGGCGCCGGGCGCTGACGACGCGGACCAGCAGGCCGGCGGCGGCGGCGGCGAGCGCGGCGGGGCGCAGCCAGGGTAGGCCGAGCGGTCCGGCGAGAAGGCCGGCCGCGATGGCCGTGACGAGCCAGGTCAGCAGCGGAGCCTCGCGGCGACCGGCGCCCCTCAGCGTCTTTGCGTCCACCGGCTGCACTGTAATCGCGACCTGACCCCGCGAATAGTGGCTGGTAGATCTTGGATTTCGAGGCTCCGTGTCGGGAGCGCGAGCCGCCGGGACGTCGTCGATCACGGGAGACCCCAGTCCTGAGCCCGAGCCGGAGCCGGAGCATGAGCGCGACGAAGCTCGACACGGTCGGGCGTGGGCACTCGCCAACGGTCACGAGGCCGCTCAGTCATCCTGATTGACTTCCATTCCGATCGACCTGGCCCGCTCGGCGAGGAGGCGCAGGCCGCGTGAGATGCGGGCACGCACGACATCGTTGGACAGCCCGAGGCGGTCGGCGATCTCCTGATAGCCGAGCTCGTCGACCACATGGAGGTGGATCACCTGACGGTGATCGCTGGAGAGCTCACCGTAGATGCCCTCGAGCCGCTCACCGGCCAACTCGACTGTGGCGAGATCCTCGATTCGCCTGAGCTCGTCGTCGTCGGCCAACGGCCGGTCCAGACCGAGTCGTGAGATCGCGGCCATTTCGACCTCCCGGTGGCGCCAGTACATCGCCAACTCGGTCCGGGCGATCTTCCACAGCCACCCGGCGGCCTGCTCGTCGCTGTGACCGCGGAAGGCCCGGCGGCCCTCGAATGCCTTGGCGAACGTCTCGGCGGTCAGATCCAGGGAGACCTGGCCGTGGCGGGTGCGGTGTGCAAAGAACCGCAGGACCTTCGGCGAGAGCTCGGCGTAGACGGCTCCAAACGCGTCCGGGTCGCCGCGCGAGGCCGCCAGGGATCGGCCGAGTCCCGCCCCTCTTGTGTGCTCTCCCATCCCCGGATCATGCCGATCATTCGCGCGAGCAACACGGTGGTGTTCGTCCGGTGCCGTCCACGTGTGCGTGGGAAGCGTGCGAACGAGCGATTGCCGACGCTTAGGGCCGACACGCACGTTGTCAGGGAGCGGCCGTGACAGCGCCCGACCAGACGGGGCGGCACGCGTCGAATCTAGCGTGTCGAAGCCGTGCCGCACGCGACGTAACAGTGTAATCAAATGCTCGGGAGGCATGACATCCTCGATCGAGCCCGCGGCGTTTGCCTCGGGACCGTGTCGATGGAACAACCGCCCTGGGAGGTGCCCGAGTCTCACAAGGCGCCGGGAGAGGCGGTCGAAGCGACGATGTCAGCCGCGGACGGTCACAGAATCCGAACTTCCGCATCTACACACTCCGGATGCACGCACCACCCGCCCCAGAACCGGCTCCGAGCGACCGGGGTGCAACGAGCGACCAGGCGGAGGGTCAGATGGACAGGACCCGACTCACCGATCGCGAGCTCGGGATGACCCATGGCGCCGGGGGTGTCGTCGACGCCTCGCGCAGTGGACTTCGCCTGGATCCGCGAATGCCGTTCGACACGTGGAAGGCGCTCGGGGCGCGGATCAAGGTCCGCTCGGATCCGTCGAGCTGGTGGCTGGGGGACTGGTTGGTCTTCGGTCGGCGTCAGTTCGGTGACCGTCACAAGGAGGCGCTGGAGGTGACCGGCCTCGACGCCCAGACACTCGATACGTTCGCCGCGGTCGCTCTCCGCTTCGAGCCGGCGCGTCGGCGGGAGAACCTCAGCTTTCAGCATCACGCCGATGTCCACACGATGCCCGATGCAACTCAGGACCACTGGTTGAACCTCGCGTCGAGAAACGACTGGCCGAAGACCGAGCTGCGGATCCGGATCCGCGACGCCGCCCGGACGGCCTCGAACCCCTACGACGGCCAGCTCCTCCGCTTGAGCCTCAAGGTCGGGGCCCAGGCCGAGCGCACCTGGCGGGAGGCCGCATCGCGGACCGGCCTGCGGCTCGAGGACTGGGTGGTGAAGGTTCTCGACGCGGCAGCCGAGTGACCCTCGAAGCGATCGCCGGCGACGAAGCTGACTCAGAGTTTCATCACGAGAGGCTGACGTCGTCGTAGCTGGTGTGCGTCGGATCCCCAGCGTAGTTGTCGTCGTGGCTGATCAGGGTGAGCGTGTACCTGTGGCCAGCCGTCACCGCCGCGGCCACCTGCTTCCAGATGGAGCTCGTGGCACAGGTCTTGGCCAGCGGAGTGCTCGTCGCCCCCGAAGTCAGGTCGACCAGCGTGGCCGTCGCCCAGTCGTAGCGAACGGTATCGGGGCAGCTCATCTGGTACCAGAACTTCAGCGACGTCGCTCCGGTCGGCACGCTGAAGGTCTGCGTGACCTTCGAGTCGCCGTTGGTCGGCGCGGTCGAGCCGAGCAGGGCGTCGAACGAGCCGAGGTGCGGCGTCAGGGTGGTGGCGGCCGCCGTTCCAGCGGGCGTCCAACTGCTGAGTGTGCCGGTCTCGAAGCCGCCGTTGAGGACACCGGCGCCGGTCGTCGGGGCCGTGACGGTCAGGGTGAACGTCGCGCTGTGGCTGGCCGATGCTCCCTGGCCGGTGATCGTCAAGGAGTAGGAGCCGGGCGAGGTGGTCGAAGCTGTGCTCAGCGTGATCGTCGAGGCGCTGCCGGCGGAGACCGCGGCCGGGCTGAACGAAGCCGTCACGCCGGCGGGCAACCCGGCGGCCGAGAGCGTCACCGACTGGGCCGTGCCGGAGGTGACCGCCGTCGTCACCTGCGCACCGACTGCACCCCCGGCGACGACGCTGCCGGAGGACGGGCTGGCGGTCATCGAGAAGTCGTTGGTCGGCGGCGGCGGGACGCCGGCGACGCCGTTCGGCGTTCCGATTCCGGTCGGTCCGTCGTAGCCGACGACCCCCGTGCAGAGGTAGCTGCCGCCGCACGAGCCGTTGCTGCCGGAGGTGACGTCGTTGAACCGCGTCCTGTTGTTGTAGGCGAACGAACCGTAGGTCGACGCGGGCGACCGGCCGCCGGCGAGGGCGTCGATCGAGGCGACTACCGGCGCGGCGACGCTCGTGCCACCGAAGATCATCCAGCCGCCCGACCCGCCGTAGCTGTCATACACCGCGACCCCGGTGTTCGGATCGGCGACTGCCGAGACGTCGGCCACCGCGCGCTTGGCGCATCCGGTGTCCGTCTGCCAGGACGGCTTCGAGATGTAGGCTGAGCAGCCGCTCCCCGCGCCGGACCAGGCGACCTCCGACCAGCCGCGGGAGCCGGCGACGCGCGAGAGGCTGGTGCCGCCGACGGCGGTCACGTACTGCGAAGACGCGGGGAACTGAACTCCGTAGCCGCTGTCACCCGTGCTCACGGTGATGTCGACGCCGGGGTGATTGTAGTGGGACTGCCCGCTGACCTCGCCCGAGTACTCGCTCCCGCCGTAGCTGTTGGACACCTGGGTCGCGCCCATCGTGACCGCTCGGTCGACGGCGGCCGCGAGATCGGTGAAGCTGCTGGACGACGCCTCGACCAGCAGGATGTGGCAGTTCGGGCAGATCGCCGCGACCATGTCGAGGTCGAGTGAGATCTCCTGGGCCCAGCCTGCGTCGGCCGCGGGAGGGGTCGTCCCGCCGGTCTGGTTGACCTTGCGAAAGCATCCGTTGGCGGTCGTGCAGGCGGTCAGACCGTAGCGCGAGCGGTAGACCCCGAGATCGGCCTCGGCGTTGGGATCGTCGTAGGCATCGACGATCGCGACGGTCTGCCCGGCGCCGGCGCCGGCGCCGGACGCGGCGAGGAGGTTGTAGGCGGACGCGAGATCGCTCGGGCCATAGCCGCTCGGCGCGGCGGTCACGAGCGGGGCCGCCGCGACGCCCGCGGAGCTCGGAGCGCTGGTCACGACCTCGGCGTCGCAGCGAGCATGACGCGGTGCAGGGGTGCCGCAGGCGGCGCGAAAGCTACGCGCCGAGGCGACGGGAGCCAAGACGGCGAGCGCGGTGGCCGCGAGGACGGCCAGCAGAACGCTGACGCCGAGGATCGCGCGCGGCGGTCGGATCGAGGACGAGTCGGGCCGTAGCCGACCGGGGGCGGAACTGCTCGACCTCTGCAACGTCCTCTATCTCCTCGCGATATGGGCCACCTGAGCGCGGAGGCCGATCCCGGGCCACCTGTGCGCGGAGTGCATCGGCGCGACAGCTCCCGAGAATGAGGCTGCTAAACGTATGTTCGATCTCCGCCGCGAGCGCCTAGGATCGGACCGGTGAGCGAGGGCCGGCCATGAACTTGCTTGGGCATCTCTCGTTCGGCCTCGAGCTGCTGGTGTTCGTGGCCAGTGCCGCGGTGATCTGGGTGGCCGGGATCTTCCTTTCGGCCTACACCGACGTGCTCGCCGATCGCCTTCATCTGGGAGCGGCCCTGGGCGGGCTGATCCTGCTCGCGGTGGCGACGAACCTTCCGGAGATTGCGATCACCTACAGCGCCGCGGCGTCCGGCCAGCTCGACGTCGCGGTCAGCAACATCCTCGGCGGCATTGCGATCCAGACGGTGGTCCTCGTCGCCCTCGATGCGTTCGGGGTTCGCGAGCGCCGTCCGCTCACCTACCAGGCCGCCAGCCTGGTCCTGGTCCTGGAGGGGCTTGTCGTGCTCGCGGTCCTCGCCGCCGTGGTCATGGGAACACAGCTGCCGAAGGATCTCGTGCGCGCGCGTCTCTCGCCCGATGTCGTGCTGATCGCCGTGATCTGGGTCGGAGGCCTCGTGCTCACCCAGCGGGCCGGAAGGGCGCTGCCGTGGGCGAGCAGCGGAGAAGCCCCAGACAGCCAGCCCGAGCCGCGCGGCCACTCCCGCACCAAGCGGGCGGCCAAGGCCACCCGCGACGGGGTCAGCACAGCCCGGGCGGCGATCGCCTTCGGGGTTGCCGCGGCAGCAACCCTCGTCGCGGGCGTGCTGGCCGAGGAGAGCGGAACGACCGCGGCGACCCACATCGGCCTCTCGGGCGCCATCTTCGGCGCGACTGTCCTGGCCGCCGCGACGTCCCTGCCCGAGCTCTCGACCGGGATCACCGCGACCCGCCAGGGCGACTACAAGCTCGCGTTCGGAGACATCTTCGGCGGCAACGCCTTCCTCCCGGTCCTGTTCCTGCTCGCCACCGTCGTCTCGGGCCGGGCCGTGCTCCCCAATGTCCACGCCAGCGACCTGTACCTCACCGGCCTCGCGGCCCTCCTCACGGTGGTGTACCTCGCCGGCCTGCTGTTCCGGCCCGCCAAGCAACACGCTCGGCTGGGCGTCGACAGCATCGCCGTTCTCGCGCTCTACATCCTCGGGATCATCGGACTTGTCGCGATCCCGAGCTGACGGTCGGTGTCGTCGGGCGGCGTTTGCCGCCCCGGCCCCCGGGTACGACGCAGGCCGGGGTACGCCACGAGAAGGGGACCTGGGTGGAGAAGACAGCGAGACGCAGCCTTGAGAGCGCGGCCCGCCTGACGCGGGGAGATGTCCATCTGATGGTCAGACCGCCGTCGAGCCACGCCGACGAGGTCCGGCAGGCGCTCGCCGAAAGGACGATCCTCCCGGCGCACCTGTTCTACGAAACCGCTGGCGGCGCGGCAAACTGGACGGATCTCACTTGTGACGCGGCGTACGCGTCGGCCAACGACTCGGCCGACCTGTTTCGTCGCGACGGCGACGCGATCGGCATGACGGTCGCGGCCATGACGGCCGGACGGTCGATCTCCCTGGTGAGCCTCGGGCCTGGCAACGGGTGGAAGGACGAGCTCGTGATGGCCGCGATCGACTCCGCCGCGGCCCACGGGTCGATGCACTACTACGCCCTTGACACGAGCGTGATCCTCGCGACCCAGGCGATGACGAGAGCCCTGACGAACCCCGCGCTTGCTGCCAGTGGCGTGCACGCATCGGCGCTCGTCGCCCGGTTCGACGACCTGCCGGAACTCCGTCCGATCTACGACGCCGGCAGCGGCGTGAACGTCATCCTGATGCTCGGCAACACCCTCGGAAATCTCGCCGACGAGACAGGACTCCTCCGGCTGCTGGCCGAGGACGCGATGAACGAGGGCGACCTGCTGGTGCTCGAGATGACGCTCCAGACGCCGGGAACTGACGAGATCGCCTCGCTGGGGGAGCTCGATCTGATCAGACGATTCAACTTCGAGCCACTCGCGAGCCTCGGCCTGCAACTCGTGCCCGAGCAGTTGACCTACACGATCGCGCCCGACCGCAGCACGATTCCCGGGACGTTGAGCATCGTCGCCAACTACCGCGACTTCGTAGTCGACGGCAAGCACGTCGCCTCCGCCGACCTTGCGTACGTGCACCGATACGTCGACGACGCCATTCCACGGGCGCTCGCCGACGTCGGACTCCGCCCCTGTGGACCGCCCTGGTTCGGGCCGAGCAGGCGCTCGATGCTGGTCCTTGCGCGGCGAGAACCAAGCCAGGCGAGATAGATCCGATGTTCGTCCCCGCGTGGCAGCGCGAGCCTGACGAGGCCCGTCTGTGGGCAGTCGTCGAACGCGAGAGCTTTGCGCAGCTGATCTGCTGCGATGACCACGGAGCGCCGTCTTGCACCCTGATGCCGTTCATCCGGCGCGAGCGCCGTCTCTGGACCCATTTCGCGGTCGCCAACCCCCAAATGGATCTGGTTGCAGACGGCCGGCCGGTCCTCTGCCAGTTCCTCGGCCCGGACGCATACGTGTCTCCGGCGTGGTATGTGCAACCCGGCGACGTCCCCACGTGGAACTTCGTCCAGGTCGCGGTGACCGGGCGGCTGGCTGCGGCCGACCGTGAGCGCTCCCGTTGGATCCTGAAAGAGACGGTCCGAGAGCACGAGGGACACCGCGAGTCTCCGTGCCCGTTTGAGCGGATGGAGGCCCAGGTGGACAAGCTCCAGGACGGGATCCGGGGCTTCGAGGTGCTGGTCGAGACGATCGAGGGACGCTTCAAGCTCTCCCAGAATCGCAGTGGCGAGGACCGCCACGCGGTGATCGCTGCCCTCGACGAGGGCAGCGAGACCGACCGTCAGGTAGCCGACCTGATGACCGATGAGCTCACCAGGTCGCCGCCGTCGGGCTAGGCGGCTTCGCCCTTCTGCTCGCGCATACCCCGGACCGCCGCGGCGATCTCCTCGGCCTCCAGGACGTCGGCCATCACACCGATCTGGTCTTCCCAGACCTCTTCGGCGATCTGACTTCTGAACTCCTCTTCGAGCACGTGATACACGGAGAGACCCAACTGGGCCTCGGCCAATGCGCCTGCGTAGGTCGGATCACCGAGCACGACTGTCTCGGCTGCGATCTCGGCGCTCTCCGGGTCCGGCGCCCCCAGGATCACCAGAAGGTGGTCGGGCCCGTACTCGTCGGCGAGACGCTTGATCGTTTCCTGACTGTTCAGGTCCATGGCTCCCGAAGCCGTTCAGACAAAGCACTCCGTTGAGGCGTAGGCCACGTGGCCTCCGGCGCTCTTCACGCAGGCGGCGATCGCCGGACCGGCGATCCCGTCGCGCTCTCCGAGCACGATGATCTGCTTGCCATCGAACATGAGTATCAGCTCACCTCCTCCCGGATCTCATCGAGGCTCCGATCGAGCCAGTCTTTCAGCTGCGGAGGCGAGATCGTCGACGCGGACAGCCGCGCCAGCTCCTCGCCATCCTGCATCAGCAGGAAGGTCGGCAGCCCGTGCACCCCGAGGCGAATGCACACGCGCCGCGCCTTCGGGGCTTCGAGCTTGACGAACTTGAGATCGGTGCGCGCCGCGGCGAGCTTCTCGACGTGGGGCATCAGCGCCAGGCACGGCTTGCAGTCAGGACCCCAGATGTCGACGACCGTCGTCCCGCTGGCCACCAGCTCATCGAAGTTCTCTCGCGTCGCCTCGGTCAGGGCTCCCACTTGCTCAGCCTCCTCCGGTCTCGTCGTTACGTTGGATTATGACGCTCATGCCGTCCGACTGCTCGGACATCCGCCCGAGGAACAGGCTGCCCTTCGCAATCAGCTGCACCCGCTGGGCCTGACCGCTCGTGAGCCGGGTGCGGGCATGCGGGACGTAGCACAGCGCCGAGGCGATGTGACCCTGAGTCGGGGCGAAGCCCGGCATCCCGCGGGTCGCCACGAAGTCGCCGATCTCCGCCCGGGTCAGATCGCCACGGCGCACGGCCAGGGCCGCGATCGTCTTGTAGTTGCGCTCCGGGACGTTGCCCGACCCCTGCGGTTCGGTGATCTCCGGGTTGTGGAGCTCGGTGGCATAGTCGTCGATGTCGAGCATGCTCAGCCCCAGGCGGTCGAGCGGCGCGATCGCCAGGGCCTCCATCACCTTGGGGTTCGACGACCCGGCGGCGACCGGATGGCGTCCGACGCTGTCGAGGCGGATCTGCGGCGAGATGCCGTCGTCGGCCTCGATCAGCAGCGCCGAGGCCCCGAGCACGTCCTCGAGGACGGGCAGGTCGTGCTTGAGGTGGCCCTGGAACTTCATCCCCAGCTTGGGCAGCGAGCCGCCGGCGACGACCGCGACCCGGCGGAAGACGCCGGATGCGACGAGGCTCGCGGCGATCACGACCGCAGGCACGGGAGCCGCGCAGAAGTTCTTCACGTCGCAGCCCGACGCCTCGCTGCAGCCCGCGGCGGCGGCGACGGCCTTGGCCATGTTGCCCCCGCCCCGTTGGTAGCGGTCGCCGATCGCCTCCTCCCCGGCGCCGATCACATAGTCGATCGATGTCGGGTCGATGTCGTTGTCGGCCAGCAGCCGCAGCAGCGCGAGCGTCGCACTCGCCTTTCCGGCCAGGTTCTCGAGCAGCACCGGCGCCGAGAGCGCCTCGTCGGATTCGTGGACCCGACGGATCGCGGCGATCAGGCTCCCGTCGCCCAGGTGGAGGGCGAGCCCGCCTGACTCGGCCGCGATCGCCCGGACATCGCCGCCTGCTGCTTTTAAGCGCTCGAGGTCCAAGCGGGCGGCGAGCGGGTGTGCACCGAGCGCCACCGCGGCCACCTCCGGTGCGGCGAGCTTGACGAGGTCGAACTCGTCGACGGCCGCCATCAGCCCGAGGAACTCATCCTCCGGCATCAGCTCGCCGGCGCCGGCGAAGCGGACGGCGCCGTTGGGCGGCGCGTCCACCCACGGACGCGCGGGCAGGTCTCGGGGGTGCAGGGTGCCGAGGAAGGCCTGGTGCGGCGGATAGGCAACCGCCTGCTCGAACGTGCGCAGGGCTCCGAGGAAGCGCTCCTCGACCGCCGGGTCGCGGCCGAGCTCGCGCGACGGCTTCGAGCCGAGCCGCGCGAGGCCGGGCGTGTGCGCCAGGACGGCGCTGGCGGCCGAGATCACGGGAGTGGTCATGTCAGCGCATTCAGTCGAAGACGGTCGGCTCGGTGACCGGTGTCGCGACAGCCACCAGCGCCCGTTCGACGAGCTGCCGGCGCCAGGCGCGTTCCTGCTGGGGACCGAGCTCCGGGTCGCCGGTCGGGTAGGGAATGCCGCGCGTCGGCACGATCCGTGGCGCCCCCACGCGGACGGCGATCGAGACCAGGTTGCACAGCAGCGCCGTTGGAATTCCGGCTCGCTCCAACTCCTTGGTGAGCGTTGACCCGCAACGCGTGCCGGTTCCTCAAGTGGCTGTGAGGATCGCGGCCTGGATGCCCGCCTGGTGAAGCTCGGCGGCCCATTCGACGCCGAAGCGCCGGGCATCGGCGACGGTCGTGCCGTTCCCGGTCGTCGCGAAGTACTCGGCATGGAGGCCGCCGATCGCCCCCTCGCGCTCGAGCTGGCGAGCGACGTCGAGGGGCAGGATGCGGTTGGGTTCGGCGTTCGCCCACTGGGTCGAGAAGCCCCCGTGCACCGACTCGAATGTCCCCGCCTCGGCCGAGTCGTGACCCTCCAGCGAGTGCCGGATCCACTTCGTCGCCCGGGCCGACTCGAGCCGGTCGGGGTTCCCGACCGGGACGAAGCCGCCCTCGGTGAGGAGCGCCACCAGGGCATGGGCCGGATCGGCGATCGGGGCGGCCGGGGTTATCTGGTCGAAGGCCGGCAGCGGGATCTCGCTCGCCTGGAGGTCCCCGGCCAAGCGCGTCAGGACGAGGGCCACTGCGCGTTCAGCCGCGTTGCTGGCTGCCCGGCGATTGATCCGCGGGACAGCCCCGACGCGACCGTCCGCGGCGGTCAGCTCCTCGCCACCGGCGAGCTTCGTCACGGCGGCGGCCAGCCGGTCGAGCGACGGGCGCATGCCCCGGGCCGTCTCGGCGCTTTCGACGACGGGCGCCCCGGCCGCCTCCGCGAGACCCGGGTTGTCGGGATGCATCGCGGCCAGGGCGGGCAGCCCGGCCGCGACCGCCGCGCCGGCGATCCGCGCGCAGGCCAGGCCGTAGCGCCCGCTCGTGAAGGCGGGCCCGGCGACGAGGAGCTCGGCGCCGCGGGCGCGCGCCTGTTCGATGAGCTCGGCTGCGAACTCGGGATGGCCGGCGGCGTAGTCGTCGCCGCAGACGGCGGTCGCCACGATCTCGTGCTCGTCGCCGAGAACCGCAGCCAGGCGCCGTCCGGGTCCCATGGGGCCGTCATGGAGCTCCGGTCCCGTCCCGGCGGCCTCCTCGCCGCCGACGCCGGCGAAGAACTGGTTGATGTAGTGGACGATCCGCATCAGACGGCCGCCTCGTAACAGGTCAGATGGCCCCAGCCGAGCGGGCTCAGCGCGCAGTAGATCGCCGCCACGGGGAGCTCGAGCGCGTCGGTCGCCGGCCGGTCGACCAGGGCGAGCCGCCCGCCGCCGAGCGCCCGGTCGCAGGCCGGCAGGCTGATGCGCTCGTCGTAGTTGCCGACGCTGACCATCGCCGTCGCCCGCGTGGGCGGGACGACGAGGGGGGGCCCGGTACCGTCGCGCCCGGCCATCTCGGCGAAGATCCCGACCGCGACGATGCCCTCCTCCTCGAGCCGGTCCATCTTCAGGGCGACGTCCGCGTCTGCGTTGCCACCGCCCTCCTTGGTCAGGATCACCGCGTCGAGGTCGAGCGCCCGGCAGAGGCGCGCCGCGTGGGCGGCGACGAGCTCCTTCGCGTCCTGTCCGACCGGCTCCGGACAGAGGACGAGCGCGGCCAGGCAGACGTCGTCGCGGGCGCGCAGGGCGGCGACGACGGGGTGCGTCTGATGGAGGTAGGTCGGGTTCTTGAGCGCCGGGTGACCGTACTGGCCGCTGACCACGGCGCCGTCGTCGAGCTCGTTCGGCGAGATCACCGTCGGCAGGCCGCCGGAGAGGCTGCGCCCGTAGACGAAGACGTCCTTGTACTTCCCCTGCGTCTGGAGGTTCGTGACGATGCCGATGCGGGGGCGGCCGACCGGCCCGGCCCCAGGCCCGGGAAGCTCCTCGACGGCGTCGGGCGGGGCGTCGAGCGCCGCGTCGGCGAGGTGGACCGCGACCCGCAGCAGACCGCGGCGGACCGCCGCCTCGACGTCCTCCCACGGCGCCTGCGGCGCCGGGTCGAACTCGATCACGAGGTTGTGGGTGGCCGCCAGCGGCGAGAGGGGCGCGGCCGGACCGGACATGTCGATCACGGCCTCCTGGGCTCGCGGGAGATGGCCGGCGGCGATCACGGCGGCCCCGCGGAGCACGTGGGTCTCCCCCCGGCCGGGCGGCATCGCCGGCCCGACGAAGCCCGGGAACACGCCGCCGCCACCGGGGCCCTTCGTGCACGGCTGGACGGCGTCGAGCACGGCGACGATCCGGACGGCGTCTCCGGGAGCAGCGCAGGCCAGGCGGACGCCTGCGAGGGCAGGATCGGAAACGAGGGCCGCGGCTTCGGACGTCGAGACCGTGAGGCGACCGGACGAGTAGGACGTGCGCTCGCCGAGCGCGAGTTCGCGCACGTCGTGCACCAGGCGACGCAATCCGTCACCGTGTGCCTGCAGGTCTGTCTCGGCCGCCATTTCCGTGCAGAGCTTATCGCTCAGTGCGGCTGCCCCGCCTGACATCACGCACGGCGGGCGACCGCCGAGCGGCCTCTGAGATTCACCTGCCAGTTGGCCAGCGGAAGCACGAGCAGGACCGCGCCCAGTGCGATCAGGAGAATGCCGGCGATCGTGGCGATCGCGCCGACCATCGCCCATCCCCAGGCGCCCAGGAGCAGGCCGCGGAGGGTCTCGCCCTGGAACAGCGCCGCCTTCTCGGACGCCAGCTTCGCGTCGGACGGCGCGGCCAGGGAAGCCGCGCTGACCTGGGCGTAGGTCTGGCCGGCCGCGATCTTCGAAAGGTGCACGGCGATGAAGTTGTTGGCGTACGCCCTGGCCTGGTCGCCGTTGACGAGCTGTTGGCCGGCGTACTGCTTGATTCCCGGCAGCAGCCCGGGACTGCCGGGCGCTGGGAAGAAGATCTTCTGGGGGACGAGCTGATCGCTGACGACCTGCCTGTCATAGGCCCCGCCGAGTACGGCGAGAATGCCGACGACGATCAAGCCCGCGGCAGCCGCGATGGCGACCGAGGTGACGCCGGTCAGCTTTGCCAGGAGCGGGCTGCGAAGCACGCGATCGGACGGCGCGCGCCGGCCGCGCTCGCGCTCGCTGAGCAGACCGGCGAGATCGGCTGGTGCGCCGACGTTGCCGGGAGTGGTGGGAGACGGGTGCGGGATGACTGAGCTAGCCACGGTGGGCCTCGGTTTCGGTGTCACGCTAAGGACTGACCCACAGCCTACGTTTCGGTCCCCGAAGCGGATCGGCACTCGCCCACACGCCGAGGCGGGCAAACTACGTTGCGCGGGCTCGCGGTGGCGCGGGTGGTGCGGGCTCGCGGGCTCGGGGCGGGGCGGGGGCTCGGGGCGGGGCGGGTGGTGCGGGCTCGCGTGCTCGGGGCGCGGGTGGCGCGGGCGGCGAGTGCACCCTCGGCTTCGCACGGGTTTCGGCGGGACCATTTGACGGGTAACTCACGCGGCTCCGTGCTCGAGCGCGACAGCCCCGATCAGGATCTCGCCTGCGGCTTCTACCTGCTGAACACCAACAACGCCAGGCAGCCGGAGGATGATCGCAAGATGCTCGAGGAGGGCAAGGCGGCGGCGTTCTTCGACCCCTGGAAGCGGCGCATCGAGTCTCTCGAGCGGGGCGACACCGTCTTCCTGTACCGGTCCGGCGAGGGCATCGTCGCCTGGGGGCGGGCGTCGGGCCGTCTCGAGCGGCGCGCCTACCACGGTGACCCCGAGCACGACGATGAGGAGTACGCGATGGCTCTGCTCGACTTTCGTCGGACGCCCGAGCCCCTGCCGGCTTGGGTGATCAAGGCGATCGGAGGTCATGGCATCTCGTTTCGCCGGACGATGACCTCCGTGCCCGAGGAGGCCGGTCGCCGGCTGGTTGAGCACCTGCAGTCGCTGGACTAGCGATCGCGGAGGGTCACGACGCGCTGGGCATTCTGGCCTTCGTGAGCAGGAGCTTCGTCACAGGCCTCACGCCGCCTTCGACGCGGCTTCTGTGCGCACGCGGGAGCGACACTTTCGTGCGCGCTAAGAACGACGACTTCGCTTGACCGCCTGGGATGATTGGGCGTCGTGATTGGCACCGACCAGGCGTACAACTCGATCTTGTTGGCCGAGGATGAGGCAAGAATGCTCGGCCGCGCGGCAGTCGAGCCTGAGCACCTGTTGCTCGCGCTCGCACGTCAAGTCAGCCTGGAATCGCTGTTGTCCCGGCGGGGTGTCACGTCGCGCGACATCCACGCCGCATTGATACGAGCGCGCGGATCGCGGCATTTCCTGATGATCACATGGCCGATCGCGGGCTGCGTACCCGTCGAGCGCGCAGCGGTGCGATCCGAGTTGGAGCTCGAGCGTGGGACGCTGTCGCCTTACGCGACGAGGAGTTGCGCCGGGTAGCGCGTCGACGAGGGCGACGTTGGCCGGGGTTGCGCCCGGCGCGCCGTCGCTGGGTGGCGCCACGAGCCAGGCGTGGAGGGCCGGGAGCGATCGGGCGTGCCGGGTCGGTCGGGATCTGCTGATCCCGGTCCGGGCGCTCAGCTACGGTTCGGGCATGGTCGACGGTGAGCTGATCAGCCGGGCGGGGCGCATCCTGGCCGATGCGGCGCAGGCGCCTGCGCGGGTGCTCGTCTTCGGTTCGCATGCGCGGGGTGATGCGCGCGACGGCAGCGATCTCGATTTCCTGGTGATCGAGCGGGACGTCGCGAACCGGGCTGTCGAGATGGTTCGGCTTCGCGACGCGCTTCCCCCCCTGGAGATTCCGGTGGACGTGATCGTTGTCAGTGAGCAGCACGTGGCGAAGTGGGGACCGGTAAAGGGCACGCTGATTCACGCCGCGCTTGCTGAGGGCCGACTAGTTGCCGAGTCCTGACGCGCTCGAGCTCGCGCAGCGGTATTTTCGTAAGGCCTGCGAGGATCGCGATGCGCTGGAGATCTTGAGCGCGAGCGAGCGTGCGGCGGACGCCGTGGTCGGCTTCCACGCTCAGCAAGCCGTCGAGAAGTTTGCGAAGGCGGTGCTCACGGCGCGTGGTCTCGAGGTTCCGCGGACGCACGATCTGCGGTTCCTGCTCGACCGCGCAGCGGCGGGCGGCCTCGAGGTTCCAGAGGCCGTCCGGGAGTCGCTCTGGCTCACGCCGTGGTCGGTGGAGTTGCGCTACGGAGATGACCTCGAGGAAGCCCTCGATCATGCCGCTGCAGCCGGCACGGTAGGGGTCGTCGAACTCTGGGCGGCCACGATCCTCGCAGGCAGCTGACCGAAGCGAGACGTTCGCTGGCCGGACCGCCGGGTCTGTTCCGCACCACCGTCCCCTACCGCGCGTTCGGCCAGCCGGTCGCCCATACGGTCCTTCGGCTCGGGGGAGCGCTCTTGACGCGGTCGCTGTGCGCGCGAACTGCAACCGCGCGGCCGCGACCCACGGCGTGCAACGGAGCAGAGCGTGCAGCGCCGTTCGAGGCCCAGCTTCCGTCGTGCGTGGCGAGCACCGGCCTCGGCGCCGGTACATTCCCGTGGTGAGGCCCTTACGGCGGCGCATCGACTGGCTCGTGAATGCGCTCATTACTCTCGCGGCCGCATCCGTCGTGACAAGCCAGTGGATTCTCGGCGCCGGGTTTGCCGTGGCCGTTGGGATACTCGAATGGAACGTTTTACGACCCCGGCCGGCGAGGATCAGTCCTTTCGGATCGAGCGACCCCGGTGGCACAGCTGGTTTCTTTGGACCTGCGCCGGAGCGACCGCGCTCCTCGGCCTGATCTTCGCCCTCGCGAGCGGCGACTCGCTCGCCAGTGACGCAGCCGCCGCGATCATCTCAGGAGCCTTCGTCGCAGGCTTCGTGATGTGGCTCATCTGGACCCGCACGTAGCAGACGCTCGTTGGCCTCCGCAGGGGGACCGGGCCAGCGAAGCCAGACGGTGGCTGTCGGTTTGCGCAAGCACGAGCAGCGCGGACTTCCGGCGGCGGTTCCCGTTGAGGGATGGGGCTGCGGAACAGCGGCGAGGTGCCTGGATCACGGAAGGCGACCGTCGTCGTGACGAGCGGGCGCTCGAGACGTAGAGTTGGTACGTGCGGCGTTCGATCAAGCACTTAGGGCGCGGTGCCCGTGGGGTGGCGGCGGTGGTCGTGTGCCCTGGCGCTTGTGGCCCGTCGGCGACGGCGTTCCAACGACGATCATCCAATCGTCGCCCGATCACCCGACCGTGGTGATCTCGACGGCACCCGCGCGAAGGCCGGCCGCGCGCATCGCTGCGACCGGAAGCGTGACCTGGTTCTTAGACGAAACCCTTGGCATGGCCTTTACTCTAGCGCATCGTTTTGTAAAGGTCGACTCAGCTGCCTGGTCATCGCCAAGGAGTTCCGCGTGGGCCCGCCAGCCGACGAGAGCTGCCCGAGATGGAGCCCGCCGCGGTGTAGCTCCTCCTTCGCCGCGCGGTTCGCCGAGGGGCCCGGCGCACGCCGGGGCCCACTTTTTCCCTCCGAATCCACCGAGCGATGAATTCACGCTACGCGGTCGGTCTCTACCGTTATGAGCGATAGAAAAGTAGTTCTCAAAATGGTCATGTCCCTCGACGGTTTTGTCACCAGCCCCGACGGGACCCATGAATGGATGTTCGAGTGGTTCGACGACGACTCAGGTGAGTGGAACCGCCGCGCGCTCGAGAAGGCCGGCGTCCACGCAATGGGCCGCCGCAGCTACGAGATCATGGGCCCGCATTGGGCCGCTTCCGAGGGGCCGATCGCAACCGCCATGAACGAGAAGCCAAAGGCTGTCTTCTCCCACACCCTGGAGAAGGCGGAATGGGGACCGGCCGAGATCTTCCGTGGGGACCTGAGCGCGGAGATCGCGGACCTGAAGGCTCGGAACGACGAAGGGACAGTCCTGGTCCACGGCGGCCCCGACTTCGCCAAGTCGCTGACCCGCCTCGGCCTCGTCGACGAATACCAGCTGACGACGGTCCCGATTGCGATCGGCGCGGGCCACAGCCCATTCGCCGAACTGGGAGAGCACCTGAAGCTGGACGTGGTCGATGAGGAGCGCTTCCCGAGCGGAGCCCTCGCGCAGATCCTGGTGCCGAAGCGATGAGCGACCGCCCAAGAGCAGGTGGGCCAGTTCGAGCCCGCTTGAAGGTCGAAACGGATTCGACCTCGATCCGCCGATGCAAATAGAGGGAGAGTCGGGTCCACGAGTGGCGGGGTGAGCTTCCCTCGTGATCCGCTCCCACGCCGAGGATCCAGTCCCGTCATCGATCCCGTCGTCGTCGGCTGGGAGGGCGTGAGTGCGACGCGCTCGGGCATTCCTCGCCCCGGATGAGGTTCACGCTTGCTCGTCAGGCTTGGCTCCCCCGGGGCGAAGGAGTCTTCTCAGCGCGGAACCGATCGTCCGGATGGGGACGTATGTCCTGGAATGGCGACGAGCGACAACACGGGCGGGAGCCGTGTTGCGACCGTTGACCAAGTGGCACCAGCATCACCTGAGCCGAACAGATCGCCGGAGGTGGCGCCGAAGTAGAGCTCGAGGCGCTCGCCCTCCCCAGCGCGGCTGAACGCCTGACGCAGCACCGTCAGGTATGCGTGCTCCACCGGCAGGCCCTCTCCCCGGGCGACCCAGGTTGACCCAGCATCGCGCGTCTCATGCACGCGCACGCGGCCTTCGGGAGTGACACGATCCATGTC
Source organism: Solirubrobacteraceae bacterium (assembly GCA_034664295.1). Classification (GTDB taxonomy): domain Bacteria; phylum Actinomycetota; class Thermoleophilia; order Solirubrobacterales; family Solirubrobacteraceae; genus Palsa-513. The sequence continues at coordinate 28,129 of JAXDHV010000032.1, read as the reverse complement.
GGCGGCGAGCGGGATCACATAGGCGCTGTCTGGATCAGCGGGGTCAACCATCAACGGGAAGCCGAAGTCAGACGGAAGCCCACCGCCACCGATGTCGATCCAACTCTCGCCCGCGTCGTCTGAGCGATAGACACCGCCATGAAATTGCATGAACATCCGCTCGGGCTGCCTCGGCGCACGTTCGACATGATGCACGCAGCGGCCCGCGTTCTCATCCCTGAGCGCCTCCGCGGGCAGGTAACGTGGGTTGAGGCCCTCGTTGCCCCGTCGCCAGGTACGACCGGCGTCGTCGGTCAACCATATCCCGGCTGCCGAGACTGCGACGGCCAGCTTCGCGGGATCCCCCGGCCAAGTGCAGATCGAGTGCACGCAGAGGCCGCCGCCGCCGGGCTGCCAGTGCGGCCGCGACGGCTGCTCCCAGAGTCCCGCGTTGATCTCCCAGCCCGCACCGCCGTCATGGCTCTCGAACAGGACGCCGGGATCTCCGCCGGCGTACAAGGTCCCGTCGGCCTCCCCCCGGACGATCACCCAGATCCGCTCAAGTGCGTGATCGCCACCGTCGGGCAGAGAGACGCCGTCTGCCTGCTCCCACTCGCCTGCCGGATCGCCGTCTGTGTAGAAGATCTTCGGGCCGTAGAACGGCGAGGTCACAGTCGCGAGCAGCCGCCCGCTACGGGGGTCGTGGGTCGCGAAGTCGACTGGCTGCCCGGCGAACGCGCGCGTCTTGATCTCAAAGCCGAAACCAGGCTCGCCTTCGAGCAGGAACAGACCCTTCTTCGTCCCCACCAGCAGCTCGGTCAATGTCTGAGCCTCCTGTGAGCCCCGGTGGCACCTCGACCCGCTCCCCGCGCGGCACCGCACCGCCGTTGCCTTATTTCCACCCCCGCGCCCTCCAGCGCATGCTCGGGTATGACCGCCCGAGCTTGCACGGCGACCGCCGAGCGCGAAACACGGCCGTAGGCGCAATCCAACCCCACCAACAGAGCGATACGGGGCGGTCGCGGCCGCTTCTCAACTGCGAAAAGCGGCCTCTCTTCTGCGCCAGCTGCCCTGAATCCTCGCGAAGACGCGCATAAGTCGCCCGGTCGCATTTCGACGCCAGCTTAGCGCCCCGCTCCCCTTCTGGCATGTGCACCTCTCGATTCGGGGGATGTCCGATCCGTGCACGGAGGGCCCCGGGCCAGCCGCGGACCCCTAACTACGGGGCCGCAGGCGCAGTAGATCCTGATCAGGGCCGCTCAGGCGATCTGGCTCGCGTGGAGGTGGTGGTAGAGGCCCTCGCGGGCGAGCAGCTCGTCGTGGGTTCCGTGCTCGACGAGGCGTCCCTGTTCGAGCACGGCGATCACGTCGGCGTCGCGGATCGTGCTCAGTCGGTGGGCGACGATCACCGCGGTGCGCTGCTCGAGCACGCGGTCGAGGTTGCGTTTGACGGCCGCCTCGGATTCGGTGTCCAGGGCGCTGGTCGCCTCGTCGAAGAGCAGGACCGGGGGATCGTGATAGAGCGCGCGGGCGATGCAGACCCGCTGGGCCTGGCCACCGGAAAGGCGCATTCCGCTGTCGCCGACCTTGGTCTCGTAGCCGAGCGCCAGGCTCTCGATGAAGCCGGCGGCGTCGGCGATCTCGGCGGCGCGTTGGACCAGCGCGGCGTCGGGGACCGGCTCGCCGAGAGCGATGTTCGCGGCGATCGTGTCATCGAAGAGGTACGGGGCCTGGAGGACGACGCCGATCCGCCGGCGTAGTTGACGCCAGTCGAGCTCGCGCATGTCGACCTCGTCGTAGAGCACGTTGCCGCCGCTGGGGACGACGAGCCCGGCGAGGCAGCGGACCAAGGTCGACTTGCCGGACCCGGATCGTCCGACGAGCCCGAGCGTGGATCCTGGCTCGAGCACGAGCGAGACGCCGTCGAGCACCTTGCGCTCAGGCGTGTCTGGGTAGGTCAGCTCGACCTGGCGCAATGCGATCCGGCCGGACAGGCGGCGGACGTTGCGTGGGGTAAGCACGTCGCGGCGTTGCTCGGGTTCGGCCTCGAGCACGTCCTGAAGGCGCTGCAGCAGGACTGCTGCCTGCTGGAGCTGGTCGAAGAGCCCGAGCAGGAGACCGATCGGGGCGTTGGCAAGCAGGACGAGCGAGTTGACGGCGACGAGTTGGCCGATCGTCAGCTTGTGGCTCGCGACGAGGAGGGCGCCGACCCAGAGGAAGAGCACGAACAGCAGGAACCCGGCGAGCTGGACGGCCGCGCCGTAGAACATCAGCACCCAGTCGCCGCGGAAGACGCGGTCGGAGAGTCGGGAGAACTCCTCGCGGATCCCCCGCTGCAGACCATCCTCGGCGCCGGCGCTCTTCGCCGCCTCGATTCCCTTGATTGCGTCGAGCTGCTTTGCCGCGTGTCTCGAGTAGGCCTCCTCGAGACTGTCGAAGGTCGGCCGCAGCCGGCGCGAGGAGTAGCGCATCAAGCCGGCATAGACGGGCGCCGTGGCGATGAAGACGGCGCCGATCACGACCGAGTAGCTGAACATGATCACCAGCGACACGACGAGTTGGATGACGGCTGAGAGGCCGCCGACGATTCCCTGGACGAGCAGCGAGCGGACCTGGCGCAGGCCGTTGAGCCGACGCTCGATGTCGGCGGTGCGTCGGGCCTCGAAATACGCCAGCGGCAGGTCGAGCAGCCGTCCGGAGACGAAGTCGAGCGCGTCGCCGTCGAGGCGGACAGCCGCGCGGGCGAGCATCCGCCGCTGGACGAGGCTGATCGCGAGACCGACGAGCAGGAGGGCGACGATCACGGCGACGATCAACGAGACGCGCCCGGAGTCGCCCTTGGCCGCCGAGTCGACGACGTGTTGGGTCAGCACCGGGGCCACGAGGTCGAGCGCGGTCGCGACGATCGCCATCACGGTCGCGATCGCCAGCTTGGCGCGCAGCGGTGCGACGAACGGGCGCAGCCAGGACATCTCGAGCCGCTCGACAGGGGCGTCGTCGAGCGCCGGCGTGGGACGGAACGTCGCAGACCATCCCGACCACTTCTCGGTGAACTCGGTCCGCGTGTAGCGCCGCAGCCCGCGGGCCGGGTCGGCGATCCGGACGTGGTCGCCGTCGATCGCGTAGAGGACGACCCAGTGGTTGCCGTCCCAGTGGACGATCGCCGGGAGCTGCAAGTCGTCGAGACGGTCCTTGGACGCCTTCAACGCATGCCCCTCGAGGCCGGCCCGGGTGGCGCCCCGCATGATCCCGCGGAGCGTCGTTCCCTCCTGTCCGGTACCGGCCTCCTGCCGCAGGAAGGTCAGCGACACCTTGCGTCCGAAGGCACGGCAGACCATCGCCAGCGCGGCGGCGCCGCAGTCGGCGAAGTCGATCTGACGGACGAGCGGGAAGCGACGGGGGGCGACCCACGGCGCGGGGGCCTGCGGGGCGTCGACCAGCTCGACGCCGACCGCGATCCGGGCGTCTTCCGACGGCGGCGCGGGGGGCGGCGGGCGCTGTTTGACACCGGAGAGGACGTCGCCGCCGCCGAAGTCGAGCGGTCGCACGGCGATCCTGCTCAGGTGTAGCCGGGCGCGGTCGTCCAACCTGTCGGCGAAGGCCCGATCGTGGCCGCCGAGCTCGGCGAGCACGTCACTGTCGAGCTCGAGCAGCGAGCAGTCGTCTACCGCGGTGACGCTCGTCAGGCGCGCCGTGCTGCGAAGTGCGCCGACCTCCCCGAACACGTCGCCGGCCCGCAGAAAGCGGACGTCCCGCCGGCCTGGACCGTCACCCGTCTGCTCGACGAGGCGCCCGGACTGCACGATCCACCAGTGATCGGTCTGATCGCCCTCGGCGACGACGACCTCTCCGTCATGGACGGCGACGTCACGGCCGCGGGCGACGAGCAGGCCGAGCCCGGCCGCGTCCAGCTGCGAGAACGTCGAGTCCATGCGGAGGAAGGCGCCGATCCGCTTGGCGCGCGCCTGCGAGGAGAAACCGGCCGCGGCCTCGGGGTGCGCGCGGGCGAGGGCGCGGGCAACCGCCCGGTCGAGGCGCAGGACTCGCACGGCGGCCGACGCGGCGCGCAGGGTCACCCGGGGCGGGTCGTCCTCGGCGAGGGCGCGTTCACCGCTCGTCTCGCCGGGCCCGAGCAGGCCGAGCGAGATCTCGGTCCCGTCGGGGCCGTCGGCGATCGCGCGCGCCTCGCCTTCGACGACGACGACGAAGGCCTCGTCCTCGGGGGCGAGCACGGTCTCCCCGAAGCGGTAGGTGCGCTCCTCGAACCCGGCGAGCACGAGGTTGCGCACGGCCGCCGGGAGGCCGGCCATGAAGGGGAGCGCCCGGACGATCGCCGTCGGCTCGGCCCAGGCGGCCAGCTCGGACGCCGACCCCGCTCCGGACCCCGACCCCGACCCCGACGCCGACCCCGACCCCGGCTTCCCCTGAGGACGGTGCTCAGGCTCGGTCATGCCAGCGGACCTTTCCGGCGCGCAACTGGGCCCGCGCGTCGGCGAGCACCTCTTCGCGAGCTCGCGCGATCAGCGTCTGATCGGTCGGGTCGGGGACCGCCCGCTCGCGGACCCGGACGACGACGTGGTCCTCGCCCTCGCGCGTCGGACCGGGGACGTCTGCGACCACGGCGCCGGCCAACGCTCGGGCGAGGTCGGGGCTTGCATCCGCGAGGACGAGACGGCGGACGGTTAGCGGCACGCCGGCCGTGGCTGCGACCTGTTGCGGGTCGCTGCCGTCGGCGAGTTGGGCGGCGGCCTCGGCCGCGGCCCCCGCCGAGGCGAGGCGGAGCTCGTCGAGCTCGAACCGGCACCAGTCGAGCGCGTGGTCACGCAGCCTCCGAGTCACCTCGCGTGAGCTTGCGACGGTTTCCTCCCACCCCTGGTGGGCGTCGTCGAGCCCGGCGATCCAGGCCAGCCGCTCGGCGCGGGCGAGGCCGGATTCGCGACTGGCCGCACCCGCGAGTGTGCAGGCCTCGGCGAACACGAGCTGTTGAATGCGAGGGTGCTCGAGGCCGACCGGCGCGATCGGCGCGACCCCCGCGACCCCCGCGACCCCCGCGACCGGCGCGACCCCCGCGACCGGCGCGACCCCCGCGACGGGCCCGGCGGACAGCAGCCGGTCGGCGAGCCACCAGCCAAGCTGTTGGAGGGCGCCACCGCAGATCGCCTCGGCCACGATCGCACCGGCGATGTCGTCGCTGTTGACCGGCTGCGGCGTCCCGCCCCGCCGGCGGGCGACCGTCCGTGCCGCAAAGGCATTGAGGTCGGCGATCCTGAGTCCGCGGGGGCGCATCCAGGAGCGGAGGTCCTCGGCGCTGAGGAATCGTCGCTCGAGGCGGAAGGCGCGGACCTCGTCGCGGACTTCGGAAGCGGGTGGGGCGTGCGCGGCGACCAGGCCGAGGCCCTCCGACAGGTCGGCCTCCAAGCGCTGCCAGCGTCCACAGATCACCCCGGCGGCGACCAGGTCTCGGCCGGTCAGGCCGTGCCCGGCGACATCTAGGACGGCGGTGCTCAGGAGCTCGTCGACCTTGGTCCGCCCGAGCAGGCCGGCATCGGCGCTCACGGAGCTTGCACCTGCCAGCCATCGCCGTGGCGGACGATCCGCGCCGTCGGACCATCCTCGAACGCGATCAAGAGCTCGCCGGCTTCGAGGTCGACCTCCAGACGTAGAACGAGGCGCTTGGCTCCGCCGGGCTCGATCGGGGCGACGAGGTGAAGCTCGGCCTGCGAATGGCCAGGGGTCGAGCGCGGGTCGACGGCACTGGCCGCGAAGACCGTCGATCCGATCCGCAGGGTGTCGCCGGGTGCGAGGGGGTGGCGACCGGCGACCCGCGTGTCGTTGACGAAGGTGCCGTTCGCCGAGTGGTCGTCGATCACCTCGAAGGCGCCGTCGGCGGCGCGGGTCACGCGGCCGTGGCGTCGGGAGATCCCGCGGTCGGGTGCGAGCAGACCGCCGAGCGTGCTCAGCCGACCGAGTTCGAGCTCGTCGCTGACGATCAGCTCGCTGCCGAGGCCGAGTCCTTCGATGACGACGAGCCGCAGGTGATCGCCCGGCCCGAGGGAGACCGGCGGCGCGGCTGGGGCCGCGGGAGCCGTCGGATCCTCGTGTGAGGAGGCCGCTCGGTCGAGTGCCTGCCGGGGCGGTGGGTCAGCCGCTGGCACTACATCGGGCGAGCCGCGCGGGACGTCGGGCGGGCCAGGCACGACATCGGGCGACCCGGGCACGACATCGGGCGAGCCTGGCGCGGAGTCCGGGAGCAGCGCGCGGGCAGCGGCGATCAGCTCGGCGCAGTTCGCGTAGCGATCGGCGGGGGAGATCGCCATCGCCTTGGCGATGATCGGGTCGATCCCGGCGGGCAGCTGGGGCTGGCGGTCGGTCAGGCTGGGCCGGGGGTCGCCGATGTGGGCGTAGAGGACGTCGAGATCGCGGTCGCCGACGAACGGCGGCGTGCCGACGAGCGCCTCGTAGAGGACGCAGCCGAGCGAGTAGATGTCGACGCGGTGGTCGCGGGGCTGGGCGAGGATCTCTTCGGGCGCGGTGTAGGCGGTCGTCCCGACGAACTGACCCTGCTTCGTCAATGCGATCGAGTCGGCCGAGGGGTTCTTGCTGAGCCCGAAGTCGGTCAGGTAGGCATACGGACCGTCGCGGTGTTCGTCGTCCACGATGATGTTGCCCGGCTTGACGTCCCGGTGGATCAGACCGCTGGCGTGAGCGCAGTCGAGGGCATCGCCGATCTGCCCGAGGATCGCGAGGGCCGTCGGGAGATCGAGGATCCGCCTGCGGGAGAGCAGGGTGCCGAGGTCTGCGCCGGGGACGTATTGCATCGCGAGGAACAGCGTGCCGTCCGGCGCCTCGCCGGTGTCGTAGAGCTCGAGGATGTGGGGATGGTCGAGCGCCTCGGCGTACTCGGCCTCGCGCTTGAAGCGCACGCGGGAGCTCGGGTCGAGGCCGAGCTGTGGGGAGAGGACCTTCAACGCGCACAAGGCGCCCTCGGCGCCCTCGGCCAGGTACACCGTGCTGAGGTCTCCGACGGCGAGCACCGACCGGATCCGGTAGCCGGCAAGCTGGCTGCCGGGTGGCAGCTCAGGACTCCTCGCGGGCCCACGGATCATGCGCGCAGCAGCCTGTCGCGGGCGATCTGAGCTTCGTAGAGACGGGCGAGGGCGTCGTGGACGCGGAGCTCGTCGAGGTTGGCGCCGCGGCGGAGCATCCGGTTGACGCTCATGTGTGCAAGCGAGCAGATCACGTCGTGCAGCGGTCGCTCGAGGATCCCGTCGGCCTCCAGCGCGGAAAGCCGTCCGAGGACCGGCGCGAGGGCGGCCGAGCGTGCGCGGACCGCGGCGAGGCGAGCGTCATCGTTGCGATCGGGCACGAACAGCTCCTTGACGGTCTCTGCGACGGCGCTTCGCTCGGCACGCTCGCCGGCCCCGAGCAGCGCGCCGAGCGACCGGGCACCGGGCGGCGTCCAAGCCTTGCGCTGGGCGATGCAGCAGTCGAGCCTTGCCTGGGGCGGGAGCCCGGAGTCGGCGTACAGGCCGGCCAGGCTGGCGACGGTCAGATGTCGTCGCTCGACGGGGTTCGGCGGCGTATGCAGGACGTCGATCGCGGCGTCGGAGTCGAGCTCGGCCGCCTGCTCCATGAGCTCGACGCCGGCCTGCCCACCGTAGCGCTCGATCTCCCGCTCGTAGGTGTCGAGCGAGATCCTGTAGAGCAGACCTTCGGCCAGCGCCGGCGCGGTCGCGTGGTGGAGGGCCAGCATCACCTCGCCTGTGAGGTCGGCTGGGCGGCCGTGGAAGCGGATCCGCAGGTGGCGGGCGGGGTCGGCGTAGCGGATGAAGAACCAGCGATCGATCAGACCGGCGTCGCGAAGCCTGCGGGCGAGCGGGCCGACGTGGTCGACGAGCACGCGATCGGCGCTGGCAACCGGTCCGTAGAGATTCGCGAACAGCCACTCGGTCCCTGGTTGGAAGCGGCGCCGGGACTCGCTGACCGGCGCTGGGACCGGGCGGCGGCCGGCTCTGGAGACGTTTGCCTCAGTCAGCGTGAACGGGACGATGAGCTCGTGGGCGTAGTGACCGTCGGGCCCCTCGACCGGGCTCGCGTCTGCCGGCAGGGCCTCGACGAAGCGGACCACGTCGAGTCCGCGGGCGGCGGCGAGGAAGGCGTCGACGCTGAGCACGTTGTCGAAGTCGACGAGCAGGCGGTTCTTGGGGTGGTCGAAGCAGACGAGACGGGGCAGGCCGAGGGCGGCTCGCCATCGAGCGAGCCGGCGAAACCCCGCGGCAGCGCTGCCGCCGTCGACTGCGACGAGCTCGTCGGCGGTGACGTTCCAGCGGCGGAGGGCGAGGATCGTGCGGCCACGGGTGATCCGGGGGAGAGCGGGCGCGTCGGCGAGCTCGCCCCAGCTCCAGCCGAGGTATCCGGTGGTGCGCTGATGGGCGAGCGAGATCAGGAAGCGGGCGGCCGGCAGCGAGACCCACATCGAGTTCATCGCGGTGGTGACACCGGGAACGACGCGGCGGCCGAGCCTGGACGAGCGCAGGAGGACCTCTCCGTCCTCGACGCAGACGACAAGGTCGGCGAGCTCGAGCCGGCAAGCGGGGTCGGCGCCGGAGCGCCCGCCGTACTCGATCTCCCAGTCGCGCAGCACGGGTCGCTGCGTGATGTTGAGACCGGCCTCGGTCTCGGGGGCGATCGAGAGCTCGGCGAAGATCGCGTCGGGGTCGAGCGCGGCCTCGCGTCGGAGGTGCTCGCGTACGCGCGCGTCGAGGTCTGGATCGCCACGACAGAGGCGCCCGAGCAGGCGTACTCCGGACGGGCCGGTGATCGTCGGCTCGACGAGCTGGAAGTCGCCGGCCGCGAGGGCGTCGGCGTCGTGGGCGGAGAGTCGCGTGAGCATCGCGAAGGCGCCCGGCAGCAGGGCGGGGCGCTCGCGCGCGAGGGCCGCCAGCTCGCCGTCGCCGAGCTCGATCGCTGCGGTCGGGGACGAGTTTCCGCGTTCGATGAGCGCGAGTAGCGCGCGCCGGCGGGCGGTCGCACGCGGATCCGGGCGGGACTCGGCCGGCGGATCCCCCGGTGAGCCGAGTCGGATCCCGAAGTCGGGATCGAGCGCTTCGAGCAGTGGGACGGTGCGGGTGGCGAAACGGCGCTCGAAGGAGTCCTTGAAGGCTTCGAGCGCGCCGGCCTGGGGAGCTGTGACGCGGGCGAGCAGATCGATGCTGCGGAGCATCTCGCCGAGCGCGTTGCGGGGCAGCCGGATCTCGCCGGGTCGGCGGGCGTCGACCGCGAGCAGGCGCCGCCGCTTGAGCGGTACGCCGGTCGGCTCGAGGGCGCTCGCGATGTTGTCGATCGCGTCGTGGGCGAGGCGTTGCGCCCCGTGGGTCGCGCCGGCCGCACGGCGGACCGCGGCGGCGCGGGCCTCGCCGCCGGGGATCCGGTCGAGCGCGGCGATCGCCTGGTCGGTCGGGTCGGCTCCGGTCACCGAGATGTCCTCGACGGCCGTGAGAAGGTCGCTGGAGATCAGCCGGCGGACGACTCGGCGGGCCTGTTGGGGTTGTGCGCCGTCGCGCGCCAGGACGGCGATCAGCGAGCCGATCGAGAGGCCGTCGGCGGTGGTGGCGGCGGTGAGCGCGGCCTCGATCAGGGGGGTGGGGCGCATCGCGACGAGTCGGTGGCCGGTCTCGCCGGGGCGCCGGGCGGCGACGCGCAGGCGTCCGGCGACACGGTAGATGCCGCCGTTGCGGCGCACGACGAGGTCATCGTCGTCGATCGCCTCGAGGGACGCGCGGCGGACGATCTCGCGCAGCAGCCCGCTGTCGACGCTCGCGCGGGCGACGAGCTCGGAACGCGGAGCCAGGGAGAGCCGGGCAGGAGCGCCGAACTCCCCGACGACGTAGGCGCCGGCGAGGCCGAAGAGGTCCGGCCGGGCGGCGGCGCGAGTCAGGTAGCGAACCAGCGAGCGCTCGGCAGATCGGGTCGCGCGCGCGGCAGGATCGATCCGCCAGGCGTCGAGTGCGTCGGCGAGGTCAGGCGATGTGAGCTCGAGGCCGTCGGCGACCTGCTGGTCGCGGGCGAGCTCAGCCAGCCGTGAGCGCAAAAGGACACGGTCGTGGTCGAGCGCGCGATCGAGATCGGCGTCGCTGCCGGCGCAGGCGGCGGGCGCGGTGACGCCGTCCGCCCAGCGGGTGAGGGTCTCGAGCGCGAGCAGGGGCGCCCGCAGGACGAAGAAGTCAGCGGCCGGCGAGCCGGCCACGACGGCTCGCCCGTTGGACGTCGGCACGCCCTCTCGTCACTGCTCGTGCACGACACCCTGGAGGGTCAGTCGAATGCATTCGGTCTTCGTGTCGATGCAGGTCGGCGGCGCGCAGAAGTTGGTCGGCTTTGCGCACATGCCGCCGGCGACGTCGTCCTGCGCGTCCGCCGGAGCCTCGAGATCCTCGATCGGCTCGGTCGCGCCTTCGTCGTTGTGCTCTTCCTCGGTCATTCGATGTGGCTCCGTTCGGTGTCGGTGGGCGATCCAGCGCGTGGCGTGTCGGCTCAATGCTCGAAAACGTCGATCCTGTGGCTCATCTTGGTGCACTCTGCGGCTGTCAGCTCGCAGGTCGGTTGGATGCAGATCATCGACGGCTTGCCGCACGCCGCGCCACCGGCCACGTCGTCCTGCTCAGCGGCAGGGGCCTCGAGATCCTCGATCGCCTCCTCGTCGCCTTCGTGTTGTTGCTGGTCGGTCATCGCTGGGCGGAGCTCCTGGCTTCGGATGCGGACGGTCGGCGGGCTGCTAGTTCTGGTGGAGGATCAGGCTGTGGGTCGCGGCTTCGCACTCCGCCGCCGTGTCGGCGCAGGTCGGCTCCTGGCAGACCACGACGAGCTTCGTCGGGCCGGCGCAGGTCGGTCTGACGCAGCCGCCGCCGGCGACGTCGTCCTGCATCGCCGCGGGGGCCTCGAGGTCTTCGATGGCCTCCTCGTCGCCTTCGTCGGTGTGCTCGGTGTCGGTCATATCGGTCTCCCTGCTCGTCGTCCGGATCGCTTGCCGCGCACTGCGGCGATCGATGTCGGCTACTGCTCGAATACGACGATCTTGTGACTCATGCCGGTGCACTTGGCCGCCGTCGCGTCGCACGTGGGCGGCTCGCAGATCATCGACGGCTTGCCGCAGGCGGCTCCGCCGGCGACGTCGTCCTGGGCGGTGGCGGGGGCCTCGAGGTCCTCGATTGGCTCCTCGGCACCCTCTTCGGCGTGTTCCTCTTCGGTCATCTTGGTCGGGCTCCTGGTCGTGATCTGGGTCGATCCAAACCTAGACCGGGAGTCGGCGGCGGCGCATCGGTGATACCCACCCCAACTTTGGCCTGGGGCGTCCTACGTTTGGGCGCGGGCGCCTCGGGTGTTGCCGTCAGGCTGCGGGCTCGAACTCGAAGAGTGGCATCGCGGCTCGTTCGGGGCGCTCGAGTTCGAGCGCGAGCAGGGCCAGGCCGACGTGCCCCTTGTAGAGGCTGAGCGGCGTCTTGGAGTCGGATGCGAGGCGGGCCTCCGTAGCCGCGCGCTCGGCCAGCGCGAGCGCGCGCGGGTGCCAGGCGGGGTCGTTGCTCGCGCGGGCGTGGTTCAGCGCGGCGTAGATCTGGCCAGCCGACCCGCAGCAGAGGCTGCTGACACCGGCCGGCGCGTCGATCAGCCAGGCGGCACGGTCGGCGAGTTCGGCGTAGCGCTCTTCGCCGTAGGTGGTTCGAGCGAGGTTCCAGAGGAAGACGTAGCCGGCGTTGCCGTGACACCACCCGGGCCAGTATCGGGCGGCGGGGGGTTCGTCGGCCGGGGTCAGCGGCCAGCGGGCTCCACGTTGGTGTGGCTCGGCGGCGGCGGCGAGGACGTCGAGGATGTCTGCAACGGCGGGGTCAGGCTCCAGGTGGCGGGCCCGGGCCCACATCAGCGCGGCGTATGCGATGCCGGCCGACCCGTGGGCGATTCCGTGGTAGGGCAGCGTGGTCGCATCGAGGTCGGCGAGGACGCCGGCGCAGAGCGCGTCGCCGTAGTCGGCGAGGCGTTGTGCGGAGGGCCAGTCGGAGGGTGAGCGGTCGTAGAGCAGTGCGGCCACCAGCAGCACCGACGATCGTCCGAGCGTGAGGTCGAGGTTCGCGCACGGCGCCTGCGTCGCAACGCGGAAGTCGTCGAGCGCGGCGGCTTGGCGGGGACGATCGCCGGTTGCGTCGCTGAGCAGGGCGCGGACCGCCGGGAGGCCGCTGAGGTTGTGGAACGGCGAGATGATCCCGACTGTTCGTGGGGTCAGCTCGTCGCCGTCGTCGAAGGCGTCGGGTCTTCCGCGGTCGCGCTCGGCGGCCGAGAGCCAGCGGTCGGCCAGCTGGAGGGCGTCGTCGTCGCCGGTCAGCTTGCCGAGCCTCGTGAGGGCGAACGCGACGCCGGCTGCGCCGTAGTTGATCGAGCACGCCGGCGCGGGCAGCCGGCCGACCGCGGGCTCGGCGGCGGCCTCCCGTCGAAAGTCGTCGAGCAGACCCGCCAGCGGCGCACGTCCGGTCCGGGCGCCCGTGGAAGCCGGCGGCGGCGCGGCGGCGGCGTCCTTGCACAGTGCGTCGAGCGAGCGATGAAGATCGTCGACCGACGGATAGCGTCGGTGGGGGTCCTTCGCCAGCGCGCGGTCGAGGACGACCTCGAGCTCGGGCCAGCTGGGGCTCCCGAGTTCCGAGAAGGGCAGCGTCGGACTCGCGAGGATGTCCGCGGCAAGGCTCCTGCGGTCGAGTCGCAGCCGGGCGTGGAGGCGGCCGGTGATCAGCAGGTGGATCAGGGCGGCAACTGAGTACTGCTCGGACGCGACGGTGATCTCGAGGTTCTCGCCGCCAAGGAGCGCGGCAGCCTGCTCGGGAGGACTCAGCGTGTTGAAGCGGGCGGCGAGCCGGGCGGGTGCGGGCACATCGGAGGCCGTGGCGGCGACCGATAGGTCGAGCAGGTCGACGGTGCCGTCTCGATCGACGAGGACGTGGCGGGGATGGACCTGCCCGTGGAGCACGCCGGCGGCGTGCAGGTCGGCGTAGGCCCGGGCGATACGGACGCCGAGCTCGAGCACCCGAATCGACCGGCTGTCTTGGCGAAGCTCGGCGGCGGCAACGCGAGCGTCGGTCCCGGGGATCCACCGCGTCGCGACGTATCGGCGACCGACCTGGGTGCCGTCAGCTACCAGCCGGGCGCCGGGGCGTACGCGGGCGTGCAGTACCCGTAGGAGATCGATCTCACGGTCGACGAGCTCGCCGCCGATCATCGTGTTTGCGAGCTTGACGGCGACGAACGAGCCGTCGGGGTCGCGGGCTTGGAGGACCGTGGTGTGCTTGGCGATGCGAACCGCCGCGGTCACGACGAAGCGACCGATGCGCGCTCCCCGATCGGTGACCTGGGCGTCGGCGGAAGTGGGCTCGGCGCTCGCCTCGTGGATCGCCGAGCTCAACGGACCGACTCGCGGTTGTGGGCGGCCGCCGGTAGGTCGGTGTGGTCGGGCGCGTCCATCGCCGTCGCGAGGGCGGCACGGTCGTGGACGTCGAGCTTGCGATAGACGGCGGTGAGCTGTCCGGCGACCGTCTTGGCGCTGACCGTCAGCTCGTAGGCGATCGCGCGGTTGGTCATTCCGGCGGCCGCCAGTTGGGCGACGCGAAGCTCGCTGCGCGTCAGCGAGCCCACGCCGGTGAATGCGGCGCGGCGGGGGCGGGCACCGACGGCGACGAGCTCTGCGCGAGCCCGCGTGCTGAGGAGCTCGGCCCCGCAGCGATTCGCGAGGTCGGCGCCGCGCACGAGCTGCTCCCGGGCCTCACGGCGGCGCCGGGCGCGACGCAGGGCGGCGCCGTGCTCGATCGTCGCCCGGGCGAGATCGAGCCTCGACGAGGTCTCTTCGAGGACGGCGATCGCGGCCTCGATGAACTGGAGCCGCTGGTCGCCGGGCTCGACGACGCCGCGGACGAGCAGCGCGCGACCGAGCAGCGGGAGACTCCCCCAGGCTCGCGCGTGTTCGAGATGCATGCTCGCAAGCGAGAGCGCGGCCGGCGTGTCGCCGACGCGGTGGCGGGCGACTGCCGCCCAGGGTCGCCATGAGAGGCCGGGCGCGGCGAGCCCGATTGGCCCGCGGGCGGCGGCGAGTGCCGCGGCGAGCGCAGTCGCGGGCTTCGAGGCGGCGAGCGCGACGGCGATGCGCAGGGACGCGGCGGCCGGGGCGCAGCCATCGGCGACGACGTCCAACTCGGCGAGGGCGAGCTCCGTGGCCCCGCGGTCGGCGCGCTCCAGGCAGATCATGACCAGGCCGGCGAGAAGGTCGGCGTGGATGCGGCGGCGCAGAGGCGTCGACGGCTGGGCTTCGATGGCGTCGATCACGGCCCGAGCGTCGGCCTCGGCAGGAGCGAGGTCGCCGCGGGCGAGGGCACGCTGGGCGCGGAGCGCGAGTGCGACGAGAGGGGGATCGTCGGTCGGGTGTCCGGCGGGCGGTGGGCAGTCCCGCGCGAGGGCGGCGTCGAGCGTGGGGCCGGCGTCGCAGAGGAGCGCGGAGCGGCCTGCGAGGTAGCGGGCGGCATCGTCGGCGGGTGGGTCGCCGTCGTGAGAGAGCACGCGCGCGCAGGCGTCGGCGACGCGAGCGGCGGTGGCCTCGCCGGCGAGGGTTGCGTGCGAGGCCCAGGAGGCGAGCGTCACGAGCTCGGCCTGGGTCGGGCCGGCGAGGTGCTCGAATTCGACGATTGCCTCAGGCGAGGCCGATGGCGGCGTGTCGGCGAAGACCCGGAACGTGGCGGCCGCGGCCTGGAGATCGCGCGCGAGGGCGGGGTGAGCGTTGCGCAGGAGCGGTGTCTGTGCATCGAGCAGCTCGACGGCCGCGGCGAGGCCTTGGGTGGCGGCGACTGCCTGCGAGCAGGCGAGACAGGCCGCGGCGTGGGCGGAGGGCGTCGAGGGGAGCGACATCGCCTCTGCGGCGTGAATCGCGGCCGCGGGCAGATCCCCGGCCAGCAGGTCGAGCTCGGCGAGCTGGGCGAGTACTTCGGCTCGACGTGAGGTCTCGATGTCGCCGAGCGCTCGTGTGAGGAAGCGGCGGGCGTCGGCAGGGGCACCGTCCGCGGCCGATCGGACGGCGGCCTCGCGGAGCACCTCGGCGAAGCGGGAGTCGCCGGTCGGCTCGCTGCGCAGGAGATGTTCGGCGAGGCGTCTTTGGATGGCTGGGTCGGAGCCCGGCGCACTGGCGAGGAGTGCGGCGGCCCGGTGGTGGAGCTCGGCGCGTTCGAGGGAGGAGAGCGTGTCGTAGACGGCGGCGCGCAGCAGCGGCTGGGCGTAGCGGAGGATGGAGTCGTCGCGGAGGATGCCCGAGCGCACGAGGGCGGCGGCGGCGACCCTCGCCCGGTCCTGGCTGATCGCGGCGAGTGCGGCGGCCTGGGAGAGCGAGGCGTCACCGAGGACGGCGACGGCTTGGGCGAAGTGTCGGACGGCGTCCGAATGGCGGCCGAGGCGGGCGACGATGTTGCGGCGAACGGATTCGGGCGTGATCGCCATGATCGCGGCGGTGCAGTCGCCGTCCACGGGGATGCCGCGGAGGCGCAGGCCGCCGACGAGCTCGCCGGCCAGGAACGGCTCACCGGAGGTCTGTGCGTGGACGGTGTCGACCGCTTGGTCGGCGGGGTCACCTGCGCAGTCGCGTGTGAGCATCGTGCGGACGCCGTCGGGGGTGAGGGGGGCTGGGGTGAGGAAGATGGTCTCGGGCTGACCGGCGAGGGCTTGGAGTCTGCCGGCTTTGACGCGGGGCTCGCCGCGGCGCCAGGCGGCGATGATCGTGACCGGCAGCCGGGTGGCGCGGTGACCGAGGAAGCAGAGGAAGTCCAGCGACGGACGATCGCACCATTGGAGGTCGTCGACGGCCAGGAGGAGCGGATCGATCGCGGCGAGGCTCACGACGAGTCGGTGTACGCCGCCGATCTGGTCGAAGCCTGCGGTGGAGACCCCCGGCACCGGGGGACCGATTCCGAGGGCGGCCTCGGCGGCGGGACCGGCCTGGTCGAGCAGCGTGCGCCGCTGACCGGGCGGCAGGCCGGCGATCCTGGCTTCGAGCAGCTGCCTGACGATGCCGAATCCGTAGCCGCGCTCGAGCTCGGTCCCGGACGCCTGGAGGACGGTGATGCCGCGGGACTCGGCGTCGAGGGCCGAGGCTCGGAGGAGGCTCGACCGTCCGACTCCGGAGTGTCCGTAGAGCAGGACGGTGCGGCCGTGTCCGGACTCTGCGCCGGAGAGGGCGCCGTCGATCAGTGCGCGCTCGGCGTCGCGCTCGATCAGGGCGGCCCATTCAGGGCCCGCGCGCGGTCTCATGGTTGCGGCGCTGCCGGGACTCCTGGGAGCCGCTTCAGACAGGGCGTCGCCCCGCCGGGGTGGGTGCATCCTCGGCCGAGCTTATTACGAACGCCTCTTTAACCCAAATCCAACCGACGTACACTTAATCGAGCCTCCAGACGGCGGCCGGGGCCTCCGGAGGGCGTCTGGAGAGAAGGTGCGGCTTCGGCTAAGCTCGCGGCTCGGGAGGCGGATCGCCGGCCTGATGGATGCGGCGAGTTGGCGAGCACGGAGAAGGTTGCTAGTGGACTCTAGAGGCGGCCAGTTGGAAGCCGGAGCCGTGATCGGCGGCTACCGGATCGACGGGCTGATCAGCCGCGGGGGGATGGGGATGGTCTACCGGGCGACCAACCTCACGCTGAACCGGGGGTACGCGCTGAAGGTGATCGCGCCGGAGCTGGCGGGCGACGAGGAGTTTCGGGAGCGCTTCAAGCGGGAGATCAGGATCGCGGCGTCGCTCAACCACGCGAACGTCGTCGGCATCCACTATGCGGGGGACCACGAGGGGATGCTGTTCCTGGCGATGGACTACGTCGACGGGACGGACTTGAGGGAGCTGATCGCGGGTGAGGGGGCGCTCGCGCCGGAGCGGGCGGTGGCGATCCTCGGTCAGGTCACCTCGGCGCTCGACGCGGCGCACGAGAAGGGCCTGGTGCACCGAGATGTGAAGCCGGCGAACATCCTGATTTCGGTGAGGGACGGAAGGGAGCACGCGTACCTGACGGACTTCGGGCTGGCAAAGCGATTCGACAACGCGACGGCGATGACGGTGAAGGGGGCGGTGGTCGGCACGGTCGACTACATGCCGCCGGAGCAGATCACGGGGGACCCGACGGACGCACGGACGGACGTGTACGCGCTTGGCTGCGTGTTCTTCCAGATGCTGACCGGGAAGGTGCCCTACCGGCGGGAGCACTCGGTCGCGACGTTGTTCGCGCACGTCTACGATCCACCGCCGTCGCTCGAGGGGCCGGCGGCGGCGGCCCATCCGACGTTGGGGCCGGTGATCGCGAAGGCGATGGCCAAGGCGTCGGCCGACCGCTACGTGTCAGCCGGCGACTTCGGGCGGGATGCGGCGGCCGCGCTGGTCGGCGGGCGGTACACCGGGCCGCCGACGATCGTCGGGACGGGTGCGGCGAGGCCGGGGCGAGGGGTCGAGGAGCACGCGGTGGACGGGACGCCGGTCACCCTGGAGGCGATGAAGGCGGCCTTGGCGAGCTCGACGGACGGAGGCGAATCATCCCGACAGGCGCCACCGGGAGCGGGCGATCGAGAGCCAGAGCAGGGCGCGCGATCGCGGGGCGAGCCAGCTTCAGAGCCGCCGCCTGTGCAGAGCGGGGGGTCAGCAGCCGAGCGGGCGGCGACATCGGCTCCCGAGGCCGAGCGCGACGGCCGGCCGGTTGGGGTGGCGGCGACGGGACCGGGGTCCGGAAGGAGCGGCGGCGGGTCACCGAGGGGGCGGTGGCCGATCTTCGCGGCATTGGGAGTCCTCGCAGCAGTGGTCGTGGGGGTCGTAGTCGTGGTTTCCGGCGGGTCGTCGGGGGCGTCGGGTGAGCCGTTCGGGGCGGCGCTGAACCCGGTTCCGACGAACCGCGTGGCGGCATCGGGTAGCGCGACGATCCGCTTGAGCGGGGACGTCGCGACGGTCACGGTGACGACGAGCGGGCTGTTGAGCGGGGCGCCCCACCTGATGCACATCCACGCCGGTGGACAGGGGCTGTGCCCGCCGGCGACGGCGGCGCGGGCGCACAATGGCCACCTGACGATCAGCACGACCGATGCGGCGAGGTACTACGGGGCGCCGGTGGTCTCGCTGACGACGGTGGGGGACACGAGCCCGCGGAGCATCATCGACTTCACGCGGTACCCGACGGTCGGGGACATCCGCTACCGGCGGACGATCTCGCTCCCGCCGAGCGTGGTGACCGACATCCGTGAGAACAATGCGGTGGTGATCATGCACGGGATCGACTACAACGGCGACGGGGTGTACGACGACTCGCTGGGGATCAGCGATCTGAGCAACCGTCTGACGGCGGAGAGCACGGATCCGGCCCTGTGCGGGTCGGTGGCGGCCGTCTCGCTGAAGGTGGCGGGCGTCGGCTCGCGTGGATCGGGAGGGCCGGCGGTCTACTCGGCCGCGCTGAGCCCGAACGGTGGGTTGGGCGGGGATGCGGGCATGAGTGGGATGGCCCCTTCTGGCGCTGGGATGTCGGCGTCTGGCTGAGGGCCTCCCGGGCGGGCGTCCACTGCGGGGCGCCGGGGCGGACCTACGGGGCGGGGCGCCGGGGCGGGCCTACGGGGCGGGGCGCCTGGGCGGGCTACGGCGCGGGGCGCCCCGGGGACGGGCGCCCCGGGGCCCGGGGACGGGGCGCCGGGGCGGGCCTACAGGGGCGGGGCGCCGGGGGCTGGGTTAGGGCGGGGCCCCGGGGGCGAGGTGCCCCGGAACGAGGTGCCCTGGGGCGAGGCGACGGGGCGGGTCTAGGGGACGACGAGGATCGTGGCGCGCATGCCGGGGTGGATCGTGCAGCGATAGGTGATCGTGCCGGGGCGGGTCAGGCGGATGGTGAACGAGTGACCGTTGGTGAAGGTCGGCGCCGGGGCGAAGTTTGGCCCGGAGACGTGGGTCACGTTGTGTGGTGCGTCGTCGCGGTTGGTCCAGGTGACCGTCTGGCCGACCTTGGCGTGGAGCGTCGGGGGGTTGAACGAGATGTTCTTCATTACGACGTGGATCGTCCCGACCGGACCGGTGGCTTGGGTCGCCGGCGGGCTGGAGTTGGCGCCGCAGGCGGCGAGCGCGAGAGCGCTCATCCCCGGTGCGAGCGTCTTGGCGCGTCTGATCAGAAGGTCGACGGGGCGGACCTCGGGAGGCGAGGGTTGCGGGATCTGGGACAAGTCTGCCGGTCGTGGGACGAGCTAGGCCGGCTTGAGATCGGTGTAGGCGATCACGCCGCGTTGGAAGGCCTGCTCGACCAGTCGGGCGCGCTTCTCGTTCTGGGCGAGGTCGCCGACATCAAATTTCTGGAACAGGGTGCGGAGCGTGGATTTGACGGCTTCGACGCTGAGGCAGAGCTCGTCGGCGATCTCGCGGTTCTTGGCGGGCGTCGTGAACGCGCCGGCCTGGGAATAGGGGCGGCAGAGGGCGATCAGGACGCGTCGCTGGCCGTCGGAGAGGTCTACCGGGGGGCCGGCGGGGGACGAGCGGGTCAGCGAGGACCGCTGTGCGCGGGGGTCGCGGTAGACGACGAGGGTCGTCCCGAACCGGAGGCTGTCGCCGTCGGCGAGTCGTCGTCGGCCGGCGAGGCGGAGGCCGTTTACGAAGGAGCCGTTGCGAGAGAAGCCTTCGTCGACGAGGGTCCAGGCGTGACCGACCAGCTGGACTTCGGCGTGGACGCGGGAGACCTCGTCGTCGGAGCCGAGCGCGACGTCGTTGGACGAACTTCGGCCGACCGTGGCGCGGGGGTGGGCGGCGTCGAGACAGACGATCCGCTGGGTGTCGGTGGCGTCGCGGTAGATCAGGTGGGGTGAACCGGCCCGGATCGCGTCGAGCTGGTCTTTGACTTCGGCTGGTGAGGCGCGATACCGGGCGACCGGCGAATCCTCGTTCACGGCCCGTATGACCGGCCCCCCGTGGTGGACGTCTTGCGTGGGCGAGGAGCGTAGCTCCGGCCGCGGGCGGCTGTCAACGCGGGTGTGGGCGACCGGCCGGCCGGGCGGACCGCTCGAGAGCCCGAAGCGGGGCTCCCGAGCCGTCGGGCGTCTGTCAACCGGCGTGCCGCAGGGCCTTGATGGTCTGGGTCCGGGGCGGCGTGGTCGGCAGGCCGGCCTTCTTGGTGGGTGGCTTTGCGGCGGCGTCGACCAGCCAGCCGATGTGCCAGTCGCCGTCGGCGCCGCAGTAGAGGATTCCGACGTGGGTTCCCTTCGCGACATAGGAGACGTTGCCGTGCTCGTCGACGACGGCGCACTTGCCGGGGACCAGCGGGGGAATGTTGTCCTCGGCGAAGGCGGGGCCGGCGAGGGCTCCGAGGCCACATGTCGTGGCGAGGACTGCAATGGCGGTGCGGATCTTGATGCTGCGCATTTCGTATGCCTCCGTGGCTCGTTGTGTGTAGAGCCATCCTGCGACCGGCGGGTGCCCGCGGATAGGAACCCAAGGGATGGACGGCCGCCACCTTCGGCCGACGGAGTCGGGGCCCTCGGGCGTCTCTGCGACCGATGTGGCCGACCAGCCGTGCCCTCACTTGGGCGACTTCTGGAGCGGGCGCCGTGACCGGCGCCTGTCGCGGGGGACGGGATCTCGAGGGTTCGCTCCGTCTGGTCAGCCGGCGATGCGCATGCGTCGGCCAATCGCAAGGCTTTTACTAGGCGGTCTGCCAGCGGTTTGTGAGTTCAGCTTCTCAGTTGTGCGACCGTCATTCCGTCGATCTACCGGTCGTTCCGGTCGGAGAAGCAGCTTGAGCTGCTCGGCCTGCTCCTGCTCCACCGAGCGTGCCGGACGCGGCGATCTACGGCTCGTCGGCCGGTGGTTCTCGACCACCCGTACAGCGACATCGACATCTGGTCGTCGGCGACGTGACCTGCGTGAGCTACGTCGCCGTCTTTGCCCAGTCGGCGAGCGGCCAGGCCGGCGTCTCGTGCGTCCGGCCTCGTGCCCCATCCGTCGAGAATCGAACTCGGACCCGCGTGGGGTGTACGTTTGAGTGCCATGCCCCTGGATGCTGATGTGGCTCATGGGCGCCGCGCGTTCAGGCTGACGGCGACAGCCTTCTTGTGGTCGGTCGGCCTTGTAGTTGCCGCGTTGATCGTGCCGGTCTACAGCGGGACCGATACGAGGAGCGGCACCGGTATCCCGACCGTTGCGACCCACTCCAACTCGACGCTCGTAGGCGAGAATGGCCTAGGCATTCTCGTCGTTCTGGGTGTTCCGACCATAGTCACGGTGCTCGTGTGGCTCGCTCTGCATGACAAGTGCTCGCGCGGGCGGCAAAGCAGCGGCTACGTCGCGTGGGGACTGATCGGGCTGCTTGCAGCGTTCTCCTTGCTGGGCGTGCTCTCGATCGGCATTTTCGTGTTGCCGGTGGCACGCTGCTCGCCTCGGCGGCGCGGCTCACGCCGGCGGCAGCCCTCGATCTGGCTTGCCGGCCACGATCGCGGCGTGCCCCCGCGTATCCGGCCTCCCAAGCGTCGGGACAACGCATTCTGGCGCTCCTCCCGAGACGCTGGGGCGGCATGGTGCTCGTCGTCGGCGCCGGAAGTTTCGCCGCGGGTGTCGCGATCTCGTCTGAGCTGAGTCCGCCTGCGGCCCCGGCGCCGGCCATCGACGCGAACAGCCAAATGTCGATCGCGGCTCATCTGGCACAAGGCCGGCACCTTCGCGGCGTTGTCGCTCGGCGCGAACACGAGTCGCGATCAGGTCGCCGGCCGGTCTGCTCCGCCCATTTGTTTTACGTGATGCTGACTCGACCTTTACAAAGCGACACGGTAGAGTAAAGGCCATGCCAAGGGTTTCGTCTAAGAACCAGGTCACGCTTCCGGTCGCAGCGATGCGCGCGGCCGGCCTTCGCGCTGGTGAGGAGGTCACGATCCGACCGCTCGGCGACGGTGAGCTGATGATCGCCGCTCGCGGCTCTCGCGTCCGCCGCCACGCAGGCATCGCCACGGGCATCTATGAGCCGGGCGAACTCGACCGACTGCGCGACGAGTGGGATCGCTGATCCTCGACGCCACCGTGCTGATTGGGCTCCTTGATCGCGCCGACTCACACCATGAACGCGCCGTCGGCGATGTTGAGGCGGCCGACGCCGCCGACGAGGGCCTGATCGCACCGGCGAGCGCCTACAGCGAGGCGCTCGTTGCGTTTGCTCGCGTCGGCCGCTTGACCGACGCACGGGACGCGATCGCCGGGATCGGCATCAGCGTCGCTCCACTCACGGCGACGGTTGCCGAGCGGGCTGCCGAACTTCGAGCCCGCTACCAGCGCCTACGCCTCCCGGACGCGATCGTCCTCGCGTGCGCGCGAGACCTCGGCGGCGAGCTCCTCAGCTACAACGAGCGCCTGACGCGCATCGCGCAAGAACCTTGAGTCACCTCAAGGCCATTTCCGCCGCGCGCCTGCTCAGCGCGACCACAGCCGAGCGGTGGTCGCCGGCACGCGGAAGCGAAACTCTGTGGATCGCGGGTCGCGCGGGTCTTCAGTGGGAAGCGGAGTGCCGCACGACGTGATGTCTCAGGGACCCGGTCGCTCGGCCCGCTGTTTGATGCCCCGCAGCATCCGTTGACTCATGAGGAAGCTGACCACTTGTGTCGGCTCGACGATGAGCGCGGCCCACCAGCGCGTGTATCGGTAGCGCTCGCGCACGACGAGTCGCGTCGTGCGGCCGGGCCCGTCGAGCAGCACGAAGGCCCAGGTGCAGTCGTAGGGCGCGGGCACCGGCCCCATAGGGACGCCGCCGCGCCAGACCACTGCCCGCCGTCCCTCTACCACCGCGACGGTAAGCGCGACCTGAGGGTGGAGCCTGACCTCGGTACCGACCTCGACGTGCTGCCATTCGGGCACGATCCGGTTCGCGCTGTGGATGTCACAGCCGACCAGGTTTTCGAGTACGTCGTAGCTGTAGAAGCCGCCACGCCCCTGGCCGAGTTGGGCGACCCACGGCCAGACATTCGCGGCGGAAGCGTGGATCGTGACGGCACGGGTCGCCGTCACGTCAGAACGCTGCATGAGGTCGTCGCCCGGGAGAAAGAGGTTCGCCTCCTCCGCCGTGGCGCCCCATCGGAGGTACGTCGCCCTGACAATGCAAGGAGACGGACAACAGCCCCGCCCGCGATGATCGCCCGGGGACTGAGATCGCTTCTGCGCCTCACGAAGCGAGGCCATGACTGATCGGGCTAGCCGCGTCGGTGTTCCTACCCGACTTCGGGCCGAATCCCACAAGGGCGGCGCCCATGCCGGCGAAGGCCGCATCGCGTGTGGCGGCGGCCAGCAACTGCAAAGGCTCTGACAGGCCCTGCGACGCAGCGACCATGACGACCCCGGCCGCAAGGGCGGCGCCCGTCCAGCGCGGTAGCACTCCCGCCGTCATCACCGCGTAGGCGAAGCACGACCCAGCAAGCACCATGATTGCGCCGTGGATCGTCATCCATGGCGCGAGGTGGGCGCTGAGGACGTTGAAGTCGCCGATGCCGTTCAACATCGCGTACACGACCGTGCCGGTGAAAAAGACAAACGCGTAGGCGTAGGCGAGCGCACCGACGCGGCCGAACCATCGAATCTGCGGCCGCTGCAAAAGGTAGAGGCCAACCACGAAGCCCGGAATGGCCGCCTCTGCGACGAACGTCATCCAGAGCTGCGTGTCGGAAAAGCCGCCGTGAACCGCCTCGATGACGTCGGAGAGGAGATACAGCGCCGAAAAGATGAGCGCCGAGAGCCCGACCACCTTGGCCGTGGGGAGATTGTGGTGCCAGCTCACGGACGGAACTGTATGGGGCTTGAAGCCATCGGCCATCCGGGGCGGTACGCCGCGATGTGCGTAGTTCCTACTGCTCGCAGGTAACCGCCTTGAACGAAGTTGGAGCAGCGTTTCAGGGCCGGCGATCGCGCCGGTTGTGCGAACACCGACGCTCTGCGGTCGAGCTGGTGGCGACCTGACTCCGTGGGCACTGCTTTACGTATGGCACGATGATGTATGGCATTCGAGCACGACGATATATCTCCCGGATGAACTCAAGCTCGCGCTCGAGTGCACCGCAGGCTCCCGATTCGGCTGACGATCACGGCACTCGGACTGGAGCACCTCGAGCGCGTCCGACCCACGCAGAGAGAGTCGTTCGTTCAATGGAACGGAGCGGCGAAGGAGTCGAACCTTCCAGCGCGATCAGACGCGCCCCAACGGGTTTGAAGTTCGGTCTTCAATGGTCCGGTCAGCCGCCCTGACAGGCGCTCAGGTCTCCTCAAGCGCGCTCAGGTCACGTCAGAAGTGCTGAGTTCGGGACACGGTTCGGGACACGGTCCAGGAGAGTCAGGGAATCCCCGAAGGCGCGTGCTGGGTTCGCCAGGCAGGGGCCCCGCCGGCCGCCGGCCCCAGGACAAGTCGGTCGCGGCCGTGGAGAGGAGTGTGCCGATGGCCCGCGTTGCTGTGCGAGGACGCGGGCGATGGCCCTGCCGAGCCGGGCGGTGGTCTCGGCGTGGAATGGTCGACGCGAGATATCAAGCTTTGGCTTCGCCGCCGAGGTCGGTACCAGCTGTGCGAGGACGCCGGCGTCGACGTTCCGGCGGAGCTCGAAGAAGCCGACCTTCTGATTTCTTACGTCGTCGCGGCGCGCTACGGATCCAAGAGCCCGACGCCAGTAGTCCGCGCTACTGCACTCCACTTCGCCGTCCGCTGGGCCATCGGAGTCGAACCCTGACGGGCCCAGCGGCGGTCGCGAGCCGGTCAGCCGACGCGAGCCCGTCGGCGCACGGCGAACGAGAGTCGCCGACCGACACGACTCCACGGGCCTCGGCGAGCCGCTCCCTTCGACGGAAGAGCAGAAGTCGGGGCCGGGACTTCTGGTCGCCGCACCATGCGAGCACTCGCCGCCCGACGACACCGGCGCCCGCTGCTGGGCGAACGCGCAAGCACCTGGCCGCCGTCGGCCACTCGGCCCGGCGACCGCTTTGTCGCCAACGCGGTCGTGAGCTCCGACGATGTCGAACTGAGCAAAGCAGTCGTCCGCGGTGGCGTTCTCGAATGGCGTGCGGAGAGCAATCGAGGCGACGCCGCCGGCTTGCTGGGGCCGGGCGCGGCGCCGACGCATGGGTACATGGTCGAGATCAGCCAGCCGTCCGCGCTCTCGCTGCTCGTCCGACACAGGTCTGTGCTCGTCGCCTTGCCAGACCCCGCGTCCCAGGCGACAGCGAAAGTCTCGACGCTGGCTGCTCGAGGCTGGCAGACGGCGCGACCGACCCGTGCCGAGACGCCGAGCTCTGTGGGGACTTCAACCCGCCTGGCCGGGCGCGGTTGCCGTCAGATCCGCAGACCCGACACGGTTGAGATCCAGGCGTCACGCCGCGGCGCGCGGCGATTCACCGCTGGCACCACGCGCCTCGGAAGATGATCACCCAACGGGCCGAAGCTGCCGTGGACACAGGATTGAGTGCGCGTGAGGCCGAGATGCTTGCCCTCGTCGGCGAGGGGCTCCCGAACAAGCTGATCGCCCGGCGGCTCGTGATCAGCGAGAGACCGTGTAAGCCCACCTCACCAGCCTCTTCGCTCAGATCGGCCTCACTGATCGCACTCAAGCCGCCTGTGTGGGGCCCGAGCGCTCGGCATCACGCGGTAGCCGCGGGGCAGTCGTAGGACCAAAGTCCAATTGCGGTTAAGACCGCCGCTGAGCGACGCTTCCGGTCACTCGGCGCACAGCCGGCTCCGTGTCGTTCTACAGCAAGGAAAACGTCTTGTCCCGCATTCGCCTCGTCGCAACGTTCGCCGTGTTCGCTGCCCTCTTCCTGATCGGCGCTGTCTCGGCGACGGCCTCGCAAGGGAGCGGCGGTGGAGGGGGGAGCGGCGGAGGTGGAGGGACGCCGCCACCCCCGCCCCCGGCCCCTGTCTCTGTGACGCTCAGCCCGGCGCCGATGACCTTCGGCCCGCAGGCGGTCGGGACGACCAGCGTGGCGCAGACGTTGACGGTGACCAACAACGGCACCACGGCGCAGTTCGTCAACGGGGTATCGACCACTGGGCTCGACTTCAACCGGACCAATGATCTGTGCATCGGCAGCTCTGTCGCCGCCGGGGCGTCGTGCACGATCACGATCGTTTTCAATCCGACCGCGACCGGGACGCGGACGGCGATTCTCACGGTGCTCGACAACAACTTCAACAGCACCCAGACGGTCAACCTCACCGGCACCGGGACTTCGATCAATGGCCCGACGCCACTAAGCGTCGACACCACGGGCCTCAGCTGCACGGCCGGCGTCTGCACGCTCGGCTTCGTCGGCGACCAGTTCGTCAAGAACTTCTACTTTGCGAACTTGACCGTCCTCGGTCAGACCGCGCCGCCGTTTACGTGGGCGCTCGCCGACGGAACGCTCGCGCCTGGTCTGACGGTGTTCTCGAACGGGCAGATCTTCGGCACCCCGACGGCGACCGGGACCTTCACATTCACCGTCAAAGTCACCGATGCGAATGGCCAGAGCGCGACGCAAGCGTTCAGCCTAACCATCTCCCCGCCGCCGCCTCCGCTGACGCCTGCCCAGCAGGGATGCCAACACGCTCCCGGCTCGACCACCGCGCAGCTGACCGGACCGGCGATCGGCGGCCAAACGCCGAGCGGTCAGGGAGTCGGCGACCAGTCCCAGCTGACCTCCTGCGGCGGCTTCACGACCATTCGGGCGACCGTCAAGAACGTCAACTTTGCCAACGGCACCGTCCTCTGGGTCACTATGGGGGGCGAGCCGATCGGGCGGATCACGCTCTCAGGCGGCGCCGGGACGATGGCGCCGTGGGTGACTGGCGCCAGCCTACGCAAGACGGCTATGGGCATCTTCACGCAGCCCCCGACCGGCACGTCGACCGCGTCCCCGATCCTCTCGGGCCCATTCGTCTAACCGTCGCTCCTTCTGCTGGCGGCACGAAGCCGCACCCAACCCCGCCTTGACCCATCGCAGGTCAGCGACGCCGCCGACGCCACCGGCGGCGTCGCGCTACTTGGTTGCTGAGGGGGTGGTGACGGACATCTCCCACGAAGGCTTGCGCGGCTTGCTGCGTGAGGAGGGCGTCCGCTTTCAAGCCGTGAGGACGTGGAAGCGCTCCAACGACCCGGACTTTCAGGCGAAACGCGACCGCATCGTTGAGCTCTACGAACTCGCCGCGGCCGGTCGGGCGGTCGTGATCTGCCTCGACGAGTTCGGGCCGTTGAATCTGCAGCCCCAGCCGGGCGGCAAGTGCTGGGCACCACGGGCCAAGCCAAGACGAATCCGTGCGACATACACCCGTCCGCACGGCGTCAGGCACCTGATCGCGGCCTACGACATCGGTGCCGACAAGCTCTACGGGCACATCAAGAAACGCAAAACCCGCGTCGAGTTTCTCGCGTTCTGGCGCTACATCCGCAGCCTGCACCCCACCGAAACGAGGCTGCACTTCGTCCTTGACAACTTCAGCCCCCACCTCGGCGAGAAGATCCGCGACTGGGCCCAGGCAAACAACGTCGAGCTGGCCTACACCCCGTTCTACGGCTCGTGGCTGAACCGCATCGAAGCTCAATTCCGGGCGTTGCGCTACTTCACCCTGGCCGGCACCGACCACCCCGACCACGCCACCCAGGCCCGCCTGATCCGCCGCTACATCGCCTGGCGCAACCGCCACCCCTCAGACCGCAGGCTCCGTCATCTCGTCAACACGGCAAACGTTGCCTGATGCTCCACTAGCTAGAACCCGACTGTGAAGGAAGCGTCGCGTCGCGGTCTGATCAAGATCAACCCTACGACTGCTCTCGATCGAAACGGGAGCCAGCACCTGGGTGGGCTCCTACCCATGCGTCACGGCGGTTCATGCCGCGCGCACACGTTAACAGTGCGAGCCGAACGCGGGGTTCAAGGCCACGATCACATTGACAGCGTTGCCACACAGACTAACGGCGACGTGGACGGGAATAACGGCGAGTTGGATGGGAGCGGTGACGTTCATGCTGCTCGCCACAGACGCATTCGATGCCAGCGCGACACCCGGCCCTCCCAACAACCCAATCGCCACCAGCCCAGCAATAACCGCACTCACTGGAACCATCATCCGCCTGCGAAACACAATCGCCTCCTATGCGCGAAAAC
>JAXDHV010000034.1:0-4069 GCA_034664295.1 Solirubrobacteraceae bacterium | reverse complement strand
GACCAGCAGCATCGCAGGTTTCAAGGCCGGTGCAACCACGGGACTCGGGTAACTCGCACGCGCACGCCGCCAGGAACACCCGAGCCTTGTTTCGCTAGCGCCCGCGAGTGGCGTCCGGAACAGGCCTGATGTCCGCGCTGTCCCGCGGCGTCCCTCGATCCTGGATCGTTATCGGTTACGGCACCACGCGCCGACCTGGAGGTGCGAGCAGAGGACGCTTCCAGCAGCCATCACCTCGACCATGATCTTCTCGTGGAGGCTGGGGAGGTCGAGCTCGTCGCGGGCCGCGACATCTGACTCGACCATCGATTCCGCGAGGGTTCGCGCCAGGCCGACCATCCGTTCCACCACGTCGACTGCGGTGGAGCCTGCCCCGGCCCGCTGCTCGATGCGCATCTCGGGGTAACCGAGCCCGGCGCCGACGAAGACGCTTGGCAGTCGCATCCCGGAGTGTGTGGCAGCACCCGACCGCTCGATAACCTCCTCGAGCCGGCGGGCCAGCCGGTCGTATGTCGGCACCGGAGGATCCGAGGTCACGCCCGACCAGTCGAGCTCGTGGAACACGACGGGCGCTCCGGGCTTTGCCAGCGCCGCTAGCGAGCCGACGAACGTGGCCGGGTCGTCGACGAACTGAAGGACGTAACGGCCCACGATGGCGTCAAACGGCCCTTGATCCACCAGCTGGTCGAGGGAACCGCTGACGAATGTGACGTTCCCGCGGGCCAGCCCTTTGACCTTGGCGACGGCCGCCTCGACAGCCGCTTCGGAGCGGTCGAACCCGACCACCGAGCCTCCCGGGCCGACGAGACCGGCGACCAGCACCGACACGTCCCCACCTCCACAGCCGACGTCGAGGACGCGCATCCCGGGGCCCACGCCGGCTTCGCTGAAGAACCTTTGGGTGATCGGGTTGACGGCGCGTGCCTGTCGAGCCAGCCGGTCCAACTCGGCCTCGGAATGACCCAGCACGTACGGAACCCCGTTGCTCATTCACGCAGTATCCCGCCCGATCATGGCCCCCGCCAGAGCCGAACCGAAGCAGTCACACGCCCACCGCCGTGCGTCCAACGGTGCCCGCTGAAGACTCCTGGAGTATTGCGGCGCCCCACGGCGGGCCGTATAACTGAACGGTCATAGAGACGGCGGTTGCAGGGGAGGTATGGCATGAGACGTACGGGCTCCACGTCCTCGTCCAGCCCGCCAGAGAAGACGTACACACCGGCCTCCTTGGCTTCCCGGATCACCGCGTTCGCGGCATCGGCCACATCGGGTCCCTCCTCGTCGGGGACGTCCATCGCACCGATGAGCGGGCACAAGTGGACCAGTCATGTCTGACCGTCACCTCGTCATCGGCGCCGGCCCCGTTGGCGGCCAGGTAGCCGGGCTTCTCGCCCGCCCGCGGCTCGGAGGTCGTGGTCGCGACCCGATCCGGCACCGACACCGACATTCCCTGGCGGCGGGAGTGCCTGGCTCCAGGCGATGACCTGGTCGTACGAAGCGTCGAGAGCTTACGGCTGTCCCATCACCCATCGGGCGACCTGTTGGCCGAGCCGGCCGCCTGCGGTTCGAGCTCGGTCCCACGAACGAGCACGAGGCACGCGACGAGCGCTACCCCGCTGATACCGGCGATCACCCAGAAGCCGAGGGCAAAGCCGCTCGTCGCGGCCTGCGCCGCCGAGTGCCCCGACGCGAGCAGCGTCTTGGTGTGCGTGAACGCGACGGTCGCGGCGACCGCGACGCCCAGCGCGCCGCCGATCTGCTGCGCTGAGTTGATCAGCCCCGACGCGAGTCCCGCCTGCTGCGGCCCGACGCCGGCGAGCGCGGCGATCGACATCGGAATGAACGAGAACGCCATGCCAACGCCGACCAGCAGGTACCCGGGCAGGAGGTGCGTGACGAACGAGTCCTCCACCGGGATTTGGGTGTACCAGAGCATTCCGCCCGTGATCAGGGTCAGGCCGACTGCCATCACAGGCCGCGGCCCGACCCTCGTCACGAGCGCCTGCGAGATGCCTGCCACCGCGACCACCGTCCCGGCTGTTGCGAGGAAGGTCAGGCCGGTCTTGAGAGCCGAGTAGCCAAGCACCTGCCGCACGTAGAGCGTCAGCAGGAAGAAGTTCGAGAACACGACCGCGCCGACGAAGAAGCCACACACGTTCGCGCCGGTAACGGTGCGGATGCGGAAGATGGCGAACGGGACCATCGGCGACGGGATCCGCGTCTCGATCGCCAGGAACGCGACGAAGAGCACTGCGGAGGCCATCAGAAGCCCGATCGTGCGGCCGGTCGCCCAGCCGACGTCGGGCGCCTTCGATATCGCGTAGACGAGCAGCGAGAGGCTGGACGTGATCGTGACTGCGCCGCCGGCGTCGAAGCCACGCATCCCCGAGATGCGGCTCTCGCGCACGATCGGGCGCGTCAACGCGAGCACGAGCGCGCCAATCGGGACGTTCACGAGGAAGATCCACTCCCAGCCGGCGTACTTCGTGAGGATGCCGCCGAAGAGCACGCCGGCCGCCGCGCCGCTCCCGCCAATGGCACCCCAGATGCCGAGCGCCTCGTTGCGCTCTGAGCCTTCCTCGAACGCCGTCGTGATGATCGACAGCACCGCGGGAGAGACGATCGCCGCACCGACTCCCTGCACAACCCGGGCCGCGATCAGCACGCCGATGGTGTTGGCAAGTCCGCACGCGAGAGACGCCGCCGAGAAGATCGCAAGGCCGATCATGAACATCCTCCGACGCCCGAGCAGGTCGGCCGCCCGCCCCCCGAGCAGAAGGAGGCCGCCGAACGTGATCGAGTACGCGATCAACACCCACTGCAGCCTGTTGTCGGACACGTGCAGCGAGTTCTTGATCGAGGGGAGCGCGACGGTGACGATTGTGCTGTCGAGGACCGTCATGAAGAACGCCGTGCACACAAGTGCCAGCGCCTGCCAGCGGCGCGGGTCGGGCTGCGGCGTCAGGAGGCGATCATTGACCGGGTCGCGGGCCGGCAGGCTGGTCATCGTGGGTATACCGGGGCGCCGTAGCCGGTGGTGTTCGGCACCATGCCGTTCACGGTGAGTTTCACAAGGCCGATCGTCGCCGTGACAGGCAACCGCTCGCATCCCGGAAACCCGTAGTCTTTGGGCGGGATCGCTAGGAGAGGAGGTACGCGCCCATCTCGGGCGGCAGCGCCTGTGCGAGCTTGGTGCGCGAATTGATGCCGAGCTTGACGAAGACTTTGCGCAGGTGGTACTCGACGGTGTGCTTGCTGATGAAGAGGCGCGCCCCGATTTCCGCGTTCGAGAGGCCGTCGCGGGCAAGGCGCGCGATCTGCGCCTCTTGCGGAGTGAGGTCAAGTCCCGTCTGGGCGGTGCGTTTGCGGGCCACTTCGCCTGTCGCCTCCAGTTCTAGGCGCGCGCGATCGGCGAACGCCTCCATGCCGAATCCTGAGAAAAGGTGGTGCGCCGTCCGCAACTGGTCGCGTGCATCAAGGCGTCGGCGTTTGCGTCTCAGCCATTCGCCGTACAACAGGTGAGCACGAGCGAGATCGACGGCCATCCGCGTCCGACCGAGTCGATCAACGGCCTCGACATAGAGCTCCTCGGCTCGAGCGTCGCCCGCCACGAGGGCCTCGGAGCGCGCGGCGACCCCGCGGGCCCAGTCCGTCCCGCTCGCCTCGGCCATTTCTGCGAGGCGGGAGCAAACACCCCCGCCCAGCTCGGGTGTTCCACCTCGGACCCCTGCCTCGATCAACTCGACCATGCCCCAGGTATTGGGGCCGCCGATGTCGTGCGGATACTCGAACAGCCGAAGCGCCGCCACGCGGGCCTCGTCGTAGCGGCCCAGGCCGTTGTACAGCACCGCCTGCGCCCAGTCGAGCACTGCCAGCCCGATTCCCTCGCCTCGCCGCTCCGCATCCAGGCGGCTCTCTTCGATCAGCGCGATCGCCTCAGGCTCGCGGCCGCGTAGCGCGACGAATCCCACCGCCCCATACGGCGTCAGGTTGACTCCTGTCGCCTCGGTCACCGCCCGGATCTCATCCACGAGCGACGCCGCCGTTGTCAGCTCGCCCGCGAAGAGAT
>JAXDHV010000023.1:0-4656 GCA_034664295.1 Solirubrobacteraceae bacterium | reverse complement strand
CTGGATCCCATCCTTCCGCCACCTCCCGATCGAGCTCTCCCGAGCCCGAACCGTCGATGACCGATCGGACGCCAAGTGGGGCCAGTTCAGACCGCCGCAGTGGGGCCACTTGAGCCCGCCGTTCCTAACAATCGGGCCCATGCTGGGGGAGACCTCTGTAAGGGACGCCGCGCTTGAGCCGATCGGATCAGTCCGCACAGCCTGCGCCACGGCTTCGCGACCGAGCTGCTCGGCGCCGGCGTGCCGCTCCAGGACGTGCAGGACGCGATGGGACACGCGGACCCGCGGACGACGCGGGCGTATGACCGCTCCCGCCACAACCTCGACCGCCACCCGACCTACACAATGGCAGCGAACCTCCACCGCTCCCGCGCCGACGATGTGGCGGAAGGCGACGAGCCGCTGGACCCGAGTCGACTTCAGTCCGAAAGACCGTGAAGAAGAAAGACGGCAGCCCGAAAGGCCGACGTGACGAGCGCTCGGTCGGTCGCCTTCCCGCCGTGGACGTCACCGTAGTGGCGGCGATAGGCAGCCATCACGTGAGCAGCGCCGTTCATAGCCTGCTTCAGCGCTTTCCATGTGCTGTCAACGTCCGGGGAATCCATCCCTTGTAGCGACGCGCGGAACGCGCCTTCGCGAGTCCTGTGGGCCATCACAACGCGCTCATGGAATGGCGCACGCTTGTGGTTCCCAAGCCGGTGCTCTGCGTAGATCTTCGCGGTGACGATGTCGATCGTGCCGGCGATCGCTGTGACGGCGCCGTCTAGGTCTCCGTCACGGTAGCGACGGAGAGCCTTCCTTAAGTCGGCTTCAACATCGTCGGGCAATGAGTCCGGTAGGGCGTCGACTCGCAGCGCAAGGGGCACAGGTTCTCCTTCGAGGAGCACCCAGCCAACGCGTTCGAAGAGCTCGCTCAGTCGGTCAGCCTCGTTTGGCTGTCGCTCGAGTAGCTCAACGACAAGGTGCGACGTCACGCGGTCCCGCTCGCGCGGCGCGAGGCGCATGAACAAGCCATCGATCGCATCGGCGAGCTCGCCCTTCGAGCTCCTCCCTGTCGCCGTTTGGCGTAAATGGCTCAGTTTGGCGACCGGCAGGCCTGCTGAGGCCGCCGCGGTCTTCATGTCCGCGAACGACAGGCGCAGCAGGGGTTCACGAAGTGCCGACCACACGTCTCCGAGCCTCGGCTCCTGAATCCATCCGTCCACAGTGAGCATGATCGACGATCTGCGCGTCGGCATGGATCGGCGGATCTCCGACTTACGGCGATTCGCTCGTGGGCTGCACGCCCCGCGCCTTTCTACGCAACCGGTCGAGCACGGGAGCGTCGAGCGTCCCGATGTCGAGCGCTTCCACGAGGACGGAACCTGCTTCGTTGCCACGTCGTAGCCCCTGCACAGCGAGCATCGCGGAGATTGCGAGCGCGAGGAGTCCCCACAGGAGCTCCTCGTTTCGGACTGCAACCGCGAGCGCCACCGTCGGGATGAGAAGCGCGGAACGGAAGGCGCGCTCGGCGTCGAGCCGGTCAACTTCAGCGTAGATCTGGGGGGCTGCTGTCATCGCCGCCAGCTTTATTCCCCCGAGTTCAAGTTGCAGAAGTCGAGTCAGTTTGGTCTTGTTCTGTGATCGCGCCTCGTCGTGCCCTCGGACTGCGGACGCCAGCGTGCCGAGCTCCAGGCGATCTACGGCTACCTGCGCCTCGAGATCGGTGTCGGTGACTCCGCGCTCATCCCAGTCGGCGGCGACGTCGGCGATGAGACGGGCAACGATGTCGTCGGCGATGCGCCAGCTCTGCTCGGTGAACATGCGCTCTCCGCCCGACCCGAGGATCGCGAGCAGTCTCATGGCGGAAGCCGTCGGGGCGCGGATAAGACGGTGCCGGATCAGCTCCGGTGCATCGATATGGAAGCGTCCCGTTCTCGCGCGGTGGAAGGGGTGGGGCGCAGCGAGCCGACCGAGGGGCGGCGATACGCGAGCGACGACGCTGCGTACTGCTCGAAGCAGGACGGCTGTGGCGTCAGCTGAGAGCGTGCCCAAGATGTAGGCGACGAACGCGGTGGGAGCGACGGCTTCGCTTGGCCCCACCGCGACGGCTTGAAGTGGCCCCACCGTCGCGTTGGTTGGTGTTGGGTTGAGTGTGGCGGATGTGGTGCGCGAGCGTCGTCGCGGAGGTGAGCCCGTAGGGTGAGCCGGAGCGGCGATGGTCGCGGCGCCGGCCCCGGGTGGGGGGTCGGGGTCAGGTTTTCTTGGTGTTGAGGCCGTGGCGGAAGCGCCAGGACTCTGTGCCGGTGTCGATGATGTGCGCGCGGTGGGTGAGGCGGTCAACGACGGCCTTTGCGAGTCTGGGGTCGGGGAAGACCTTCGTCCACTCGCCGAACGGGAGGTTGGTGGTGATGATCAGCGCGCCGCGTTCGTGGCGCTCTGAGAGGACCTGGAACACGAGCTCGGCGGCGCCGTCGGGCAGGCCCAGGTAGCCGAGCTCATCGAGGCAGACGAGCTCGGTGCGGGCGTAGCGAGCGACGATCCGGGCGAGGTCGCGCTGGGTCTGCGCTTCTTGCAGCTCGTTCGCGAGGGCGGCGAGGGTGGTGAACCGGACGCGGCGGCCTTGTTGGCAGGCGCAGATGCCCAGGGCGGTTGCGAGGTGCGTCTTGCCGGTGCCGCTGTCGCCGATCAAGATGACGGTCTCGCGGTCGTCGATCCAGGACCCCTCGGCGAGTGCGGCGATCGTGGCCTGCGGGATGTTGGGGTTCTCGCTGAAGCGGAAGTCCTCGAGGCGCTTGAGCATCGGGAAGCGGGCGTCGACGAGACGCCGCCGCTCCCTGCGCTCAGCGCGCTCCGCGGTCTCGGCTTCGAGCAGCGCCGCGAGGTAGGCCGTCGGTGTCTGCTGCTCCCTGGTCGCCTCGTCCGCGAGGGCGCGGAAGCGACGGCGAACCGTTGGGAGCTTCAGCTCGGTCGCGTGCGCCTCGATCAGCGCCTCCAACGCGGCGGTCCGGGCGTTCTTGGTCGTGGTCATCGTTGCCCTCCGATCAGCGCGTCGTAGCCGGCGAGGTCGGGCGCCGGCCGGTCGTGGGTGGTCAGTCGCTCGCTGAGGCCCTCGAGCTGCGCTGGCGTTCGCGGCGGACTCGTTCGGCGGGCGAGGACGGCGACGGCGTGCCCGTCGATCGCGCCGGCGGCCAAGGCGCCGCGGACCGCAAGCTCCACGCGGGCCGGGCCGTGCTCGCGGCAGAGCATCAACACGTCAACCATCTGCCGGGCCGCCTCAGACGGGCCGTAGCGTTCGGTCAACGCCGCCCAGAACTCGTCGAGGCAGGAGGGCCAGGCGCCGCGGTGGCGCTCTTGCGCCAGCGGCAGCGAGCGCTCCAGGCCGCCGGGCTTGCGCGCCAGCAGCTCCAAGTAGTGATCGAGGCGGGCGCTCGTCGCGAACCGGGCATGCAGCCGCTCGTGCCGGGCGACCTCCCGCCCCTGGTGGGAGATCGCGATCTCCCTGGCGCCGACCCGGGCGGTCACGCGCAGCCCGGCCAACGCAACCGGAACGGAGTAGCGGTTCTGGCGGACCGTGACCAGTGCCTTCGCGTCAACGCGAACCGTCGCGGTCTCGGTCGCATCGAACGGCTCGCCGGGCAGTGCCTGCAAGACAGCCCGCTCGAGCGCGAACTGCTCAGCCACCGTCCCGGACCGCCCGTTGATCGTGCGGTCGAGATCCTCTTGGCAGCCAGCGAGCAGCAGCCGGTTCAGCGCCGCGATCGACCCGACCGTCGGGACCGGAACGAGGTGGTTGCGGCGGTGGCGGCCGACCTCGCCCTCAACGCCGCCCTTCTCATGCGCCCCCGCGAGCCCCGGCGTCGTGAAGACAGAGTCGAACAGGTAGTGCGAGCGCAACGCCACGAACCGGTCCGTCTCCACCCGGCGGCGGCCACGGAGAACCTTCTTCACCGCCGAGCCGAGGTTGTCATAGCGAATCTCGGCGAACACCCCGGCGAACCACGCGAACCCGAGCGCGTGACCCTCAAGGAACGCCTGCTGCGTCTCGACCGGGCTGGCCATGCTGAACGCCGCCCCCGAGAAGCACGACCGCATGAAGAACAGATGAACCCGGGTCAGCGACCCCGCGAGGTAGACGTCGGCCTCGCCCCAGTCAACCTCGGCCGTCACGCCCGGCGCATGGATCTGCGGCACGAACACGTCCCCAACGGCCAGGCCGAGCTCGCGCCGGCGCTTGCGCACGTGATCGCGCACCGTCGTCTCGGCCACCACGACGCCGTGCTCGTCAACGAGGCGCCGCCAGATCCGCTTCGACGTGTGCCGCTGCTTCCTCGGCGCCTTGAGGTCGGCGACGAGCCACTCGTCGATCAGGCCGTGATAGGCGCCGAGCTTCGGCGCCGGCCGGCCCGCCACGCGCTTCGCCGGCGGCACCGGCGACTCCAGCGCCTGGCGCACCGCCCGTCGATGCACGCCATGCCGCGCCGCGAGCGCCCGGATCGACAGGCCCTCGCGCTCGCTGTCCCGCCTGATCTGCTCAAACAGCTCCACTCTGGATCCCACTTCCTGCCGACCTCCGCCCGTCGCTCAAAGAGCACCGGAGCCTCAGCCCAGCATCGGACGAGGTGGGGCCAGTTGGGACCGTCGCAGTGGGGCCAGTTCAGACCGTCGTTCCTAGCC
>JAXDHV010000026.1:0-31531 GCA_034664295.1 Solirubrobacteraceae bacterium | reverse complement strand
ACCCGTTCGCGGCTCTGCCCCAGGGCAAGCCCTGGTTCGTCGCTCCACTTGCATGTGTTAAGCACGCCGCCAGCGTTCGTCCTGAGCCAGGATCAAACTCTCCGTGAAGAGAGTGTCATGGATTGTCTGGGACCCATACACAATGGTCCCAACCATGACGGGGTACTACTATTCTTGACTCGTTACCACGACTCGGTAGCACAAGTGCTCCCGATCGCGGGTCGAACCTGGACGCACACCGAAACGACCATAGGGCCGGATCTCGGTGCGCATGCTGTTGAGTTTTCAAAGACCGTCGCGCCCCCACCCCGGGGTCATCCCGGCGTGAGTCGCCATTGTCCGGGCCAAAGACCGAGGCCCGAACAGCGGACGATGGAGTATAGCGCTCCGGGAAGGCGATGTCGCGCGGTCTTTTCGACGACGCCGTCTCCGCCCCGTCGCGCTCGCGGGCCGACCGGGCGACGAAGCCCTCGGCGAGCCGCCCTCGGAGATCGGGCTGCGGCTTGACTGTACGCCGGCGCCGGCTGCCACCCGGCCGATTGGGCAGTCCGTGCTCCAGGCGAAATGCCGATGCGGAACCCGTGCACCCACCAAAGTAGTTGCTTGCGGCTGTCAAGTAGTTTTGTTGAAGACCCTCTTCTCGCTCGTCCCCCTCCTGCCCGGCCCCCCCCGCCCGCACGCCCCCGGCCCGGCTCCTCGTCCCCCTCCTGCCCGGCACGCCCCCCTGCCTGGCGCGCCCCCCTCCTCCCCGCTCCCCACGCGGCCAGAGTCGGCCCCCCGCGAGACCTCTGGTCTAGCTGACGACGTGGATCGAGACCGTCCGCTCCCGCGGCCGGTCGTCGAAATCGACCAGGACAATCTGCTGCCAGGTCCCGAGGGCGAGCAGGCCGCCGGTTACCGGGATCGTCACCGAAGGCCCGACGAGCGACGCCTGGACGCGGGCGTGGGCATTCGTCTTGTTGTCCCGCCGGTTCTTCTCGTAGCCCTGGTTCGCCGGGACCAGGCGTCCGAGGGCCTGCTGGAAGTCGATGATGATCGCCGGGTCGAACTCCATCGTCGTGACCGAAGCCGTCGACCCGCCGACGAAGACGCTGACGAGGCCGTTGTCGACGTCCGTCG
The DNA here is from genome assembly GCA_034664295.1 of Solirubrobacteraceae bacterium. GTDB lineage: Bacteria > Actinomycetota > Thermoleophilia > Solirubrobacterales > Solirubrobacteraceae > Palsa-513. The sequence continues at coordinate 30,412 of JAXDHV010000026.1, read as the reverse complement.
TCCGAACGACCGCACGAACCCCCTCGGTCAAGTCGACGATCTCCCCGTGGCCGTCGGTGTGGATGCGGAGCACCCCGCTGTGGGTCGTCATGCGGGCGAACCTCGATCTGGATGGCGTTTGGATCCGGACGTCACGGGGCGACCCTGAGCCGACGGAAGCGCCGCTTGCCGACCCGGAGAACCCGTCCGTCGAGGCGCCCGGGCTCGAGATCGACCTCGCCGACCGGTATGCCGTCGAGCTGGACGCCCCCCTGCCCGATCAGGCGTCGCCCCTCCGATCGGGAGATCCCGAAGGCATCGGCGATCACCCCGGGCAGATGAATTGGACGGTCGTCATCGGGCGCGGCGATGACGAACTCGTCGATCTCGTCGGGCTCGCCACGATCGACGTGGACCCGGTCGAACCCGGCCTCGGCCGCCGCGGCGTCCTGCGGCGAGTGGAAGCGGCTGACCAGCTCGCGCGCGAGGAGGCGCTTGGCGTCACGAGGACCCACCCCCTCGGGGGGAGGGCGGCCGAGGAGTAGGCGGAAGTAATCCGCGAGCGCGGTGTCGGGCACGCTCAGCGTCTTTCCGTAGATCTCCGCCGGCGGGTCCGTCACGCCGATCTGGTTGCCGAGCGACTTCGACATCTTTCGCTGGCCGTCGGTCCCCACGAGGATCGGCATCGTCATGATCGCCTGCTCGGGCACCCCGTAGGCCCGCTGGATGTCGCGGCCGAGGAGTAGGTTGAACTTCTGGTCGGTCCCACCGAGTTCGAGATCCGACCGGACGGCGACCGAATCGTACCCCTGCATCAGGGGGTAGAGGAGCTCGAGCATCGAGATCGGCGCCTGGGCCGCCCGCCGCTTGGCGAAGTCGTCGCGCTCGAGCAGGGCACCGACAGTCGTCGTCCGCAGGAGGGCGAACAGGTCGGGCATCTTCATGTCGAGCCACTCGCTGTTGTGGCGGACCTCGACCCGGTCGGGATCGAGGACCTTGAAGGCCTGCTCCTGGAAGGTCCGGGCGTTCGCGTCGATCTGCTCGCCCGAGAGCTGCGGCCGGGTCGACGACCTGCCGCTCGGATCACCGACCCGGGCTGTGTAGTCGCCGATGATCAGGACGACCGTGTGTCCGGCGTCCTGGAAGGCCCGCAGCTTCGTGAGGACGACGGTGTGACCGAGGTGGATATCCGGCGCCGTCGGGTCGATCCCCAGCTTCACACGGAGGGGCCGGCCATGCGAGAGCATCCGCTCGAGCTCCCCCGACGGCAGGGAGTCGACCGCGTCACGCGCGAGCTCGTCGGCTGGAATTGTGACTTCTGACACGGGGCCGGATGCTAGACTCTCAGCCGCAGAGAGGCCGTCAGCCGCCGTGCCTCTGTTGCCCCGTAAGGCAGCTTTTTCGCCGCCATGTTGGGTCCCGAAAGGGACGACGTCGCCGCATCTGCCCCGCGAGGGGTACGCCCCTGATGAGCGAGGACGACCGCCCCCACACGTACGAGGAGTCGCCTCCGACCGGCGTCGATCCCGCCCACGTGACACGCCGAGCCGAAAACGGCGGCTACTCGTCCCCGGCGAACGGCGGTCATCCGCCTCCGGCGAACGGCAGCCATGCACGCCAGGCGAACGGCAGACACCCGCCCCCGCCGAGCGGCGTGGATCCCCCGGGACCCTGGCCGGCGGCCCCGGACTCCGACCACGGAGCCCACCAGGAGTTCCCGGACTACGAACACGGATCCGACGGGGAGTTCCCGGCCTACGACCACTACACGGCGAAGCCGGTCTACCGGCCGCCGTCAGACGACGGGCAGGCCGACGTCCAGGCGCCCTGGGGGGATCCGGCCGGCTACGGCGCGGCTCCCGAGCTTCCAGCCGTACCCCCGACCCCGGGACCGACCCCAGGACCGGCCCGGCCGGCCCGTCAATCGCGAGCCTCCGGCCCGCCGCGGCCTCGGCGTCCGCCGCGGCCTTCGCGCCGGACCAGGCGGGGCGGCGGCGACCGGCCGCGGGTCAAGAAGCTCCGCCTGCTGATCGTGCTCGTCCCGCTCGTCCTGCTGGCCGTGGTGTCGGCCTTCTTCGGCATGGTGATGTCGATCACCTCAGACCTCAGCAGCCTCGAGAGGAGCTACATCCGCGACGGCGGGACGACGAACTCCAAGCTCCTCGCCCTCGACGGCGAGCAGCTCGGCCTGCTGACCGACAACACCAACCGGATCCTCGTCACCGGCGACCAGATCCCTCGGGAGATGAAATGGGCGATCGTCTCGGTCGAGGACAAGCGCTTCTACACGAACTCGGGCGTCGACCTCCGCGGCATCGCGCGGGCCTTCTTCGCTGACGTGCTCAAGCAGCAGGCTCAGCAGGGGGCGTCGACGATCACCCAGCAGTTCGTCAAGAACGCGCTCGCGGCGCAGGGCAAGCGGACGATCTTCGAGAAGCTCCGCGAGGCGGCGCTCGCCTACCACCTGACTCGCCAGTGGTCGAAGGACAAGATCCTCACCGAATACCTCAACTCGATCTACTACGGAAACGGCGCGTACGGGATCGAGTCGGCCGCGCGGACGTACTTCGGCCACGATCCGACGACAAGCTCCTTCAACTGCGGGACGACGGGCCAGCCGCTGTGTTCGCAGAGTGCCCTCGGCGACCCCGCGAGCGCCGCTCTGCTCGCCGGCATGGTCGCCTCGCCGACGGCCTTCGATCCCGTCACCCATCCGACTGCCGCGACCGGCCGGCGGAACCTCGTGCTCAGCGACATGTACCACCAGGGCTACATCAACTACGCCCAGTACGAATCCGCGTTGACCGCGAGCCTGCCGACCGCCCCCTACATCAAGCCGCCCCAGCCGAAGGTCAAGACACCCAGCGCCGCCTACTTCACGACCTGGGTCCGCCAGCAGGTGGTCGACCGCTACGGGTCGGAGAAGGCCTTCAACGGGGGCCTGACGATCCGCACGACGCTCGACCTGCAGCTGCAGGAGGCCGCCCAGTCCGCGGTCGACGACTACCTCGCGAACCCCGACGGCCCGTCGGCGGCCGTCGTGGCGATCGACAACGCGACCGGCGAGGTCCGGGCGATGGTCGGTGGTCGTGACTACAACGCGACGCCGTTCAACCTCGCAACGCAGGGCCAGCGACAACCGGGTTCCGCGTTCAAGCCGTTCGTGCTCGCCCGAGCCCTCGAGGTGGGGATCTCACCCGACTCGATCTGGCCGTCGCAGAAACGGGTCTTCATCGTCCCGGGCACGAAAGGCATCGAGAAGTTCACGGTCAACAACGACGACTCCAACTACGCGGGGAGCCGGTCGCTCGCACAGGCCCTGACCTACTCCGACAACTCGGTCTTCGCGGCCGTCGGCATCCAGGTCAACACGAAGAAGATCGCCTCGGTCGCGAAGGCCGCCGGCATTCGGACGCCGGTCTCGACCAACTACGCGATCACCCTCGGTGGACTGCATACGGGTGTCACGCCGATGGACATGGCCCACGCCTACGAGACGTTCGCCCACAACGGGCAACGGGTCTACGGGACACTCGGCGCCCGGCGCCAGGGGCCGGTGGGGATCCGCTCGGTGAAGATCCCCGGACAGGGGACCCAGGTCAACAAGACCCGCCTCCGCCAGGTCATCCCGTCGGGAGTCGCGGCGACCGAGGACGCGATCATGCACACGGTGCTCACCCAGGGAACCGGGACCGCAGCGGAGTTCGGCGTCTACGCGGCCGGCAAGACGGGGACGACGTCGAACTACGGGGACGCGTGGTTCGTCGGCTTCACGAGCAAGCTGACGCTCGCGGTCTGGGTCGGCTACCCGAACAGCCTCAAGTCGATGAGCAACGACTTCGCCGGCGGGCCCGTCCTCGGCGGGACGATCCCGGCATTGATCTGGCATGACTTCATGGTCCGGGCGTACGCGATCTTCAACGCCCGGGCGGCCCAGGCGGCGGCCAAGAACGGCAGCGGGACGACCGGGCTCACGACGACCGACCAGTCGACCCCCGGTTCGACGTCCACCGGGCAGACCGGCGGCGGCTCGCCGACAGCACTCCCGAGCACGACTCCCGCCACGGGCACCGGCAACTCGGCGACCGGCAACCCGACGGTCCCGGCGAACCAGACCCCGGCCGGGACCGGCACCGGCAACGGGACCGGGACGGGGAACGGCGCGGGCACTCAGAACAACACCGGGGCCGGAGCCGGCCCGGGGACCGCGTCGCCGGTGACGCCGACGCCGGCCGCCCCGACCCAGGCGCCGGTCAATTCCACCCCCCCGTCGAGCGTCCCGGACCCGGCAGCCGGCGCGAGTGGCGGGGCATCGGCCCCGAGCGGCTGAGCCCGGCCGGCGGTGGAGGCCAAGCCGCAGGCGGAGCCCCGGCCGGCAGTGGAGCCCCGGCCGGCGGTGGAGGCTGGCGAGACCCGGTCGGACTCAGTCGGTCTGACCGGACGGCCAGGGTCGTGAGACGCAGGGATTGCCGCGAGCCGAGAACCGCCAGGGGAGCTCGACGGCCTTGGTGATGCCGATGCGGGTCGAGACGACGATCGCAGGCTCGCGCCACTCCGGCGGCCGCCCTTCGATCCTCACGGGACCGCGGGCGAGGTCCGCGCCGTTGCACTCGAGCCCGATCCCGAGCGCCTGCGTCAGCTTGCCGGGTCCCGAGCAGAGCTGATCGGGTCGGTCGACTCGCCGGCGGCCGCGCATCTCCCCGAGCCCCTCGAGTGGCTCGAGAGCCCTGATCAGGGCGGCCGCGCCGACGCCCTCGGGCTCGGCGACGGCGTTGAGGAGGGCGTGGATGCCGTAGGACCGGTAGACATAGGCGACGCCCGGGGGCCCGAAGAGGACCCGCGTGCGCGGCGTCAACCCGACGAACGCGTGACAGGCCGGCTCGGAATCGTGGTAGGCCTCGGTTTCGACGATCACCCCGGCGGCCGACCCGAACCTGACGACGCAGCCGATCAGGTCGCGGGCGACGTCGACCACGCCGCGAGCGTAGAACTCGGGCTTCAAGCTCCCGCGGCGAGCGCCCGGCGGGCGGCCACGAGCTGCTCGCGCACACGCACGCTGGCGGTCCCGCCGGCCGAGATCTTCGACTCGAGCCAGGAGCTCTGCGAGAGGACCGCGTAGTACTCGTCGTCGAGTCTTTCGGAGCGGGAGTGGAGCTCTTCGGGCTTGAGCTCGGAAAGGCTGCGTCCGGTGTCCTCGGCCAGGCGGACCAGACTGCCGACGACGCCGTGGGCCTCGCGGAAGGGCATCCCCCGGCGGACGAGGAGGTCCGCGACGTCGACGGCGGCGATCATCTCGTCGGAGGCTGCCGCGGCGAGCCGATCGCGGGCGAAGACGGCTCCGTCGAGCATCCCGCGGGCGGCCGACAGACAGAGCTCGAGCGTGTCGGCCGCGTCGAAGAGGTGCTCCTTGTCCTCCTGGAGGTCCTTGTTGTAGGTCAGCGGCAGGCCGTGGAGGACGCCGTGCATCGCGAGCAGGTGTCCGGCGACACGCGGCGCCTTCGCCCGGAGCAGCTCGGCCGCGTCGGGGTTTCGCTTCTGGGGCATGATCGACGAGCCCGAGCTCCAGCCGTCGGGGAGCTCACAGAAGCCGAACTCCTCGGTCGACCAGAGGACCAGCTCGGCTCCCAGCCGGGAAAGGTGGGTCGTCGCGGTCGCGGCGGCCGCCAGGTAGTCGAGGACGAAGTCGCGGTTGGCGACCGCGTCGATCGAGTTCGGAGCGACCCCGGCGAAGCCGAGCTCACGGGCGACGAGGTCGCGGTCGGTCGGGAAGTTCACGCCGGCGAGGGCGCCCGCGCCGAGCGGGAGTAGCTCGCATGCCTCGAGCACGTGGTCGAAGCGCCGGCGGTCGCGCAGGCACATCCAGAAGTACGCGAGCAGGTGATGGCCGAGGTAGACCGGCTGGGCCCGCTGGAGGTGGGTGTACCCGGGCATTGCCCAGTCGATGTGGCGCTCGCCTTGGGCGAGCAGGGTCTTCATCAGGCCGCCCAGGCGCTCCCGGGCACGGGCGGCCTGGTCGCGGGTGTACATGACGACATCGGTTGCGACCTGGTCGTTGCGCGACCGCGCGGTGTGCAGGCGGCCGCCGACCGGGCCGGCGAGCTCGGTCAGACGACGCTCGATCGCCATGTGGATGTCCTCGTCGTCGTCGCGGAAGAAGAAGCTCCCGCCCGCGAGCTCCGCCTCGACCGCGTCGAGGCCGCTCAGCAGCCCGTCGCGGTCAGCGGCGCTGACGATCCCGCAGGCCGCGAGCATCCGGCTGTGGGCGCGCGACTGGGCGACGTCGTACGGCCAGAGGCGTCGGTCGAAGGAGAGCGACGTGTTCATCGCCTGGAAGTCGGGGTGCTGGGGCTCGGTGAAGCGGCTCACGCGCCGCCCAGTCTAGGCCGGACCACGCTCACGAAGCGGCCAAGGCAGCGGGACGAGCCTGATCGGCAGGCCGCGCGAGGCGGTCGGCGCCGGGCGCCGTCAGGGAGAGGTGAAGCCCGGGACCGGGCCGCTGGTCGCCGCGATCGTGACCGTCCCGCCCGGGCCGGTCAGGCGCAGGGTGAGGCTCTCGTGGCCGTTGGCGATGAAGCCGGTCCCGTGGACGGTGCCGGTCGCCGAAACGTGTCCGAGCGGCTTGATCGTGCCGGTCGCGGCGATCGTGAAGCTCCGACCGGCGTCGGGAACCTTCATCGGCCCGGGGGTGAGCGTCCCGTTGAGCTTGCCCACGAGCGCGACGCATGCGCCCTTCCGCGTACAGACCGTCCCCCTGATCGTCAGGCCGACGTGCCCGACAGCCTGACCGGCGCCCGGCGCCAGGAGGATCTTCAAGGGGCGGTGGTCGCTGGCGAACCTGCCGGTCGCCATGGTGATCTTCCCGGTGAAAGTGTCCTTCGCCGGTGTCACGGCCATCGAGGCGGCAAGCACCGTCGGCGAACCGATCGCCGCGACCGACGCAGCGCACGCCGCGACCCCGACGGCGGACCGTCGAGCCCGCAGGAGCAGGTCGCCAGGAAGGGACGAACGACCGCCGGCCGATGAGCAAGGGAGCGCCACGCTGCGGACGTTACCGCGTAGGCGCCGGGGCCGTCAAGCCACCCGAGACGTGCGGCCGCCCGCCGGGCGCGTGGCTGGCGGTGACCGTCTTGACCGGGTAGCCGAGGTCGGCGATCCGCCGGGGGAGATCGAGGTGCAGCCAGTGGGAGACGTGGGTCGGCAGCGTCGAGAGGATGATCTCGTCGTAGCGAACCGAGTTGAGCTCCTCGACGATGTCGTCGTAGGCATTCGGGCTGCTCGCGACCCGACCCTCGACCGGCCCGCCGGCCGCCTCCTGGAGCAGCGGCATCGCCAGGGCCATGACCTGCGCCCCGATGTGGACGTCCTGGCTGTTGCGGTCGAACACCAGGTGGTCGTCGGGGTTGGGGACCAGGAGGAAGAACGACGCCGCCCCGGCGGACGCCCGGGCACGGACCGCGTCGATCAGGGCGGGCGTCGCCGCGGTCTTGTTGGCGACGACGAGGACCCGCGCAGCCAGCGCGCCCGAGGCGTGGTCGGCCGGCCGGTTGCGCTCGATCTGGTCCCGCCTGGTCACGCTCAGATAGACGACCGTCGCGAGGATCGCCGCGAGGAAGATGAAGCTCGTCACCGTGGTCCCCAGTCCGAGACCCCCGTCGGCCTTGGCCTGGGAGAAGTAGTCGCCGATCGACGCGCCGAGCGGCCGGGTCAGGATGTAGGCGATCCAGAAGGACAGGATCGCGTTGAGCTTGAGGAGCCGGTGGGCGGCGAACACGGCGCCGATGATCGCCCCGAAGAGGATCGCCGACTTCCAGTAGCCGACGTTGAGCTTCTCGGCCGTCAGGTCCCCGGCCGCCGTCCCGAGCGCGAAGGTGAAGAGGACGACGAGCCAGTAGAACCCTTCCCGGCGGGTCGTGACGATCGTGTGAATCGACAGCGACTTCTCACTCGCATACCAGGCGGCGAACGACAGCGCGAGGAGGATCGAGAAGATCGTCGTGCTCGTGACCAGGCTGACCCCGTAGTTCTCGACCATGTTGTCGGTGATCAGGGTGCCGACCACGCTGATGAAGACGACGGCCAGCCAGTAGACGCCCGGCAGGTAGCGCCGGAGCCGGAACTGGAACACCAGGATCACGATCAGGATGCTGCCGATCAGGTAGGTCGTATTCGTGAGGCCGAACCCCAAGGTGTCGTTGAGGTAGTCCGCGGCCGTCTCGCCGACCGTCGTGCAGAGGATCTTGATGATCCAGAAATAGAGCGTGACCTCGGGGACCTTGTTGAGCATCTGCCGCAGGCCCGGCCTGCTCGTGCCGGCACCCGTGCGGTGAAGGCCCGGCGTGACTGTCGCGTCGGTTTCCATTCGATCTCCAAGCAGCCCGTGAAATCAGGCGAGTCGTGTCAAGCGACCCAGCGGCCACTCGTCGGTGAGGATGCCAACGTGCTCCTGAAGATCTCCTGAACGGGTCCCCCGGAGGGGGACCAGGCCGCCTTCAGGCGACCGGCGACGGCCGGCCGGCGCCGAGCAGGTCGGCCAGCTCCCGGGCCACCCGGGCGACCTGGCCTTCGGACATCTCGGGAAAGAACGGCAGGGCGAGCGACCTCGCCGCGACGTCCTCGCAGACCGGGAACTCCCCCTCCCGGTGCCCGAAGGTCTCCCGGTAGTAGCTCATCAGGTGAATCGCCGGCAGGTACGGCTTCGACTGGATCCCCCGGTCTGAGAGCGCCCGGATCGTCGCGTCGCGGTCGACCCCGTGAGGCAGCTGGACGACGAAGACGAACCATCCCCTGACCGCCCCGCCGGCGTCCGGGCACGGGAGGCCGAGGCCCTCGAGACCGGTCAGGTGCTCTCGGTAGTGGCCGGCGACCCGCGCCCGTCCGGCGAGCATCTGGTCGAGGCGGTCGAGCTGGGCGAGGCCGATCGCGCAGGCGATGTCCGACAGGCGGTAGTTGAAGCCCAGCCGGTCGTGGTCCAGCCAGCTCATGTCCGGCGCCCGGCCCTGGTTGCGCTCGGAGTCGATCCGCACCTTCACCGCCGGATCGCCGGTCGTGACCATCCCCCCCTCGCCGGTCGTCAACTGCTTGTTGGCGTAGAAGGCGAAGACCGCCGGATGACCCCGTGCGCCGACCGCCACGCCGTCGGGGTGGCGGGCTCCGAGCGCCTCGCAGGCATCCTCGACCAACGGCAGGCCGAGCGCCTCGAGCGGCTCCATCTCGCACGGCCAGCCGAAGATGTGGACGGGGAGGATCGCCGTCGTCCGGTCGGTCACAGCCGCGGCCGCGGCCGCGGGATCGAGTGTCAGCGTGATCGGGTCGATGTCGGCGAACACGGGACGCGCCCGCTCGAAGACGACGACGTTCGCCGAGGCGACGAACGAGAACGGGCTCGTCACGACCTCGTCCCCGTCTGAGACCCCCGCCGCCCGCAGAGCCAGGTGGAGCCCGGCCGTTCCGCTCGAGACCGCGCTCGCATGCCGCGCGCCGACTGACACACGAAACCGCTCCTCGAAAGCAGCAAGACGCGGGCCGAGCGACAGCTGACCCGAGCGCAGGACCGCGAGCACAGCCGCCTCCTCCGGCGCGCCGATCACCGGTCGCGCGAGCGGGATCGGGCCGAGCTCAGCGCTCACGGGCGGCATGACCGGCCGGCGCCCGGCCCGGCTGCATGCCGTGCTCGATCGAGTCGACGAGCGCCTCCCACGACGCGGCGATCAGGTTCTCCGAGACGCCGATCGACCCCCAGACATCGTGTCCGTCGGACGCGTCGATCAGGACTCGCGTGATCGCATCCGTGCCCTTGGCCTCGTCGAGGATCCGCACCTTGTAGTTGACGAGGTCGATGTCGTGGAGATGGGGATGCGCGTCGCCGAGCGCCGCCCGCAGGGCCTTGTCGAGCGCGTTCACCGGCCCGTCGCCCTCCGCCGTCTTGACGATCCGCTCCTCGTCGAGCCAGATCCTCACGGTCGCCTCGGTCGCGACCGTGCCGCCGGCCGTCTTCTCGACGATCACCCGCCACGAGTCGAGCCGAAAGAGCGGCTCGTAGTCGCCTGACTCCTTGCGCAGGAGCAGCTCCAAGGACGCGTCGGCCGCCTCGAACTGGTAGCCCGCGTGCTCGAGCAGCTTGATCCGGTCGAGCAGCCTCCCCGCCGCCTCCGCGTCGATCTCGAGACCCGCCGCCCGCGCCTTCTCGATCACCGTCTGCCGGCCGGCCAGCTCGCTGATCAGGAGTTGGCGCTCGTTGCCGACGACACCCGGCTCGACGTGCTCGAAAGTCGAGGAGTCCGCGCTGACACCGGCCACGTGGAGCCCACCCTTGTGGGCGAACGCGTTCTTCCCGACGTACGCCTGGTTGGGATCCGGCGTGCGGTTGAGCAGCTCGTCGACGAAGTGGGCCGTCTCGGTCAGGCGGGCGAGCTGCAGATCGCTCAGGCACCTGTGCCCCTGCTTGAGCTGGAGGTTCGCGATGATCGAGACGAGGTTCGCGTTGCCCGTCCGCTCGCCGATCCCGTTCATCGTCCCCTGCACCTGGCTCGCGCCGACCTCGACCGCCGCGAGCGAGTTCGCGACCCCGCATTCGGCGTCGTTGTGGCAGTGGATCCCCACCCGGATGCTTCCGTCCAGCGTGCCGATCGCGTCCCGCGTTGCCAGCCCGACCTGCGACGGGAGGGACGACCCGTTCGTGTCGCAGAGGACGACCGTCTCGGCCCCGGCACCGGCCGCCGCCCGCAGGCAGGCCCGCGCGTATGCCGTGTCGGCACGCCAGCCGTCGAAGAAGTGCTCGGCGTCGTAGATCACCCGCTTGCCCTCGCCGACGAGGAAGGCGACCGACTCGGCGATCATCCTGAGGTTCTCGGCCCGATCGACTCTGACCACCTTCTCGAGGTGCAGCGTCCAGGTCTTGCCGACCAGCGTGCAGACTCGGGCATCGCATTCGGCCAGCAGCCGCAGGCTCGGGTCCTCCTCGGCGCGGATGCCCCGCCGCCGGGTCATCCCGAAGGCCGCGATCTCAGCCTGGTCGAAGGTCTCTCCGGCGAGCAGCTCGAAGAGCTCTCGCTCCTTGGGGTTCGAAGCCGGGAAGCCGGCCTCGATCAGGTGGACTCCGAGCTCGTCGAGCTTGTGGGCGACCCGGAGCTTCTCGTGGGCCGAGAGTGACATCCCCTCGCCCTGCATCCCGTCGCGCAGCGTCGCGTCATATAGCTGGATCGTCTTCAAGGTGGCTCCTAGTACGTCGAAGAATGTGCGGGAACTCCGGGTGCGACCGGGCGCGCGATCGCGCTAGCCGGCCGCCCGCGTAATTCGCCTGTCGCGGGAGCGCGGAGCCGCTGCGGCCATCAGCCGTTCGCCATCCCTAGCTCGGCCGCCGCGCTCTCGGCGACCCGGGCCGCCGCGTCGCCCGCCGTCGGCGCCGCACTGGGCTCGCTCGGCCTACTCGCGGCCGCCAGGTCGACGATGTCGAGCCATTCCCGGTAGCGCTCCGACCGGCCGTGGAGGGCATCCTCGAAGGCCCGCTGGAGGACCAACGTGATCTCCCCCGGCCGGCCGGTCCCGATCTCGTGGTCGTCGATCTCCCGGACCGGCACCAGCTCGGCCGCCGTCCCGCTCATGAAGACCTCGTCGGCCAGATAGAGCTCCGCCCGCGCGAGGTCCCGCTCGAGCACCTCGTAGCCGAGGTCGCGGGCGATCGCCAGGAGCGAGCGCCGGTTGATCCCGTCGAGGATCGAAGCCGTCTGCGGCGGCGTGATCAGCTGGCCGTCGCGCACGACGTAGATGTTCTCTCCCGAGCCCTCGCAGACCCGCCCGTGGTCGTCGAGCAGGATCGCCTCGTCGTAGCCGGCCTTGACCGACTCGACCTTCGCCAGCACGCTGTTGAGGTACTGACCGGATGCCTTCGCGTGCGGGATCAGCGAGTCCGGGCTGATCCGCCGCCAGGACGAGACCTTCGCCCGGATCCCCGACTGCTTGCCCTCCTCGCCGAGGTAGGCCCCCCATTCCCAGAGCGCGATCGTCACCTCGACCGGGACCTCGAGCGGGTTGAGCCCCATCTGGCCGTACCCCCGGTAGACGAGCGGCCGGATGTAGCACGACCGCAGCCCGTTGCGTGCGATCAGCTCGTGCGTGACCTCCCGCAGCTGGCCGGTCGAGTAGGGCATCGACATGTAGTAGAGCTTCGCCGAGCGCTCCAGCCGGTCGAGATGGTCCTGGTGGCGGAAGATCGCCGGACCGTGCTCGGTGTCGTAGCAGCGGATCCCCTCGAACACGCCGGTCCCGTAGTGGAGGCCGTGCGTCAGGACATGGACCTTCGCGTCCTCCCAGGCGACGAACTCTCCGTTCAGCCAGATGAAGTCCGCTTGGTTCACGTCAATCCGACCTTTCCCCTACGTCTTCAGTTGGCCGAGCACGGCCTCGAATGCCTCTGTCGTGGTGGCCCGTCCACCCAGGTCACGAGTCCGCAGACCGGCCTGGAGGGCGCGGTCCACGGCTGATTCTACCGTCGCCGCCTCGCCTTCCAAGCCCAGACCGTGCCGCAGGAGCATCGCCGCCGAGAGGAACATCGCCAGCGGGTTGGCGATCCCCTGGCCCGCGATGTCGGGGGCCGACCCGTGGACCGGCTCGAACACACCGGGACCGCCGTCGCCGAGCGACGCGCTCGGCAGCATCCCGATCGATCCCGTGATCATCGCCGCCTCGTCGCTGAGGATGTCCCCGAACATGTTCTCGGTCACGATCACGTCGAAGTCCGCCGGGTTCGAGACGAGCTGCATCGCCGCGTTGTCGACCAAGAGGTTCTCCAGTGGCGTGTCCGGATACTCGTCGCGGTGGACCCGGCCGGTCACCTCCCGCCAGAGACGAGACGTCTCGAGCACGTTGGCCTTGTCGACGCTCGTCACCTTCCGCCGGGCCGCCTCGAAGGCGACCCGGACGATCCGCTCGACCTCCGCCGCCGTGTAGGCGCACAGGTCGCTCGCCGAGTCGGCCGTCCGCGTCTTCTCTCCGAAGTAGATCCCCCCGGTCAGCTCGCGCACGACCAGCAGGTCGGTCCCCTCGATCCGCTCCCGCCGCAGCGGACTGGCGTCGTAGAGGGCCGGGCGCGGCCGGACCGGCCGGAGGTTCGCGAACAGGCCGAGCCCCTTCCGCAGGCCGAGCAGCCCCTGCTCGGGCCGCGGCCTGCTCGGGTCGGTCGTGTCCCACTGCGGACCGCCGACCGCCCCCAGGAGGACCGCGTCGGCCTTTCGGCAGGCGGCGAGCACCTCGTCGGTGAGGCCGGTCCCGTGGGCGTCGATCGACGCCCCCCCGAAGACGTGCTCCTGCGCCTCGAAATCGACCACCCGGCTCAGGAGCTCGAGCGTCGGTCCCATGATCTCCGGGCCGATCCCGTCGCCCGGGAGCGTGACGATCTGGTGGGCCATGCCGGCAGGACCCTAGCGCGCGCTGGGTGATCTGGTCCGCTCGGGGCGGGCATGCCGCGGGCGAGGGGCGGGCACGCGGCGGGGCATGCGGGGGCCGGCACGCGGCGGGCCGGGCCGGGCCGCGGCGGGCGAGGGCGAGCCGGGGCGCGATCGTACGTTCGTCTGTTCGATGCGAGGAACGCCCGTCTGCTGCCGATGGTTGGAGCACAGTGAAGCAGCCGAGAGCCCGTCCGAGTGCTCTGCGCCGGTGGGTTCGCCGGCTTCCCGCCGAAGTCGGCTCGAGCATCACCGAGGTTCTCGCGGTCTCGGCCCTCGGTCTCGTCGTGCTCGGAGCGACGCTAGGGCCGGTCGTCGTGGCCCAGCACGCCCAGGTCCGGGCGAGCGCGCTGCAGGATCAGGTGCAAGCCGCCGGAGCCCAGGAGGCGGACATGCTCCACGAGATCCGCCAGGCCTACGGGATCCTCGCGACGACGCCGAACTCGATCGACTTCCTCGTCGCGACCGGCGGCGTGCGCCAGCAGGTCGCCTACGTCTGCGACGTGTCGCAGCCGGGAACCGCCTTCCACCAGTGCGTGCGCCTCAGCGGGGCGGTCAACGCCGTCCTGCCGGCGGCGTCCACCGGGGCGCCGGTGATCACCAACCTCCTCGACGGGACCGCGACCAACCCGGTCTTCGGCTTCAACCCCAACGGCTTCAACCCGATCTATGTGACCGTCCACCTCGAGTTCCCGGCGTCCGGCGGGTCCGCCCTCGGGATGACCCACGTGATCGTCAGCAACGACGGCGTGTACCTGCGAAACCCGGCGGTCACGACGTGAGGCTCTACGACGAGCACGGCTTCACGATGATCGAAATGCTGATCAGTCTGGTCATGCTGCTGATCGGGATCACCGCCCTGGCCGAGACGTTCGTCGCCGCCGGCAAGCTGACTAGCGTCGCCGAGCGCCAGGCGGCGATGTCCCACGCCGGTCGAAGCGAGCTCGAGCGCCTCCAGACGCTGAGCTACGCGCAGCTCGCGATGAGCGGGTCGCCGGGGACCTCGGCGAGTCCGACCGACCCCGATTACTACGTCAGCACCCAGAGCTCCAACTACTACCTCCAGGTAGACCCTGGCTCGCCGGCCAAGGAGCAGCTGGTGATCGACGCCGCCAACGGCCGGGTATCGCCGGCCGGCACGCCCTGGTCGGGCGGCAACACGAGCGGCTCGATCTTCGAATTCGTTACCTACCACACCGACGGCGGTTGCGGCGTCGGCTGCCCGGCGTCTGCGAACTACAAGCGAATCGTCGTCGAGGTGACCCAGTCGGTCGGGTCCGCGCCGAAGAACCCCCTGATCATCCAGACGCTCGTCGCCGACGTAACCGCGTCGCCGACGGGCTCGGTCGCCAACGGCGTGCAGAACCCGCTGCAGAGCGCGACCACCCAATGCGGCACGCCCGCCGTGTCCTGTCAGGTCGGCATCGACCAGGGGAACGCCAACAGCTTCTACCTCTACGACCAGGCCGCCACCGGAACCTACTCGGGTCCACCGACTCTCGACAACACCCTCCACAACACCGTCGGCATACTCGCCGGCCTCCTCTGCAACGGTCTGATCCAACTGGGCTGCCCGATCCCCGATCTGATGGGCACGACCTCGCCGGCGAGCGTGAGCAGCACGCTGCAGAACTACTCGACCGATCAGGGCGGCCCGGGCGGATCGACGACCGGCGGCGGCACCGCCTACCAGGGCGGACGAATCCTCAAGACATCGTCGGGGACCTGCTCGACCGCGCCACCGCCGAACTCGTCGACCAGCAACCCGGCGGCCGAGACCTGGGTCACCGGTCCGGTCGCCGCCGCCGAGACGCTCAACGGCCAGGGTGGGATGACGCTCTTCATGCAGAGCGCGAACGGCCTCACGGCGTCGGTCACGCTGTGCGTCGCGGTCTGGGTCTATCCCCAGTCGATCCTCAACCTGATCAGCGTTCCCGCGGTCAAGCTCGGCGTCTTCGCGGAGGCGGTCGCCTCGCTGCCGGCGACTCCGATCCCCGTCTCGTTCACGTTCAGCCTCGCCAGCGCCACCAGCCTGGGCGTCGGTCAGCGGATCGGCATCGAGGTCTGGCTGGCGGCCTCCTCCACGGCCAACGCCGCGATCCAGTACGACAACCCGGCGTTCGCCTCCGTGGTCCAGCTCAACACCTCATGACCGGCCCGACTCGCACTTCCGGTGAGGAGGGCATGGCCCTGATCATCGCCCTCGGCGTCCTCGTCCTCGTCGGTCTGCTGGCTGCGGTCGGGATCGAGACCGCCGTACGCACGAGCCGTGTCACCCGCTCGGACACCGTCCAGAAGGCGGCCCTCGCGGCCGCCGACGCCGGACTGGCGGTCGCCACCTATCGCCTGAACATGCTCGCCCCCGACGGCGCCCACTGCGTGACGACGATCGTCACCGCCGCCAGCGGCAGTCTCTGCCCGGTGGACGGTCCGGACACGCTGGGCAACGGGGCATCGTTCCAGTTCCAGGTCACCCCGGTGCTCAGCGGCGGGAACTGCGCCGGACAGACGATGACCAACACGCTGCAGTCCGTCGCCGTCCGCTGCATCTCGGCGATCGGCACCGCGAGTGGCGTCTCCGTTCGCACCCAGGCCCAGGTCGACTCGTTCGCCGCCCAGCCGTTCTTTCCGGAGCCGGGAATCATCGGCCTCAACAAGGTGGCGGTCGCTCAGAATGCCACCGTGAACTCGGTCGCCGCGACCAACGGCGTGCTCGCGTTGAGCAACAACTCCACGGTGAACGGCGTCGTTCTGGGTCTCGGCGGGTCGATCTCCGGGTGCAACAACAACTGCCCGTACGGCGTCTCGGTCACCCTGCCCAACCGGATCGGTCTTGCCGCCGTGCCGGTCGGGACCTCGCCGACGATCAACAGCGATGCCCGCATCACCAACGGCAGAGCGACTCCCGCCGTGACCCCGTACGACACGACGTCGGGTGCGACCTGGACCGCCGCGACCCGGACGATCTCCTTCGCCAACAACGGCAGCTCGATCACGCTCGGCGGCGGTCTCTACAACTTCTGCAACTTCACGACCGGCAACAAGACCGTGATAAACGTCGCCAACGGGGTCAAGGCGGTCATCATCATCGACTCGCCGACCGACCCGAACTCCGGCTGCCCAGCCGGGAGCGGCAACCTCAGCCTGGGCAACAACGTCACGTTCAACGATTTCAACGCGGTTCCCGCAGCCACCGACCTCCAGTTCTACGTCTACGGGAACGGGACGAGCATCCCGTGGGGCAACGGCACGACGACATACGCGTCGCTGTTCGCCCCGAACTCGATCGTCGATCTCAACAACGTCGGCAGCTTCGTCGGCGCGATCGCAGCGATCCAGGTCAACATCAACAACGTCGGGACCTACACCTACGATCCCTCGACCGCGTCTCTCCAGGCCAGCTCCCAGGGCCTCTACTACCGCAGCGCCTGGCAGCAGTGCCCGGCGGCCGCGACCGTCTCGGGCGATCTCGGCAGCGGGTGCTGAGCGATCGGACCGGCGCCTTCCAGGCGGTCGAGAACGATCAGCCGGTGGCGCTGCCGGTGCGCCCGGCGCCGCCAGCCAGCCGGCTGCGACGCGCGCCGTAGACCGCGTAGACGACCAGACCGACCGCCATCCAGATGAAGAACCGCACCCACGTCACGGCGGGGAGATTCAGCATCAGGTAGACGGACGCGAGGACCGAGAGGATCGGGACCAGCGGAACGAGCGGCGTGCGGAACGATCGCTCGAGGTCCGGCCGGGTCCGCCGCAGGACGGGGATGCCGATCGAGACGAGGACGAACGCGAAGAGCGTGCCGATGTTGACGAGGTCGGCCAGCGTGTCGAGTGAGACGAAGAAGGCCAGGGCGGCGACGACGACGCCGGTCGCGACCGTCGTCCGGTACGGCGTCCCGAAGCGCTCGGAGACGCTTGAGAAGGCCGGGGGAAGCAGACGGTCACGGCTCATCGCGAAGAACACCCGGCTCTGGCCGAGCATCAGGATCATCATCACGCTCGTCAGGCCGGCCAGCGCTCCGAAGGACACGATCTGGGCGATCGTCGACTGCCCGTTCGCCAGGAACGCCTTCGCCAACGGGGCGGCGACCTGGATCTTGTTGTACTTGACCATCCCCGTCACGACGAGGGAGACGGCGATGTAGAGGACCGTGCAGATCGCCAGGGATCCGAAGATCCCGATCGGGAGGTCGCGCTGGGGGTTACGGGTCTCCTCGGCCGCCGTCGCGACGACGTCGAAGCCGATGAACGCGAAGAAGACGAGGGCCGCGCCGGTGAAGATCCCTCCCACACCGAAGGTCCCGCTCCCGAGGCCGATGTCCTGGAGCAGGCTCGTGCTCACCGCTCCGCCGGGGGCCGGCTTGGATCCCGACGGCGGGATGAACGGGTGATAGTTCGCGCCCTTGATGTAGGCGAGGCCGGCGACGATCACGAGCAGGACGATCGCGACCTTGATCGCGACGATCACGAGGTTGAACCGGCTCGAGACGCGGATCCCGAAGCAGAGCAGGGCGGTGAGGAGGAGGACGATCACCGCGGCAACCAGATTGTGCCCCACCCCGTCGACCCAGGTCGGCAGGTTGACGCCGAAGGTCTCGGTCAAGACGACCCGGAAGTAGGTCGACCAGCCGCTGGCGACCGTCGCCGCGCCGAGCGCGAGCTCGAGGATCAGGTCCCAGCCGATGATCCAGGCGACCAGCTCGCCCAGTGTCGCGTAGGAGAACGTGTACGCCGACCCGGCGACCGGCACGGCCGACGCGAACTCGGCATAGCAGAGGGCGGCCAGGCCGCATGCGACGGCCGCCGCGACGAACGACAGGGCGATCGCCGGGCCGGCGAGCGTCCCCGCGGCCTTGCCGGTCAGCACGAAGATCCCCGTGCCGACGATCACGCCGACACCGAAGACGATCAGATCGATCGGACCGAGCTCCCGCCGCAGCTTGTGACCCGGAGCGTCGGTGTCCTCGATCGACTGCTCGACCGTCTTCGTGCGCAGCAGCTCTCTGACCATCGCCACCGGCTGATCCCCCCGACCGGGCCTGCCCAAACAACGGCCGCCGGCGCCGCCGCCGCCCGGCGATCAGGCTCCGGACACCCAGCCTCCGTCGAGGTCCGTCGTGGCGGGGCCGACCCGCTCCCGCTCGGCCTCGTAGGCCGAGATCAGCTCACCCTGGGCGAGCGTCAGCGCGATGTCGTCGAGCCCGTTGAGCAGCCGGTGGCGGAGGTCGCCGTCGATCTCGAAGGGGACTGCCCGGCCCGCGAAGCGAACCTCCTGCGCCTCGAGGTCGACCTCCCCCGTCCCGGCCGCCGCCAGCTCGCGGATGTCGTCCTCGCCGAGCACGACCGGCAGCAGCCCGACCTTCGTGCAGTTGGAGTAGAAGATGTCGGCGAAGCTCGGCGCGATGACCGCCCGGAAGCCGTAGTCCTCGAGCGCCCACGGCGCGTGCTCGCGCGAGGATCCACACCCGAAGTTCCGCCCGGCCGCGAGGATCGGGTTGCGCGGCAGGTTCCAACCCGGCTCCTTGGCCCAGTCGTAGAAGAGGAACTCCCCGAAGCCGGTCCGCTCGATCCGCTTGAGGAACTGCTTGGGGATGATCTGGTCGGTGTCGACGTCGGCTCGGTCGAGGTGGCTGACGCCACCGGCGATCACCTGAACGGGTTCCATTTCAGTTCTCCCAGTCGCGGATGTCGACGAAGTGACCGGCGACCGCGGCGGCCGCCGCCATCTCCGGAGAGACGAGGTGGGTCCGGCCGCCCCGGCCCTGGCGGCCTTCGAAGTTGCGGTTCGAGGTCGACGCGCACCGCTCGCCCTCGGCCAGGATGTCGGGGTTCATCCCCAGGCACATCGAGCAGCCCGCCGTCCGCCAGTCGAAGCCGGCCGCCCGGAAGATGTCGTCGAGGCCCTCGGCCTCGGCCTGGATACTGACCCGCTGGGAGCCGGGCACGACCATCGCGCTGACGTGGTCGGCGACCCGCCGGCCCTTGACGACCGCCGCCGCCGCGCGGAGATCCCCGATCCGCGAGTTGGTGCACGACCCGATGAAGACCCGGTCGAGCTTGACCTCCTGCATCGGCGTCCCGGCCTCGAGGCCCATGTAGACGAGCGCCCGCTCGGCCGCCTCCTGGTCCTCGGAGCCCGAGAAGTCACCCGGGCTCGGGACGGCGTCGCTGACGCCGACGACCATCCCCGGTGTCGTCCCCCAGGTGACCTGCGGGGAGACCTTCGACGCGTCGACGACGACCTTCCGGCCGAACGCCGCTTCGGGATCGCTGCGCAGCTCGCGCCATCCGGCGACCGCCGCCTCCAGGTCACCCGGCGTACCCGGGCGACCGTCGCGCTCGAACCACTCGAACGTCACGTCGTCCGGCGCGACCATCCCCGCCCGGCCGCCGGCCTCGATCGTCATGTTGCAGACGGTCATCCGGCCCTCCATCGACAGCGCCTCGATCGCCGGGCCCGCGTACTCGACCACATGCCCGGCGGCTCCCGACACCCCGATCTGGCCGATCGTCGCGAGGATCAGGTCCTTCGCGGTGACGCCGAACCCTAGTCCGCCTTCGTAGCGGATCGACATCGAGCGCGGCTTCGGCTGGGCCAGGCACTGCGTCGCCAGGACATGCTCGACCTCGCTCGTACCGATCCCGAATGCCAGCGCCCCGAACGCCCCGTGCGTCGCCGTGTGGGAATCCCCGCAGACGATCGTCATCCCCGGCTGTGTGACGCCGAGCTCCGGCCCGATCACGTGGACGATGCCCTGGCGGTCGGAGCCCAGTGAGTAGACGGGCACGCCGAACTCCTTGCAGTTGCGCTCGAGCGTCTCGACCTGCACCCGGGAGAGCTGGTCGCGAATCCGTGCAGCGACCGGCGTCCCATCGGTCGGGACGTTGTGGTCCGCGGTCGCCAGCGTGCGGTCCGGCCGGTGGACGACGCGCCCGGCGAGCCTCAGGCCGTCGAAGGCCTGCGGGCTTGTCACCTCGTGGACGAGGTGGAGGTCGATGAAGATGAGTCCCGGCGCCACCTCATGGGTCGACCAGATCTTGTCGAGCAACGTCTGCGGCGGCGGGCTCATTGGCATTCCTTTCCGATTGCTTGCATGACGACCGTCAACTCCGGCGCAGGCCGGCGGCCAGGACGGCCAGCAGGCGGGCCTCGCCGGGCCCAGGATTCTCGAAGTGGTGGGGCAGGTCGGAGTCGAACGTCACGCAGTCGCCCGCGCTCAGCTCGTAGCTCTCGCCGTCACAGACCAGGACGACCTCGCCCTGCTCGACGAGCGCCGTCTCGACGCTTCCCGGCTCGTGCATCGGCGGATCCTCACGACCGCCGGTCGATGACCCGGCCGCCAGCGTGTGGCGCGAGAGCTCGGCCCGCTGGCCCGGACGCGGCGCGCTGAGGAGCTCGTAGCGATGCCCCCGGCGGGCATTGCCGCCCGGCCGGCGGTCGCTCGCCCGGACCACGGTCACGGCCCCGTCCTCGTCGAGGCGCAGGAGCTGCGAGAGCCGCAGGTCGAGCCCCTGGGCGATCCTCGCGGCGACATGCAGGGTCGGGCTCGTCTCCCCCCGCTCGACCTGCGAGAGCATCGGCGCACTGACGCCCGACCGGACCGCGAGCTCGCGCAGCGAGAGGCCCATCGCGTCGCGCAGGGCGCGGACCCGAGGGCCGACGGTGCTCGCCTGGTGGAGATCGTCACGCGGAGAGGCCGCCATACGTCCGTACGTTATCACGTACGCCGTCCCGGTGATCCCGCTAGTCTGGCGCTTGTGCCGATGCCTGCGTTCACCCGTCCCGACGTGATCGTCCTGGCCGGTGGAGGCACGCTCGGCGAAGCCTGGATGACCGGCCTGCTGGCCGGAGTCGAGGACGCCGCCGGGCTCGACCTCCGCGAGAGCGAGTGCTTCGTGGGGACCTCCGCCGGCTCGATCGTCGCCGCCAGGCTCGCCGCCGGCGCCCTGCTCCGCCGCCCGCGGTCGGTCGCACCCGCGCTCGATCCCGGAAGCCCGCCGGCCTCACCCGCAACCGATCTCGTCGGACCGGCCGCCGCCTATGCCGAAGCCGGCGCGCTCGACTGGATCGAGCGGACGGCCGGATCGATCCTCGCGCCGATCATCGGACCCGCGATGCGCCTCGAGCGGCTCCCCGGCGAGCTCGTCCGCCGCGCGATCCTGTCGGTCCTCCCCGACGGCACCCGCTCGCTCGCGGACCTCGAGCGGGCGATCGACCGCGACCACGCCCGCTTCGACGGGCGCCTGCGGATCGTCGGCGTCGACCGGGCCAGCGGAAGGCGTGTCGTCTTCGGCGCCCCCGGCGCCCCTCCGGCGACAGTCGCCCGGGCGGTCGTCGCGTCGTGCTCGATTCCCGCGTTCTTCCGTCCGATCGAGATCGCCGGCCGCGCCTACGTCGACGGCGGCGTCTGGAGCATGACCAACCTCGACGTCGCTCCCGCCGGCAGGCGGACGGAGCTGCTCTGCCTCAACCCGATGCGCGGACTCCCGGTCGCCACGATCTCGAGACTCGGCGTCGTCAGCCGCGTCGTCCGCAGCCGCGAGTCCGTCGAGCTCGCCGTCGTCCGTGGCCGGGGGGCCCGCGTCCGCCTGATCGGCCCCGCCCCCGAGGCTGCCCGCCTGATGGCCCCGAGCCTGATGGACCCCGGCCCGCGCGAGGCCGTCCTCCACGCCGGCTACGCCCAGGGGCAGGCGCTCGGCCGCGTCCGCCGACCCTGACCCGAAGTCGTCTCCGCCCCTACCGATGACCCTGACCCGACCTCGTCGCTGCCGGGCCTACCGGCGGCCCGCGACGAGCTGGGTCGAGCCGGTCGGCGACTGGGCGAGCGCTTCCAGCATCGCCGGGGTCACGACGACCGGGCCGCCCGCAACCGCCCGGTAGCGCACGACGGTGAAGGTCGGGTGGATCGAGACGACCGGATCGGCGAACCCGGCGACCAGCGGCGGATGCTCGGGAACCGGCGCCGTCACGGCATTGCCGACGCCGCGCGCGCCCAGCGCGATCACCTCGACGCCGGCGACGCTCGCCCCCGCCGGTCCGAGCGGTCGTGACCCCGGCAGGTAGTACTCGAGCGCGAGTCGCCCGCTCGACGGCGTCACCGCCACCACGCTCGGCACGCCGACCGGTACCGCCCGCGCCACCCCGCGCCAGTCGTCGCGCTGGTAGCGGGGGTTCGCCTCGACGCCGATCGTCACCCCGAGGCCGACCGCGCAGATCCCCGCGAGCACGACGATGCCGGCTCGTCCGCCGGCAGCCAGTACGCCCGCCAGCGCCACGCACGCCGGGACCCACGCGACGATCAGGTTGCGCGTGATCACGAAGTCCTCGCCGGCCAGCGCCGCCACCACCGCCAGCAGGACGGCGAGCCCGGCAAGCCCGGCGAGGCCCGCGGCGACCCGGCGCGACGATCCGGCGAGATCCCGCCCCACCCACCCGGCCCGACCGGCTCGCCAGGCTCGCCAGGCCAGCCAGAGCGCCGCCAGCCCGAGCAGGCCGGCGAGCACGACGAGCGCCCTGTCGCCCGGCGCGTCGTACCCGATCCCCAGCTGCTTGACGGTCTGCTCCAGACGGGTGACCAGCGGCGTCCGCGCGATGAAGCCGGCGCCCCCGTTGGCTCGCTGATGGATCGCCAGCGGAGCCAGCGCGAGGCCTGTCGCAAGGACGGCGCCGGCCGCCGCCAGGGCCCGCCGGCGCCGCTTCCAGATCAGCCAGCACAGCTCCGGCCCGACCAGGAAGACGGCGAAGTAGTGGGTCGCCAGGGCCAGGCTGGCCGCGGCCGCCCACAGCCACACCGACCGGCGTGCGGCGTGCGGATCGAGCGCCGTCGCAAAGGCCCACAGCCCGGCGGCCGAGAGCGCCACGAGCAGGGCATAGGACCGGGCCTCCTGCGAATACCAGATCATCAACGGCGCGAAGCCGACCAGCCCCGCGGCCACGATCCCGGCCCGGCGATCGAACAGCCGGGCGGCGGCGCAGTACACCAGCCCGATCGTCAGCGTGCCCAGCACGGCCGAGAGCGACCGCAGGCCGACCTCGCTGACGCCGAAGACCCGCGTCCAGACCCACGCGAGGACGTAGTAGAGCGGCGGCGTCGACTCACTCTGCGGAATCGCCCGCACCATCGCGCCGAAGCCGAGCCGCATCAGCCGACCGGTGACCGCCTCGTCGAGCCAGAAGCTCTGCTGCCCGAGCGTCGCGAAGCGAATCGCCCCGCCGGCGAAGCAGAGCGCGACCACCGGCCCGCCGGCGAGGCAGAGCGCGAGCACCGGCCCGCGCCCCGCAGCCCGCCCGTCTGCCGGACCCGCTCTGCCCCACATCTCCTACGGCGTCCCTACGGCGTGCGAGCGAGCTCCGCGCCGGTCGTATCAGCCGGCACCTCGGCCTCGAGCTGGGCCCGACGCAGACCGTTGGACAGCGCCCGGAGGTACGCGTGGGCCGCCGCCTCGATGATGTCCGTCGCGACCCCCTGACCCGAGGCCGACCGGCCGTCGAGCTCGATCACGACGGAGACCTCGCCGAGCGCGTCCTGGCCGGCGGTCACCGCATCGACCCTGAACTCGCGCAGCCGGGCGTCGACCCCGATCGCGGCGTTCAGCGCGTGGAAGACCGCGTCGACCGGGCCGTCGCCGGTGAAGTTCCCGCGGACCGTCCCGCCGTCGGGCATCACCACCGACACGCTCGCGTGCGGCGGGCGCGACGACGACGCCTCGACCTCGTACCACTCGAGCTGGTAGACGGCCAGCTCGCTGCGGAGCTCGTCGGTCACCAGAGCCTCGAGGTCCATCGCGCTGACCGTCTTCTTGCGGTCGGCGATCTCCTTGAAGCGCTTGAACGCCGTGTTCAGCGCCGCACCCGAGACCTCGAAGCCGAGCTGCTCGAGCGCCTGGCGCAGCGCGTGGCGTCCACTGTGCTTGCCCAGCACGAGCGAGTTCGCCTCCAGCCCGACCGTAGTCGCGTCCATGATCTCGTAGGTCGTCCGCTCCTTGAGCACCCCGTCCTGGTGGATCCCCGACTCGTGGGCGAACGCGTTGCGCCCGACGATCGCCTTGTTCGGCTGGATCACGTACCCCGTCATCCGGGAGACCAGCCGGCTCGTCCGGGCGATCTCGCGCGTGTTGACCTGGGTGTGGAAGCCGAGCGCCTTGCTCCGCGTGTGCAGCAGCATCGCGATCTCCTCGAGCGACGCGTTGCCCGCCCGCTCGCCGATCCCGTTGATCGCGCACTCGACCTGCCGGGCGCCGGCCCGGATCCCCGCGAGCGAGTTGGCGACCGCCATCCCGAGGTCGTCGTGGCAGTGGACCGCGAGCGTCACGTCCCGCAGCGTCGGCGCCAGCACGTACAGCTCCGCCAGCCAGGCCTCGAACTCGTGGGGCATCGTGTAGCCGACCGTGTCCGGGATGTTGATCGTCGTCGCACCCTCCTCGATCGCCGCGCTCACGACCTCAGCCGTGAAATCGACGTCCGAGCGGGTCGCGTCCATCGGTGAGAACTCGACATCGTCGAGGTACCCCTTCGCGTGGGCGACGGCCCGCCGCGCCAGACCGAGCACGTCCTCGCGCGTCGTCTGGAGCTGGTGGACGATGTGGATGTCAGACGTCGAGATGAACGTGTGGATCCGCGGGCGCTCCGAATCGCAGACGGCGTTCCAGACGGCGTCGATGTCGGCGAGATGCGTCCGCGCCAAACCGGCGATCACCGGCCCCTCGACCTGCCGGGCGATCGTCTGCACCGCCTCGAAGTCTCCCGGTGAGCTGATCGGGAAGCCGGCCTCGATGATGTCGACCCCGAGCCTCGCGAGCTGCTGCGCGATCTCCAGCTTCTCGGTCGCGTTGAGCGAGATGCCCGGCGACTGCTCGCCGTCGCGCAGGGTCGTGTCGAAGATCAGTACTCGGTGGGGATCCGGCTCAGTCATGGGAAGTTCCTCGCTGGCTAGTTCGTCGTCTTTCGGCTTCTGCTCGGCTGAGTTTGCGGCTGGCGGCCGCCACGCATTAATCCCCCTTGCGGGGGAGCAGAAGAAGCAGCGAAAGGGACTGCGGGAACCTCATCTGGCGCGAAAGCCTAGCAGGGGCATGGCCGCGGCTCAACCCGCGGCTCCTCGCCACGACCCTCCGCCCGCCGACCACCGCTCCACACAAAGGATGAGCTCCCGGCCTCAGATCACCCGCCTGCCGGACGCGGCCTTCCGCCCAGCGCCCGATGTGCGATCCACCGGCCGGCCGTAGGTTCCATCCATGACCTCCACGACAGACATCTCCCCAGACTCACTGGCGATCCACACCCAGGATCTCGGCAAGCGGTTCGGGTCCCGGGTCGCGCTCGAGAGCATCGACCTCGAGGTTCCCCGCGGCACCGCGTTCGGCTTCCTCGGGCCCAACGGGGCCGGCAAGACGACCTTGATCAGGATGCTGCTCGGCCTCGCCGAGCCGACCTCCGGGTCGATGCGCCTGCTCGGCCGAGACCTCCCCGGCCAGCGAGCCGCAGCGCTGAGCCGGGTCGGCGCGATCATCGAGGAGCCCCGCTTCCACGCCCACCTCACCGGCCGCGAGAACCTCGCCATCCACGCGGCGGCGCGCGACCGTGCGGCCGCCGGCCGGATCCCCGCATCGCTCGAGCGGGTCGGCCTCACCCCCCGTGCCGACGACAAGGTCAAGACCTACTCGCTGGGCATGCGCCAGCGACTCGGGATCGCCCGCTGCCTGCTCGCCGATCCCGAGCTCCTGATCCTCGACGAGCCGATGAACGGGCTCGACCCCGCCGGGATCATCGAGCTCCGCGGGCTGATCCGGGAGCTCGTCGACGAGGGACGGACGGTGATGCTCTCCTCCCACCTGCTCGACGAGGTCGAGAAGACCTGCGACGCCGCCGCGATCGTCGACAACGGGCGGATCGTCGCGCAGGGCTCGATCACCGAGCTGCGCAACGGCGGCCATGGGGCCCGGGCGATCGACATCGACTGTGACAGCCGGGCGCGGGCCGCCGGCATCCTCGCTGCGGTCCACGGGGTCGGCAGCGCGACCGACAACGACGACCTCCTGCGGGTCACCCTGACACCCGAGGCGCCCGTCGATCGGGAGATCGTCACCGCCCTGCTGAGAAGCCTGCTCGGCGAGGGGATCGCCGTCGGACGCGTGGTTCCCGTCACTCACTCACTCGAAGAGCGCTTCCTGACCATGACCACGCCACTGGAGGACCGAAGCTGATGTTCGACCTGAGACTGATCAAAGCCGACGCCCTCAAGCTCGGCCGCCGCTACGGAATGCTCGCGATCTCACTGCTGCTGACCGTCGGCATCGCCGCCATCGTCTATTCCGTGACCGCCATCCAACACCTCGGCAACGCCACCAAGTACGGGCCGGCCGGCGGCCTCCACAACTACCAGGGGGCGATCGGATTCCTCTCGGTGATGACCTTCGTCGTCGCCGCGATCGTCGGCTCGACCGCAGGCTCCCAGGACATCGAGACCGGCGTCTTCCGTGACCTCGCGGCCACCGGGCGCAGCCGGGTCGCACTGTTCGGCTCGCGGATCACCGGCGCCCTGGTCATCGTCCTGCCGATCGTCGCGCTGACCGCCGTCTTCACTGCCGGGATGTCGATCGCCCTCGCCGGATCGCTCGCCGCCCCGACCGCCGGAGCGATCCTCACCGGAACGCTCGCCCTCGTCGCCGCCGGGACGCTCGGCTGCGCGGTGGCAGTCGGACTCGCCGCCCTGATCGGCTCACGCGGACCGGTGATCGCGATGCTGCTGGCCTTCGAGCTCGCGATCTCCCCCCTGCTCTCGAGCATCGGGTTCCTCGGCGTCGTCCGCGAGGTCATCCCGTCGAACGCACTCGACAGGATCGCCAACGCGCCCCACCTCGGTGTGCCGATGGCCCTCGGCACGGCGATCGTCGTCCTGCTCGCCTGGGCCGGCGCCGCCTTTGCCGCCGGAGCCTGGCGGACGAGGACGCAGGAGATTTAGGAACCGCCGGGACCGGGGAATCGGGGCGAGAGAGCCGGGGATAGGCTCACCCGATGTCCCCGGCCCTGCTCGACCGAATGCGGCGCGCCGCTCCCTGGGTCGGCGATCTGGTGCTCGTCCTGCTCGCCGCCGGTCCGGTCCTCGGCACGACGATCGCCCGCGCGCCGAACAGCCAGGAGCCGTGGGCCGCGCTGATCGGGCTGCTCGCCCTCGGCTCGATCCTCTTCCGCCGCCGGCAACCGCTGACGGCGCTGGGCGTCACGGCCATCGTCGGCGCCCTCCTCCCCGACATCGGATCGGCCGTGATCCCGGCTCTCGTGATCCTCTACACGATCGCCAGCCGGCGGCCGTGGCCGTTCCCCGCGGGCCCGGCGGTCCTGGTGGTCGCAGCGAGCGTCGTCGGGTATCTCGCCTCGTCGCACCCCGGGCACGTCGACGGGGCGATCGGGGTGGCCGTCGAATGCGCCGCAGCCGTCGCGCTCGGACTCTACGTCGGCGCCCGCCGGACTTCCGGCGCGGCGCTCCGTGACCGGGCCGACCTCGCCGACCGCGAGCGCAGGCTGCTCGCCGACCGTGCGGCCGCCGAGGAGCGACTGCGGATCGCCCAGGATCTTCACGACATAGTCGCCCACAACGTCAGCCTGATGGTCGTCGCCGCCCAGGCCCTCGGGGTGACCGTCGACGACCCGCGGGTCCTCGACGCCACCGACGCGATCGCCGACCTCGGGCGGGGGGCGATGACCGAGATGCACCGCACGCTCCGGCTGCTCCGGGCCGACGACGACGCCGAGGCGGCCCAGCGCGCGCCCCAGCCGAACCTCTCCAATCTCGACAAGCTGATCGAGCAGACCCGGGCGAGCGGGATGGAGGTCGAGCTGACCGTCGAAGGCGATCCCCGGCCGCTGACGCAGACGGTCGAGCTCTCGGCGTTCCGGATCGTCCAGGAGGCGCTCACCAACGTGATCAAGCACGCCGGTCGGGCTCACACGGTGGTGACCGTCGCCTACCGGCCCGACGGGCTCGAGCTGCGGATAACCGACACCGGTCGCGGACGGTGGCCCGCTCCCGAGGCGGGCGGGTCCGGGGGGTCGGGCGGGTCCGGGCGGTCCGGGGGGTCCGGCGGGCTGGGCGGGTCCGGGGAGGACGTGTCGCGTTCCGGCGGGCACGGGGTGATCGGGATGCGCGAGCGGGCGGCTCTCTTCGGCGGGACGCTGACCGCCCTCCCCCGCCTCGATCACGGCTTCGAGGTCACCGCGATCCTCCCGTACGGCGACCCGGGGGCCTGAGGATGGGCAGTTTGCGGGTCGTGATCGCCGACGACCAGCCGATGATGCGGGCCGGATTCCGGGCGGTGCTCGAGGCGACGGGCGACATCACCGTGGTGGCCGAGGCCGCGAACGGGGCCGAGGCGGTCAGGCTGGCGGACGAGCACGCGCCGGACGTCATCCTGATGGACATCCGGATGCCGGTGATGGACGGGATCGAGGCGACCCGGAGGCTCCCCCGACACCGGGTCCTGATCCTGACGACCTTCGGCCTCGACGAGTACATCATCGACGCCCTGCGGGCCGGGGCGAGCGGCTTTCTATTGAAGGACGCCCCGACCGCCGAGGTCGTCGCCGCCGTCCGGGCGGTCGCCGCCGGTGACGCGGTCCTCTCGGCGACGGTGACCCGCCAGCTCCTCGACCAGGTCGGCCGCCGGCTGCCGGCCGCCGTCTCCCGGGTTCCCGAGAATCTCGCCGGCCTGACCGACCGCGAGCGGGAGGTCCTGCGGCTGCTGGCCGCCGGGTTGTCGAACGCCGAGGTCGCCGGGGCTCTGGTGGTCTCCGAGGCGACCGTCAAGACCCACGTCTCGCACCTGCTCGGGAAGCTGGGCCTCCGCGACCGCGTCCAAGCGGTCATCTACGCCTACGAGACGGGTCTGATCAGTCCGGCTGACTGACCGCGTTGCGAGGAGCGCCGGCCGCCGGCCGCGCTGGCGCGAGAGCCCGGATCTCGGAGCCGCTCAGAGCTTCGGGGCTGCCTCGGCCCGGCGGAGGAGCAGGGAGAAGAGTCCGAGCTCGTCGGTGCTCGAGACCGGCACCCCGAAGCCGAGCGCCGACAGGCTGACCTCGGCCCGGCCGAGGGTGAAGCCGAGGGCATCCGCGTAGTAGGGGATCTTCTGACCGTGGATCGTCGCCGTGACCTTGAAGCGATAGGCGAAGCTGCCGGTTGCGCCGTTTGCCTGGAGAGCCGTCGACTGGACCGACACCTTCCCGAACTTCGCGCCCGTGATCTTCGACCCGGCGAAGACCTTGTCGAGGGCCTGCGCGAGGCAGGTCCTTCCCCTGCGGCTCTTCTCCGCGGCCAAGTCCTTGGCGACCAGCGCCGAGGACGAGAGGATCTCGACCTCCGAGCTGATGTCCTGTTGGACGATGCCGGAGGCGAGTGTGAAGTCAGGTGAGTTCGCGTCGTAGACCGCGCGATTCGGGTCGACCCCGCCGGCGCACTTCGCCACCGCGGCGCCCATCCTCCTGTCGGCGGCGGTCGTCTTGCTGGCGGCGCCGGTCTTGAAGCCCGGTATGTCGCCGGTCCGCAGGTTGACGGCCTTTGCGAACGACTTGGCGGCCGCCTTCGTGGGCGGGCCGCCGGCTGCCAACGCCTCTGCGGCGCAGGTCAGGCCCCCCAACGCGATTGCGACGCCAGAGATGCGGCCGAGCTGGGTCCGTCGTCGGGATGTCATGCGAATGATCCTAGCCTCCCAACCCGCCGGCCGGAGCGGGACGGGCCGGAACGGCACAGGCCGGAGCGGGGCGGGAGCGGGGCGGGGCCTACTAGTGCCGTCTCTCGTCAATAAACGGGCATTGCCGTGGGAGGAGATGGCCTGAAGTTCGGCTGGGTCCGTGCGGATCGAATCGGTCGGCGGTCGGGGTTCGGCGGTCGGGGCGGGTCCGGTTCGAACGTGATGGCCAGTCGAGGCAGCGCCACGGTGAACAACGACGACCGACGACCGACGACGTTCGCGAACAGCGTTCGCGAACAGCGTTCGCAAGCGGCGCT
>JAXDHV010000025.1:0-202152 GCA_034664295.1 Solirubrobacteraceae bacterium | reverse complement strand
CCCCCAACGCCTGAAACTTCTTCGGATTCTCAAGAAACTCCTTGATCTCATGAAGCTCCTCAACAGCCTCATCAACCCCCGCCACATCCCGAAACGTGATCTTCGGCGAATCAGCCGTCATCCGCTTGGCCTTCGACTTCCCAAACGACATCACCCGCGACCCACCACCCTGGACCTGGTTCATCAGAAAGATCCAGAAGCCGATGAAGATCAGGAACGGGAAGACATAGGTCAGCAGGGACAGCCAGGAGTTCGTCCGGGTGCCCTGGATGTTGAACTGCGGGTGACCCGGCGCCTTCTCGAGGGCGGTGATCAATTGGGCGGCGGCGTCGCCGTCGACATAGCCAACCTGATATTTGGTCCCGTCCCTGAGCGTGACCGAGACGGTGTTGTCC
Organism: Solirubrobacteraceae bacterium; assembly: GCA_034664295.1. Taxonomy (GTDB): domain Bacteria; phylum Actinomycetota; class Thermoleophilia; order Solirubrobacterales; family Solirubrobacteraceae; genus Palsa-513. The sequence continues at coordinate 201,757 of JAXDHV010000025.1, read as the reverse complement.
CTGGTCTTGAGGTCGGCTGACTTGACCTGGCCGTTGGGGATGTCTCTGGCGACGAGCGTCTGATAGCTGTGGACCGGGCCGGTGCTGGGGCTCGGGGCGATCAGCTTCTCGGCGAAGAAGGCCAGGACCACGACGATCAGGATCGGGAACGCGGCGCTCTTGACGAAGCGATTCAAGACGTGCAACTCCTGGCGTGGGCGGCGCCGGCGTGGGCGAAGGCGTGCAAGGCGCCCCAAGCGTACCACGGCGTTTGCGGGCCTTCGGCCGGCCGGGCGCCTCGCCTCGGACGTCCGGGCCAGCGGTCGTCGGGGGGCTCAGAAGCCGGTGAGCGCCGCGACGTACGGGAGGTTTCGGTGGCGCTCCTCGTGGTCGAGGCCGTAGCCGATCGCGAATCGATCGGCGATCTCGAAGCCGACGTACCGGGTCGGCAGCTTGACCTTGATGCGGTCCGGCTTGGTCAGCAGGGCGCAGACCTCGAGCGTGGCCGGGCCGCGTGCGCCAAGGCTGCGCAGGAGGTACTGGAGGGTCAGCCCGGAGTCGACGATGTCCTCGACGATGAGGACGTCGCGACCCTCGATCGGGCGGTCGAGATCCTTGAGGATCCGCACGACGCCCGAGGAGTCGGTCGCCGACCCGTAGGAGGCGACCGCCATGAAGTCGAGCTGGCAGGGGACCTGGATCTGGCGCATCAGGTCGCTGAGGAAGAAGACGGCGCCCTTGAGGACGCCGACCAGGAGCAGGTCGCGCTCGGCGTAGTCCCGGCTGATCTCGGCTCCCAGCTCGCATACCCGGCGCTCGAGATCGTCTGCGGGGACGAGGATCTCGCCGATCTCGTGAGAGTCCATGGCCGCGGGGAGTCTATTGGCCGGGATCGCCCGGATCGGGCGGACCGGGCGGACCGGGCGGGGTGTGGGCGCTGAGCACGGCAACGCGGGTCGTTGCGGCGCTGACGCGGAAGCGCTCGCCCGTGGCCAGGCCGGGCACCCAGGCGAGCTCGGAGCCGCAGGCGACGATCGGGAGCGTGCGGCGCTGGGCTCGGGGAATCCGGTGGTCGGTGAAGAGGTCGGCGAGGCTCTTGGTCCCGCCGAGCCCGACCGGGGAGATTCGATCGCCGGCGCGCCAGGAGCGAACGGTGAGGCCGCCGGAGGCGAGGATGTCGGCGTCGAGCAGGCCGACGCCGGCGCCGTGGGAGCTCGCGGGCCGACCTGCCGGCCCTTGGTCGGCGGCGGGACCCGGGCCGCCGGGCGCCTGCACCCCGCAGTCGACCTGCCAGGGGCCGAAGCGCGCCGTGCCCGGAATCGGCAGGCCGACGGGCTCGGGCACCGTCATGGGCCGGCTGGACTCGAAGCGGAGGGTGCCGTACTCGACCACGGCGCGGACCCCGCCGCCGACGTCGAGTTGGGCGCTGCCGCCGCCGGCGGCCAGACCGAGCAGCTCTGGGATGCGGCGGCCGACTCCGGGGACGAGGCGTCCGGCGGCGTCCTCGGCCATCCGGATCACGACGAGGCGGGCGAGGGCCGGGGAGAGCTCGGCCAGGCGGTCTACGGCGATCCGGTCGCGGGCGGTCAGCGTCGCGGTCACGACCTCGTCGAGGACGGCAGCCTCGTCGCGCAGGAGCCGGGCCGTCCGGGCTACGTTCGCACTCGCCGCGGGGTGCAGCTGGCCGAGCGCGGCGACGAGACCGTGGCGGGCTCGATTGCGGGCGTAGGTCGCCGTGGCGTTCGTCGAGTCCTCACGCCAGTCGAGGCCTCGCTCGCGGCAGTAGTCGCCGGTCAGCTCGCGGGTCACGCCGAGCAGCGGCCGGATCAGGATGCCGTCGACCGGCGCCATCCCGAGGAGGGCCCGCCGGCCGGGGGAGGCGGCGAGCCTGTAGAGGATCGTCTCGACCTGGTCGGTCGCGGTGTGCCCGGCGGCGATCCGGGCGGCGTGGTCTCGCGCGCGCGAGACCGCCTCGGCGTAGCGGAGGTCGCGCGCCCAGGATTGGAGGTTCCCGCGGGCGGGGGCGGCCGGCGCGCGGAGGATGTCGAGCTCGACACCCGCGGCGCGACAGAGCCGGCGGACATGGTCCTCGTCGCCGTCGGATTCGGGTCCCCGCAGGCCGTAGTTGACGTGGAGCGCGAGGAGCCGGTCGGGTCCGCAGATCGTCGCGAGGAGGTCGAGCAGGCAGACCGAGTCGCGACCACCCGAGACGAGGACGACGACTGAATCCCCGGGGTGCAGCAGCGGCGGGTCGGCGGCCGCCGCGAGGACGCGTTGGACCGCGGTGGGCACGACGCCCGGCTCGCTCAGACCTTCAGGTGCGGGTACTCGTTCTCGACGACCTGGCGGTAGCGGGCGTAGATCGGCTTGGTGATCGGAATCAGCGCGAGCGCGGCCTTGATGTCGCCGCCGGTCTTGATCCGGCGCCTGGCGATCGCGATCGCGATGTTCTCCTTGCCCTGGAAGTAACGGTTGGCGATCTCCGATGACATCGTCATCTGGACCTTCGGGTCCCAGTCGACGTCGTCGGTCCACTCCCAATACAGGTTGACGCCCTCCTCCGGACGACCGGCCCGGATGTTCACGACGGCGTCGAAGTCGTCGAACTCGAAGCGCTGGGGGCAGTTGGCGTCGCGAAGCTTCGGGCCCATCTGGGGGTCCTCGCTCATCATCGTGAAGATGCGATCCATCACCTCAACGAACTCCTTGGAAGATTCGAAGGCGCTCTCCATGGTTCTCCTCCTGTCACGGTGCCGTTCGCGTCGGTCGCCCTGCGTCCTGAGAGCTTAACGAGGGCGAGAAGGCGACCTTTTCGGCCGCGCCGAGCGGCCTCGTCCGGGGGTGGGATGTCGAGGCTGGGATGATTCGCCGTCTTGTCGATCCACCTCCGGCCGACCGCACCGCTCGCCGACCGGGCGCTCCTCCCGGCGGATCCGGGGGTGGCGCTCGCCCTGGCGCAGGCGCTGCTCGAGGCGCCGCGGATGTTCAACCACAGCCGCGGGCTGTGGGGCTACACGGGCACGGCGGACGACGGCCTCCCGCTGAGCGTCCAGAGCACCGGGATCGGCGGGCCGTCGGCGGCGATCGTCCTCGAGGAGCTGGCCGGCCTGGGCCTCGGGCGGGCGATCCGCGTGGGAACGTGCGGTGTGATCGGACCTGCGTCCCGGCTCGAGCTGGGCGATCTCCTGATCGTCGAGGCCGCGGTCGCGGCCGACGGGACGAGCCGAGCACTCGGGGCCGCGGGCGATCTCGCGCCGGCCGACGGCGAACTGCTCGCGGCGATGATCGCGGCGGCGCCGGCGACCGCGCGGGGCGTGGTCGTCTCGAGAGATGTCTTCTACGGCCCCAGGGATGACCTGACCGCGCTCGTCGGGGAGGCCGAGATGATCGGCGGACAGGCCGCAGCGCCGCACGCCCGAGCGGGGGCGATCGCCGTCGACCTGGAGACGGCCGCCCTCTTCACGCTCGGACGGCTGCGGTCGGTCGCGGTCGCCTGCGTTGTCGTCGTCACCGATCTCCTCGCCGGCGACCGGCGGGTTCGAATCGACGACGAGAGCCTCGACGAGGCGTGCGAGCGGGCCGGACGGCTCGCGGCAGCCGGCCTCGCGGCCTGCCGGAACCCCTCGACGGCCCCGGGGCCGACCGCCAATCGCACCGGCTCGACCCCCGGCGGCGCGAAGCGGTCCGGATAGTCTCGCGCGCCCGCGCTGGCGGGACGCGGCTGCTCTAGATCGTCTCGCGCGTCCGCGGCGGAGCGGGGGTGCGCTTGCGCGGGGGCTTGGCTGCGGCCGGCGGGGGCGGGGGCGGGGGCGGGGGCGGGGCATCCTCGTCGACGCGGAGGCGCTCCTGGGTGTTGGGAACCACGTCCGGCGCGCCCGAAAGGTCGCCGACCTGGGTGCTCAGGCTGGTCAGGCGCTCCTCGATCGCCGACAGCCGGCGGCCGAGCTCGGCCGACTCGGCGGGTCCACGCCCGGCCGTCCGCTCGATCCGATCGAGGCCGTCCTCGATTCCCTCGAGCCGCTGGGAGACCGAGCGCAGGCGACGGGTGAGCCGCTCGATGTCCGAAGCCGACGGGATGTTCAAGGCGCCCATCGCGACCTCCTGGGCCTGGGCGGCGATCTCACGTGCGCCGAGCGCCCGGGTCAGCGCGCCGTTGACGATCGGGTTCTCGAGCAGGTCCTGGGCCAGCTTGCCCAGGGCCTCTTCGCCCTTCGCGGCGAAGCGGTCGCGGACGCTCTCGGGTGTTGAATCGTCGGTCATCTGTGCTCACCGACAAGCCTACCGGGTGGCGTCCGTCGGGCAGGACTCAGCTCGCGAGTTCGGGCGGCCGGCCCCCCGCGTTGCAATCCTCGGGTCGGGACGGTAGGTTTGCGGCTGCGTGTCCCCGGGAGAGCGATGCCAGTCGGGCCGCCACAGGCGGCCTGCGATGCATGGGAGGAGTCAGGTTGATTTCAGGTAGGCGTAAGCTGATTACTGTAACGGCGCTCGCGGGCGCGCTGGGTGTCGGACTGGTCGGAGGGGCGGTGCCGGCTTCGGCACAGACCGAGAATGTCGTCTTGACGCTGCTGAACGGGCTCAAGGTCCCGCTCTTGATCAACGTTCCGGCCGGCAGTCCGCTGTCCAGCCTCAAGCTGCCGGACCAGATCTCGCCGATCGTGGGGATCTCCGTCACCGGAGCCCCCGGCGCGTCCGTCACGGCCGCACCCGCCGTACCACCGCTGGCACTGCCGGGAACGGGCATCGTCCCGGCGCCGACGATGCCCGCGACATCGAGCATTCCGCTCGTCGCCGGAGGCCAGGCCCAGACCTCGACCGGCGCGAAGCGCGGCGGGGCGATCGCGGGAGCCGTGTTCGGCGCTCCGCTCTCGTCGGCTGGCGCTGCGGTCAAGCCGCTGGCTACCAGGTTCCGCCTGTCGAACGGACTTCCGACGGCGCTGAATCCGACTCTGCAGCTCGTCCCGTTCGCTCCGGTCGGGGCAAACGTGCCGAACTTCTTCATCAACAACTTCGAGATCCCGCCCTTCCTGCTGCCGATCTATCAGGCGGCGGGAACCGAGTACGACGTGCCGTGGCAGGTCCTCGCCGCGATCAACGAGATCGAGACGAACTACGGACGGAACCTCAGCGTGTCGAGCGCCAACGCCGTCGGCTGGATGCAGTTCCTGCCGGCGACGTGGGCTCAGTACGGCGTGGATGCGACCGGCAGCGGCGTCAAGGATCCGGACAACCCGGCCGACGCGATCTTCGCGGCGGCGCGCTACCTCCACGCCGCGGGCGCATCGACCAACCTCCGGGGGGCGATCTTCAACTACAACCACGCCAACTGGTACGTCGAGTCGGTACTCCTGCGGGCGAAGCTGATCGGCGGCATGCCGGCCAGCCTCGTCAACTCGCTGACCGGCCTGACGCAGGGTGTCTTCCCGGTGGCGGCGACCTCCAAGTACGCCGACGACGTGGCTGAGACGGCGATCGTCAAGCGGGCCTTCAACGCGCAGAACGCGGCCGCCCCGGTGACCGCCAGCGCGGCCCAGACGGCGACCAACATCTACGCGAAGGCCGGCGCGCCGGCGGTCGCGGTGAACGACGGTACGGTCGTCGCGATGGGCCAGTCGGCCGCTCTCGGCAACTACGTCAAGCTGGCCGACGCCTTCGGCAACACCTACTACTACGCCGGCCTCAAGAAGCTCGCCGGGTTCTACCCGGTGCCCAAGCAGACCGCTCAGACGCAGGTCACGCGCGGCACCTCCCGGCCGAATGACCCACAGCCGACCGCCCCGGCCTCGGCCGGACACCAGGCGGCCGTGGCAAATGCCCCGGCGAGCCCGGTCACGAGCGTGACCCCGGCGACGACGGCCCAGGCGACCGACGGTGTCAGCACGAACCGGCTGTTCGCCCACCCGAATCGTCCGGCCGACTACGCGGCCGGCGGAGCGACGCAGGTCGCCGCCGGGAGCCCGGTCAGGGTCTCGAGCTACCTGACGCAGCCGTACGGCCTGAAGTCCGCCGACCTCGTGCTCAAGCCGCTCGTCAAGGGCTCGCACGTGATCGCCGGAACGATCCTCGGACGGATCGGCAGGACGTCGTCGGTCATGGCGCCCCACGTGACGTTCATGATCCGCCCGGCCGGCGCCGGTTCGCCGCTGATCGACCCGAAGCCGATCCTCGACGGATGGGAACTGCTCCAGACGACATCGATCCTCCGGGCGAAGAACCCACTGGCCAGCCTGGCCGGAACCAACCCGACGCTCGGGCAGATCCTGCTGGAGAGCAAGAGCCAGCTCCAGCAGCGGGTCCTCGCGGATCCGGCGCTGAACATCTACTCATGCGGAAAGCGCGACGTCCAATCGGGCCAGATCGACCAGCGCGTGCTGGCCGTGCTCGAGTTCCTCTCGGTCCAGGGCTTCAAGCCGACCGTCTCGCAGCTCAAGTGCGGTGCCAGCGCGTCGACCAGTGGCGGCCTGTTCTCCGAGCAGTCGGCCGGCGACGCGGTGACGATCAGCGCGATCAACGACATCCCGGTACTCGGGCACATGGGCCCGGGTTCGATCACCGACATGGTGATACGCCAGCTGCAGACCCTCCAGGGGACCTTCCAGCCCCACGAGATCGTCAGCACGATGAACTATCCGGGGAGCGCCAACACGATCGGCATTCCGACCCACACGAGCAGCGTCCAGGTCGGGTTCCTCCCGCAGTACGACGCGAACTCGAAGGTCGGTCACGCCGTGACCGCGGCGCTCCAGCCCAAGCAGTGGATCCAGCTGATCGCACGGCTCGGCGCGATCGCCAACCCGGTTGTCTCGGCGACGCCGTCGCCGTACGCGATTCCCGACACCAACACACCGGCCGGCGGCTGATTCAAGCCGCCGCCCACCGGCTGACCGACGGGCGTTGCGCGCTGCCGAGAGGCAGCCGCAGCGCCCGTTGTCGTTCCGGGTCGACCCGGCCGCCCGCCGCCGCAGGTGACTCGCCGGTCCTCCGGCTCGGGTCAGCTCCCGCGGAGCTGGCGCCGCTCAGCTGCCGGTGAACTTCGGACGCCGGCGACCGAGGAAGGCCCCGATCCCCTCGCGGGCGTCGGCCGACCCGAAGACGTCGGCGAAGGCTGCCTTCTCGGCCTCGATCCCCGCGTCCAGATCGCCGTTGTCTGAGACCCGCTTGATCGCTTCGATCGCCAGCGGCGCCTGAGCGCCGAGCATCCGCGCCCAGGCGAGCGCCGCGTCGAGCAGCTCGTGGTCGGGGACGACCCGGTTGACCAGGCCGAAGTCGTAGGCCTCCTCGGCCGAGATCGCCTGACCCGTCAGGTTCATCTCGAGTGCCTTGGCCGGCCCGACGAGCCGCCCGAGGCGCTGGGTCCCCCCGAAGCCGGGGATGATCCCGAGGTTGATCTCCGGCTGGGCGAAGCTCGCCGACTCGGCGGCGATCCGCAGATCGCAGCCCATCGCCACCTCACACCCCCCGCCGAGGGCCGGGCCGTTGACGGCGGCGATCGTCACCACCCGGGACGTCTCCCACTCGCGCAGCAGGCCGTGCATCTCGTCGACCAGGCGGCGGCCACCGGCCGCGTCGATCTGGGTGAACGACTTGATGTCCGCCCCCGCGCAGAACAGGTTCGAGTTGGCCGACGCGATCACGACTGCCCGAACCTCGCTCCCGGTGATCGAGTCCCACGTCCGGCGCAGTGCGTCGACCGTATCCGGGGAGATCGAGTTGGCCGGCGGTCGGTCGAGCCAGAGGATCGCGACCTCCCCGCGTCGCTCCAGCTTGACCGGCCCGTCCTGGTCGGGCGCGACCTGCGGGTAGGGGAGAAAGCCCTGGCCGGCCTTCGAGCCCAGCCGCCCCTGGGCGACGAGCCGCCGGATGATCCCCGGCGGTTCGTACTGCTCGCCCCAGTCGGCCGCGGCCTGCTCGAGCGAAGCGAGCACCGTGTCGAGACCGGCCTGATCGGCCCGCGCGAACGGCGGCGGGTTGAGGCCGGCGCCGGCCATCATCCCGAGATCGATGTCCCGGACCGTGGCGGCGCCCTCCTCGAGCAGGAGGCACGATTCGACGAGCGCTTTGAGCACGAAGCGACCCTCGAGGTCGAGCCCGTCGAGCTCGTCGGATCCGGTCGTCCGGGCCTCGCCGTTCTCGTAGAAGCCCCGGCCGGTCTTCGCTCCCAGCTCGCCAGCCGCGACGAGCTCGGCCATCCCCCGATGGACGTAGAAGCGCTCGCCGTAGGAATCCCTGAGGTGCATCGCCACGTGGTGGACGGTGTCCAGGCCGAGCAGGTCGCCCAGAAAGAACGGGCCCATCGGGGCGACCCGGGAGGCGGCGACCGCCCGGTCGATCGCCCCGATCGAGAGGCCGAGGTCCTCCTGGACGCGCCAGATCTCCGAGACCGCCGAGTTGAGGACGCGGTTGACGACGAAGCCGGGGGTCTCGGCCGACCGGATCGGCACCTTGCGAAGGGTCTGGGCGAAGTTGACGGCGACCTGCATCGAAGCGGCGGACGTCAGCTCGCCGCCGATCACCTCGATCAGGCGCATCATCGACGCCGGATAGAAGAAGTGGAAGCCGAGCACCAGGTCCGGACGGGAGGTCGCCAGTCCGAGCTCGGTGATCGACAGCGACGACGTGTTCGAAGCGAGGATCGCGTGGCCCGGCGTCACGAGGTCCAGCTCGCCGAGCACGGCCTGCTTGACGCCGAGGCGCTCGGGAACCGCCTCGATCACGAAGTCGACATCGCCGAACCCGTCGTAGGACAGGGCCGGCGTGATCCGCCCGAGGATCTCGATCGACTGGGCGTCGGCCGCCTGCGGCGTGAGCTTTCCCCGGTCACGCAGATGGCCCAGCTGGGCTCGCGTCACCTCTTGTGCTCGGGCCAGTCCCTGGTCGACGAAGCGCTGGTCGATGTCCTTGAGGATCACCGGGACTCCGGCAGCGGCGATCACCTGGGCGATCTCGCCACCCATCGTTCCGGCGCCGACGACGGCCGCCTTGAAGACGAACATTGCGCTCTCCTCGTGTCGGAGGGGGTAGGTTAGACGGATGATGAGACTCGCAGCGATCTCCACCGGCCTGATCCTCGCGACGGCGGGCGCGGCCGCGGCCGCGACGCCCGTCAAACCGGTCGTCACGACCGGGGCGGCGAGCGCCGTGACCTACCAGTCGGCCACCCTGACCGGGACGGTCAACCCCAAGGCCTCGGCGACGGTCTACTTCTTCCAGATCGGGACCTCCGCCAAGTACGGTGGGCAGTCGGCACCGGTCGCGCTCGCACCCGGCACGAGCGCCGTCACCGCGACCGGCCTGGTCGGCGGGCTGGCGCCGGTCACCAAGTACCACTACCGGTTGGTCGCCGTCAACGGCGCCGGAACCACGCTCGGGGCCGACAAGGTCTTCACGAGCGCGAAGATCCCCCTCTCGGTCGGAATCACCGCCGTCCCCAACCCCGCCGTCGCCGGAGCCGCCATCACCGTCGAGGGCACCGTGTCGGGGACCGGCGCCGGCAACCGCGAGGTCATCCTCCAGGGCAACCCCTATCCGTTCACGGCCGGCTTCCAGAACGTCGGCAACCCCGCCCTGACGAGCGCCACCGGCGGCTTCGCCTTCAACCTCCTCAGCCTTCCGGCGACGACCCAGTTCCGGGTCGTCAGCATCGGCGGCGGCCAGGCGATCGCCAGTCCGGTGACGACGGAGTACGTCGCCGTCGGCGTCAGCACGCGGGTCACCACCCATCGAACGAGGACGAGGTCCTACACGATCCATTTCACCGGGAACGTCACACCGGCCGAGGTCGGTGCCCGCGTCGCCGTCCAGCGGCTCGTCGGCCGGACCTGGAAGTTCGTTGCCGGCGGAAACGCCAGGTCCGGGAGCGCCGCGAGCTCGCCCTACTCGGTGACGATCCACGTCCACCACGGCGGCTTCTACCGGGTCAGGGTCCTGCCGGTCGAGGGCGGCCATGTGGCCGGCTACGGCCCGGCCACGCTTGTTCGCGTGGCCGGCAGCCTCTGAGCCGAACACCCGGCCGGCGGGCGGGGCCGACCGCCCGCCCGGCGACTGCCCCGAGCCGGCCGCCGTCCCGCCGCGGGTGCTCCAGAAGATGATCAGCAGAGCCGAGCCGGCCTATGCCACGCCGGCCGGCCGCTCCGCCCGACGGGGGGGCATCAGCGTCTCGCGGGCGATCACCATCCGCTGGATCTGAGCGGTCCCCTCGTAGAGCTGCATGATCTTCGCGTCGCGCATCAGCTTCTCGACCTTGTACTCCTTGATGAACCCGTAGCCGCCGTAGACCTGGACCGCGTCGGTCGTGACCTTCATCGCCGTGTCCGCCGCGAATCGCTTGGCGTGCGACGAGAGCAGCGTGTTCGGCAGGCCCTGGTCGAGCAGGACCGCCGACTTCCAGCACAGCAGGCGGGAAGCCTCGATCTCGGTCGCCATGTCGGCGATCATGAACTGGATCGCCTGGTGGGCGGCGATCGGCACGCCGAACTGGACCCGCTGCTTTGAGTACTCGCAGGCCATCTCGAAGGCCGCCCGGGCGATCCCGATCGCCATCCCGGCGACGCCCGGACGGGTCCGGTCGAGCGTCATCATCGCGATCTTGAAGCCCTTGTTCTCCTCGCCGATCAGGTGATCGAGGGGGATCTCGACGTCGGGGAAGGTGACGGTCGCCGTGTTCGACGCCCGCTGACCCATCTTGTCCTCCTTCTTGTCGACGATCACCCCCGCGTCACGGGGGACGACGAAGCAGGAGATCCCCCGGTGGCCGGCCGCCGGGTCGGTCTTCGCGTAGACGGTGTAGTAGTTGGCGTAGCTCCCGTTTGTGATGAAGCACTTCGATCCGCTGATCACCCATTTGTCGCCCTTCCTGACCGCCCGCGTCTTCATCGACGCGACATCCGACCCGGCGTCGGGCTCGGTCAGGCAGAAGGACGCGAGCAGCGGGGCCTCGGTCAGCCGGCCGAGGTACTCCTTCTTGAGCGCCTCAGATCCCGCCAGGATCAGCGGGGCGGTCGCCAGCCCGTTGCAGCCGACCGACGTCTGGATCCCCGAGCACCCCCACGAGAGCTCCTCCTCGATCAGCGCGCCGTCGAGGTAGCCGATCCCCGGGCCGCCGTACTCCTCGGGGATGTGGTTGTTCATCAGGCCGAGCTCCCACGCCTGCTCGATGATCTCCGCAGGCCACCGGCCGTCCTTGTCGTACTCCCAGGCGACCGGGCGGATCTCGTTTTTGGCGAAGTCGTGCGCCAGCTCGCGCAGACTCTTCTGTTCATCGGTCAGCGTGAAATCGACCACGGTCTGATGTCTCCTAAAGTCGGGCGATTGACTGGTCAGTCAACGACGATGTACAAAGGATAAACGACGCGACCGCCGGCCCCTGCACAGCAGAGCATCGGCTTCTAAGCGGACTTGCACAAGACGATCCGGGCGGTTCTCCGCCCGCGAGTAGAATCACCCCATGGAGACTCGCCGCTTCGGCCAGACCGACCTCGAGACATCGGCCGTCGGCTTCGGGACCTGGGCGCTCGGGTCGGACTGGTGGGGCGAGCACGAGGACCCCGACCGCCTGATCGCCCACGCCCTCGACCTGGGGATCACGTTCTTCGACACCGGCGACACCTACGGGCAGGGACTCAACGAGGAGCTCGTCGGCGCCGGTCTCGCCAGGTCGGCCGTCCCCAGGGACAGGATCCAGATCTCGACGAAGTTCGGCTATCTCCTCGACAGCGAGCGGACCGACCACGGGGAGTCCGAGCGGCCCCACGACTGGTCGCCCGACCACACGCGCCGGGCGCTCGAGGCGAGCCTCCGCCGCCTCCAGACCGACTACGTCGACCTCTATCAGCTCCACAACCCCCGGATCGACGCGATCGAGCACGACGACCTCTTCGCCTGCCTCGAGGAGCTCAAGGCCGAGGGCAAGATCCGTCACTACGGGATCGCGCTCGGCCCGAAGATCGGTTGGCGCGACGAAGGCGTGCAGGCGCTCCGGACCCGGCCGATCACCTCCCTCCAGACGGTCTACAACATGCTCGAGCAGGAGCCCGGTGCCGAGTTCCTCGAGCTCGGCGAGGCCCGGGGGGTAGGGATCATCGCCCGCGTGCCGACCTCCAGCGGCCTGCTCGAGGGCCAGTTGACGCCGGATCACACCTTCGAGGGCAACGACCACCGCCGCCACCGACCGCGCTCGTGGTTGATCGATGGCCTCAAGAAGGTCGACAAGCTCGACTTCCTGACCCGCGACGGCGAGCGCACCCTGGCCCAGGTCGGCTACCGCTTCATCCTCGGCAAGCCGGCGATCGCAACGGTCGTCCACACCGTGAACACGTCCGCCCAGCTCGACGAATGGGGCCGGGCCACCGACGTCCCGCCGCTCGACGACGACGAGCTCGCGGCGTTCGACGAGCTCTACAGCTCGGGCTTCGGAATGCTCGAGCCCTCAGGCGAATCAGCCGCCGTCTGATGGCCCCAGCGCAGGACTGGATCCGGCGGCCGACCGCCGGCGCCGGATGATCGACGTCGCGCTGAAGTCCAACGACCTGCGCAAGGCTCGGGTGACCGTCGTGATCGACGTCCTCCGGGCGACATCGACGATCGCGCAGGCCCTCGAGGGCGGCTATGGCCGGGTCCTCTGCGCAGCGACGCTCGACCACGGCCGGTCGCTGCGCTCGCCCGGCCGTGTTCTCGCGGGCGAGCACCGGTGCCTCCCTCCCGAGGACTTCGACCTCGGCAACTCTCCGGCGGGAGTCGCCACGGCCGGGGGCGAGGAGCTCGTCCTCTGCACGACCAACGGCGCCCCCGCGATCGTCGCCGCCGCCGCCGCCGCCGGCGAGGTCCTCCTCGGCAGCCTGCTGAACCTCGACGCGCTGGTCGCCCGCCTGCGGACCGAGGATCGGACCGACGACCTCCTGCTGGTCTGTTCGGGAACCAACGGCCGGCTCGCGATCGAGGACATCTACGTCGCCGGGCGGATCGTCGCTGAGCTCGGCGGCGAGCTGACCGACGCCGCGCGGACGGCCGAGCTCGTCGCCCAGGCCACGTCGTCGACATCCGACCTCTTCGAGCAGAGCATGAACGGCCGCGTCCTCGTCGATGTCGGCCTGGCTGACGACATCGCCTGGTGCATCCGCGAGAGCGTCCTCCGCGTCGTCCCGCGCGTCGTCTCGGCGACCGCGTCGGTTGCGACGATCACCGCCTGAGCCCACCGCGGTCACCGCCCGGCGACCTCGACGCAAGGTCGGCTGGTCAGGCTAGGCTTCGGGATGGGCCTGCGTTCCGGCCCGGCCGCCGCTGAGCGCCGACGCCCGCGAAGCAGACACCCGGGCTCGCTGCGACTCATAGACAGAACGCAAACTAATTGCACGAAGTATTGAGTATCTTTTCATGGACCAAAGGTCCATACTAGGTTTTTTAGATCACCGCGCAAAGGAAAGTGAGACTCCACTGATGAGCACACCCGAAGGCAACGGCGCTCCGCCTAAGAAGGACCGCTGGACATCTGGGGTGACGCCATACGCCGAGATGGGGTACTGGGACGCCGACTACGAGCCCAAGGAAACTGACGTCCTGTGCGCCTTTCGGATCACCCCGCAGCCCGGGGTCGACGAGATCGAGGCAGCCGCCGCGGTCGCCGGCGAGTCTTCGACCGCCACCTGGACGGTCGTCTGGACCGACCGCCTGACGCCCTACCAGCACTACCAGGCCAAGGCCTACTCGGTCGAGCCGGTCCCCGGCGTCGAGGGCCAGTTCATCGCGAAGATCGCCTACGACATCGACCTCTTCGAAGAGGGCTCGGTCGCCAACCTGACGTCGTCGATCATCGGCAACGTCTTCGGCTTCAAGGCCCTCAAGGCGCTCCGTCTCGAGGACATGCGGATTCCCGTCGCCTACCTCAAGAGCTTCCCCGGCCCGCCCCACGGAATCGTCATGGAGCGCGAGTACCTCGACAAGTTCGGCCGGCCGCTGCTCGGCGCGACCGTCAAGCCGAAGCTCGGCCTGTCGGCCAAGAACTACGCCCGAGTCGTCTACGAGGCGCTCCGCGGCGGCCTGGACTTCACCAAGGACGACGAGAACATCAACTCGCAGCCGTTCATGCGCTGGCGTGACCGCTACTGCTTTGCGATCGAAGCCGTCCAGCGGGCGCAGGCGGCCTCCGGCGAGGTCAAGGGTCACTACATGAACGTGACCGCCGCGACGATGGAGGACATGTACGAGCGGGCGGAGTTCGCCAAGGAGATCGGGTCGATCATCATCATGATGGACCTCACCGTCGGCTACACGGCGATGAGCTCGATGTCGAAGTGGGCCCGCCGGAACGGCATGATCCTGCACCTCCACCGGGCAGGCCACGGGACCTACACGCGCCAGAAGACGCACGGCGTCAGCTTCCGCGTGATCGCCAAGTGGTGCCGGATGCTCGGCGTCGACCACATCCACGCGGGCACCGTCGTCGGCAAGCTCGAGGGCGACCCGAACATGATCCGCGGCTACTACGACGTCCTGCGTCAGCGCTACAACGTCGCCAACCCCGAGACCGGGATCTACTTCGATCAGGACTGGGCCTCGCTGGCCACCGTCATGCCGGTCGCATCGGGCGGCATCCACGCCGGCCAGATGCACCAGCTGCTCGAGTACCTCGGCGAGGACGTCGTCCTCCAGTTCGGTGGTGGGACGATCGGCCACCCGATGGGGATCGCCGCCGGCGCGACGGCCAACCGGGTCGCCGTCGAGGCGATCGTCGCTGCCCGCAACGAGGGCCGCGACTACTTCAACGAGGGTCCAGACATCCTGATCCAGGCGGCCAAGGGCTGCCCGGAGCTCGACGCGGCGCTCGATGTCTGGAAGGACATCAGCTTCAACTACGAGTCGACCGACACACCCGACTATGTCCCGACCGTCACCCCGGCCGGCTGAACGGAGCCAATGAGATGAGAGTTACACAGGGCACATTCAGCTACCTCCCGGATTTCGACGACGAGCGGCTGGCATTGCACATCAAGTACGCGATCGGCCAGGGCTGGTCAATGATGGTCGAGCACACCGACGACCCGCACCCGCGCAACTCCCTCTGGGAGATGTGGGAGCAGCCGCGGTTCGACGTCGAGCCGGAGGACGCGCACCTCGTCCTCGACGACATCAACGCCGCACGCGCGGCCTACCCCAACCGCTACATCAAGATGGTCGCCTACGACAGCTCGCTCGGGCGTCAGACGACTGGACTCGCGATCATGGTCAACCGGCCGGAGAACGAGCCTGGATTCCGCCTCGACCGGCAGGAGTTCAACGACCGGACGATGAAGTACACGCTGCACTCCTACGCGACCGAGCAGCCCGTCGGCTACCGCTACGGGGCGACCGGCGAGGCCAAGGAGGAGCGCATGGCCGCCATCGAGGAGAACGGCGAGTGACCACCGCGGAGCGCGGTGCCCCGGAAGGTAACGGGGCACCGCTGAAGGTCGAGGACGTACTCGCCGAGTCAAACGTGAGCCAGGTGCTGGCGGAGCTCGACGAGAAGCTCGTCGCGCTCGCTCCGGTCAAGGAGCGGATCGCCGAGATCGCGGCGCTACTCGTCATCGACCGGCTCCGCACGGCCGTCGGCCTGAGCTCGCAGCGACCGTCGCTGCACATGTCGTTCACCGGCGAGCCGGGAACCGGCAAGACGACGGTCGCCCTGGAGATCGCCAAGATCCTCCACGGGCTCGGCTACATCGAGAAGAACCAAGTCGTCGCGGTCACACGCGACGACCTGGTCGGCCAGTACGTCGGTCACACCGCTCCGAAGACGACCGCGGTGATCAAGCGGGCGCGGGGCGGGGTCCTCTTCATCGACGAGGCCTACTTCCTCTTCCGTCCGGAGAACGAGCGCGACTACGGCGCCGAGGCGATCGAGGTCCTCCTGACGGCGATGGAGAACGAACGCGACACTCTGGTCGTCGTGCTCGCCGGCTACCACGACCGGATGGAGCAGTTCTTCCGCAGCAACCCCGGCATGGGCTCGCGCGTCGCCCACCACATCGACTTCCCGAACTACACGCGCGACGAGCTGATGGACATCGCCCGCCTGATGCTCAGCCGGGCCTCCTACAAGATGACCGACGAGGCCCACGACGCCCTGGCCACCTACATCGAGCTGCGGATGAAGCGGCCGCGGTTCTCGAACGCCAGAAGCATCCGCAACGCCCTCGAGCGGGCCCGCCTGCGCCAGGCAAAGCGGATCTTCGACGAGGGTGGAGCGCCGACTCGCGAAGACTTGATGACGATCGAAGCGGACGATATCCTCGCCAGTCGGGTATTCGGCGACGACGGCGAAGGCGAAGGCGAGGCACGAACGATGACCGACTCAGAGCTAGACGCAGCGGTGGCCGCTGGGAAAGCGGGGAACTGACCGTGCACCGCCCAGTGATCCTCGGAGTCGTGGGCGACTCCGCCACAGGCAAGACGACCATCACGCGCGGTCTCGTCCGCGTCCTCGGCCAGGACGCCGTGACCCATGTGTGCACCGACGACTACCACAAGTACGACCGCAAGGCCCGGGCCGAGAACGGCATGACGCCGCTCAACCCCGACTGCAACTACCTCGACATCATCGCCCAGGACCTCGCCCACTTCCGCAAGGGCGAGCCGATCCTCAAGCCGACCTACCTCCACGCCGACGGGACCTTCGGCGCACCGAAGTACGTCGTTCCCGGTCGGTTCGCAGTGATCGAGGGCCTGCTCGGCTACTACACGGCACCGCTACGCGACGCCTGCGACGTCCGCGTCTACCTCGCCCCGCCGGAGGAGCTCCGCCGCCACTGGAAGGTCCAGCGCGACTGCTCGCGCCGGGGCTACACGACCGACGAGGTGCTCGCCGAGCTCGACCGCCGGGAGGGCGACTCGGCCTCGTTCATCCGGCCCCAGCGGCGCCACGCGGACATCGTGATCTCCTTCGTCCCCCACGCCGACGCCAGCGGCGACCAGGATCACCTCGACGCCGAGTTGACGCTCCGCGACGGGCTGGTCCACCCGGACCTCTCCCCCGTGATCGATGCCGACAGCCCGATCCGGCTCGAAACCCGTGTCGGCGAGCGGTTCCTGCGCATCCCGGGGAACCTCGAGCCGGCCCAGGCTGCTCGAATCGAAGAGGCGATCTGGGATCGAATGCACTTCGCGAGCCACCTCAGGACCCAGCGGCTCGGCGAGTTCACGGTCGGGACCGACCTCCACCGCTCCGAGTCGCTCGCGCTGGTGCAGCTCTTGATCCTCTACCACATGGCGACCGCCAAGGCCGCCATCGCCCTTGGCGGTGACGGCGGTCGCAGCCGCCACGAGTCACCGCCGGCCAATGTCACTCCACAGCCGGAGGCAGCAACCGCATGAGCGCCAACACGATCAGCGAAGAACTCGAAGCGTCAATCAAGCACCTGCTCGCCCCGCCGCGGGGGATTCTCGCGGCCGACGAGAGCATTCCGACGATGTCGACCCGGCTCGAGAAGGCCGGGGTCGCCCCGACCAAGGAGATGCGCTGCGCCTACCGGGAGATCCTCGGCACCGCCCCGGGCCTCGGCGAGACGGTCAGCGGGATCATCCTCTTCGACGAGACGATCCGCCAGACGATGGCTGACGGGACGCCATTCGCCGACACGCTCGCCGCCGCCGGCGTCGCCCCAGGCATCAAGGTCGACACCGGCGCCAAGCCGCTGGTCAACGCCCCCGGCGAGACCGTCACCGAGGGTCTCGACGGACTCCGTGAACGGCTGGCCGAGTACAAGGAGATGGGTGCCAAGTTCGCGAAGTTCCGCGCGGTGATCCACATCGGCGACGGTCTCCCGACCGACTACGCGATCGCAGTCAACGCCCACGCCCTCGCCCGGTACGCCGCCCTCTGCCAGGAGGCCGGGATCGTCCCGATCGTCGAGCCCGAGGTCCTGATGGACGGCGAGAACACGATGGAGCGCTGCGAGGAAGTCACCACCGCCACGCTCCGAAGGGTGTTCGCCGAGCTCCAGGACCAGCGGGTCTCACTAGAGCACATGCTGCTCAAGCCGAACATGGTCGTCTCCGGCAAGAAGTGCCCGGTCCAGGCTTCGGTCGACGAGGTCGCCCAAGCGACGATCCGCTGTTTCCGGCGGACCGTCCCCGCTGCCGTTCCGGGCATCGTCTTCCTCTCGGGCGGGCAGTCCCCCGAGCTGGCGAGCGCCCATCTGAACGCGATCAACAAGCTCGGCCCCCAGCCCTGGCGTCTGAGCTTCTCCTTCGGCCGGGCGCTTGTCGATCCGGCGCTGGCGGCCTGGGTCGGCGACGAGGCCAACCGGACCGCCGCCCAGGGGGCGCTGCTCGAACGGACGCGCGCCAACTCGGAGGCGAGCATCGGCGAGCTGGCCGAGTCGCTCGTCGGCTGACCCAGCTCGGGCCTCTGGACGACGGTGATCGCCGATCAGGCGGCGCTTTGCACGCCGATCGCCTATTCGTCAGCGGCGGGCAACGACCACGTCCTATTGGTAGGAGTTATATTCCGATGAGTGGCAATCACGCTCACGCAGCTGCGGAGCTTCCTGGCCGTGGTGCGCGAAGGCTCGACGGCCGCCGCAGCTGACCGCCTGTTCGTAACCCAGCCGTCGATCTCGGCCGCCGTCTCGGCGCTCTCGGAGGAGCTCGGCGTCAAGCTGACCGAGCGGATCGGACGCGGCGTTCGGCCGAGCCCGGCCGGGACCGCCTTCACCGACTACGCCGCCGACGTGATCGGTCTGCTCGAGCAGGGACGCCGAGCCGCACTCGAAGCCGCCGGGATCGCCGACCGGGAGCTGCGCATCGCGGCCGTCACGACCGCTGCCGAGTATCTCGTCCCGACCCTGATGCAGGCCTTCCGTGAACGGCATCCCTCGATCGTCCTGACGCTCGACGTCGGCAACCGCGACCGGGTGCTCCGGCAGCTGCTCGACCACGACGTCGACATCGCGATCGGCGGCCGGCCGCCGGGCGGCGATCGACTGATGGGCGCGGCGTTCATGCCGAACGAGATCGCCCTGATCGCCCGCCCGGACAACCCCCTGGTCGGCGGTGCGGACGCCACCGACGAGCAGCTCGCCGCCTGCACCTGGCTGCTCCGCGAGGAGGGATCCGGCACCCGGGCGATGACCGAGCACTATCTCGAGGCCCATGGCCTGCGCCCGCGTGTGCTGACGCTCGGCTCCAACGGCGCGATCAAGCACGCCGCCCGAGCCGGACTCGGCATCTCCCTCCAATCCCGGCTCGCGATCGAGCTCGAGCTGGAGGCCGGCGTCCTGCGGACGGTCCCGGTCAGCACGCCGCTCCCCCAGCGCGACTGGTACGTCCTGCGGTCGGCGGTCGGCCCCAGCCGCCCCCACGTGGACGGCTTCATGTCTTTCGTCGCCGGCGCCGAGGCCCAGGAAGTCCTGCGCGACTACCGCAAGACGTCCTGGTAGGGCGGGACTCCTCGACTCCCCGTCGGCTCGGCCGGCCGGGCGCCGGGCGAGCCCCAGCGGCGGGCTCCCCGAAGCGACGGCGACCTACCGGGCGGCGGCGGCCAGCTCCCGGTCCCTGTGGGCGGTCCGCGGGACGTCGGGATTGACGATCGTCACGGGCAGGCCGAACGCGCCGATCTTGCTCGGGAGATCGAGCTTCAGCCAGCGTGAGACTCGCCGGGGCAGCGTGGACATGATGATCTCGTCGTAGCTGCCGTTGTTGACCGCGTCGGCGACCGCGCCGAGCGGATCGTGGCTCCCGACCTCTCCGGTGACCTCGGAGCCCGCGGCCCTGCTGAGGAGCGGAAGCGCCTGCTCGAGACGAGCGGACGCCTCGTCGCGGCCGTTGTCCTCCGGATCGACGACCCGGTGGAGGCCGTGGGGCGAGGAGGGCATCACGAGGTGGTAGTCGGCCGGCCCGATCGCCGCCCGCCTGCGGATCTCGCTCAGTAGCGGCTCGGTGGCCGCCGTCCGGTTTGCCACGACAAGGATCCGGCTTCTGTTGTCCACGGGTTCGGTCCTCCGACTCGATTCTGCGTGCCGGCTGCCCGGCACGGGTGTGCCCGGAATCGGGCCGCAAATCAATAACACCTGCTTGTGGCAAACGGTACAAGGCGGGCGACGGATGGGGAAATACAGATTTACCTTGTTAGAGCGTGGATCATTTGAAATTCATAGTGTTCCACGGGCGGACCGAGGCGCCTTTCGCGTCGCCGCATCGGGCGGCCTCCCGACGTCTCAGGCGTCGAGCAGGGCCGCGGCGATCGCCGCCTGCCCGAAGGAGATCCCCCCGTCCCCCGGCGGAAGCTCGCGCGGAAGAAGGCACCTCACGCCGGCCAGCCGCTCGACCGTCCGCGCGGTCAGCAGGCGGTTCTGGAAGCACCCGCCCGACAGCACGACCGTGTCCATGCCGGTCGCGATCGCCGCCAGGGCGGTCGCCCGGGCGACCGCGTTGTGGAAGCGTGCGGAGACGAGGGGGATCGACACGCCGGCGGTGACGTCCCGGTCGACAGCGAGGATCAGGTCTCGGGCGTCGAGGTCTGACCCCAGGGGGTAGGCGGCGCGCTCCCGGGGGTCGGCCAGTGCCTCGAGCTCGATCGCGGCCTGGCCCTCGAAGGTGACCGTCGCCCGGATGCCGCAGAGGGCGGCGACGGCGTCGAAGAGCCGGCCCATGCTCGAGGTACGTCCGGCGGTCCGGGCGATACCGGCCACCGCGGTCCACCGCTTGGCTGAGACGCTGCCGGTGAGAGACCGCGGGAGCGGCGGCTCGGCGCCGTGGGCTTCCTGGAGCCAGGAGCATGCCATTCGCCAGGGCTCGGCCGTTGCCCGATCGCCGCCTGGGAGGGCGACCGGCCAGAGGTGGCCGGTCCGGTCGAACCCGAGCAGGCCGCCGACGAGCAGCTCGCCGCCCCAGACCGTCCCGTCCTGACCGTACCCGGCGCCGTCGTAGATCGCGCCGACCGCCGGTCCTCGCTCTCCGTGCTCGGCGAGGACCGCCGCGAGGTGGGCGTGATGGTGCTGGATCGCGAACGTGATCGGGTCGTCGATCGTCCAGACGTTGTGGTCGGTCGCCTCCCGGGTCGAGAGATAGTCGGGGTGCAGATCGTGGGCGACGACCTCCGGTGTGACCGCGAACAGCCGCTCGAAATGGGCGACCCCGTCTCGGAACGAGGACAGCGTCTCCCAGTTCTTGAGGTCCCCGATGTGATGGGAGACCCACGCGCGCTTCCCCTTGGCAAGGCAGAAGGTGCTCTTCAGCTCGGCGCCGAACGCCAGGAGCGGCCGTGCCGCGGGTATCGGGAGACTCACCGCGGCCGGGACGTAGCCGCGCGAGCGGCGAACCATCAGGCCGGCGCGGACGACCGAGTCGTCGGTCCGCGTGTGGATCGCCCGATCGTGCACGAGCAGGTAGTCGGCAATCGCACCGAGCCGCTGCACGGCGTCGTCGTCGCGGAAGGCGATCGGCTCGTCAGAGACGTTGCCGCTCGTCATCACGAGGTCCCGGTCGGCGACCAGGAGGTGGTGGAGCGGCGAGTACGGCAGCATCAGACCGAGGTCCGGAGAAGCCGGGGCGACCGAGGCTGCGACGGGGGCCCCCGGCCGGCGAGCGACGATCACGATCGGCCGGGACCGCTGGGTCAGGAGCGACTCCTCCAGCGGCGAGACGACGGCCAACCGGCGGGCGGCGTCGACGTCGCGGACCATCAGCGCGAACGGCTTCTCCTCGCGGTGCTTGCGAGCCCGCAGGCCGGCGACGGCGAGCTCCGCGTCGGCCCTGCAGGCCAGGTGGTAGCCGCCGAGTCCCTTGATCGCGAGGATCGCCCCGCCGTCGAGCGCCTCGAGCGCGCTGCGCAGTGCGGCGTCGCCCCGCGGCCCCGGTTGAAAGGACCGTCGGATCGGTGCTTGGCGATCGCCGCCGCCGGGGCTCTCGATCTGTGAGTCCTGTGGTGCTTGGCCGGTCGAGATCGCCGCCGACCCCTCGAGCAGGACCAGCTCGGGCCCGCATGCCGGGCAGGCGTTCGGCTGGGCGTGGAAGCGCCTGTCGAGCGGATCCTCGTACTCGGCCTGGCAGAGCTCGCACATCTTGAAGGCGGCCATCGTCGTCAGCGGCCTGTCGTAGGGGACGCCGGTGACGATCGTGAACCGGGGCCCGCAGTTCGTGCAGTTGGTGAACGGATACCGGTAGCGGCGGTCGGTCGGGTCGAGGACCTCGGCCAGGCAGTCCTCGCAGGTCGTCGTGTCCGGCGAGACCGGTGCGTCCGGGTCCGGGTCTCCCCCAGCCCGGCTCGTCACGATCCTGAAGCCCTCCTCACCGGTCGGCGCCACGTCTTGTGCGGTGACGTCCTCGATTCGCGCCAGCGGGGGCGCCTCTCGGCTCAGACGCTCGACGAATCGATCGACCTCAGACGGCCTCCCCTCGACCTCCAGGAGCACCCCGTGGGTGTCGTTGAGGACGAACCCGGCCAACCCGAGATCGATCGCGAGGCGGTAGACGTGCGGTCGGAAGCCGACCCCCTGGACGGTCCCGGCGACGCGGACCCTCGAGCGACGGGACTGCTGGGAGACCTCCTCCTCGGCCCGGGCCGGGTCAGGCGGCGAGGTGGCCCTAGCCGACGAGTTCCCGGAGCGCGTGCCAGGCACTCGCCTGCGCCTCCTGGATCCGCGGGATGTGCTGCGAGCGGGTCACGATGACGTGATCGGCGAGCTTCTGGTCGGCGATCTTCCCGCCGTCGTAGCCAACCATCGCGACCGTCACCACACCCCGCCGCCGGGCTTCGGCCAGCGCCTCGATGACGTTCTCGGAGTTGCCGCTCGTCGAGAAGCTGAGGACGACGTCCTGGGCCCGGGCGTGGGCGATCACCTGACGCGAGAAGATCGCCCCGACGCCGATGTCGTTGGCGATCGCCGTCAGGATCGACGCGTCGTCTGAGAGATCGAGGGCCGGGTGCGGTGTGAGGTCCTTGGGTGGAAACGAAGTGTCGGCGACCGCGTCCATCGCGTCGGTGCACGACCCGCCGTTGCCGAAGCTCAACAGCCGCCCGCCCTTGGCGAAGCTCGCCCGCATCGCGGCGGCCGCCGCGTTGAGCCCGTCCTCGTTCTCCTCGATCGTCTGTGTCCGCAGCGCGGAGATCTCCTCGGACTTCATCAGGACCGACGCCGCCACGTCCCTGACGACGGCCTCGGGATCCCGGGCTCGTTCGCCGAGCATCGGGTAGAGCCAGGCCGCCGCCCCACCGTCCTGGGCGGCTCCGCCCTGGCGACCGCGATGCTCGAAGAAGACGTGGACCAGCTCCCAGAGCAGGTGGTAGTGGGTCTCGACGAGCTCCTGCGCGACGAACGGATCGTCGCATCCAGGGTCGAAGTCCCATTCGGCCCCGCTGCCCCCGTAGCCGATGCTCAGGTAGACGGGCTTGGAGTCCGATGACATCCACCCGCACGAGTCGTCGAACGCCATCACCATGTCGTCCGGCTCGGCCAGGAGCTCGAGCTGCTGGGGCTCGTGGGTCACCGCGAGGGCCGGCAGGGCCCGCTTGCCGACGATCACCGGGTGGACGAACTCGACGGCGACGTGGCGCGCGTCCGAGCGCGCCTGGGGCGAGCAGCCGACGGCGATCAGGCGCCCGCCACGGGCGAAGCGGTCTGACATCGCGTGGCAGAGCCGCGCGATCCGCTCGGCCTCGACTGTGAAGAAGCGCTCCCCCGCGGCGACGGCAGGCGCGGACTTCATGCCGGCGTCGGCGCCCCCGCGGCGACCCGAGTCAGCCAGTCGCGGAATTGGTCGACGCCTTCGCCGGTCTTCGCGCTCACGAGGAGCTTCGGAACGTCCGGATGGACCGCGTCGATGTTGTAGAGCAGCTTGTCGAGGTCGTAGTCGAGGTGCTCGAGGAGGTCGATCTTGTTGATCACGACGAGCTCGCACGCCCGGAACATCAGCGGGTACTTGAGCGGCTTCTCCTCGCCCTCGGTGACCGAGCAGATCATCGCCCGGGTGTCCTCGCCGACCTTGAACTCCGCCGGGCAGACCAGGTTGCCGACGTTCTCGATGATCAGGAGGTCGAGATCGTCGAGGGCGAAAGCCGGGAGGGCCGAGCGGACCATGTTCGCGTCGAGGTGGCATTCCCCGCCGAAGCCGCCGTCGGTGTTCAGCTGGACGACCGGGATGTGCATCGCGGCGATACGGTCGGCGTCCGCGCTTCCCTGGACGTCGCCCTCGAGCACGGCGACCCGTAGATCGAGATCGCCGAGCGTCGCTTCCAGCAGGGTCGTCTTGCCGGCGCCGGGAGCGCTCATCAGGTTGACGACGCTGACGCCTGACCGGTCGAAGTCGCTGCGGTTGGCCCGCGCGATCGTGTTGTTCGCGTCGAGGGCCTCCTCGACGATCTTCACCTTGGTGCGGTGCATGCGGCTTCCTCCTCGTCGATCTCGATCGAGTCGACTTCGAATTCCTCGCCGGCGATGATCGCGACGTCGGCGCTCTCGCAGTTGGGGCAGCGGAAGTGCGGAAGGTCTGGCTCCCACTCCTCGCCGCAGGGGCGGCACTTGAATCTCGTCTTCACGTGGATCACTTCGAGCCTCGCGCCTTCACAGCAGGTGTCCCGGGCGACGAAGCCGAGATAGAACTCCAGCGAGTCGACCACCACCTGGCGCATCCCGCCGGCCTTCAGCGTGATGACCGACACCTTCCGGTCCCCGGCGTGCTTGACGACCGTGTTGACGATCGCGCTGGCAAGGGACATCTCATGCATGCTGAAGGTCCTCGACGGTCGCCATCAGCAGGGCGACCGCGTCGTCGGGTCCGGCCGGCGACGACGGCGCGTCCTCGTCGGCCGCAGCCGCACCGACCGTGAAGATCCGTCCGGGCCAGCCGCCGATGTACTTGATGAAGCGCAGGACGGTGTCGGCGTCCATCCCGTTGGGCTCGAGCTCCTGTCCGTCCTCGACCCCCCCGTCGACCGCCCGCTCGTCGACCTCGGTGACCGAGAGGGCACGCAGCTCGCTCTCGCCGGCATCGATGTCGATCAGGACGAGGGCGTCGTAGCCGCGCATCACCTCGTAGGCGATCCCGATCGCCCCGGTTCCGAAGTCGACGTTCGAGACGCCGCTCGGGAGCTCCATCGCTTCGATGCGGTCGGCGACGGCCGTCGCATAGTCGTCTTCGGGACGCCAGGCCGGGCCGATCGCGGCGATCAGGATCTGGCGCTCCGGGGCGACCGGGGTCTCGGCCTCCTGGAAGGACTTGCCGTCCGGGCTGACGTTGACCGCAAGCTTGATCTTCTGCGTCTCGCTCATAGGACCTCGACCTCGTCCTTGAAGAAGAACAGGTACCGACCGGTCTCGCGGAGGATCTCCTGGGCCGCGTCGTCGTCGACCGTGACCCCGAGATGGACCTTCCCGTCGTAGTCGACCATGATCCGCTCGAGCGTCGCCACCCGGCCGTGGAGCATCTTGTCGTAGGGGTCGCGATCGACGCCCGGCTTGAGGACGATCTTTCCGCCGAGCACGTAGGTCACGCCGTCGACCTCGAGGCGCTCCTCACCCGGGATCTCGACCGCCCCGCCCGCGACCCGCGGACGGAAGCCGCCGCTCCCGCTACCCATTCTTGAGGATGTCGGTCGGGGAGAAGCCGCCGTGGAGGGCGATGATGTCCTCCGGAGTCGCGGCCAGGGCCCGCTGGATCATCTCGCGGACGACCGGGTCCTGTTCTGACATCGATTCCCGCTCCTCTTCGCTGAGCACGTGGACGTGGAGCATCAGGGCTTCTTCGATCTCCGTGTTGTCGAACAGGTTGATCCTGCTCTTCGGGGAGATCTGCGGATGGTCGGGGAGGACGATCGCCGCGCCGAGGATCGTGTCGTCCTCGGGCGTCGCGAGGACCGGATAGCTGTTGACGCTCTCGCAGCCCTCAGCCTCGAGCGGCGAGACGAAAGTTCCGCCGGTCACGCGAAGCACGATGTGGGTCGAGATCAACGACCGCAGGAGCGCGGCACCGCGCTCGATGTCGGGTGACGACTCGAGTGAGTTGTGGACGCTGCAAGTGACCCGCCAGCGGCCCGGCTCGATTTGCTCGCTCGAGAGCGTCAGGCGGCCTTCGGGAAACGGCGTGCTGACCCGCTCTCCAAGCCCGGTCGGACCGAGCTCGACGCTCCGCTCCGCCGCCTCGTGGCGATCGCCGCTGGCGACGAGGAACCAGACCGTCGCGCTCAGCGTGCCGTCGGATGAAGCCTGGGCGAGGCACTGGATCCGCGCGAGGTCGAACGTCGACGGGCTCTGGGCCGCGTAGGCCGGCGGATAGACGATCCCGAACGGAGTCGGCGTCGCGTTCTTGGTGGACCCGGGCGTGTACGGGTAGAGGGCGTAGCCCTCGTACAGGAGGGAGTTGACCAGCTCATCCAGCATTGTCGAGCAACTCCGCAACGCATGCGTCGAATGAGGCGAGACCGCGAACTCCCCGATGCAGATGCAGCCGCCCGAGCGTGTCGTCGGCCAGGCGGACCCAGCCGCCCTTGGGGTACTGCTCGGCGATCGCCTCCTTCCAGACCTCGACCGGCATGTGGAACTGGGCCTTCGTGCTCCAGTCGATCTGGGAGATCTGCATGGTTCCGGCTTCGTTCTTGTAGATGACCGTGCCGCTGAAGTGGAAGGTCAGAGGAACGCGACCGTCGGCGAGACCGTAGAAGTACTTCGTCGCGGCGACCTCGAGGTCGTAGGTGCACGGGACGTTGACGGTGAACGCCCGGGCCCCGGTGAACGACTGGATCAGGTGCTCGATCCGGGTCCATTGAAAGCTGTGCGTGGTCGCGCCCCAGCGCTCCGGCTCGCCGAACAGCTCGGCGAGCTTGACTCGCGTCTCCGGATCGTAGGTCCGCCGGGACGGGTCGACCTGGATCTGCGTGCTCAAGGCGACCGCGAAGATCTCCAGGCCGTTCGCCTCGGTCGCGTTGAGGGAGAAGACCAGCGTCGGAACGACTTGGAAGGGCAGGATCTCGACGCTGATCACCTTGAACTCGATCGCCGGCGTGAGCGGGCTGTCGAGCGGCTGGATGTAACTTCGCAGGCCAGGCTCGGGTGTACTCATCGCTTCCCTCCGGTATAGGTGGCCGACTTCCCGCGGAGCTCGGCGAAAAACTCTGGAACTGCCTTCTCGACTGCGCTACCGCCGGAGATGCCCTCCCAGCGGGTCTTGATCAGCCCGACGAGGCGGTAGCACTCGTCGATCGGGGCGATCACATACTGGTGGGGCTCGCTCATCCGGTCGACGATCAGCGCCTCACCGTCGGCGTCGAGAGCCCCGAGCGGCGGGTTCGCCTCGACCAGTCGCTCCCAGGCCTCGAGATCGAGCTCGCACTCGGTCGCCCCGACCGAGCTGGGATAGAGCGCGACGATCTGGTTGGTCAGTCCGCTCCGCATGAAGAACGCCAGTCCGATCGGGATCTGGAAGCCGGCCCAGACCTCGTCGCTGCACTCGAAGCCGTCGAGCCACACCGCCCGCATCCCGGCCGGGCGAAAGTCCGGATCGCCCGAGTGCTTGGCCCAGCAGACCTCGCACGTGCAGACGATCCGGCGCTCCACGAGGTGGAGGAGGTGTCGATGATCACTCGGCACCGTCGTTTCGCACAGCTCGCAGATCTCGACGTCAGGCGGCGGTGGCGGCTTCGCCAGCTGGCGAAGCTTTGCTACTAGGTCGGCCCGCTTGCGGGCCGCGATCATCGCGTCGAGGTTTGCGCTCATACAGCGACTTTACCATCGAGAAACGGGACCGGAGCGAGCTGCAGCGGCCCATCTCCCGCGGCACGACCAGCGCGTGGCAGATCAAACTCCACCCCGCACTCCTTGCAGCGAAGCATCCGACCGTCGAGTTCGCCGTCGCGCAGAGCGGCCCCGCACGCGGCGCACGAATCCTGGTAGGCGAGCAACGTGCCCGCCACGTTGGCGACCACCAGGGGCGTGCCCTCAGCGTCGAAGGCGACGAACTCCCCGGGTGAGATCTCGTTCGCGCCTTCTACGCGGACCCACTTCGGCGGGACCACGTCGGCGAGGGGAAGCTCGAAACCGGTCGGCTCGGGGCCGGGAATCATCTCGATGACGCCCTCGACCTCGAGTCCGACGAGGTCAGGAGCATGCTCGTCGAGAGCCTGCTTGATCGCCAACTCGAGCGTTGCCTGGGAAGCCGAGCAGCCGCTACAGCTGCCCTCGAGGCGAAGATGGGCCACGCCGCCGTCCAGCGAGATCAGCTCGACGTTGCCGCCGTGCGACTCCATGTACGGGCGTACGCTCGCAAGCGCCGTCGCAACGCGCGTCTCGATGTCGACCGGGTAGAGGTCGTGGATCAGTAGCAGGCTGCCGATCGCCGGATCGGCCACCAGGGCGTCGCAGATCGCGACTCCCGCGGCACCGGAGTCCTCGATTGCCGACATGATCCGCTGGAGTCCGTCTCCGTAGAGGATCATCACTGCGCTGAGCAGCTCCTGGGCGAGCTCGCGGGCATGGACATCTGACAGCCCATCCAGCTGCTCGCTCAGGACCTGCACCCGGCCGACAAGACTGTCGGCCGGGTTTTGATCGGTGCTCAGCACAGCCCCGTCGGGGTGTGCTGGACCTTCTTCACGCGTCCGACACCCGTGTACATGTGCACGCCGCACGGCAGGCACGGGTCGAAGCTGCGGACGGCCCGCATGATGTCGATGCCCTTGAAGTTCTCCGGGCCGTTCTCCTCGAAGATCGGCGTGTTCTGCACCGCATCCTCGTAGGGGCCAGGAGTTCCATGGGAGTCGCGCGGGTTGCCGTTCCACGGCGTCGGCGGGTACGGCTGGTAGTTGGCGACCTTGCCATCCCGGATCACCATGTGGTGGGAGATGACGCCACGAGCTGCCTCGTGGAAGCCGACGCTGACGGCCTCGTCCGGAACCTTGAAGCTGTTCCAGCTCTTGGTCCGTCCGGCACGCACCTCGATGAGGGCCTTCTCGAGGCAGTACAGGCCGATGCACGCCGATGTCGCCTGGTGGTAGGTCCGGGCGCGGTCGCGCTCGACGGCGTTGGACCACGGCGGGATCTTCCACTCGAGGTCCATCTCCGGCATGTTCGCCGTACGCGGCAGGGTGATCAGGATGCTCGAACCGGTTGCCTTCATGTAACCGATGTCGACCAGACCAGCCTTGGCCGTGCACCACTGGCGGGCGAAAGGACCGCCGCCCGTGTCCGTCGCGACGTACGTGTCGTTGCGCTTGTCATACATCCGCGGCGAAGCGGCCCACGAGTACTTGTCGGAGAAGTCGCGCTTCTGTGGCTTCGGCAGAGTCTGCTTGTTCCACGGGTGGCGCTTGTCCACCGGGTTGCCCAGCGGGTCGTTGTGCACGAAGGTCGGCTCGTTCGTCCAGTCGTCGAAGTACGAGCTTCCCAGCAGGATGCGCATCGCGAGGTTGATCTCGACGAGGTCCGTCGTGATCAGCTCGCCGTCGAACACGAGACCCGGGGTGATGAACCGGTGACGGCCCCACGAGGTCATGTCGGCGTACTTGTAGGTGACGTGCTCCGGATCGTCGAACGCGCCCCAGCAGATCAGATCCGTGCGACGGAATCCGACCTGCTCGTAACCGGGCATGGCCTCGTAGAAGAAGTCATAGAGGTCATCGTGCATCGGAACGGTCCGCTTGACGTACTCCATGTAGCGCATGAGGCGCACGTAGTAGTCCGTCAGCGTCTGGTGGGTGATGTCCGCGCTGCAACCACCCGGCATGATCGTCGACGGGTGCGTGTGGCGACCGCCGAACAGGCAGTACATCTCACGCGTGTAACGCGCCACCTGGAGGGTCTCCAGGTAGAAGCTGCCCGTGAACGGGTTCAGCGCGCGCATGATGTCGGCGACCGTCTTGTAGCCGTGAATGTCCGAGTGGACCGCGGCCGTGACTTCGGCCTTGGCGAGGACGCTCGGGTTCGTGTCCTTGACCATCTGCTCGCAGAAGTCCACGTTCGCCATGCGGTCGTTGAAGATCGCGTGGTCGAACATGAAGTCCGCTGACTCGGCCAGGTTGAACGCGTAGTCGCCGAGCTTCGGCGGCTTGACGCCATAGGCCATGTTCTGGTTGAGGCACGACACCGTGCAGTGGTTGTCACCGCAGATGCCGCAGATGCGGCTCGTGATGAAGTGCGTGTCGCGAGGATCGATGCCCTTCATGAAGATGTCGAATCCACGGAAGATCATCGAGGTGCTGTAGCACTTCAGCACCTGACGATTCGTGAAATCGATCTCCGTGTGGATACCGAGGCTGCCGACGATCCGAGTGATCGGATCCCACGACATCTCCTTGACGACCGTGCCTGTTCCCGTAGATGCAAGCGTTGCCATGTGTTGTCTTCTCCAGTTTTCGTTAGCTGCGTGCGGGACGGATCGCGCCTGCTACCAGCGCTTCACGTAGCCGGACTCGTTTGTCGGGCCGGGCTTGCGCCAAGCCGGTTCCTTGTCACCCTTGGTCTTGATCGAGTTCTTCCGTCCCCACCGCAGAAGCGGGCCATATGTGAACTTGGCCAGCGCCGTGGAGGCCTTGGCGTTCGTGTCCTCGTCCATGAACGGCATGTACTTGTCGGGGAAGCCCGGCATCGTGCAGGCCATGCAGATACCGCCGACGTTTGGGCAGCCGCCGATGCCGCTCTGCCAACCCCGGATCGGGACGTTGCACTTCACGACCGGGCCCTTGCAGCCCAGCTTGACCATGCAACGGTGATCGGAGCCGTACTCCGTGGCGAAGTCGCCGTGCTCGTAGAACGCCGCACGGTTGCAGCCCTCGTGAACCGTTCGTCCGAACAGCCACTTCGGTCGCAGCTGGTCGTCGAGCTCCGGAACCGGCGCCATGCCGGCGAGGACGAGGGCCAGGTACAGCAGCACCTCGGTCATGTTGTCCGGCTGGGCCGGGCAGCCCGGAATGCAGACGACCGGCAGGCCGGCGCTTGACTTCCAGTTCCACCCGAGGTAGTCCGGGACGCCCATCGCGCCCGTCGGGTTGTTCTTCATGGCGGGAATTCCGCCGTATGTGGCGCACGTGCCGATCGCGACGACTGCCGCGCACTTCGGAGCCAGGCGATCGATCCACTCGTTCGTCGTGATCGGCTGACCGGTCGCCGGGTTCACGCCGAAACCGGTCCAGAAGCCGTCACCGCTGGTCTGCTCGTTGCCGAGCGAGCCCTCGATGATCAGCACGAACGGGTCGAGCTTGCCGGCCTCTGCGTCCCACCAGGCCTGGATGAACTCATCCCCGACCTCAAACGCGATCACCTGGTTGTGAATGACCAGGTTCGGCATGCCCGGGATGATCCCTTGAATCAGGTCCTCCAGGCTCGGGTTCGTCGCCGACGTCATCGCCACCGAGTCGCCCTCGCAGGAGAGACCAGTGGTCATCCACAAGACGTGAGCCGTTACTGCTTCTGTCGCGTGCTGTCCCGGCGCAAATTCAACTCCTGCCATCAAACGCTCCTTCTCTCCGTGTCAACAGATCCGCGGCAGCGGATCACCAACTAGCTGGTCCATGACCCGCCTGCCGCCGAAACTAGTTTCAACCAACACCATTCCCGGAGGATCGCTCCGGACTTCGCCGATCATGGCGGCAGCTTCGCAGCCTGGGACCGAACGCAGCGCGGCCAATGCAACGTCTGCCATCTGCGGCGAGACGAATGCGACGAACTTCCCTTCGTTTGCTACGTACATCGGGTCGATTCCGAGCAGCTCCGCCGCTGCTCCCACCGTCGGGTTGATCGGGACCTCACGCTCGTGGACGACGATCGCCACGCCCGAGGCCCGGGCCAATTCGTTGAGCACCGACGCGACGCCGCCGCGCGTTGCATCACGCATGCAGCGAAGCTCGGGTCCCACTGCGTCCAGCAGCTGCTCCGCGGCCGGCCAGAGCGAGCAGGTATCCGACTCGATGTGAGCGTCGAGCTCGAACTCGCCTCGCGAGAGCATGATGGCCGTGCCGTGGTCTCCGATCGTTCCGGAGACCAGGATCCGGTCACCGGGCTTGAGACCGGAAGGAGAAAGTTGTGCACGGTCATCCACGTGGCCGATGCCCGTCGTGCAGATGTACATGCCGTCGCAGTGTCCCCGCTCGACGACCTTCGTGTCGCCACCGAGGATCTCCACGCCGGCCGCGCGGGCCGCCCCGGCGATCGCGTCGACCTCCTCGCGGAGGATGTCCGAGTCGAGGCCCTCCTCGAGGATCAGAGACAGGGTCAGCCCGACCGGCTTGGCGCCGGCCATCGCGAGGTCGTTGACCGTTCCGTTGACGGCGAGCTCGCCGATCGATCCACCCGGGAAGCGCAGCGGCTTGACGACGAAGCTGTCGGTCGTCATCGCCAGGCGGACCCCGCCGATCTCGAGCGTGCCGGCATCGGCCATCGCCTCGAGTGTCCCGCTTCCCAGGGCGGGGACGAAGAGCCCCTCGATCAGGGTCTGCGTAGCCTTGCCGCCGGCCCCGTGAGCCATCGTGATCTGCTTGTCGCGGAAGCGTGCCCGCTTCGCGCGTGCCGTCTCGATGATGCTGAGGACCTTCGCCTCGCGCTCGGAGATTGCTCCTGACAAGGTCAGACCACCTCACGCTCTCGGGCGAAGCGCCCGAAGTTGTAGTAGGCGGCGCAGGCGCCCTCGGGCGAGACCATGCAGGTTCCGATCGCGTGCTCCGGGGTGCACGCGCTGCCGAAGACCTTGCACTCCCACGGCTTGATGACGCCCTTGAGGACCTCGCCGCACTGGCAGGCCTTCGGGTCGGCCACCCGTACCCCGGGGACCTCGTAGCGCAGCTCGGCGTCGAAGTCCGCGTACGCGTCCGAGAGCTTGAGCGCGCTCTGCGAGATGAACCCAAGTCCCCGCCACTCGAAGTGCGGCCGCAGGGCGAAGACCTCGGACATCACCTCGAGCGCCCGGAGGTTCCCGTCGTTCGGGACGACCCGGGCGTACTGGTTCTCGACCTCGCAGCGGCCCTCCTTGAGCTGGAGCAGGATCATCTGGATCGCCTGCAGCAGATCGAGCGGCTCGAAGCCGGCGATCACGATCGGCTTGTTGTAGTCGACCGGGATGAACTCGAACGGCCGGGCGCCCACCACCGTGCAGACGTGCCCCGGCCCGATGAAGCCGTCGAGGCGCAGGTCCGGAGATTCGAGGAGTGCCCTCAGCGGCGGCAGGATCATCACGTGGTTGCACATGCAGAAGAAGTTCTTCAGGCCCTCGGCCTTCGCCCGCTTCAGCGTCAGGGCGGTCGACGGTGCGGTCGTCTCGAAGCCGATCGCGAAGAAGATGACGTCCCGGTCGGGGTTCTCGCGAGCCATCCGCAGCGCGTCGAGCGGCGAGTAGACCATCCGGATGTCGGCGCCCTCGGCCTTCGCGTCGAGCAGCGTCCCGTGGGATCCGGGAACCCGCAGCATGTCGCCGAAGCACGTGAAGATCACGTTCGGCTGGTGCGAGAGCGAGATCGCATCGTCGAGGCGGCCCATCGGGATCACGCAGACCGGGCAGCCCGGGCCGTGCACGAGCTCGACGTTCTCCGGCAGGAGATCATCGACGCCGTAGCGGTAGATCGAGTGGGTGTGACCCCCGCAGACCTCCATCAGCTTGTAGTGCCGGCCGGGCTCGACGGTCGCCAGGATCTCCCCGGCCACGGCTCGCCCGAGCTCGGCGTCGCGGTACTCGTCAACGAACTTCATGCGGACGTCCTTTCATGCGTGTCCCCGAAGACCGGGATGCAGGCCATGCCGATGGCGACCCCCGCGTGCACCAGGATCTCGTCGCCGATCGCCAGCGGCTCAAGTAGGTCGACAGCCACCTCTTGGACAGCTCCCGCCTCGTCAGTGCAGATCGCGATACCGTCAGCGCCCGGGAGCCCCACGACGCGCATCGGCAGACCTTCGTCACTGCACGTGATGCACCGCTCGGGTGCCACGAACGAATCCATCTAATCGATCACGCTGGCCCGCAACGCGTCGAGCTCCTGTTCGTAATCCTCGCCCATCGCGACGAGCTGGCGCAATGTCGACTGCGCCTCCTCCTCGTCGACCTGCGAAAGCGCGAAGCCAACGTGGATCAGGACCCAGTCGCCCGGTCCGACGCCAACGCCGTCGCTGTCGAGCAGGCCGATGTTGACCTTCCTCTGGACTCCCGCGACATCGACCATCGCCAGACGATTCGCCTCGTCAACGACGTCCATGATCTGGCCTGGAATCGCTAGGCACATGGGCTAGTCACCTCAAAAGTTGCCAACGCACGCTCCGTTGATTTGCATTTTTTGTCTCTCGCGAACCATGGACCGGCAGTCCACGTCTGGCTCGGCGGCAAGGTCTAGCACGGCCATCCCGAGTGCGCAACCCCCGGATATGCAACTGGGATTAGGGTATATAGCCGCCGCTCTGGAAAGCCCCGCAGCAGCGCGAGATCCGAGCATCCCGCGGCCCCTCAAGGGTCGTCACGACGGGCTTCTGCGCCAATGCGAGCGCCGCGTTGTGACTGCTGCTGGAACCGGGGGAAGCTCGCGAGCGTCCGCCGCTGCAACGACCCCTGCAGGGTCCTCGGCCGGGCCGTTCTAGCATCGGTCGAGTGCGCTGGAAGGTGATCGCCGCTACCGCGTTGGCGCTCACCGGGCTGAGTCTACCGGCGCCGGTCGGTGCCTCCCCGGCACGCCATCACGACCCCTACGAGCTTGGACCGCCGGGCGCCCCGCTGGCGATCGCCGCTCAGGCGGCGATGCCGATGCCGAGCGCCGGCGGGCTGCCGCGGAGCTTCTCGGACGGCCTCGATCGCCTTCTCGCGGCCGGTTCGATACCTCCCGCGATCGCTCGGGCAGACCTCGCCGCGATGGTCGCCGCCCGCCGGTCGCTCGGCAAGCTCCAAGGCACCCGGCGCACCGAGCTCGCCGCCGTGATCGGGAACCTCACGCGGATCGCGAGATCCGGCATGCTCACCGCCTCGCGCCTCCCTGCCCTCGTCCTCACGCTCGAGCGCAACCGCCAGTGGTGGACGACCGGCCCGCTGCTCTCCTTCGCGCAGCGCATCGGATTTCCCGAGAGCCTGCTCGTCTGGGAGTACTACCCCGGCCAGGGCATCGAGATCCAGTGGCTCGCGAGCTTCGGCAAGGCGAACGGGTACTTCCTCAGCGGGCGGAGCGAGAACCCGCGCCTCGGCCAGCTCCTCGACGAGCTGGTCGGCCTCGCGGTTGCGCGGGCCGGCGGGCTCGCCTGGGAGTACGACTTCCAGTTCGACGGCGGGTCCCCCCCGTGGGTGAGCGCGATCTCCCAGGGAACGGCGGTCCAGGCCCTCTCTCGCGGCGCCGTCCGGCTCACTCGACCCGTCTACTTCGACGTCGCCCGCCAGGCCCTGGCGATCTTCGAGGTGCCTCCGCCACTCGGTGTCCGCCTCACCACGCCGAACGGCGCCTGGTATCTGATCTACAGCTTCGCCCCCCACCAGCTCGTCCTCAACGCCTTCATCCAGTCCCTCGTCGGGCTCTACGACTTCTCGACGCTCGCCAACGACCAGACCGGTCGGACGCTGTTTTCCGACGGCGTGGCCCAGGCCCGGATCGACGTTCCCCACTACGACACCGGCGCCTGGTCGCTCTATGACCAGTCGACCGAATCCGACCTCGGATACCACGAGCTGCTCGGCGGGTTCCTCCGCAACCTCTGTAACCGAATCGACGACCCGGCCCCCTCGATCGCGGGCACGATCGCCTCCGTTGGAACCCGCGCAGCCAGGTCTTCGGCGCCTGCCTCGGCCACCGGCGGCAGCCCCGCCCCCGCGGGCGGGACTCCGACGGAGCCTGCGAGCGCGATTCCGACGGAGCCCGCGGGGGGAGGTCCGACCGCCCCGGCCCCGCCACCGGGGACGAACATCTTCTGCGCGACCGCCACCAACTTCACGATCGACCTCCGGCAGCCACCGAAGCTCTCGCTCCGGACGATCGGCCGCCCCCGGGCCGGACGGCCTGCCCGGCTGATCCTGACGGTGTCGAAGATCTCGAATGTCGCGATCGTCGTCGTCCGCGCCGGACACGTCACGAGCGGCCTTCACGAGCAGCTGCGGCGGGGCGCGTCGACCCTCCCGTGGACCCCGGCGGCCGCCGGTCGGTACACGATCGCGGCCTCGGCGACCGACCTCGCCGGCAATACCGCCCGGACCAGCCTTGGGGTGTCCGTGACCGCCCGCCGGCGGACCCACCCCGCGCACGCGTAGGAGTCGGCCGCCGCCCGGGGCGGGAGGCCGAGCGCGGCCCGGAACGGGAGTCGACCGGGACACTAGGCTGGCGATTGCCGTCCTGCGCGGGCGTACAATCGTGGCCGTGGCCAGCAAGACCTGGATACTGACCGGCTCGCCGGCGAACTTCGCGGTGACCCGGGAGCTCGGGTTCTCGGTGATCGGCTTCAAGGAGCGCCGCCGCCGCCAGGCTCTCGAGATGGAGGCCGGGGATCGGATCGTCTTCTACATCACCAAGGTCTCGGCCTTCGCGGCCAGCGCCGTGGTCGCCGGGGAGCTCTTCGAGGACCGCGAGCCGATCTGGCCGGGCAAGCCCGGGAGTCCCGACCAATATCCATGGCGCATCCCGATCGCCCCGGAGCTCGTCCTCGAGGAGGCCGAGTGGATCCCGGCCGAGTCGATGGTCGGCGAGCTCGAGCACATCGCCAAGTGGCCGCGCGAGCACTGGAAGCTCGCCTTTCAGGGCCAGCTCCGGACGATCACGCCGGCTGATTCGCAAAAGCTCGTGGATCGCCTCCAGCTGGCCGGCGCCGTGAGGGCCTGAGCCGATCCGAGGCGCTGGTGCCGACGCCTGAGGGCAACCCGCGCGAAGGCCGCCCCGTGGCCGGCCGCGGTCCTTCTCGTCTACCCCGGGCGATCCGCGCGCTCGCCCCGGAGCAGCGCATCGCCGGCGGGGCCGCCCTGGCGCTGTGGATCTCGATGTTCCTCCCGTGGTATGGCAAGAGCGTCACCGAGACCGTCAAGAACTCGCTGCGGGCCGCCGGCTATGACCTCAGCGCGTTCGGCGCGTTCTCGTTCGTCGAGGCCGCCGTCCTCCTCGTCGCCAGCGCCGTCCTCGCGCTCCTCTTCGCCCGCGCCGAGCGCCGCGCCTTCCACCTCCCGGGCGGCGACGGGCTCGTGATCCTGGCCGGCGGGATCTGGGTCAGCGTGCTGATCTTCTACCGGATGCTCGACAAGCCGGGGACGACCGGCAACGATCGCCTGAGCACCACCGTCGGCCTCCAATGGGGGATCTTCTTCGCCCTCGCCGCGTCGATCAGCCTCGCCTACGCCGGCGCCCGGGTTCGCGCGGCCCACCGGCCGGAGCCCGCCCTGCGCGACGACCCGACCGTCCCCCGCCGCGTCGTCCCCCGCCGCGTCGTCCCCTCCCCCGCGGCGACCCGCCGATCTCCGAGCCGACCCTCCGACCAGCAGGCCACCAGACCCTCCGGCCGACCTCCGGGTCCGCCGGCCCGGCCCTTCGACGCCGCCGCCGACGCCGCCGCCGACGCCGCCGCCGCCGATCCCGCCTTCGACCGCGGCGCCGCACCCGCACCGCGGTCCCGCTTCCCGCCACCCCCGTCACCACCGCCGCCCTCACCTGAGCGTCCCGGCGCGGGCGCGGGTGAGGAGCCGACTGTCGATCGACGCTCGATTGCCCTCCCCGCGGCCGAGGACCCGCCGACCAAAGTCAACCGGCGGGTGCCCCGGTTCGACGACCTCGACGCCGAGTGGATCTCCACGGAGAGGCTCTCGCGCGAGGCCGACCGGCCGACCGGCTCCGACGGCGAGCGGTGACTCCGGGAGCGCGAGCGGCCCTCCTATCATTGGCCGATGCTCGACGGCCTGCCCGAATCCGCCCAGGACGTCACCGACGGGCTCCGGGCGGCCGGCTACCTGCCCGGCGAATCCACGGCGCTCGTCACCTTCCTGGCGACCCGGCTGGCCAAGCCGATCCTCGTCGAGGGCCCGGCCGGAGTCGGCAAGACCGAGCTCGCACGGTCGCTCGCCCGGTACCTGGGCCGCGAGCTGATCCGCCTCCAGTGCTACGAGGGGCTCGACGAGGCGAAGGCCCTCTACGAGTGGAACTACCGCAAGCAGCTGCTCCGGATCCAGGCCGACGACACCGGCTGGTCGGAGGTCCAGGACGACATCTTCGGCGAGCAGTTCCTCCTCGCCCGCCCGCTGCTGAGCGCGATCACCTCGGAGCGGCCGGTCGTCCTCCTGATCGACGAGATCGACAAGACCGACCAGGAGTTCGAGGCGATGCTGCTCGAGCTGCTCTCAGACTTCCAGATCACGATCCCCGAGCTCGGGCGGATCGCGGCCAAGTCCCAACCGGTCGTCCTCCTGACATCAAACAACTCGCGCGAGCTGACCGAGGCGCTCAAGCGACGGTGCCTGTACCTCTGGCTCGACTATCCGACCGTCGAGCACGAGCTCGCGATCGTCTCGCTCCACGCTCCGGACCTGCCGGAGACGGTCGCCCGCAAGCTCGTCGAGCTGATCGGGATCATCCGCCAGCTCGACCTCAAGAAGCCGCCGTCGATCGCCGAGTCGATCGACTGGGCCCGATGCCTGCTCCTGCTCGGCGCCCAGGACATCGACGCGACGACGTT
Source organism: Solirubrobacteraceae bacterium (assembly GCA_034664295.1). Lineage (GTDB taxonomy): Bacteria > Actinomycetota > Thermoleophilia > Solirubrobacterales > Solirubrobacteraceae > Palsa-513. Next base: position 163,229 of record JAXDHV010000025.1, on the reverse strand, counting down.
CCGGGAGACGATGTCGGTGATCGTCAAGCATCGCACCGACCTCGAGATCGTCGCCGACCGGGTCGGCGTCAAGCTGACCGCCCGGGCCGGCGTCCTGCGTGACTGACCCGCCGACCGGCCGACGGCCACCACCACCTGGGGGCTCTCCAACGCCGGCAGAGCCCCCGGGGCTCGCCCGGCGACTGCTCGAATTCGGTGACCAGCTGCGGGCCGAGGGGCTCGCGATCGGGACCTCCGAGCTGCTCGACGCCTGCGCCGTCCTGCGGGAGGTCGACTGGCGCGACGAGCGCGAGTTCCGCGAGGCGCTGTCCGCGACGCTCGCCAAGTCACCCGAGGACCGTTGGACCTTCGGGGTCGCGTTCGAGCGCTTCTTCTTCCGGGCGGCCGAGGCCGCCGCTGTCGTCGAGGGGGTTCGCGAGGGGGCCGGCGACGGCGAGCGAGGCGACCGCCCGACCGTGGCACTCGACCTCGACGACCTGCGCGCCCAGATCGCCCGGGCGCTGGCCGGGGGGGAGGACGGCGACGACCGTCTGCGCGATCTCGCCCGCCTGGCGATGGCCGCCTTCGGCCAGTCGCGCGACGGGTCCGGCGTGCTCGGGGTCGACGTCCAGCGGATCCGCCGGGCGCTCGGCCTGCGGGCCGACCCCCAACCCGATCTCCAACCGGGCGACCCCCGGCGGGAGGGTCTGCCGCGCGAGCAGCTCCGCCGGTTCGACGCGATCCTCCGCCGCGAGCTCGAGCGGGCCCAGATCGAGCGGACCCGGACGCTCCCGCCGTCGCGCCCGCTCAGCGACCTCGACCGGGCCCTGCCGACCGGGCCACTCCAGGATCTCGCGTCGGTCCACCGGGTCGTCGCACAGCTCAAGCGCCGCCTGGCGACCCAGGGGACCCAGGCCCGGGGGCTCGTCCGGGCACGTCATGTCGACGTCCGCCGGACGATGCGGGCGTCGCTCGAGACCGGCGGAGTCCCGATCGTCATCAAGTACCGGCCGCGACGGCCCCGCCGGCCGGAGATCTACGTGCTCTGCGACGTCTCGACCAGCGTCACGTCGGCCTCGGTCTTCTTCCTCTCGGTGCTCCACGCCCTCCACGACTCGTTTCGCAAGATGCGATCGTTCGTGTTCATCGAGCGGATCTCCGAGGTGACCGAGCTGTTCGCCAGCCAGCGGACCTTCAAGGACGTCAGCGAGCAGATCGGCGCGAACGCCGGGGTGGCCGACATCTCCGGCTACACCGACTACGGTCGCGTCTGGCGGGAGTTCGCCGATCTCGTCGACGACGACCTCAACCACCGGGGGACGGTGATCGTCCTCGGCGACGCCCGCACCAATGGCCGGGACCCGTCCGTCGAGGCCTTCGCCCGGATCGCCGACCGGGCCGGGCGGACCTTCTGGCTGAATCCCGAGCCCCGCCTCTACTGGGACTACGGCGACTCGGTGATGTCGACCTACGCGGCTCACTGTACCGCCTTCGAGTGCTGGACGGTCCACCAACTCGAGGACTTCGTCAAGGCGCTGACCGCGCCCCGCCATGGCTGACGGGCCGACCGACTGCGCGCGTGGCGCTCGAGGCGGGGGATCGGCCGGACGTGAGCCCTCCGATCGCCGACTACGATGACGCCGATGGCGACCCAACTCGAGTCCCATGAGCCCCGGCCGCTCGCCTCGCCCGCTGAGCACGGCCTGCCGCCCCGGCCGCTCGCCCGGCCGGCTGAGCACGGCTCGCCGCCGGAGCGCCTCGGCCCGCCCGCTGAACACGGCTCGCCGGCCATCGCCCTGCGCGGCGTCACCCGCAGCTTCCCCCGCGTCCGCCAGCCCCCGCTGACCGCGCTCGAGGACGTCAGCCTGGCGATAGCGCCCGGCGAGGTCGTCGCGATCGTCGGCCCGAGCGGCGCCGGCAAGACGACCCTCCTGGAGCTCGTCTGCGGACTCCAGCAACCCGATCTCGGCGAGCTGAGCGCGGTCGCGGCTGCCCTGATGCCCCAGCGCGACCTCCTGCTCCCGTGGGTCGACGCGCTCGAGAACGCCGGCCTCGCCCTCCGCCTGGCCGGACACTCCCGGGCGCAGGCCCGCCGGGAGGCCGCTCCCGTGTTCGAGGCCCTCGGGCTGGCCGGCTTCGAGCAGAGCCGGCCCGACCAGCTCTCCGGCGGGATGCGCCAGCGGGTGGCGTTCGCCCGGACGCTCCTCTCCGGACGCTCCCTGCTCTGCCTCGACGAGCCGTTCGGCGCGCTCGACGCGATCACGCGGATGGAGCTCCAGGACTGGCTGGCCGACGCCCTCGCGACCTCGCCGCGGACCGTCCTGATGGTCACCCACGACGTCGAGGAGGCCGTCGTCCTCGCCGACCGGGTCCTCGTCCTCAGCCCTCGGCCGGGGCGCCTGATCGCGGAGTTCACCGTCGAGCGCCCCCGCCCCCGCGAGCGAACCGACGCCGAGCTGGTCGCGCTCCGGGCCCGCATCCTCGAGGTCCTCAGGTGAGGGCCGCGAGCACCGTCCTCGGCCCCGTGGTCCGCGTCCTGAGCACCGGTCGACCCCGCCGAGCACCCCGAGCGCCCAGCGCCTCCGTGCAGGTACCGGCGCCGGCGGCGGCGGCGGTGGCGGGCTCTCGGCAAGCGGCGTCCGTGCTCGCGCCGGTCGGTCTCCTCGTCGTCCTCCTCGCCGGATGGGAGCTCTACGCCCGGCTCGGGTCCGTCAGCCCGGTGATCCTCCCGTCGCCGAGTGCGATCGCCAGCTCGCTGGTCGACGACCGGGCCCTCCTCTGGACGAACTTCACGGTGACCGCGGGCGAGGCGCTCGGCGGCATCGGGCTGGCCGTGATCGGCGCACTCGCGCTGGCCGGGGCGATCCACTTCTCCCGGAGCCTGCGGCTCGCCGTCTACCCGCTGCTGGTCGCCTCGCAGGCCGTCCCGCTCGTCCTGCTCGCCCCCCTGCTGGTCGCCTGGCTCGGCTTCGGGCTGGCCCCGAAGCTCGCGATCGTCGTCCTCGTGTCCTTCTTCCCGATCCTCGTCGCCACGCTCGACGGGCTCGCGGCGACCGATCCCGACCTGCTCAAGCTCGTGCGAACGCTCGGGGCGACCCGCTGGCAGGCGTTCGTCTCGGTCGAGGCGCCCAACGCCCTCCCGGGGGTCTTCACCGGCGCCCGAGTCGCCGTCGTCTTCTCGCTGATCGGGGCCTTCCTCGCCGAATGGTCGGGCGCCAGCCGGGGGCTCGGGCTGCTCGTCGAGCAAGCGATCCCCCAGCTCGACACCGCGCGGGCGGCCGCCGCCGTCGCGCTCCTCGCCGGGTTCGCCCTGCTCCTCTTCGGCGGCCTCGGCCTCGCCGAGCGCCGGCTCCTCCCGTGGACGCGGACGGTCTCCAGATGACCCGTGCGCGGACCACGCAACTGGCCGCGCTCGGCCTGAGCGCCGCGGTCCTGGTCGGCTGCGGCAAGAAGCAGGAGCTCACCCACCTCCCGGCCACCCCGACCCGCGTCGCCGTTTCAATCGGCGGTCCGCCGGGCGCGGTCGACGCCCCGCTGTATGCGGCCGGCGCGCTCGGCGACTTCGCCCGGGCCGGCCTCGCGGTCACCTTCCAGTCCTCGGCCGACGGGACAGAGTCATTGGCGAAGCTGTCCTCCGGCGCCGTCAACCTGGCGATCGCCTCCGAGCCGGATGTCCTGGCCGCCCGGGCCCAGGGCCAGCAGGTCGTCTCGATCGCGACGCTCGAGCAGGGCCCCCTCGAGGCGCTGATCTCGATCCCCCCGAGCTCGGTCACGAAGGTCGCCGGGCTCACCGGGAAGACCGTGGCGATCGGGGCCACCCCCGCGACCGGGGGCCAGCCGCTCGCGAGGGCGGAGCTCGAGACGATGCTCCGGAGCGCCGGAGTCCCGGCCGCCGGCGTGCACACGATCGACGCCGGTCGCAACCCGATCGCCGCGCTGAAGGCCCACAGGGCGGACGGCGCACTCGGTGGCCGGTGGAACGTCGAGGCGATCGCGCTCGAGCTCCAACACCGCAAGCCGAACGTGATCAAGATCTCAGACGCCGGCGTCCCGACCTTCAACGACGCGGTGGTCGTCGCCCGGATGAGCGACGCCCGCAGCCACGGCGACCTCCTGCGGACCTTCCTCCAGGCGCTGACGCGGGCCGCGCACGCCCAAGCGGCAACCCCGGCCGCCGCCCTCGACGCCCTGCTCTCAGCCGAGCCCAGCCTCAACCGACGGATCGAATCGGGTTCGCTCCAGGCGACGCTGCCGATCCTCGACCCCCCGGGGAAGGGCCTGACGTTCGGCCACCAGGACCCCCTCGTCTGGCGTACGTTCGGGACGTGGATGCTGACCAACGGCCTCCTCACCGTCCGCTCGGACGCCGGCCTCGCCGTCGACAACGAGTTCCTCCCGGGAGAGGGCGAGTAGGCGCGAGCGCAGCCCGGCGGAAGGAGCTTTCGGCTGCTTTGGAGCGGTCGTCGGCAATCTTCGGGAACGGCGCGGCAGGTGGCCGGCCGGGGATCGGCCGGCTCCGCGACGACGGCCGTGACCGGCGCCGGCAGCCGCCTACGGCAGGTGGCGCTCGATCAGCTGGACGTCGACGAGGTAGGTGCGCCGGGAGACCGCCCGCTGGCTGGCGACCGGGAGGCTCGGCGCCGGTGGGCCGGGCAGACTCGCGGGTCTCGGCCCGGGCAGGCGGCGCTGGCGGCGCCGTCCGAGCACGGCGGCGGTGGCGACGCCGGCGACGAACCCCGTCGCGGCGACCGCAGCCGTCTGGGCGAGGGCGACGCCCGCGGGCACAGGGCGCACGACCGGCGAACGCGGCGTCGCGAGCACGAGCGACCCGTCGATCACCTCGAGATCGACGATCTCCTCGTCCACGGCGTCCTCGTCGGGCTGCTCAGGCGGCGGTTCCCGCATCACGCGAAGTCTAGACCGCCGACCGGCCGGAAACGCCGTCAGCCCGCGAAGACCCGCTCGTAGAGGCGAAAGCGGCGGACGATCTCCCCGCCCATGCCCTCCATCGCCCGGTTCATCGGCTTGTTGGTCTCGAGGATCCAGCCCATCTCGCCCTGCTTCTGCCGGGTCCGGGCGGCCGACTCGAAGTGCATCTGGTAGAAGCGGGCCGCCACCCCCGTGTGCTGGTAGTCGGGCTTGACGCCGAGCGCGAAGACCCGCACCGAGTCGATCTTCCGCTTCCAGTAGAGGGCCTTCGCCCAGCCGAACGGCAGCAGCCGTCCGTCGAGGTGGGCGAGGACCTGGTTGAAGTCCGGCAGCGTCAGGGCCGCCCCGACTACCTCGCCGGTGTCCTTGCGCTCGGCGATCATCGCCCAGTTCTCGTCGAGCACCGGCCTGAGGTCCTGGGCGTAGTGGTGGGCTTCCTCCGCGGTCAGCGGGACCGCCCCCCAGTTCTTCTCCCAGGCGGCGTTGTAGACCTCGAGGAAGGCGCTCACCTCGGCGTCGAGTGCCCGCTTGCGCATCGGCCGGCAGACGATCCCATGCTCGGTCTCGACCTTCGCCGCGGCCTCCCAGATCGCCGGGTGGACCCGGTCGCGGTCTGAGATGTGGAGGCTCCACATCAGGAGGTCCATCGCCTTGACGAGGCCGGCGGCCTCGATCAGACCCTCGTAGTAGGGGTGCTGCCAGGTCGCGAGGATGATCGCCGGCCGATCGTGGCCCTCGATCAGCAGGCCGCACTCGTCGTTGGTCGTGAAGTCCATCGGTCCGACCATCCGATCGCGCCCGCGCTCGCGCAGCCAGGCCTCCGCCGCGGCCAGCAGGGCCCCGGCCGTCTCGGCATCGTCCTCTGACTCGAAGAACCCCCACATGCCCCAGTCGTTCTCCTGATGGGTGTTGAAGTTCCGATCGACCTGCGCGCTGATCCGACCGACCGGCCGGCCGTCGCGCCAGGCGAGGAAGTACTCGGCCTCGGCGTGCGCGAAGAACGGATTGCGCCCGCGGTCGAGTCGCTTGCGGACATCGCGCAGAAGCGGAGCGACCCACCTCGGCTCGTTACGATAGAGCGCGAGCGGCAGGCGGACGAAGCGCTCGAGGTCGCGTCTTCCGGCGACGGGGCGAACCTCGAGACTCATCGGGAGGAGCCTATATGGGGGACACCATCACCGACGTCTTTGCGAAGGTCCGCGACCACGAGCGTGTCGCCCTGATGCGGGCGACCCGCGACGCCGGCCTGCTGCCCTACTTCCGCGAGGTCTCCTCCCCGGCGATGCCGATCGTCGAGATGGAGGGCCGCCCGCGGATCATGCTCGGCTCGAACAACTACCTCGGCCTGACGGCCGACGAGCGGGTCATGAAGGGGGCCCACGACGCGCTGACCCGCTACGGGACCGGCCTGACGGGATCGCGCCTGCTCAACGGGACGACCCGGCTCCACCTCGAGCTCGAGGAGGAGCTCGCCGACTGGATGGGAACCGACGACGCGATCGTCTTCACGACCGGCCAGCAGACCAACCTCGGGACGCTCGGGACGCTGCTCGGACCCGGCGACACGGTCGTCGTCGACTCCGGCGACCACGCCTCCCTGCTCGACGGGGCGATCCTCTCGCGGGCCAAGCTCCGGGCCTTCCGCCACAACCGCATGGACAAGCTCGAGCGGGCGCTCGAGCGTGCGACTACCGACGGCGGCGGGGTGATGATCGTCGTCGACGGCGTCTTCTCGATGGAGGGCGACATCGCACCGCTCCGGGAGATCGCAGACCTCGCCGAGCGCTTCGGCGCCCGCCTGATGGTCGACGAGGCCCACGGTGTGGGCGTGCTCGGACCCCGCGGGGCCGGCGCATCCGAGCTGCTCGGCGTCGAGGATCGGGTCGACCTCCGGATGGGGACCTTCTCCAAGTCGCTGGCCTCCTGCGGCGGCTTCCTCGCCGGTCCGGCCGACGTCATCGAGTACCTCCGGATCCAGAGCCGATCCTTTCTCTTCACGGCGTCCGGCGTCCCGGCCGCAGTCGGCGCCGCGCTGGCCGCCCTCCGCGTGATCCGCTCGTCAGACGGTCCCCCGCTGCTGACGCGAGTGCTCCAGAATGCCCGCCATCTGAACCGTGGACTTCACGACCTCGGGTTCAGCGTGCTCGAGCCGTCACCCGTCCTGACGGCCCGCGGCATCGAGTCGATCCTCACGCCGATCGTGCCGGTCCGGGTCGGCGACGACTGGAAGGCCGCCCTGCTCTGGCGGGCGCTCTACGACGAGGGTGTCTTCACGAACGTCGCCGTCCATCCCGCCGTCCCCCCGGGCGAGGCGCTGCTGCGCACGAGCGTGATGGCCACCCACGACGCCGACGTACTCGACCGGGCGCTCGCCTGCTTTGCGCGGGTCAAGCGCGACTTCGAAGCCGAGCACGGTCCCCTCCCCGCGCCCGAGCGCGCTCCCCGGCCGGACGCCGCCGCTTAAGAAAAAGCCCGCTCGGAGCGGGCGCGCCGGTTGACCTCCCCGACCCCCTGTCGTAGCTTCAGCGGGCGCCTGTCGAACGAGTTCCAGAAGTGGGAGACACCGGTGTACCGACGGAGGGAGACCGTTCGGGACACCCGGTTGGCTTGCCCTTTTCCGCCACGTGGTCGGGTGCATCGGTCACATTCACCGGAACGACCGCCCACCCGACGGGGGGCGCCTTGGAGGATCACATGGACGCGACAGCGACCGCCACCGGCGGGCCGCAACATCTGCGTGCGCTCGAACGGGCCAACGAAGTCCGGCTCGCCAGAGCGGAGCTGAAGCGACGGATCGCAGACGGGCAGCTCCCCGCCGCCGAAGTGATCTTGAGCTCCCCCTGGGAAGCCGAGAGCATGGCCGTCGCCGATGTCCTGATGAGCCAGCGGCGCTGGGGACGGACCCGCGCCCGCCGGTTCCTCGCGGGAATCCAGATGTCCGAGACGAAGACGCTCGGGTCGATGACCGAGCGCCAGCGCCACGCGGTCGCCCTCGCGATCCGGGAAGCCCGGTCCGAGGTGGCAGCCGAGGCGCGTGAGCCCGAGCTGAGCCGCGCGTGACCCGAGCCCGCGGCCGGCCCGGGTGGCCGGCCGCGGCTCGTCGGTGAGCGTCTTCCACTTCGAGCTGCGGGCCGGCATCCACGTCGCCCACGCCTTCAACCTCAGCCGGACCGACCTCGACCGAGCCGTCCTCGACGACTGGCGCCGGGGCGAGGAGATCGTCTTCGGCGACCGCCGCTGGCCGCCCGACCGGACCGCCCTGAAGATCTACGAGGGGCCCGTCCTCAGCGGCCCCGACCTGGCTTTCGGCCGCGGCTGGACGAACGCCGTCAAGCGCGGCGAGAACGTCACCGCGCGGGTGCTCGCCGCCGAGGAGACGGCCGGCGCCCCGCCGGTCTCACCGGCCCTCGACGCCCTCCGGCGGGAGATCCTCGCCCAGTGCCGAGCCGGGCGGATCGGCGTCCACCAGGTCCTCTGGCTGACCAACCGCTGGTACCCCGAGCGCCGCGTGAGCGAGCGCCTGGCCCTGGCCGAGAGCGCCGTCTGGGGGCTCCTCCACGAACGTCTGATCGGCCTGTGTCGGGTAGCACCCGTCGTCCCCGGCGGGGAGCCCGCAGGCTCCGCCGGTGCGCAGCAGGCCGCGGGGGTCATCGGCGCAGAGCAGGCCGCCGGCTTGGTCGGCGCGGAGCAGACGGTTGGCTTGGTCGGCGCGGAGGAGACGGTTGGCCCGGCCGACTGGGAGGAGATCCTCCTCGACTGGGGGACGTGGGCCGACCCGTCCGTGCCGGCCGTCCTGATCGAGGCGCCCCCACCGGGCTGAGCGCTCAGCGGCGCGCCGGCGGGAGGACGCCGCCGCCGGCGTCAACCAGGTCGACTGGAAGATCCGCAGCGGGCGCGCCGTCTCGGGCGGCGGCCGAGCGGTCAGCGAGGAAGTCGGGGAAGGATGATCCGGTAGGCCTTCATCCCGAGGCCGAGCCGCTCGCGGTCCTCGGAGACGAGCGGGTCGAGCTCGGTCAGCTCGCGGACGCGGTCGAGCCGGTAGGCGACCGTGTGCCGGTGGGCATAGATCGCCGCGGCCGTCGCGTTCATGTTGCAGTTGTTCGCCAGGTAGGCCTCCAGGGTCGCGAGCAGCTCGGTCCGGTACTGCTCGTCGTAGCGGACGATCGGCGCGACCGTGTCCTCGTAGAAGGCGCGGACCTCCTCCGGGTGGGACGCGAGGACCCGGAACAGCAGGCGGTAGGTGCCCGAACCGATGTCCTGGGCGATCGGGACGTCTGACGTGCGCAGGACGTCGAGCACGAGCTCTGCCTCCTGAATCGCCCGGTGGAGGTCGGCCGGATCGCCGTAGAAGGACGACAGCCCGACCGTCCCGAGCCGCTGGAGCCGGCCGGCCAGGCGGCGGGCCGCCGCGATCGTCGCCTCCGGAGCGTCGTCGGCCCCGGCTGCCGGCAGCAGGGCATAGACCCGCCCGCCGCCGGCGGACCCGTCGTGCTGGGCCAGGGCGCCCGGCCAGTCTCCGCAGATCGTCGCCACGACGTGGGCCGGCCGGTCGGTGTGGAGCTCTGCGCAGAGGACGACCGCCCCGCGGACGAGGTCGCAGCCGAGCCGAGCGGCCCGCCGCATGACCTCCGGACCGTCGAGCTCGTTGCGCATCCGCAACTCCTCGAGGAACGACCCCCGCAGGTTCTGGGCGACCTCCTCCTTCGCCTCGGTCACGGCGACCTCGGTCAGCGAGGCGACCGCCGCCAGGTGGAGGTACTCGGCCGCGTCGGGCCTGATCGGGGCTTCGGTCCGCAGCAGAGCGACGATCCCGATCAGATCCTCGCCGGCGGCGATCGGCTCCTCGGCGACGATCAGCCGCGGCGCTCGGGACGGCCGGCCGGCGACACGATCGGAGACGTAGCGCTCGAGCTCCCCCACGTCGACCAGGGTCGGGGCCACGCAGGCGACGCTGAGGCGGGGGACGATGATCGCGACCGGGGCGCCGACCGCGTCGGCGGCGATCCGCGCCACCCGGACGAGGCCCTCGCCGCCGAGCACCGCATCGACCATCTCAAGATGGACGGCTCGCAGCCGGGTCAACGGCGTGGCGACCTCACGCTCCACGGATGCCAACTCAGGCCCGTCGCTGAGCGGTTTGACAAGCGCCGTTGGCCAACTGAGCGGCGACCATCTTCATGGGTTGCGGCCTCTTTCAATCGTGTCGATCCGGGCAGTCGGAGTCTCCGTCCTGCGACGGTCGTCCTTGCGAAGGAGCATCGAAGATCTGCGGCCGCGGGTCTTTGGCCGCGTGTCGAAAGATCGCGCCGCCGATTTGGACAGGCCGACAGCCCCGGGGGCCGGGCGGCCGCGGGCGGCCGGGGGGCCGCCAGGGCGAACCTCGCCGTCCGTGCTTTGGCCACCCGTACAAAGCCAATGCCCCCGGGAGGGCATAGGGTTTCGCAGTCCGGGCGTTCGCTCTACGATCTCGCGCGTACACCCACTCGGCAGCGACCGTATGACCATCTTTCCCAGGAGGACCGCCCCGCCATGTCGACACGCCTCAACAACGTCACCTCCGCCCAATGGAGCGCAAACGGGGAAGGTCTCGGCGCGCCCGACCTCACCGTCGCCGGCAACCAGGTCTTCGGGGCCAACGTCTTCAACACCGAGGTGCAGCGCCAGCGACTGCCGAAGCCGGCGTTCAAGAAGCTCCAGGGCGTGCTCAAGAAGGGGCTTCCGCTCGACGGCGAGCTGGCCGACGAGGTTGCCCAGGGCATGAAGGAGTGGGCGCTGGAGAACGGCGCCTCCCACTACACCCATTGGTTCCAGCCGCTGACCGGGATCACCGCCGAGAAGCACGACTCGTTCTACTCGCCGGTCGGCGACGGCACGGCGATCGCCGAGTTCTCCGGCAAGGAGCTGATCCGCCAGGAGCCCGACGCGTCGTCCTTTCCGAGCGGCGGTCTCCGCTCGACCTTCGAGGCCCGCGGCTACAGCGCCTGGGACCCGAGCTCGCCGGCCTTCATCCTCGAGAACCCGAACGGCGCCCTGCTCTGCATCCCCGGTGCGTTCGTCTCCTTCACCGGCGAGGCCCTCGACCACAAGACGCCGCTCCTGCGCTCGATGGATGCCGTCTCCGCCTCGGCCGTCAAGGCGCTCCACCTGCTCGGCGAGACCGACGTCACCCACGTCTTCTCGAGCGTCGGGCCCGAGCAGGAGTACTTCCTGATCGACGAGCACTACTTCTACGCCCGGCCGGACCTCGTCCTGACCGGACGGACCCTGTTCGGGGCGGCCCCGCCGAAGGGCCAGGAGCTCGACGAGCACTACTTCGGATCGATCCCCGAGCGGGTCCTCGCGTGCATGATGGACTCGGAGATGCACCTCGAGAAGCTCGGCGTCCCCGTCAAGACCCGCCACAACGAGGTCGCCCCGAGCCAGTTCGAGCTCGCCCCCCTCTACGAGGGGACGAACGTCGGGTCAGACCACCAGCAGCTGACGATGCAGATCATGCAGAACGTCGCCCGCAAGTACGGCCTCGTCTGCCTGCTCCACGAGAAGCCGTTCGCCGGGGTCAACGGATCCGGCAAGCACAACAACTGGTCGATCGGGACCGACACCGGGATGAACCTGATGGATCCGGGTGACACGCCTCACGAGAACCTCAACTTCCTGTTCTTCTGCGCGGCGACCGTCGCCGCCGTCAACAAGCACCAGGCCCTCCTCCGGGCGACGGCGGCCAACGTCGGCCAGGATCACCGCCTCGGCGCCAACGAGGCGCCGCCGGCGATCATCTCGATCTTCCTCGGGACCGACCTCGAGGCGGTCTTCAACGCGATCGCCGACGGCGAGACCCTCTCGTCGGCCGAGGCCGCCTTCCTCAGCCTCGGGACCCCGATCCTCCCGACTCTTCCGGTCCACGGCGGCGACCGCAACCGGACGTCGCCGTTCGCGTTCACAGGCAACAAGTTCGAGTTCCGGATGCTCGGCTCGAGCCAGTCGATCGCGCTGACCAACACCGTCCTCAACACGATCGTCGCCGAGGCGATCGACGAGCTGGCCGTCGCCCTCGAGGCGCAGCTGGCCGCCGGCCTCGAGGTCGACAAGGCGGTCCTCGCGGTCGTCAAGGAGAGCTACGGCGCCAACCGGAAGATCGTCTTCGGCGGCGACAACTACTCTGCCGAGTGGCACACCGAGGCCGAGCAGCGGGGGCTCGCCAACCTGCCGAGCACGCCCGACGCCCTCCCGGCGCTCGTCACAGACCAGTCGATCGCGATGTTCGAGAACTACGGCGTCCTCTCGGCCAGGGAGCTCCACTCCCGCTACGAGGTCTTCGTCGAGCAGTACAACAAGAAGCTCAACATCGAGGCCGAGACCGCCGCGGCGATCGCCCGCACGATGCTCCTCCCGGCCGCCGTCCGCCACCTGGCCGAGGTCACCGTGACGGGGATGGATGCCCTGATCGAGGAGGTCAAGCCGCTCGTCGAGGAGCTCCACTGGGCGATCCTCGCCCTCGAGAAGGTCAACCTCGGCCCCGACGACGAGCTCTCGGAGGCCGAGCTCGCGCTCTACATGCGCGACAGCGTGTTCCCCGCGATGTCCGACGTCCGGGGGGTCGCCGACCGCCTCGAGCGGATCGTCGCCGACGACCTCTGGCCCCTGCCGAAGTACCAGGAGATCCTGTTCATCAAGTAGGCCGCAACCGGCCCGATCCGTTCTCCCCGACGGGGCGCAGGCCACCGGCCGAAGCGACGTGCGCGACGGGGTGCAGACCGCCGGCCGAACCGACCCGGGCGGGCCGGCTCCGATGATCATGGTCGGGCAGGAAGCCCGCCTGGCCGAGCCGCTCAGCCGCCGGCACAAGCGGCTGATGCTCGCCACGGTCGCCTGCATCGTCGTCGCGCTCGCCGCGGTCGCCGTCTACGGCACGCGCCAGGCGAGCTCCTACGGCCGCTCGGCCAATGGATGCGTGACGCTCAACTTCGCCAGCGTGATGGGGTCCGCCGCCGTCCACAGGTGCGGCGCGGCCGCCAGGGCGTGGTGCGCGTTCGAGGACGGCCGCCACAACCTCGAAGCCCGTCTGGTGGGCGCCCAGTGCCGCCAGGCCGGCTTTCCGCGGGTCCTCGCGGGCCCGCCGCCGGCTCAGCGCTGACGCCGGCCGACCCCCCGGCCGGGCTGGATCCTGGGTGCCGTCGGCCGGAGGAGCGGTGCCTCTTGGGCCGACTGTCCCATCGGACAAGCCGATCCGTGGATTGTTGGCCACAGGGCCATTTTCGAAAGCGGCGCGCAGCGTTTTGATTGCGGCGCGGGCACATTTGCCGCGATGTCGCGCGCTGAGACGCAGGCAGGGAGGCGCGATCGAGAGCTAACGCAATAAGGAGGCGCATGTATTCCCCGTATCCATCCTGGTTGAGCCCAGGTGACAACGCCTGGCAGATGACCGCTGCGACGCTCGTCGGCCTGATGAGCGTGCCGGGCCTCGTCGTGCTCTACGGCGGAGTGATGCAGAAGCGCTGGTCTGTCAACAGCATGATGATGGCGTTCACGGCCTTCGCCCTCGTACTCGTCGCGTGGGTCCTCTACGAGTTCAAGATGGGCTTCGGAGTGCCGATCCACCTGGGTGGGAGCACCCACGGCTTCTTCAACAACTTCCTCGGTCACCCGGGATCGGTGATCAACGCCAAATCGGAGCTGAGCAAGGCCGACATCCCATTGGTGGACAACCTGCCGGGGCCGGCGCTGCGGTTCCCGCAGGCCTCGCTCGTCTACTTCCAACTCGTCTTCGCCGCGATCACGCCGCTGCTCCTCCTCGGCAGCGTGCTCGGCCGCTTCAACTTCAAGGCCTGGATCCCGTTCGTCCTGCTCTGGTCGGGCACCGTGTACACGGTCAACGCCTTCTGCATTTGGGGTGGCGGCTTCTTCGCACAGCACGGCTCGCTCGACTACTCCGGTGGGTACGTGATCCACCTCGCCGCCGGTGTCTCCGGCTTCGTCGCCGCCGCCGTGATCGGTCCGCGCCTCCAGAGAGATCGAGAAGTCGACGCCCCGAACAACCTCGCGATGGTCTCGCTCGGGGCCGGGCTGCTCTGGATGGGCTGGAACGGCTTCAACGGCGGGGACCCGTACTTCGCCGGGGCCAATGCGTCGGCCGCCGTGCTCAACACGAACCTCTGCACGGCGATCGCCTTCCTCACCTGGGTCAGCTGGGACTTCATCTTCAAGGAGAAGCCGTCGCTGATCGGCTCGGTCAACGGGATCATCACCGGCCTCGTCGGGATCACGCCGGGCGCCGGCTTCGTGAACGGGTGGGGCGCGATCGCGATCGGCCTGATCGCCTCGACGTTCGTCTGGATGTCGATCCGCTTCCTCAGCCGGGCGCCGGTCTTCCGCAAGGTCGACGACACCCTGGGGGTGATCTATACACACGGGATAGCCGGCCTAACCGGCGGCCTGCTCGTCGGCGTGTTCGCCGATCCGAACATGGTCGAGTACATAGGCCTCGGCAGCACGCCGAGCGTCTCCCCGGTGCCCGGCGTGATCCATGGGAACTTCACGCTGATCAAGTGGCAGGCCCTCGCCGCCCTGTTCATCATCTGCTTCGACGGGATCATGACGTTCGTGATCCTCAAGCTGATCAGCGTCTTCGTCCCGCTGCGCCTCAGCGACGAGGAGCTCGAGATCGGCGACCACGCGATCCACGGGAACGAGGTCTACCCGGCCGACGTCCCGACGCTCGGCGCGACCGGGGGGTCGGGAATGCCGCTCGCGGCACCCGTCGTATAGGCAACCGGCCCAGGACATGCAGGGCCTGCGGCGGCCGGGGAGGCGACTCCCCGGCCGTCCTGCGTCTCACGGCGCCCGTCAGGCCGGCTGAACGTCACCGGTTCGGACCCGAGGACGCCGCTGGGCCGCGTAGCGCACAGCCGCGTCCTGGAGGATCTGGAGCATCGCCTCGGCGGCCGGCGTGGGGGCGTCCGTCGGTGTCGCGACCGTGACCCGGCGGACCGGGCTGCGGGGTGAGAGCTCGCGGATCGCGACGTCGTCGCGGACGTGCGCGAGGGCGAGCTCCGGGATCAGGGCGACGCCGACACCCGTCCCGACCAGTCCCTGGACCATCTGGTAGTCGTCGGTCTCGAAGGCGACGTTCGGTTCGAAGCCCGCCGCGTGGCAGCTGCGGACGACGTGCCGCGCGCACGGGCTCGCCGACGAAGTCTGGACCCACGCCTCGTCCCGCAGGTCCCCCAGGCGCAGCGATGGAGCGAGAGCGAGCGGGTGATCGGCCGGCAGGGCGAGATACATCGGGTCCTCCAGCAGCGCGACCCGCCGGACGCCGGGCCCGAGCGGCCGTCCGGGTCGTCCGAACTCGAACAGCAGCGCGAGGTCGAACTCCCCGGCCTCCAGCCGCGGCCCCACGTCCTGCGGCTCGCCCTCGGCCAGGGTCAGCTCGACCTCGGGAAAGCGGCTGCGGAAGGTGGCGATCGCCACCGGCATCAGGGTTGCTCCGGCGGTCGGAAAGGACGCGATCCGCAGGCGGCCCCCCCGCAGGCCGGCGAGCGCCGCGAGATCGGCCTCGGCCGCCTCCAGGCGGGCGATGATCCCCTCGGCGTGCTCGACGAGGAGCTCGCCTGCCGCAGTCAGCCGGAGGCCGCGCGCCCGGCGGTCGATCAACGTCGTCTTGGTCTCCGCCTCGAGCGTCGCGATCTGCTGGGAGACGGCCGACTGCGAGTAGGAGAGGGCCTCCGCCGCAGCCGAGAACGACCGGCGGTTGGCGACCTCCCGGAGAACACGGAGCCGGTTGACGTTCAGCATTAGCTATCCTTATACCACGGCGCGAAGACTTCATTAGGTCTGATGCGTCGGCGGTGGGATGCTTGGCTGCCGCGCTTCTGCGTCGACAAACGGATACCCCTAGGGCAAGGAAGGAGAGCCATGACAACCAAGGTCATCGTCTCTTATGACGGAACCGACAACGATCGCGACGCGCTGGCTCTCGGCCGGCTGCTCGCTGATGCGGGAGCCTCTGTCTCCCTCGCCTACGTGCGCCATGCCCAGGCGGCCGAGGCGGGTCGCGAAGAGCTCGAGCAGCACGAGGCGCTCCACCGTCTCGAGCGCGGCGCAGTCGAGCTCAACCGACCGGACACCGAACTTCATGTGGTGATGAGCGCGTCGACCAGCAACGGCCTGCGTGCACTCGCCGACCGCGAGCAGGCTGACATCGTCGTCTTCGGCTCGGAGTACCGCACCGCCCGCGGGCACGTCGCGCCCGCGGCCTCGGCACAGCGGATGCTCGAAGGAGGATCGGTCGCGATCGCAGTCGCCCCAGTCGGGCTCCGCGACCGCATCGATGCCACGATCGCGTCGGTCGCCGTCAGCCAGGTCAGTACCGACGACAGCGCGCTCGAGACGGCCCGCTCGATCGCCGCGGCGACCGGCGCGAGTGTCGTCGGGCCGAACACCCGCGACCTCGGCCTCCTGGTCGTCGGCTCCCGCCCCGAGGCGCGCACCGGCCGGGTACTGGTCAGCGCCGCCGCCGAACGGGTGATCGAGAACGCGACCAGCCCCGTGCTCGTCGTCCCGCGCAGCACGATGCTCCACTTCGGGACGCCGGTCACCCTCGACTCGCCGGTCGTCACGGTCTAGCGCTGCGTTCCGTTAGTCTCTTGCATTGATGGTGTAGTTGGAGTACGCTCAGTGTGGTGGCGCGAGCAACGACGATCGAGCTCTCCCGAGAGGACGAAGAAACGCTCCGCAGCGTGCTGCGAACACCGTCGGCTTCGCAGCAGCAGGCGATGCGAGCGCGGATTGTGCTTCGGGCCGCGGAGGGCGTAACCAACACGCAGATCGCTCGTGAGGCTGGCGTGTCGCTGCCGACGGTCGGGTTGTGGCGCCGGAACTTCGCCGAGCGGGGCCTTGACGGCTTGGCTGACGCACCGCGCTCGGGTCGCCCTAGGCAAATTGATGATGAGGAGGTCGCCCGGGTGTTGGCGAAGACGCTCGAGCCGCCGCCGGATGGCACGACGCAGTGGAGTGTGCGCCGCCTCGCGGCAGCCACCGGCGTCTCGGCGACGACGGTGCACCGGATCTGGCGCGAGCACAAGCTCAAGCCGCACCAAATCCGTTCGTTCAAGTTCTCACGAGACCCCAGGTTGGCGGAGAAGATCGTTGACGTCGTCGGCCTGTACCTCGACCCGCCGAAAGGCGCGCTGGTGCTCTGCGTCGACGAGAAGACCCAGATCCAGGCCTTGGATCGCACCCAGCCGACGCTGCCGATCAAACCCGGCAAAGCAGCCTGCATGACCCACGACTCCAAACGCAACGGAACCACGTCGCTCTACGCGGCGTTGGAGGTCGCGACCGGCGCGGTGACCGGCGCCTGCTATCCCCAGCACCGCCACCAGGAGTTCCTCGCGTTCCTCAACCAGCTCGTCAAGACCTACCCGCGGCGCCCTTTGCACGTCGTGCTCGACAACTCCTCAACGCACTCCACCCCCGAGGTCAACCGCTGGCTCGAGCGCCACAAACGAATCCATTTCCACTTCACCCCAACCAGCGCGTCGTGGATGAACATGGTCGAGATCTGGTTCTCGATCCTGACCACCCAGCAAGTCCGCCGCGGCGTCTACCACGACGTCCCCGAACTCGTCGCAGCGATCGACCACTTCATCGACGGCTACAACGAACGCGCGCGGCCATTCGTCTGGACCAAGACCGCGGAGCACATCCTCGCCAAAGCCACCCGCGACCAGCAAGCCACTTCAGGAACGCTGCACTAGGTAGGCGGGTTTGGCGAACTTGTGAAGAACATCGGCGAAACTACCTACGCTGGATTGTGAGGTAGTCAACGTATCGATCGTCAAACGTATAGCCGATATCGACGCTGACAATGCCGCCATCCGCGGGCATCTGGAGTGGCGCGAACCAAATGCCAGGCGTGTTTGACCGGAGTCCTGCTGTCGGCGTCTTCGCCAGTAGTTCGTCAACATATTTCAGAGCCTCATCGGTCCTGCGAACGCTCGCGTCAATCGCGGCCAGCTCAGCCTCGAATCGAGGTGAGCGCCGCACATCCCTGTGCGGGAGCATCCCTAACGCAGGAGCCCATACTCTGCGGCCAACTCGCGCGCCAACGCTTCCTGCGCGTCGGTCGGCACATCCTGTCGCGCCCAGAACACAGATTCAAGGGGGATGATGGTCTTGTTTCCTTGCGCCCATGCGTGCTTCCAGCCGGGGAAGTTGTGAGACTCGTCCGACGCCTCTTTCGCGGTCCACCCTTGGACGCGCTGTACTGCGGCGTCAAGCTCGGCAATGTCCTGAGCGTCCAGCAGCGGCGTCTCGGGTCGTTCAGGGTACAGCGGGATTTGCCGCGTCTCCTTTGCTTCCCCCGGCGCACGTACGCTCCGAACCTCGCCCGCCTCCTGCATCGTTGCAAGCGTCGGAAGCAACGGGACGACTGTCGGACCGTCCTCTAAGGCTTGGTAGCGAGCGTTCGTGACGCTCCGGCCGTGGTGAAAGAAGCTATGGAAATCGGCGCGACAGAGTGCCTTGTTGAGCTTGGTCGACCCAAACCTTTCGTCGTCTCGCGTGAGCCAAGCCACGTAAAGGATGGCTTGGCGCAACCGCGAATCGCTATATCCCATCGCGTGGCCCTTTTCTCGCCGCTCCAAGTTAGTCGTCTTCTGATCCTAACACTCCGATCAGACGCCAGTCTGGCCATTGCACGGGATTCGTGCTAAGGGCGGGGGTCGTCAGCGCGCAGCCGAGCTTCGCGAGAATCGTTAGATCGGCGTGCAGACGCTCCACGGACGCCGGAGCGGCAACAGCGCTTCATGCTTGAGCCGTTCGAACTCGCGCTCGACGGCGCCGCGGCTCTTGTAGAGCGCGTCAGACTTCGCGGTGTGGCGGAGGATCAGCGGGTGGAGACGATCAGCTTTGTTCCATGTGGATTTAGGCGCGCATTCGCCGGTTGGGCAGCGCCCACTTGGTTGCCTGCCGCTTGTAGTCGGTCCCGGCGAACGTCCACTCGTTGTGCTCGCAAGTCGGCGCCTTGTGATCGTCGCGCTTGACGGCCGGCGTCTGGCGAAGCGGCGTGATCGGGCAGACGCCGCGGTCCATGCAGCCATCGTGGAGCGGGCCGTTGTCGTAGCGCTTGTCATGATCGCGATCTTGACCGCGAACCGGTGCCCGAGCGCACCGTCGAGCAAGCGAAGCGCGAACGTCGTCTCGGCCTCCTTCGCAGTCTCCACGGTCCACGCCACCGGGAGGCCGGTGAGCGTGTCCACGGCCGCGTGGACCTTGTAGCCGTAGTACCCGCCACCGTTCCGCGGGCAGACGGCGGAGCGGTGGCCCCACGATGCGTCAGGGTCCGATACTCGCTCAGCTTCCGCTCGCGCCCGTTTTGGACACGAACCGCTGCCCGTTGGCGTACGCGGAAGGTCCGACCCGTCGATGGCGAGGCTCTTTCCCATGCCGGATTTGCCTCACGGCGCCGGGCGACATCGCGACGATGCACGAGTCGAGCAGCCGCTTGTACGAGCGGACCTTCGCGGCGAAGCGGTAGCAAGCCCATTCGGACGGGCAGCCCCCCTCGCAGCCGGGCGCCGTTTGCAGCGCCGCGTGCTCAGGGACGAGCAGCGTCGTGCGCGTCCACGGCGGGATCTGAGGTAGGCCGGGTTTCACGGAGGCTTTGATTCTCGGCACGAGGGTGCCGGGAGGAGGAGACTCTCCGCAGATGGTCCAACTCAATCGCGTACATCGACTTGGCGAGAACCATGCCGACCATTGCTCGAATCAGGTAGCCGGCCGGCCCGTCTGGCGGGTAACGTCGAGGTTCGGCTACGAGGACCGCGATCTCCGGCAGTTGGGGAGTCCACGGAGCCCTTCTCTGTGGTTCAGACCCGCCGGAGGTTCTAGCCTCGCGGGTCGTCTTGAGTTATGACGTGATGCAAGTGTACGAATGGCATCGGACGGAATGGTTTGCATGGTGGCGCACTCTCATCGCGGGACGTGGTACAACAAGATGCGCCCGGTGGGACTCGAACCCACAATCCGGCAAGGGAGGCCGCTTGATAGGCGGCTGTGTATGCCAATTCCACCACGGGCGCAGGTTTAGGGAAGCCGGGGCGGCATGGGACTTCGGCCCCGGCGTTTCCGCTGAACGCGGTAGGATGACTTGAACGTATGAGGGAGCGGGCGACTTGCCTAAGGTCGCCCGCCCGCAATGAGCGTGTGGGTTATCGGGCAGTCTCGCGGGAACTCGTCAAAGACTCCGCGAGCCGTCCGTGGCCTTATCTCAAGCCTCGGTCACTCCTCGTTGCTCGCCGAACGCTCGTCGCCGTTAGGCGTAAACGCGAGAGCGTCGGTGGCGGGATTCGGAGGAAGTCGGTAGCGGCCCTTGTGGACGCGCTCAATGATCCCGGCCGTGGACATCCGCGAAAGGGCCGTTAGAACCGAGTTCATGTCCTCCGGACCATTCCCGGCGGCGGCGGCTATCTCGGCCGTCGTGAGGCCATTCACATGCCCGCGCAGCGCCTTGAGGATCTTGTCGCGCCGGCCATGCCCCCGCATAGTGCTGGGCCTGTGACCCAGTGTCTTGACCGGTGGCGGCGTAATCGTGGCATTGTTCCGCTGCGCCAGCAGGACACGCAGCACATCGGCCTTCCTCTCCAGCTCCGAAAGTTGGCGCTTGACATCCGCCACCGGCATTGCCGCGAGCCAGTCCTCGTACCCGTTCATCGGTGCGCTCCCTTGTCGCCCTGGTTCTTGCATGACGCCAAATAGTACAGGTCGAGACGGCGAACGACAGGATCGGCCCGTCTGTACGTACAGACGGCCGTACGGGTCGAAGGTGGGGTAAGCGCCGAGTAAGCTAGGGGTACAGCCATGCAGACCGCGCCGAAACCCCCGCCGTTACCGGCCCAACGAGTTTCGCCGAGCGCGAAGGGCCGCGGGGAGCGGCAGATCGACAAGGCCGGGGGGCCGTCTCCCCGCAGGCAACGGTCGTCAGAGCGGCGCCCGGCCGGCGAGCAGGACGCCTGCCCTACGCCTACGCCTCCGGCGACTCCCCGTCGCCTCGGCCGCGGTCCCCCGGCCAGACCCCGAAGATGTGGGCGAAGCCGCGAGCTCCGGCCCGGTCGACGGCCGCACGCGTGACGCTGAAGGCCAGTCCGTCGATCGCGGCGGCGCCGAGCACCTTCGACAGGGGAGCCCGCTCGGTCGTCGGGCTCGGCGGGGCCTCCTCGTCGACCAGTCGCCAGAGCGCGCGGGCGATCCGCCGCGACAATGCGCCGGCGATCAACCCGCAGACGACTGCGAACGGCTTGTAGAGCAGCTTCATCTCGCCGTAGGCTAACCCGCCGGTCGCCAGGCCGCGACCTCGAGCCCTCCGACCGGGCCGCAGGACCGACGGTCCTAACCTTCTCAAGCTTGTGTCAAGGTTGGCTCGACCGCTGCTAGCATGGGCCGAGTGCCTGATTTCTCCAGTGCGATCGCCTCACGGGTCGTCGTCTACGGAAGCGGAATCGGAGCCGCCCTCGAGCAGATGGCGCTCGGGCCGGAGGACTACGGCGGGCTGAAGGGGAAGTGCCACGAAGCGCTCGTCCTCCACCGGCCGGACGTCATCGAGGGGATCCACGCCGGGCTGATCGAAGCCGGCGCCGACGTCGTCGAGACAGACACCTTCCAGGCATCCCGGATCAAGCTCGACGAGTGGGGGCTCGGCGAGCACACCCACGAGATCAACCTCAAGGCCGTCGAGATCGCCCGCCGGGCGGCCGGCGCCGACCACTACGTCGCCGCCTCGATCGGGCCGACCGGCCACCTTCCGGCATCCGACGATCCGACGCTCGGGGCGATCTCCTTCGGTGAGCTCGTGGAGGTCTTCACCGAACAGGCCAGCGGCCTGCTCGAAGGCCGGCCGGACGTCGTGATCATCGAGACGGCCCAGGACATCCTCGAGGTCAAGGCCGCGATCTTCGGCGTCCGTGAGGCGATCAGGCTGACCGGCCACAGGGTCCCGATCCACGCGTCGGTCTCGCTGCTTCCGAACGGCGGCAAGATGCTCCTCGGAACCGACATCTCCGCCGTCCTCAGCACGCTCGAGGCGCTCAACGTCGACATCATCGGCCTGAACTGCTCGACCGGGCCCGAGGACATGCGCGACGCCGTCCGCTTCCTCGGCGAGCACTGCCCGGTACCGGTCGCCTGCATACCGAACGCCGGCATCCCCCACCAGGGCCCCAACGGCGAGACGATCTTCCCCGAGCAGCCCGGTCCGCTCGCCCAGAGCCTCGGCGAGTTCGTCGACCGCTTCGGCGTCGGCATCGTCGGCGGTTGCTGCGGCTGTACGCCCGAGCACACCCGCGCCCTGGTCGAGCGGGTCAGGGGCTCCGGCGTCAGCCGGCGTCCAGCCCGGCGGGCGCCGCACCTGTCTTCGATGATCGGCGCCACGATGCTCGCCCAGCAGCCGTCGCCGACGATCGTCGGCGAGCGGGTCAACTCGCAGGGCTCCCGTCGGGCGAAGGCGATGCTCCTGCGCGACGACTACGACGGCCTCCTGCGGATCGCCGAGGGCCAGGTCGACGGCGGGGCGCACGTGCTCGACCTCTGCGTCGCCCTCACCGAGCGCCAGGACGAGGCCGAGCAGATGCGTCAGCTCGTCAAGCGGGTCTCCCTGGCCACGCCCGCACCGATCCAGATCGACTCGACCGAGCCCGACGTGATGAAGGCCGCGCTCGAGCAGATCCCCGGCCGGGCGGTCGTCAACTCGGTGAACCTCGAGGCCGGCCGGGCCAAGCTCGACCATGTCGTGCCGCTCTGCCTCGCCCACGGGTCAGCCCTGATCGCCCTGACGATCGACGAGGAGTCGATGGCCAAGACGGCCGCCCGCAAGGTCGAGGTTGCCCGGCGAATCCACAGCTACGTCTGCGGCGAGCACGGGATGGACCCCGAGCTGTTGATCTTCGACGCGCTGACCTTCACCCTGGCGACCGGCTCCGACGAGTTCAAGGATTCGGCAGTCGAGACGATCCGCGGAATCCGCGAGATCAAGGCCGCCCTGCCGGGCGTGAAGACGTCGCTCGGCGTCTCGAACGTCTCGTTCGGCTTCGGACGCGACGCCCGCGAGGTCCTCAACTCCTGCTTCCTCCACCACTGCGTCCAGGCCGGCCTCGACCTCGCGATGGTCCACCCGGCCGACATCACGCCCTATTCCGAGATCCCCCGCCTCGAGCGCGACCTGGCCGACGACCTCGTCTTCAACCGCCGGGAGGATGCGACCCAGCGCTTCATCGAGCACTTCGAGGAGAAGGGCGAGACCGCCGAGGAGGAGGCCGCCGACCCGACGGCGGGGATGTCGCCGGAGGAGGCCCTCCATTACCACATCCTCCGGCGCAAGAAGGAGGGCGTCGAGGGCTGGATCGACCTCGCGGTCGAGAAGATCGGCGCCGTTCCGACGCTCAACGACGTCCTGCTGCCGGCGCTGAAGGAGGGCGGCGACAAGTTCGGCGCCGGCGAGCTGATCCTCCCGTTCGTCCTGCAGTCCGCCGAGGTGATGAAGAAGGCCGTCGCCCGGCTGGAGAACTACCTCGACCGCCTGGAGGGCTACACCAAGGGAACCGTCGTGATCGCGACGGTCTTCGGCGACGTCCACGACATCGGCAAGTCGCTGGTCAACACGATCCTCTCGAACAACGGCTACACCGTCGTCGACCTCGGCAAGCAGGTCCCGATCTCGACGATCCTCGACGCCGCCCAGGAGCACAAGGCGACCGCGATCGGACTCTCGGCGCTGCTCGTCTCGACCTCCAAGCAGATGCCCCTCGGCGTCGCCGAGCTCCACGAGCGGGGCCTCCCCTACCCGGTGCTGATCGGTGGGGCTGCGATCAACCGCGACTTCGGTCTGCGGATCCTCTATCCCCGTGGCAAGGAGTCCGAGGAGATCTACGAACCAGGCGTCTTCTACTGCAAGGACGCCTTCGAGGGTCTCGCGAAGATGGACCAGCTGATCGATCCGCAGGCGCGGATCGCGCTCGTCGAGAAGACCCGGACGGCCGCGCGCAAGCTCCGCCAGAAGGGTCCCGAGGCGCCCGAGCTGCCGACCACCGACGACACCGTCCGCTCGAGCGCCCGCACCGACACCCCGGTTCCGGTGCCGCCCTACTGGGGCGTCCACGAGCGCGACGTCGACCTCGAGGAGATCTTCCCCCACCTCGACACCCACGTCCTCTTCAAGCTCCACTGGGGCGGGCGCGGCGTCAAGGGCGAAGCCTGGCGCGAGCTGGTGGAGGACAACTTCCAGCCCCGGCTCGAGCGGATGTGGCGCGAGCAGGACTACCTGCACCCGCGGGCCAAGCTCGGGTACTTCCCCTGCTACTCGGAGGGCAACGAGCTCGTCGTGCTCGATCCCGCCGACCGCTCGACGATCCGCGAGCGGCTCGTCTTCCCGCGTCAGCCGAAGCACGACCGGATCTGCCTGGCCGACTTCTACCGGCCCCGCGACAGCGGCGAGCTGGATGTCGTGGCGATCCAGGCCGTCACGGTCGGCGACGCCGTCACAGACGTGATGGCCGCGCTCGAAGCCGACGGCGAGTTCGCCGAGCAGCTCTTCACCCACGGGATCGGGGTCCAGACGGCTGAGGCGATCGCCGAGTGGATGCACCAGCGCGTTCGGGCCGAGCTCGGGATCGGCGCCACCCAGGGTCGCCGCTACTCCTGGGGCTACGGGGCCGTCCCCGACCAGAGCGAGCACGAGAAGATCTTCCGTCTGCTCGATGCTCCCGAGATCGGCCTGCGGCTCTCCGGGGGTCACGCCCTCCTGCCGGAGCAGTCGACGATGGCGATCGTCGCCCACCACCCCCAGGCCGTCTACTTCGGGATGAAGTCGGGCTTCCTCCCGTCGGGCAAGCCCCCACCGGACGAGGTGATTCGTGGATCGGTACGAGATCCGACTCGCGGCGTCGCGCCGGACCCGTTCAGCGCTGAGGACCCGCTCACCCAGCGCGAGGAGGAGCCCGTCGCCGTCACCGTCGGACAGGCAGCCGCCGGCGTCTGATCTCAGGTCGGAGGCCGACCACCGTGCGCCGATCTCGTCGTCTGGACCCACCCTGCGGTCACCGGGGCGAGTGGCGCGCGACCGATCCGATCCTGTCAAGGTCTCAGCCATGGAGCGCGCGGCCGACGAGGTCGTCGCCTGGGTCTACCTCCTGCGGTGCCTTGCCGACGACTCCCTCTACACCGGGTGGACGGTCGATCTCGCCCGGCGGTTGGCGGCCCACCAGAGCGGATCAGGCAGCCGGTACACGCGCTCGCGCCTGCCGGTCGAACTGGCGCTCGCCCTGCCGATGCCCGACGCCGGGACCGCCCGCCGGGAGGAGGCGCGGATCAAGCGCCTGCGCAGGCCGGAGAAACTCGCGTTGATCGAGATCAGCCGCTCCGGGGTACACGTAGGTGTGAGCGATGTTCAGGCCACCGCAACATGACGCGAACCGCCCTTCGATCCGGCGGCCCGCCGGTCCGGCTGCGCCCGCGCCGCGAGCAATTCGACCCCTGCGGGGGAAGATGAACTACTGATGCCGACGCGGGCCGTCTTCCACTGCCAATTCTGCGACGCGGTTCCTGATCACGGGACCCAGCGTAGCCTCGCCGGGCAGGTGTCGGAGCGGATGTTCGGCGAGTACCTCGACGCGTTCCCCGGCCGCTGGCTCGTCTGGAACGGCGGCGGCCCGCTCGGCCCGCGGCGCTACGCCTGTCGAGAGCACCGCGGCGATCTCGTCGCCTACCTGCGCTACCACTACGCGACGGTCGCCGCCCAGGTCTGGAAGATGCCCCCGTATACCCAGCGCTGGCCCGACGAGAAGCGGCCGAACATGGGCGGCTCGATGGGGATCATCAAGTTCGGCCTGCGCGGCGGGCTGCTCCAGGAGCGGCCGATCGCGGGCCGCGGGCCCCAGACGGGACCGGCGAGGGGCGAGATACCCCCGGAAGAAGTTGCCGTCCCGTTCGGCGGCACCCCGCCAGCCGGTGGCGAGGGTGAGCCGGCCGACGCGCCGCCGGCGCCGGCGCCGATCGCAGAGGGTCCGGCTCCGGGCGAGACGATCTCGACGGGCGAGGGCCCGGCGGCGGGAGAGGTCGTGCTGGCCGGGGAGAGCGCCACGCCGGGTCTGACCGGTCCTCCGCAAGAGCCCGGCCTGCCGGGAGACGCGCCCGGGCCGGACGCACTCCCGGCCGACGGCGAGACATCCACGGGCGAGGAGTTCTTCCCGCCGGGAGACCTGCTCTTGCCCGACGACTGGGACCCGACCGGCGAGCTCTTCCCCCCCGGCGAGCTCTTCCTCCCGACCGACGGCCTGTTCGCGCCCGAGGACGAGTCGCAGCCAGGCCCGAGGTCCTCGAAAGGCCCCGGGGACGGAGAAGATGCCTGGCCGCCGGACGACGAGGACCCGCCGGAGGACGACGGCGCCTGGCCGACGCCGCCGGCCAACCCGCCACCGCCGCCCGCCTGAGCGCCGACCGGCGGACTGCGCTTTTCAGTCGTGCCCACCTTCGAGCTCCTCTACTGGGACGGCTGCCCCTCCGTCGAGGACGCCCTCGCCGACCTCAGGGCGGCGATCGCGGAGCTCGGACAGCCGGCGACCGAAGTCACGCTGACCGAGATCCTCACCGACGAGCAGGCGGCCGATCGGGGATTCATCGGATCGCCGACCCTCCGCATCGACGATCTCGATCTCCTGCCGACCCCGCCCGGCGAGCCGACCGGGCTGACCTGCCGGATCTACCGCCGGCGCGACGGACGCTACTCGCCGACCCCCGATCCAGACGACCTCCGTGACGCGCTGCGGGCTGCCCTCTGCCGATCTGCCGGGGACGCCTGAGTCATGTCGCTGGAGATCGGAGCTGCCGCTCCGACGTTCGAGCTCCCCGACACCCAGGACCGGCCGACGGGCCTGCTCGACCCGGCGAGCTCGGCGACGGTGGTCGTCTTCACGTGCAACCACTGCCCGTACGCGCTCGCCTGGCACGATCGCCTGCAGGCCGTCGCCCGCGACTACGCCTCCCGCGGCGTGCGGACCCTCCAGATCAACTCCAACGACGCCAGCCGGTATCCGCGGGACTCCCTGGAGGCGATGGCAGACCGGGTCCGGGCCGGCGAATTCGCCGGTCCGTACCTACACGACGCGACCCAGGCGGTCGCCCGGGAATGGGGGGCCGGCGTCACGCCGGAGGTCTTCGTGCTCGACTCCGACAGCCGCCTCGCCTACCGGGGTGCGCCCGACGGCGACCACGGCGACGAGGGGCTCGACGCGCAATGGCTGCGGGAGGCTCTCGACGACCTGCTCGCCGGCCGACCGCCCAGGCAGGCCGAGACCCGGCCGGTCGGCTGCTCGATCAAATGGCGGACCTGATCCCCGCCGCGCGGATCCCCGCCGGGCCTGACGCCTCCTAGGCCTCGGCCTCGACGACGGCCGGCTCGTAGGGCGCAAGCTGGACCGGCCCGGCGTGGAGGGCTCGCATGCGAACGTCCTTCCAGGAGAGGCCCTCCTTGACGAGCGCCGGCATCCCGACGACGAGGGCCGTCGCGATCTCGACCGCCTGGAGGATGATCCCGTAGGCCAGGGCGTCGGCTGAGCCGACGTGGTAGGCGCCGGTCAGGACGGCGACGCAGGCGGCCTGGAAGACGCCGACGTTCGACGGCGCGGCAGGCAGGACGGCGGTCACGTTGACGACGAAGAGGACGGCCGCCGCAGCGCCCAGGCCGGCCCGGGCGTCGAGCCCGAGGGCGACGAGCAGGGCGTAGCAGGAGAGCCACTGGAGGACCCAGGCGCTGAGCTGGCCGGTCACCGCGACCGCGGCCAGCCTCGGCTTGGCGAAGACCCGCAGCCCGCCACGGACCCGGGTCAGCTCACGGCGGGACCGGTCGATCAGGCTCTCCGCCGCGCGCGAGCGCGATTGCCCGCGACCCCGGAGGATCACGGGCGTCACGAGCACGAGCAGGAGGACCGTCGCCGGGGCGACCGCCGCCACGACGAGGGCGCCGTGGTGTCCGTCGAAGAGGTTGATGCTCGAGAAGACGCAGACGCCGAGCACGCCGAGCGCGAGCAGGTTGATCAGCGTCTGGGCGACCATCGTCCCGAGCACGGCCGGCAGCGTCTCGCGGGGCCGCCCGATCCGGCGGGCCACGATGAACGACCTCGACGGCTCACCGAGCCGGGCGGGGAGGGTCGCGCTCATCAGCACGCCGACGAATGTCCCCTGGAGGGCATCCCGCAGCCGGACGGTGACCCGCGGGAGCGCGGCCTTGAGGATCGCGTGCCAGGCGACTGCTCGGAGCACCGACGAGAAGCCCATCAAGCCGAGCGCGAGCAGCACCCAGCCGGGGCTGGAGGTCACCAGGGTGGCGAGGATCTGGCTGACGCCGATCCTCTGGAGGGCGAGGCCGGCGAGGAGGATGCCGCCGATCACCCCGACCGCCAGGGCGAGTCGCCTGGCCGTGTTGAGCACGCGGACGGCCGTCGTCGGCCTTGAGCGCTCGAGGCTCGGCAGGCTGCGGCAGGCCGGCCGGCGGGGCTTCCCGTCGGCCGGGAGGGCGCCGAGGCGGGTGCCCACGCGGGCGACCGGACCGATCGGGATCGGCGCGGTGATCGCGTCCTCGTAGGCGTTGACGACCTCCGCCGAGATCCGGTCCCACGCGTAGCGGGGAGCCGCGGCTCTGGCCGCGAGCGCCATCGCCCGGCGGCGGGCCGGGTCGAGGGCGAGGGCGCGCAGCGATTGGGCGAGGGCGCCGGCGTCGCCCGGCCCGACGAGGAGGCCCTCGACTCCGTGATGGACGACGTCCCGGTAGCCGGGGATGTCCGAGGCGATCACGGGTGTCCCGGCGGCGAACGCCTCGGTCAGGACCATGCCGAAGCTCTCGCCGCCGAGCGACGGCGCGACGAGCAGATCGGCGTCGCGCAGGAAGGCGTCCTTGACGGGGTCTGAGACCTTTCCCACGGCGGTGACCCCGAGCGACTCGATCAGCAGGGGATCGACCTCGTCCTGGGTGGCGCCGATCACGGTCAAGGTCGCCGGGACGTGCTCGCGGAGGGCCTCGAAGGCCCGCAGGAGGACGCTGAGCCCCTTGCGCTCGACCGACGCGCCGACGAAGACCAGGCGCAGCGGACGGTCGGCGCTCGGCCGCAGACCCGACGGCTCGGCCGGCGCCTGGCCGAGCTCGACTCCGTTGGGGATGACCCGGTAGTGACCCCCGAAGAAGCGGGTCCCCGTCCAGGCGGCGGCCTCCGAGACGGCGATCCGGACGTGGAGCCGGTTGAGCCTGCGACGAGCGCCGATCAGCGAGGCGAACCCGTTGCTCAGGGGGTTGGTCGAATAGCAGTGGAAGGTCCCGACCAGCGGCCGATCGGATGTGCAGAGGGCGTCCCAACCGACCGCCGGGGTGACCGGCTCGTGGATGTGGACGACGTCGTAGGAGCCGTGGCGGAGCTCCCGCCGGAGGGTGTGGACGCAGTCGGTCGTGATCGCGATGTTCGAGACCGCGCCGTTGGCCGGGAAGCCGATCGTCCGGCCGAGCGAGCAGAGGTAGTCGGGGAGCGGGCGGACCTGCGGGCGGGCACCCCGATGCAGCCGGGCCGAGAGCTCGTCGTCGGGATCGTAGGGCGACAGCACGCGGACGTCATGGCCGGAGGCGAGGAGACTCCCGGCGAGCGCCTCGATGTGGCGCGTCACGCCGCCTGGGTATGTCCACGAATACGGCGACACCAGGGCTATGCGCATGGCCGGTGACTCTACCGCGCCCCTCCCCGGCCGGAGGAGGCGGCTTTCGTAGACTTGAGTTTGTGCCCGAGCGTCAATTCGTCAAGTACACCTTCCTCCAGATCGACCCCGCCTGGCGGCGCCTCGACAGCGAGACCAGGGCGGCCGACAAGCGGGAGTTCCTCGCAGCCTGCGAGGACTTCGCCTCAGATCACCTGCTCCGGGGCTTCTCGACGGTCGGAACCCGGGGCGACTGCGACCTGATGCTGCTCTCGCAATCGGTCAGCCTCGACCAGATCCACGAGTTCCACGTCGTGCTCGGGCAGACCGGCCTGATGAAGTGGGCGACCGTCCCGTATTCGTACCTGGCGATGACCAAGCCGTCGGAGTACTCCGAGGAGTCCCGCCTCGAGGTCCGCCCGGCCCACGCGAAGTACCTCTTCGTCTACCCGTTCGTCAAGACCCGGGAGTGGTACACGCTCTCGAAGGAGGAGCGCTACCGGATCATGCAGGAACACATCCGGATCGGTCGGGAGTACCCGCAGATCGACCTCAACACGTCGTACTCGTTCGGCCTCGACGACCAGGAGTTCGTCGTCGCCTTCGAGACCGACCGGCCGGCCGACTTCCTCGATCTGGTCCAGCGGCTCCGGGGAACCGAGTCGTCGCTCTACACCCGCCGGGACACGCCGACCTTCACGTGCATCGCCGCGTCGATCCGCCGGGCGCTGTCCGCGCTCGACGGCGAGGCCATCCCAGCCGAGGCGCTCGCGTGATCGACTCCGAGGAGATCCGCGACTTCACGGTGATCGGCGCCGGCCCGGTCGGCCTCTCGGCGGCCTTCTGGGCAGGGATGCGGGAGGCAACGTCGAGGATCATCGACTCGCTCCCGGAGATCGGCGGACAGCTGACGACCCTCTACCCGGAGAAGTGGATCTTCGACGTCCCGGGCCACCGGCGTGTGCTCGCGCGGGACCTGGTCGAGGAACTCCGCGCCCAGGCGGTCGACCAGTTCGACGTGCCGGTCCACCTCGAGACGACGGCCGAGAGGATCTCGTGGGAGCCGGACCCCGAGGACGACGGCAAGCAGATCGTCGTCCTCCACACGACGGCCGGCGAGCTCCGGTCGAGGGCGGTGATCATCGCCGGCGGCCACGGAGCCTTCGAGCCGAAGAAGCTGCCCGGGTTCGACATGACCCCGTGGGAGGGCCGGGGAGCCCACTATCTGGTCGGCGAGAAGTCCGTCTTCGCCGGCAAGCGGGTGCTGATCATCGGGGGCGGCGACTCGGCCTGCGACTGGGTCGTCAACCTGCTCGACACGGCCGAGCGGATCTCGCTGGCCCACCGGCGAGAGGGCTTCCGGGCGCACGAGGCGACGATCAAGGACGTCATGGACGCGGCGGCCGACGGCCGCGTCGATCTCCACATCCCCTTCCAGGTCCGCGAGGTGACCGGCGACGCGGACGGGCTGATCGAACGGGTGAGGCTCTTCCATTCCGACGACCCGGCCCACGAGGTCGAGGTCGAGACCGATGCGATCCTCCTCCAGCTCGGCTTCAAGACCGCGCTGGGCCCGCTGCGGGAGTGGGGCCTGGAGATCGAGAAGGGGGCGATCGTCGTCGACCAACTGATGAAGACCAACCTTCACGGGGTGTGGGCCTGCGGGGACATCACGACCTTCCACGGCAAGCTCAAGCTGATCGCGACCGGCTTTGCCGAGGCGGCGATCGCCGTCTCGCAGGCGGTCCACCAGATCCGCCCGGAGGTCAAGCTCCAGCCGAAGTACTCGACCAACACCGGCGTGCCCGGTGCGGTCGCCGGGCAGGCCTAGTCGGGTTTTTCGGACCGGTTCGTGGTCGACGCCGCCACCAGTCTGAGCGCGGCCGATCCGGTGCTCGGGCGAGTGATTGCCGCGCTCGCCGACACCGAGCTCCCCGCGAGGGCGCCCGATCGACCGGCCGGCGGCGATCACTACGCGGCGCTCGTGCGGACGATCGCCGGCCAGCAGCTCTCGGTCCTCGCGGCGCGGGCGATCTGGCGCAAGCTGCTCGATCGCTTCGACGGCCGGGCACCCACGCCGCAGGAGGTGCTCGCGTCAGACCCCGAGGAGCTGCGGGCGGCTGCGGGGTTCTCGCGGGCGAAGGTCTCCTACCTGCGATCGCTCGCCGAGCACGTGCTCAGCGGCGAGCTCGAGCTCGACCGGCTGAACGAGCTCCCAGACGACGAGGTGATCGCCGAGCTGGTCGCCGTCCGGGGGATCGGCGAGTGGAGCGCCCACATGTTCCTGATCTTCCAGCTCGACCGGCCGGACGTCCTGGCGACCGGGGACCTCGGGATCCGCCGGGCGGTGCAGCTGGCCTACGAGCTGGCGACGCTGCCGACGCCGGCCGAGCTGAGCGCGCTGGCCGAGCCGTGGCGCCCGCACCGGACGGCGGCCTGTCGCTACCTCTGGCGCTCGCTCGACGCGACGCCTGCGTGAGCGCTCAGACGGGTGAGCAGGACTCGGTTCCGGCTACCCGGAAGGACGAGCCACAGCCGCAGGCGGCGACGACGTTCGGGTTGTTGACCTTGAAGCCGGCGCCGATCAGAGCGTCGACATAGTCGATCTCCGAGCCGTCGACGTAGGACAGGGCCTCGCTGTCGACGAGCAGGCTGAGACCCTTGATCTCGAAGACCTCGTCGTGCTCGCGCTTCTCGTCGAAGGCCAGCTGATACTGAAAACCCGAGCAGCCGCCACCCTTGACGCCGACACGCAGGCCGGCGGCCTTGACGTCGGTGCTCTGTGAGGCCAGGAACTCGCGGACCTTGTCTGCACCCTTGTCAGTGATCGTCACCATGCGTCAAGTGTAGCGACTGCGTGCACTAAGCTTGGAGAAGACCGTGCCCAGCTCGACCGAGATCCAACGACGCATCGAGGCCGCCATTCCAGGCGCCCAGGTCGACGTCGAGGACTACACCGGAGGGGGCGACCACTTCCGAGCGGTCGTCCGTGCCCAGGCCTTCGCCGGCCTCTCCAGGATCGAGCAGCATCGGCTGGTCTACGCGGTCTTCGGTAAGGAGATCGGCGGCCCGATCCATGCCCTTTCATTGAAGACGCAAAGCGAGTGAGGAAGCCATGAGCGAGCAGACCGCCAACCCCGTCCGTGAGGCGATCGCCGCGGCGATCGCCGAGAACGAAGTGATCCTCTTCATGAAGGGCACGCCCGACGCGCCCTCGTGCGGCTTCTCCGCACGCACGGTTGCCGCCCTCAAGGCGCTCGACACGCGCTTCGCGGCGGTCGACATCCTCCCCGACCCGCGGATCCGCCAGGAGCTCTCGGCGATCTCCAACTGGCCGACGACGCCCCAGCTGTTCGTCCGGGGCGAGCTGGTCGGCGGATGCGACATCGTCACCGAGATGTTCGACTCGGGCGAGCTGGCCGAGCTGCTGAATGCCGACAGCCAGGCCGAGGTCGCGCCCGTCGCCCTGCCGCAGGCGCCGATGCAGATCGGCAACAACCTCTCCTAGCGTGTCGGCCGCGCATGGGGCAGCGTGCCCGGCCGCGGACTTTCGCTCGTGCGGTTCGCCGCGTCCCGAGCGCGGCCGGTCGCCCGCGCTCATCTCGGTTCGCGGGGCCGCTGGGATCGCCTGCCGCTGGGGGGGCCGCTGGGATCGCCTGCGCAATCTCGGACAGCGCCAGCCGCCCAAGCGCTCGGCCCGAACTCCGCGCACTCAGGCCGCCCGGCTTTCCGCGGAGTCGTACAGAGAAGGGTTGCGCTCATCGGAGAGGGTTGACAGGGACGCTTCGAGCACGGGCGCGGCTTCGCCCGCGGGCCAGAGGTAGGCAGGGCGGCCGCCCACTCGCTTCGGTCGTTGAAGTTAGTTACCGCTGGGCATGGGCCGGCGCCACGACGCCAGGACTTCCGCAGACCGCTGGCGCAGTCGTGCTCCGGCGGGCACACCGCGAGCGTGGCCGACTTCGACCGGTTCCTGAGCTCCCGGGATGCCGACCGCGAGCCGATCCCCGGTCGAGCGACGCTCTTGCTGCACCGAGGGTCTGGCGGCGTGGATCGGCGCGGCTGATCGAGACCGTGTCGCCGCTCCTGCATACGCTCCGTCGGTGAGCGAGGGCGGTCATCGCGGGCTACCGCAGCCTGGCGCCATCGAATACCAGACCGGCACTAACCCGCCGAAGAATGCGCGTGGACATCGGCGACCGGCTGTCGCCCGACTGAGTCGTGTCGGCGGCTCTGTGCCTCGATTGCGACCGTCGACTGGTTCATCGGCCCGCGAAGACCAATCGTCCCGAGGATCACCTGCAGGCCGGCGGCGGCCAAGACAAGTGGTGTGAAGTCGTTGGTGGCGCCGAGAAGCAGCCCGCCGAGCACCGCCGCGGCCGGTATCGCCGCGAAGGCCACCATTCGGGTCAGAGCCACCACGCGCCCGAGCATGCCGTCTGGAACCCGCTGAAGGCGCAGACTGAACCAGGTAGCTGCAGTCACCATGCCAGCGGCCGACTCGACCGCGACGACGCCGGCGACAGCGGGGACCGTGCGGGCCCAGAGAAGCAGCATGGTCACGAGGCCAGCCGCCACGGTGGAACCCAGGATGACCCGCCCTGCCCCCCACCGGCGGACGAGCGCGGCCGAGAGGAGAGCCCCGGCGAGCGCCCCGGCCCCGTCCGCCGAGAAGATCACGCCGAGCGCCGATGGCGCAAAGCCGCGAACTGCCGTGAGGTAGTAGATGAGGTTGGCCTGCACGAGGAATACAGCGAAGTTCGCCCCGGTGAACAGGACCGCGCCCGCAAGAATCAGGCGGTCGCCACGAACGTATGCGGCCGCCTCGACGAGCTCGGCGCCAACGCCCGCCTTTACGACGGCGTGCTCTGACGCCTTGCGCCGGGCCCGAATCCCGGCTATCAGCAGGGCCGACAGGCCGAACGACGCTGCATCCGCGAGCAGGGCGTTGCGGGTCCCCAGGAGCGCAATGACGGCGCCGCCGGCGAGCGGACCTACAACGGACACGACGCTGTCCACCGACTGCAGCCTCGCGCTGGCCGTGGTGAGGTCGTCGGCGGCGACCACCGCCGGCACGAGGCTCTGGATCGCCGGGTGGTAGAAGGGCGACAAAATGGCAAGCAGCAGCGCCGCCCCGTAAATGAAGGGCACGCTGCCTACCCCGCTGGCCAATCCCACGACCAGGGCAGCGACGATCAGAGCCGACGACGTATCGGCGCCGATCAGCAGGCGTCGCCGGTCGATCCGGTCGGCGAGAACCCCCGCCAGCGGGGACAGCACGATGTACGGTCCGTACTCCAGTGCGTAGGTCACAGCCGTCAACGCCGCAGAGCGAGTCGTCTGGTAGACGAGAAGCGGTAGGGCAAGCCGATACAGCCAATCGCCCGCGGTCGACACGAACGCCGCCGTCAACAGCCGCGCCATGTCTCGGTTCACGCCAAGCGCTCGGTGATCGCGCTGCGGAGCGCGTCCCCTTTTCAGGCGCTGGGCAGCGACGCTCGCGGGGAGCCATTTCATTCGTGCCACCTCCACGCGTCGGCGGCGGATCTAGGCCGCCGCGCGGACACCCGCGCACACCGGGCAGCAGTCCTGGCGGTCCCAGCTTTCGACCTGCCCGCCCGAAAGGTCGTCAAACCGGATCTCCATAAGTCGACCCGTTGCGACCGGAGGCGCTATCTCGGTGGTCAGGCGCACAAACTCGGCCAGCATGCAGCCGGTCAAGATCGTCACCAAGGGTCCGAAAGCCGCGTTGTCACCTTCAAAGGCGATTCTCCGCTTCTCGTCCAACAAGGCTGCTGAGACCGGGTCTTCGCGCGCGACCTGCATGCGCCAGCATTCGATGCAACCCGTGACCCCCGGGATGACCGTGTAATAGACGGCGCGGCTCGTCTCTACGCCCCCGGCAATGTATGGCACGTTGGCCTCAACGCATCCTTCGTTGACCCACAGGCCGATCGACATCGTGGGGCGGTCGACCACGGAAATGACGATGTCTCGATCCTGCACCAGTCTGCGGACGTCCTCGGCACTCCCGATCCGTGTCTGTACCGCCTCGACCTTGAGCCGCGGGCTGAAGGCTCGGATGTGCTCTTCCGCGACCTCGGTCTTTGGGCGGCCGATGTCAGCCTCGTTGTAGAGAATTTGACGGTTTAGGTTCGAGATATCAACAGTGTCGTAGTCTACGATGCGCACATCGCAGACCCCCGCCGCAGCCAGATCGTACAGGAGGTGACTTCCCAGGCCACCGACTCCGAGAAGCGCGACCCGAACGTCCTGAAGCCGTCGTTGATACCGGTATTTGTCGCGACCGAAGCGCGAGTACGCCTCAAAAAAACTGAGGTTACGGTCCCAGCGGCGAACGCTGTAGTCATCGAGTATGCCTTCGCTGGTCACCGCGGCGTCCTCAAGAAAGCCGGCGTCGTGAAACTCGGAGATCGCGTCGGTAACGTCCTGCATCGTGATGTGCGAATAGTCAGCCGCCAGGGCGGCGTGGAGCTCGGACATCACCCGCCCGCCGTCAGCCAGCTCGAGTAGGCGATGGATAGATCCGTCCGGGTCTGGAATGTCCGTCACGACACCGCATCCGCCGATATGGACCGTGTCGCCGAGCCGGAAGACGGGCGCGGTGGACTTGACTTTGGGACGCACGGCGTCGCGCATTGTGATTACCTCTTGTGTGGAGTCACGATCGGATCGGCGCCCTCCGGTGGGCGATGCGGCAAGGCATCGATCCACCGGAGACGCCGGGTACTCAGCCGCGGGCGACGCTGCCAGCAAAGCTTGCCTTGTGAGTGGTGAGGGTGATCAGCATGATGTGCACCTCCTCTCTCGCAGTCAAGAGTGCGCGGAACCGAGCTCTGTGCCCGTAGACCGCGGGGCACCGCGAGCGAAACCCCATGTGTTCGACGGAGAGACGCGAGCGGGCCGGACGGTCATGGAAGGCAGTATGGCCGTGTGACAGCATGTCATGTGTGACATGCGTCACAGTTCAACGGCTGACGTGTTCTCGGAGGTGTCAGTGCTGCAAGCGAGACGGCGCCCGACGCTGGCTCGCACGCTCTCGGCACGGAGTCCGCCCAGCACAGGACGCCGTTCGGCGCAGATCTCGAGCAGTACGTGGCTAGACCGGTGCGGGAAGTGGCACGGCTCGTCTCACCGCAGGGCGCTGCTCCGCCGTCGCCACAGCGCCTCGTGTCGTGACATCGAGGTAGACCGGGCTGCGCATCGCCCCGCGGTGTGATCGGTGGATTTCGCCTACAGCCACGCCCGCGGCCCCGGCCCCGGCGCCGCGAGTCGGGGCACTGCGCGTCGGCGATCTGGCTGCGCAGCGACCGAGCGCGCAGCCGCGACGGGGCGGCCGATGCTGTTGCGAATCTCCTGCAGCTCGCATGAACGCGGACCGCCGGGCCGTCGCCCGGCGCTTGGCGCTTGGCGCCCGGCGCTATTGCGGCATGCTCGGGACCATCTCGGTCGCAACGTGCTCGGCCCCGGCCCGTCTTCCTAGGGGCGCCGAGGATGTGGCTGGCAAGGGAATGGTCTGTCAGCCCCGGGATTACCTGACTGCGCCGCCGTGCGCCCAGGCCTCACCTCGAGCCGCGGGTTCGCCCGGGGCGGACGAGACGCCGCGGCGGCTGCGGCGAAGCAGGCTCCTCGGTCGGGTCGGGAGGCGGTCGCCGGGCCTGCGACTCGCGGGCCCGCGCGCGGTCCTCGCTGAGACCGACCTCGTAGAAGACGAGGCTGGTCGCCGCGACCAGGCCGACCGAGATCAGCGCGACGGCGCCGGCCATGCCGAGGCTGTCTGTCCGCAGGATCGCCACGAGGACGCCGATCAGGACGAGCCCGAGCGACCCTCCGTAGCCGATGATCCGTGCTCTGGGGCCCACGCTCTGAACGTAGCGCAAACCCCCGGTCCCGGTAGGGTGGCGGCTGATGCGCCCCGTCACGATCGTCACCGACACGACCCAGTACCTCCCGCGGGCCGTCCGCGAGCAGCACGGGATCGAGCAGGTCAGCCTCTACGTGCGGTGGGGCGACGAGCAACAGCGCGAGTCGGACATGGACGACTACGACGACTTCTACGCTCGCCTCAAGTCGGCCACGGATCCGCCGACCACATCCCAGCCGTCGGTCGGAGACTTCGTCGCCGCCTACGAGCCGCTCGTCGCCGCCGGCCGGGACGTCGTCTCGATCCACATCTCGAGCGGTCTCTCGGGAACCTACGGGGCCGCCGTCCAGGCCAAGGCGCTGATCGACGAACGCGGCGGCGACGGCCGGATCGCCGTGGTCGACACCGAGAGCGCCTGTGGCGGACTCGCCTGCCTGGCCCTCGTCGGGGCGGCCGGAGCCGCCGAGGGTGAGGACGTCGACGCGGTCCTGGCCCGCCTCGACGAGGCCCGTCATCACCTGAAGATCTGGTTCTGCATCGACACGCTCGAGTACCTCCGCCGGGGCGGGCGGATCGGCAGCGCCCAGGCGTGGGTCGGCACGGCCCTGAAGATCAAGCCGATCCTCTCGGTGGCCCGCGAGATCACCCCGGTCGAGCGGGTCCGCACGCGGGGGCGGGCGTTCGAGCGGATGGTCGACTACATGCGCGAGCGCCACGCCGACGGCGCCGACTGCTGGGTCCTCCAGCACATCCAGGCCCCCGATCAGGCGCAGCGGCTGATCGAGCGGGGCCGCGAGATCTTCGGCACCGAGCCGTGGTTCGTCTCGGAGATCGGCCCGGTGATCGGCACCTACACCGGGCCGGGGATGATCGGCGTCGGCGGGCTCCCGACCCGCTTCGTCGGACCCGGCCCCTCAGGCCCCGGCTGAGCCGCCCAGCCCTCCGGGCCCTGCCCCCGGCCTGGTTCGCCGGCGCGCCAGGCGCTACTAGGCGCGGCGGCGCTGGCGGCGGCGGCGGAACGTCAGCACGCCGGTCAGTCCGGCGAGCCCGCCGCTGATCAGAAAGCTCGTCGCCGCCGCGCCGATCATCAGCGTCTTCTGGTTGGAGCGCAGCTGCTTGCGCCAGTCGGTGATCTCGGCGACCTCTCCCCGCAGGTCGACGACCGCGACCGCGAGCGCCTCGCGGTTGCGCTGGATCGACGCGCGGATCTCCTCAGGCGTGCGGCTGGGCATCAGGTCTTCTTCTTTCTCACGGCATCCCGGATCTTGCGGGCCTCGTTGATCGCCATCCTCGGTGTCGGCGGTCCGCCGCTGATTGCCTTGAACGCGAAGAACCCTCCGGCCGCGCCGAGCCCGAGGAGGAGGAAGGCGACGACGAAGAAGCCCCAGAAGTACTGGTGGCTCGGGAACAGCTCGATCGAGATCAGCCAGGCGAGGCCCTCGAGGAAGAAGAAGCCCGCGATCACGGCGAAGATGCCGGCCGCCGCGCCGACGACCGCGCCCTTGGCGATCTTCGCCGCCTTCTCGAATACCTCTGCCTTCGCGAGCTCGATCTCCTCCCGCACGAGCAGCGACGCCCGCTCGGAGACCTCGGTGATCGTCCGGGCGAGGCTCTGGGTCAGCTGGGGATCCTCAGGTGCCAAGACGCCTGAGGATCTTCGCAAGGATCAGACCACCGACGAGGGCTCCGCCGACCGCGAGCTCGGGTCGCTCGGCGACGAGCCTCTCGACCTGTCCGCGGGCCACTGCGGCTGCCGCCGCGCCCCGCTCCTGCGCGAGTCGAGCGGCATCCTCGACTGCCTTCGGATCAGGGCTCATCCCGGCGTCACTCGGGGGGCTCCTCGTCGAAGAGGCGCCTCCAGATGATCGCCCCGGCCTTGGCTGTCGCGATCGAT
The DNA here is from genome assembly GCA_034664295.1 of Solirubrobacteraceae bacterium. Lineage (GTDB taxonomy): Bacteria > Actinomycetota > Thermoleophilia > Solirubrobacterales > Solirubrobacteraceae > Palsa-513. The sequence goes on along the minus strand of JAXDHV010000025.1, from coordinate 123,825 downwards.
GCGATCGCACCGAGGCCGGCCATCAGTCCCGACCACATCAGTCTTTTTTGGAGGTCTCCCTGCACCGTGGGCGCAGTCAATCAGATCTGGCGACCAGGCGCGAGTTAATCGGTCCGAGGCCGGCGTTCGCCGTTCGATCCTCCCGAGCTCAGGCCTCGAGGCCCCCGCAGATCGTCTCGACGATGCACCGCTTGGCGAGCTCGAACTCGGGTTCGCCCTGGTCGAGGACCCCGAAGATCCAGCCTGTCAGGACCTGTTCGAGAGCACCGTAGAAGGCCAGCGCCGCGAACTGGGGAGCGACCTCCGAGCCGAACGAGCCGTCGGCCTGGGCCTTGGCGACGATCTGGGCGATCAGCGCGTACGCCTCGCGGATCTCGGCCAGGTGGCGAGCCCCGAACGAGTTGACCGCCCGGGTCACCTCGACGATGATCACCTTCATCAGGTCCGGGTCGTGGCGGTAGGAGTCGATGATGAACGACGCGATCGCCAGGAGCTTCTCCCGGGCCGGGATCTCCCGGGCGTCGACCTCGCCGATCAGCTCGAGCATGATCGCCCACCGCTCGAGGAACAGCGTGTCGAGAACCTCGTCCTTCGAGGCGAAGTAGTGGTAGACGAGCCCGTAGGCGACACCCGCCTCGTCGGCGATGTCCGAGACCCGGCAAGCGTGGAAGCCCTGCCTCGCGAACGTCCGGACCGCCGCGTCGAGGATCAACCGGCGCTTGTCCGCCGCGGCCTGGGTTCGCGCCTTCGTCACCATCACCCGCCCTCCGGCCACCGGTAGGCCGCCGGGCGCCGGTTGGCCAGGGCCGGGAGGTCCGCTCGGATCCGCTCGAGGCCGTCGAGGTCGAGCGTCGCCCCCGCCACGCCGACCGTGTCGCTCGCCTGGGCGAGGACGAGACCCCACGGGTCGACGATCATCGACCGACCGCCCGATCGGTAGGCCGGCGGATGGCGGCCGATCTGGTTGGCCGCGACGACGAACGCCTGGTTCTCGATCGCCCGGGCCCGGAGCAGCGTCTCCCAGTGGTCGCGCGTCGTCGCCAGCGTGAAGGCCGCCGGTACGAGCAGGATCCGAGCGCCCCGGAGCACGAGTATCCGGTAGAGCTCGGGGAAGCGGACGTCGTAGCAGATGCTCAAGCCGAGGATCGCCCCTCCGGCCGCCCGCGAGGTCACGAGCTCTGTGCCGGCCTCCTCGTGCTCGGACTCGTGGTACCGGGTCCCGTCGACCGTCACGTCGAACATGTGGACCTTCCGGTAGATCGCCTGGATCTCCCCGTCGGGGCCGACGTGGACCGACGTGTTGGCGATCCGCCCGGAGCTCGCCAGCCGCTCGACGATCGACCCGGCGACGAGGTCGATGCCGAGCTCCCGCGCCGTCTCACGCGCCCACCCGAGCGCCCGACCGTCGAGCGGCTCGGCCCCGGCGAGCAGGTGCTCCCCCGAGCCGAGGATGTTCCACTTCTCCGGGAGGAGGACAAGCTCCGCTCCGCCGGCCGCCGCCTCGCGGACCAGGCGATCGGCCTCGGTCATGTTGCCGGCGACGTCGTCGGTCGAGTTCATCTGAACCACCGCGACCCGCAGCTTCGAAGAATGGATTGACTGGTCAATCAAGGCGCTTCGGCAAGAATAGCGGCGTGGGCAACGTGATCGGGTGGACCGGAGTCGACGCCGCCGATGCCCCGTGCGTCTGGTGCGCCGCGCCTCCCGGGAGGCCGGGCAACCGGATCCGGGGCCGGCTGACGTGCGGCGTCTGCGGCGTCGCCACGACCGACCCATGGCCGAGCGACGAGTCGCTCGCCGCGGCCTACGGCGGCGCCTACCGGCCTGCCGGCGGTCGCTTCAGCGGGCCCGGCGACGCCCTGCTGAGCCTCACGCGGGGGACGCTCGCCCGCCGCCTGCACCAGATCGCCCCACCCGGACGGGTGCTCGACGTCGGCGCCGGGTCCGGTGGCCTGGTCGCGGCGATCGCGCGCCGCGGACGCGACGCGGTCGGCCTCGAGCGCGCGGCCTCGGGCGAGGCGATTCGGGACGCCAAGCTCGCCGAGATGACCGGCGACTGGGCGGCGATCGTCTTCTGGCACTCGCTCGAGCACCTGCCCGAACCCGGAGCCGATCTCGACCGGGCGATCGACCTGCTCGCGCCGAGCGGGGTCCTGACGATCGCGATACCGAACGCCGAGAGCCTTCAAGCCCGCCTCTTCGGCGACCGCTGGCTCGCCCTCGACCTCCCCCGCCACCTGACCCACATCCCGGCGTCCGCGCTGGCCGCCCGCCTGCGCGAGCGGGGGCTCGAGGTCGAGCGGGTCAGCCACTGGCGGGGCGGCCAGGTCGTCTTCGGGTGGCTCCACGGGCTCGTCGGGCTGACCCCCGGCCGGCCGAGCCTCTACGACGCGCTCCGGCGACCGGCCGCCCGCTTCGCCGCGACCGAGGACCGCCGGCGGGCGATCACCCTGGCGAGCGCGATCGCGCTGGCACCACTCGCCGGACTGGGCGCGCTCCTCGAGGTCATCCTCGGGCGCGGCGGGACCGTTTACGTCGAGGCCCGCCGGCCGTAGATTTGCGCGATGAGCTTCTCTGGTCCATCGGAGGCCTATGACCGCTACATGGGCCGGTACTCGCTGCGACTCGCGCCCCTGCTCGCCGGGTTCGCCGGCGTGGAGGCGGGCCAGCGTGTGCTCGACGTCGGCTGCGGCCCCGGAGCGCTGAGCGCCGAGCTGGCGGGGCTGGTCGGGGCGGACCTGGTCGCGGCAGCCGATCCGTCCGCGGGGTTCGTGCGTGCCTGCGCCGACCGGGTCCCCGGAGCGGACGTGCGCGAGGCTCCGGGCGAAGCCCTGCCGTGGCCGGCTGACACCTTTGACGCTGTGCTCGCGCAGCTCGTCGTGAGCTTCCTCGAGGATGCCGAGGCCGGGGCTCGCGAGATGCGACGGGTCGCCCGCGCGGACGGCGTCGTCGCCGCATGCACGTGGGACCTCTCAGGCGAGATGCAGATGCTCCGAACGTTCTGGGATGCCGCCCGGGCGCTGGATGTCGCCGCGCCCGACGAGGCTCGGATGCAGTACACCGATCGCGACTCGCTCGCAGAGCTGTGGTCGCGGGCGGGCCTGCGCGGGGTCGAAGTCGCGCCGCTCGTGGTCGAGGTCGAGTACGCCGACTTCGACGACTACTGGGAGCCGTTCCTCACCGGCACCGGACCCGCCGGCGCGTATTGCAAGTCGCTGGATTCCGAGCACCAGACCGCACTTGGAGCGGAATGCCTCCGGCGACTCGGGACGCCGAGAGGCTCCTTCGGCCTGAGCGCCCGCGCCTGGGCGGTTCGCGGGCTCGCGTGATCTCGGCGGCGCGTCGAGCAGTCGGGATCGGCTAGAGCGAAGGCGCCGGAGCGCGGCTGGAGGCGACGATGTGGGTCACCGGTATCTCGAGCTCGTTCTGGAGGCGTGCGAGGATCCCGGTCTCAAGCCAGTTGGATCGGCCCGCCGGGAGCGTCGAGACGATCACCTCGTCGGCGGCCGCCAGGCGCAGTTCGTCTTCGATCGCACCGAGTGCGGCATTGGGGTCGCCGATCGTGCCGGTCGCGAGGATTCCCTCGTCGGCCGCCCAGGCCAGCGTCTCCTTGAGGCGCCTGCGCGCCTGTCTGAGCTCGGAATCGACGTCAGAGGCCAGGTAGCGCGCCCGGGAAACGAGGATCGGGGTGAGGATCCGGAGCTCCGCCCCGGCATCCGCGCGGCGCCGGATCTCGTCGCGCAGGTCCTGATCGGCGAGTGTGCGGTTGGCGACGACGAGGATCAACGGCTGGTCGCGGCCGGCCGCGACGCGCCCGAGGCGAGCCGCTTCACGCAGCGGCAGCCGGCGCTCGGGATCCTTGGTCGCGAACTCCCAGACGAGGAGGCCGGCGATCGCGACGGCGAACAGTCCGGCGCCGGCGAGCGGGGCTACGAACACGCCGACCAGGGCGGATGCACCGATCACCAGGGCAACACCAAAGGCGATGTGAAACGCGTCGGTCTCGGAGCGAACTGGGTTGCGCATAAGCCTCGATTCCAGGCCCTCGTGTGGACACAAAGGGTCAGTTGACGGGAGGCACGACATCGATCCTCGGAGATGGGTTCGACCGTCCGCCTAGATAAAGATCGTATCGATCGACACAAGCGATGTCAAGCGGGGTCGTCGACCGAGACGCCTGCCCCGGCGGAATGCGAATCGTGCCGGTCGGGGTTGGTCGTAGCATTGCGCGTGCTGGAGCAGGCCGGTGGCGGATCATGGGAGGCGGACGTTGATCGAGCAGCTTGTGGTTCCGATCGTGCAGGCGCCGATGGCCGGCGGGCCGTCGACGCCGCAGCTGACGGCGGCGGTATCCAACGCCGGCGGCCTTGGGTTCATCGCCGCCGGGTACCGGGCGCCCGAGGATCTCCGTGCCGAGATTAAGAGTGTTCGGGAGATGACCGAGCATGCCTTCGGGGTGAATCTCTTCGCGCCGACCGGCAGGCCGGCCGATTCCCGGGACGTGCGGGGCTACGCCGAGCGCCTGGCGCCCGAGGCGAGCCGGACCGGCGTCGCCCTCGGCGAGCCGCGGTTCGACGACGACCACTACGAGGCGAAGCTCGCCCTGCTGGGGGACCAGCCGCCGGCCGTCGTCTCTTTCACGTTCGGGTGCCCGGCGGCCGACGTGATCGCCGAGCTCAAGCGCAGCGGCCCGTCGGTATGGGTCACCGTGACCGACCCGGCCGAAGCCGCGGACGCCGCGGCTGCCGGCGCAGATGCCCTCGTCGTGCAGGGCATCGAGGCGGGCGGACACCGCGGGGCGTTCGTCGATCGGCGCGACCGCGAGGACTACGGCCTGCTGGCGCTCCTACAGATACTCGGCAGCACACTCGATCTGCCGCTGGTGGCGACCGGTGGCATCGCGACCGGCCGAGGCGTCGCCGCCGTACTGGCTGCCGGCGCGGCCGCCGCGGCGATCGGCAGCGCGTTCATGCTGTGCCCGGAGGCCGGCACGAGCGACGCCCACCGCGCCGCGATGGCCTCGACGCGACCGACCGGCCTGACCCGAGCGTTCACCGGCCGCCTGGCTCGCGGGATCGCCAACCGCCTGCAGTCCGAGCAGACCGCCGACGCGCCGCTCGCCTACCCAGAGGTGCACCACCTCACCGCCCCGCTGCGTGCTCACGCTCGACGAGCGGGCGACGAAGACCTGATCAACCTCTGGGCAGGCCAGGCGCATCGCCTCGCCCGGCCGGCTCCGGCCGCCGAAGTCGTCGCCGAGCTGATGGCTGACGCGACCAGCGCGGCCGCCGAACTCACCGAGCGTCTGGCACGCCTGAGAGGCTGATCAACGGTCACTGTCGCCCGGAGCCCTCGGGGTCGGCTTCGGCGTGGGCGTCGGCGTCGGTATCGCGACCGACGCGGACGTGATCGCCAGAGTCGGTCTTCTCCGAGGCGAATCGATCTCCGGTGCGCGGACGCCGCCCGTCAAAATCATCGATCCTCGGCGCCTGGTCGCGCGCCCGTCGACGGGCCCTGCGCAGGGCGATGCCCCCCGCCATCGCGATGCCGAACGGCAGCCAGTACACGAGCGCGATCGCCAAGACTAACCCGGGAGCCGAGAACGAGCCCTCGGGACCAGTGCTGGAACCGTTGATCAGGATGGCGACCGAGCAGATCAAGGCGACCGTCACAACCGCGTAGAGGACGAACCACCGCCTGGCTGCGAATCCCACGAGCATTCCAGCGACCGCGACTCCCAGCATTACGAGAGCGATCTGCATCGCTGATCGCTACCCCCAGCCACGGCGAAGGTCACGGGCGGCCCGGCTACCGGAGCAGGTAACGCGGACCCGGACCGAGCGACGCGGCCCAGTCGTTCGGGTTGGCGAGCTTGCACCGGCCCAGCGACAGGCAGCCGCACCCGATGCACTCGGTCAAGCCCGCCTTGAGGCGCTCGAGGTCGGCGATCCGCTCGTCGATCCGGGCGGTCCACGAGGCCGACAGCTTCGCCCAGTCGGCCCGCCGGGGAACCCTGTTCTCCGGGAGCTGACCAAGCGCTTCGCCGACCTCCGCGAGGGTCAGTCCAACCCGCTGTGCGAAGACGATGAACGCGACCCGGCGGATCACCGACCGGTCGTAGGTCCGGTGGCCGCCGGACGTCCGCAGCGAGCGGATCAAACCGCGATCCTCGTAGAAGCGGAGCGCCGAGGTCGCCACCCCGCACCGCCTGGCCACCTCCCCGATGCTCAGCGGCTCGGCGATCGCCGGGACCCGAAGGAGGTTGGTGAGCTGGGCATCACCGACAGTCAATCTGATCTCGCCCTTGACTTCAAGTGCACTTGAAGATGCATGATGATCTCCGGGATGGTCTTCACCACCGGACAAGGAGCTCTCGCATGAGTGTCGCGATCGTCACCGGAGCATCTCGCGGCCTCGGCCTCGCCCTGACCCGGGAGCTTGCGGCCGCCGGGTGGAAGGTCGTCGTCGACGGCCGGGACGGGTCGGCTCTCACCGCGGCCACCGATGGCCTCGACCGTGTCATCGCGGTTCCCGGCGACGTCACCGATCCCGAGCACAGGGCCGAGCTGGTCGCGGCAGCCGGCGAGCCGATCGACCTCGTGGTCAACAACGCCAGCCTGCTCGGCCCGAGCCCCCGGCCGTCGCTCGCCGCCTACCCGCTCGACGCGCTGCGCGAGGTCTACGAGGTCAACCTGATCGCCCCCCTCGCCCTCATCCAGGCCGCCCTCCCGAGCCTCGCGTCGAACGCCGCGATCCTCGACATCACCTCCGATGCCTCGGTCGAGCCCTACGACGGCTGGGGCGGCTACGGCTCCTCGAAGGCCGCGCTCGACCACCTCACGGCGATCCTCGCCGCCGAGCATCCGAGCCTTCGGATCTACGCGGTCGACCCCGGGGACATGCGCACCCAGATGCACCAGGAGGCCTTTCCCGGCGAGGACATCTCCGACCGGCCGTCGCCCGAGGAGAGCGTCCCCGGCCTGATCGCGCTGATCGACGGATCGCTTCCGAGCGGCCGCTACCGGGCAGCCGAGCTCGCCGTCGAGCCGCCCGAGGGCGGGTCCTCCGGCGAGTCCATCGAGCCCCCGCCGGGCGACATCGTCGGCGAGGACGACTGATGAACGCGCTCGCCTTCGCGGAGATCCGACCGGCTCCCGCGCCGCCCGAGGCCGCTGGACGCTCGCGAGCGGATGTCGCCCTCCTCGTGGCGACGCGCTCAGACGGCGAACTCCGGAGCGGGCGCTTCCGAGACCTCCCCGGCTACCTGCGGCCCGGCGATCTCCTCGTCGTCAACACCTCGGCGACGATCCCCGCGGCCGTCCGCGGCCGCCTGGACGGCCGCGACGTCCACGCCCACTTCTCGACCCGGCTCGCCGACGGCCGGTGGGTCCTCGAGCTCCGGGGGCCCGACCGCGGGCGCCTCGACCGCCCGTCCCTCCCAAGTCACCTCGAGCTGGCCGGCGGCGGACGGGTCGAGCTGGTGGCCGCCTACCGGGAGAGCGACCGCCTCACCGTCGCCGAGGTCCATCTCCCCGGTGGCGCGGCCGCGTATCTCGAGACCCACGGACGGCCGATCAGCTACGACGAGCGCGGCGACGGCTGGGGCCTGGACGCCTACCAGACGGTCTTCGCCGGCGAGCCCGGCAGCGCCGAGATGCCGAGCGCCGGGCGGCCCCTGACCACCGAGCTCGTCACCCGGCTCGTCTCCCGCGGCGTCCTGATCGCCCCGGTGACGCTCCACGCGGGCGTCTCGTCGCTCGAGTCCGGCGAGTCCCCCTACCCGGAGCGCTACGACGTGCCGGGCGAGACCGCCCGCCTCGTCAACGCCGTCCACGTTTGGGGCCGAAGGGTGATCGCCGTAGGGACGACCGTCGTCCGCGCCCTCGAGACGGCAGCCACTGGCGGGCACGGCGGTCCTGTCGAGGCCGGCGGCGGGTTCTACCGCGAGCTACGGGCCGGGCGGGGTGAGACGGAGCTCGTGATCACGCCTGAGCGCGGCCTCCTCGCCGTCGATGGCCTCCTGACCGGATGGCACGAGCCCGAGTCCTCGCACCTCCTGATGCTCGAGGCCGCCTGCTGCGGCCGGGACCTCCTCGAGCGCTCCTACGCCGAGGCCGCCCGGCTCGGGTTCGTCGGGCACGAGTTCGGCGACGCCCACCTGATCCTCCCGTAGGAGCGTGGGATGCGCCTTGGGTCGGTGAGGCTTCGGCCGGGCGGAGGGGTGCCGGGCGGAGCGGAGGGGTGCCGGGCGGGGCGGCGGGGTGCCGGGCGGGGCGGAGAGGTCCGGGCGGGGCGGAGAGGTGCCGGGCGGAGCGGAGGGGTGCCGGGCGGGGCGGCGGCTTGCCGGGGGGCGGAGGGTCGCGGAGGCGAAAGTACTTGCTAACGCTCGCAACTAATTCGCAGCCGTGACGTGCACATGCTGAACATCCGGACCTTCCGCCGCAGGTGCCCCGCTGCCGCCGCCCGGAGCACCGGCGGGACCAGGCGGCGCCGGGAAATCAAGGACGAGCGGACCAATCGTGTTCGGGCGGGCAATCCACCCACATCGTCGTCCGTGATATTCCCGGTTCGACTGATGTCCGCTCGTCCCAATCGATAAGAACGGATCAGACCATCAAAGGTTGCGGTATTTTTTTCCGATCTCAGGCAGCCGCCCGGAAAGCCTCGTAACGGACCGCGAGTCGCTCCGGGTCCGGTTGCTCGGTCACGCGCCGCGGCCGCAGGATCTTCGCTCCGTGGAAGCCCTGAAGTCCCGTCCGCAGCATCGGTCCGTCGATTTCCCTGAGCAGTCGCTCGGCGATGCGCACGGTCCCGCCCGGATCGATGCCCATCACGTTGCGGTCGTAGGCGAGATGGTGGATCGCGCACATCGCGATGCCGTTCACGACGGTCGCAGCTCCCCGTGGATCTCGATCCTCGAGTATGTGGGCCGCCTGAAGGAGGGACGCTTCCCGCAATGCGCAGATCGCACATCTGCCGGCGTAGGCCCGGAGGACCATTGTTCGAAATCGCTGTTGATGGAGCCTGACGAGCGCTTCGCGGGTCGCATACCTCCGCAGGTCGGCCCCGTCGTCGGCAATCCGACCGGAGCCGAGGTTGCTCGCGTCGCCAAGGAACATCGCCGCCTGAAGCTCGACCACTCGCCGTGAGGGATCGTCACGCACCACGAACACCGGTGCGACGACCGCGTATTGGCTCTGTGCGATTCCGTGGAAGTAGATCAGCGGCACCGCGAGATCGATTGCCGCCCGGAGCGACGCATTGTCGGCCTCGGCCGCCCGGATCGCGCGGAGACTCGAGCCGTGAGCCGTCCGGTAGTGATAGATGAACGTGTTCGTCGTCGGATCGAGTCCGTCTTCGTACGGAGCCGCGGATGCCGGCTTGGGCGGAGTCGTCACAAGGCAGAGTGCCGCCGGCCCGCGCATCTGCCGCGGACGGAAGATCCCGCTGTAGAACGAGCCGAAGGAGATCTTCTGGCCCTCGAAGGCGAACGGCTCACGCAACGCCGCCAGTGGCACGATGCCGTCGTAGCGATCGGCGATTCTCCGGATCCGGTCGATCGCGACGAGCCGCATCTCGTAGTCCCGCTCAACCTCCACCCGCGCAGCATCGCTCGTCAGGGCGGCGCCCGCAAGCGCCCGACGATCCGAGTCGGAGGCGAGGATCCGCGACACCGGCCGGCCGCCCCGGCGGGCAACCGGAGCGGCGTCGGTATAACGAGAGTTCCGAAATCCGCGACAAGGAGGCCCGATGGGAGTTCTCGACGACAAGGTGGCGATCGTCACGGGTTCGGCCCGCGGCATCGGTCGTGCGACGGCCGAGCTGCTGGCCGAGCATGGGGCGAAGGTCGTGATAAACGACCTCGACACGGATGTCGCCGGCCAGGCGGCCGACGAGATCGACGGCGAGACCGAGGTCTTCGCCGGTGACCTGACCAAGCCCGGCGTCCCCGACGCTCTGGTCGCCAAGGCGATCGGGACGTTCGGCCGGATCGACATCATCGTCAACAACGCCGGCTACACGCTCGACGCACCCCTCCACAAGATGTCCGACGACTGGTTCCAGAAGATGCTCGACATCCACGTCGTCGCTCCGTTCCGCCTGATCCGGGCCGCCGCCCCCCACCTCCGCGAGCCGGCGAAGCTCGAGCGGGCCGAAGGCCGCGAGGTGTTTCGGAAGATCGTCAACGTCTCGTCGATCTCCGGGACGATGGGCAACGCCGGGCAGGCGAACTACGCGGCCGGCAAGTCAGCCGTCGTCGGCCTGACGAAGACGCTGGCCAAGGAGTGGGGACAATTCAAGGTCAACGTCAACGCCGTCGCGTTCGGATACATCGAGACCCGCCTGACTGCGTCCAAGGACGAATCGAACACGATGGAGATCGACGGCGAGAGGGTCCAACTCGGGATCCCCGACCAGCTCCGCGGAATGGTTCCGATGCTGATCCCGCTCGGCCGGCCCGGCACACCCCAAGAGGCCGCCGGCGGCGTGTTCCTCCTCTGCTCCCCGTGGGCAAACTACGTCCACGGTCAGGTTCTCAACGTCACCGGTGGTCAGTTCACCGGGATGACCACCTGAGGAGGCACCGGTCAGCGCTGTCGCCGCGGCCGAGGCGTACCCTCGGTGGTGATGCAGGAGCTGACGCTGACACGCGTGTTCGGGGACCGGCGTCTCTACGCCTTCGAAGGAGTCGGATCGATTCGCCTGACCGGACTCGGCAAGCGCGGGGGCCTCGCCGAGGCGGGCGGCCAGCGTTGGCAGATCACCGCCGTCAGCTTCTGGAAGCGCGATATCCGCGCCACCGACACGGCCGGGATCGTCGTCGGCGAATTCGCCGGCCGAGCCCTCGCCGGCGGGGGCGAGCTCCGCTGGTACGGCCGCGACTACGTCCTGCGCCGTCACACGATCTGGCGTGAGCGTTGCGGCCTGTCAGACGGTCGCCGGGAGCTCGCCACGATCGACGGCAAGTCGTGGGGCGCTCACCCCGTGACGATCAGGGGTGACGACCTGAGCGAGATCGACCCAGGACTGCTGCTGTTCGCCGCGTTCGTCGTGCGGGCGCTCGCGGTTGCCGCCGCAGAGGCCGCCGCCGGGTGATGGGTCGGCTCGCGCCAAATGGGGAGTGGACACCCAGGGCGCCCTCGTCGGAATCGAGAGGGCGCCCCGAGTGAGTGCTCAGGCCGTGACGCCCTGGCCGTTGGCGCGAGAGACGGTCTGCTCGACCGAGCCGGCAGGGTGATAGCCCTTGCCCTGCTTGGTGATCTTCCCATCCCGCTGGAGCTGCGGGAGAACGCGGTAGAGGTAGTTCGGGCCGATCCCGAGCGCCCCGGCGAGCTCGGACGCGGTGATTCCCGGCTGCTTGGTGATGTGCTCGATCGCCTGCTGTGCGCGGTTGCCACCACCGGCCGGGCGACCGCGCTTCGCGCGAGGGGCCGAACTCGCCGGTCGCGATGCACGCGCCGGGCTCTTGCGGGCGGTCTTCGCGCGAGCCGGCTTGGCCGCCGGCGGTGCTGACTGTGCGCCCGCAGCGGCGAAGGTCTCTGACAACTTGGTGAGCTGGTCGGCCTCGAGGCGGAGCGGCTCGATCAGTCGCTCGACTTCGGCGAGGCGGGCGCGGATGTCGTCTTGGATGGTCTTGATGTCAGGCAAGAGGGTGTCCTTCGAGTCGTTGTCAGTGTGTCCACGGCAGTTGCCGTGCACATACAACGTACGCTATCCGTATCACCGGTCACTAAACCTCTTCCGGAGGACGGCCGCAGGTGCCTGTTAGGGCTGAGTCACACCCGCCGGCCGGCGGCGGTTGCGCGCACCCCGCGCGATCGCCACGTGACCATGCTCGTCGAGCTCGGCGTAGAGGATCCGGATCGCTGCGAAGATCTCGTCGGCGACCTCCTGCTGACGCTCACGCGACGCGTCCGCCGTCTGCTCGAAACGAAGCTCGTTCCCGAAATGGACGCTGACCCGGGGGAAGCGGAGACGCTTCCAGTTGCGGATTCCCGCCGACCCGTGGATCGCCACGGGGATGACCGGCGCGCCGGAGGCCAGCGCCAGACGGCCGATGCCCGGCTTGGCCCGCTCCTGGAGCTCGCCCGTCCGCGACCGTCCTCCCTCGCAGTACATCGCGACCACACCACCCCGGTCGAGGATCGTCTCGGCCGTGATGAAGGCCTCCTCGTCGCGGGCTCCCCGCCGGACCGGGAACACCCCGCCGTGGGTGTAGACCCACTTCATCGGGCCGCTGAAGAGCTGACTCTTGGCCATGAAGCGAACCTTCCTGCGGATCGGCGACCCGAGGAGGAAGTGGTCCATGTATGAGAAGTGGTTCGGCGCGAGGATCGCCTTTCCGGTCGCCGGCACCTTCTCGGCGGCGATCGATCGCGTCCGCAGGAGGGTGTACGCGTAGAGCGAGGTGAGCATCCGAACGACCCCGTAGACCCAGTCGGGCTCGCGGGTTCGCGAGCGCTCGTGGAAGCGATCGAAGTACTCCTTTGGTCGCGGGTCCCTGTAGACCTGCTCCTTCATCGCCACCAGCGGCTCGGTCATCTGAGATCTCCTACGCCGTCGTCGCGCTCAGGTTACGCCCAGCCCGGCCTTCTTCGCCGCGTCAGCCGCCGGCACCGGTCGTCCGGCGCACGGCATCCCGCCAGCCTTCGAGCAGCTCCGCCCGGAGCGATTCGGCCATCGCCGGCTCGTAGCGGACCCGCTCCCGCCAGCCGGTTGAGACGCGATCTAGCGTCCACTCGCCCGACCCGACCGCCGCCATCGAAGCCGCGCCGAGCGCCGTCGTCTCGGCCAGCTCGGGGACGAGGACCGGAACGCCGAGGACGTCGGCCTGGAACTGCATCAGCCACGCGTTGACGCTGGCACCCCCGTCGACCCGCAGCTCGACCAGCTCCGGCGACCCGGCCGACTGCATCGCGTCGACGGCGTCGCAGGTCTGGTAGGCGATCGCCTCGAGCGTCGCCCGGGCCAGCTGCGCCCGTCCGGTCCCCCTGGTCAGGCCGACGATCGTCCCGCGGGCGTGGGGGTCCCAGTACGGCGACCCCAGGCCGGTCAGGGCCGGGACGAAGTAGACACCGTCGTTCGAGCTGATCGACCCCGCCAGCCGTTCGGTGTCGGCCGCCTCGTCGATTATCCGCAGGCCGTCGCGCAGCCACTGGACGGCCGCCCCGGTGACGAAGATCGACGCCTCGAGGGCGTAGACGAGACGGTCGCCGATTCCCCAGGCCACCGTCGTCAACAGTCCCCTGGCCGGCGCCGGCGGCGCGTGACCGGCGTTGACGAGGACGAACGACCCGGTGCCGTAGGTGTTCTTTCCCATCCCCTCCTCGAGGCACGCCTGACCGAAGAGCGCGGCCTGCTGGTCACCTGCGACCCCGCACACTTCGACTTCGTGTCCGTGGAGCGCGTCCCGGCGGGTGCGGCCACGCGACCCTATGCTCGGGCGGAGTTCGGCCATCGCCCGCTCCGGCACCCCGAACCGGTCGAGCAGCTCGGCGTCCCAGACGCCGCGGTTGATGTCGTAGAGGAGCGTCCGCGACGCGTTCGACGGGTCGGTCACGTGCTCGCCGGTCAGCTTGAAGACGAGCCACGAGTCGATCGTCCCGAACACGGCTCGCCCGTCCCTGGCGCGTTCGGGGAGGCCGTCGACGTTCTCCAGCAGCCACTCGATCTTCGTCGCCGAGAAGTACGGATCCAGGACCAGGCCGGTCCGCGCGCGGACGGCGTCTTCCAGCCCGGCCGCCCGCAGCCCCTCGCAGCGGGCCGCCGTCCGCCGGTCCTGCCAGACCAGCGCCCGGTGCAGCGGGCGGCCGGTCGCCGGATCCCAGACGACGACCGTCTCACGCTGGTTGGTGATCCCGACCGCCGTCAGAGCACCCGCGCGGACGCCGGCGTCCGCGAGCGCCTCGCCGGCGACGCCGCTGGTGACCTGCCAGATCTCCTCGGCGTCGTGCTCGACCCACCCGGGCCTCGGGAAGTGCTGGGTGAGCTCGCGGTAGGCCCGGCCGACCAGGCCGCCGTCGAGGTCGAAGACCAGGCAGGTCGTCCCGGTCGTTCCCTGGTCGATCGCGAGGATCATCGTCGGACCGATTGCACGTCAGGTCGCGTGGGACCCCGCCGTCGGCAGCGTCGTGGCGAGCCTTCCCGAGTGCGGGAACGCGACATCCACGGAGACCGGGACGCCGCGGAACCCGCAGATCTCGGCCCACCCGGATCCGGTCTCCCGGCAGACCTCCAAGAACCGCTCAGACGACGCGAAGACGTCTCGGACCCCGGCGAGGTGATCGGCGTAGAGCGCCCGGCAGAGGTCGGGGGTCTCCGCCGCCGCCCGGGCCGACCCGTAGGCCGCCTCGTGGCCCCAGTAGTCGGCTGTGCGGTCGGTGTGGGCGATGATCGACGCCATCCAAAGGCCGACTGACACACGCCGCGCGAGGGAGAACTTCGTCTCCGTGAAGCGGTCGGCCAGCTCCTCGTCGAAAAGCGGCCACGCGATGTCCCCGCGGATCTCGAAGTCCTCGGCGACGGCGAAGGTCCGGCTCAGGCCGAGGCAGATCGCGACTGGTGGCATGTCTCCCCTTCGGCCGAGTTTGCGCTGCGACGATATCAGCCACCGCGCGGGGGATGCCGGTCCTGCGGCCGGGGTCAGCCGCGTCCGGCGAGCCCGTCTGCGCCCTGCTAGGCGGCGGCGACGGCCGTCCGGGTGTCGTCGACTGCCGTGGCCGACTCGTCCACCCAGACCTCGCCGTCGTGTACCTCGACCGCGTAGACCCTCACCTGGAGGTCGTCGCCGTGACACCGACCGGTTGCCAGGTCGAAGCGCCGGTCGTGGAGCGGACAGGTCACGCAGCCGTCGGCGACGATCCCGTCGGTCAGCGGGCCGCCCTTGTGCGGGCAGCGCTGGTCGAGCGCGTACCAGCCGTTGCGCGTCTGGAAGACGGCAACCCGACGACCGTCGATCTCGACCGCACGGCCCTCGCCGAGGGGCACGTCGTTCACCCTGCAGACCCGGGTCATGCCGGCGGCCCGACGAGCTCGACGAACTGGTTGGGGTGGTATGGCTCGTCGCGCTCGAGCCACGGATCCTGGACGGCCGCCTTGGCGATCGCCAGGCGCTCGCGCAGCGCCGCGCTCTGCTCCTCGTCGAGCACGATCTCCCGGACCCGCTCGAGGCCGATCCGCGGGACGAAGGCGTACATCCGCTCCTTGTAGTCGGCGTTCTCCCTGTAGTACTGGAGGAAGGCCGTCGTCACCCGCAGCGCCTCGGCGGCCGTGTCGACCGTACAGAGGACATCCGCCTCCCGTACGCTCGCACCGGCGGCCCCGCCGATCCGGATCTGCCAGCCGCCCTCGACGCCGACGACGCCGATGTCCTTGACGGTCGCCTCGGCGCAGTTGCGCGGACACCCGGACACCCCGCTCTTGACCTTCGCCGGCGTGTGCAGCCCCTCCCAGGCCTTTTCCATGTCGACGCCGAGCTGGATCGAGTTGCCGAGGCCGAAGCGGCAGAAATCGGTCCCGACGCACGTCTTGACCGTCCGGATCGCCTTTGCGTAGGCGTGCCCCGACGGCATCCCGAGGTCCCGCCACATCGCCGGGAGATCCTCCCGGCGGACGCCGAGCAGGTCGATCCGCTGGCCGCCGGTGATCTTGACCAGCGGGACCTCGTACTTCTCGGCCGCGTCGGCGATCCGTCGAAGCTCCGACGGCGTCGTGACGCCCCCGTACATCCGCGGGACGACCGAGAAGGTCCCGTCGTTCTGGATGTTCGCGTGGACCCGATCGTTGATGTACCGGGCATCCCGCTCCTCCCGATGGCGGTTGCCCTTGATTTCCGAGACGAGGTAGGCGAGCGCCGGCTTGCATGCCCCGCAGTCGTGGCCGGTGCCGCATGCCTCGCCGACCTGGCTGACGGCGTCGAAGCCCCGCTCGCGGATCACGGCCGCCAGCTCTCCGCGGGTCTGCTTGCGGCAGGGGCAGAGGTAGGCCGGCTCGTTTGCCGCGTCCCCGCTGACCATCGTCACGATCTCGGCGACCAGGCTCCGGCACGATCCGCAACCCGTGCCGGCTCGGGTCGCCGCCATCACCTCGCGCGGGGTGGGCAGACCGTCGTTGACGGCCTGGACGATCTCACCCTTGCAGACGCCGTTGCAGTTGCAGACCTGCGCCGAGTCCGGCAGGTCGCCGGCCGTCGCCTCGCCGGCGGCGACGAGACGGGCCAGCGGGTCGGTGACGAGCTCGCCGGCCCGGACGGCCTCGAGGAGGTTCTCGTGGCCACGGATGTCGCCCATCAGGATCGCGCCGCTGATCCGTCCGTCGCGCAGGACGAGCTTGCGGTAGATCCTGTCCTCCCGGAACTCGGCGATCGCCGATTGGTCGGCGTCGGCCTCGCCGATCGAGACCAGGTCGACGCCCATCACCTTGAGCTTGGCCGACGGGATCGACCCCGCGTAGTCGAGGCCGATCCGCCGCAGGAGGGTGTCGGCAGCGACCTTCGCCTGCTCATGGATCGGGGCCACCAGGCCGTAGACGACCCCCCGGTGCTCGGCGCACTCGCCGACCGCGAGGACGCCGGCGGCTGAGGTCCGCATCCGGTCGTCGACGACGATCCCCCGGCCGCAGGCGATCCCGGCCGCCCGGGCCAGCCCGGTCTCGGCCCGGATGCCGATCGATACGACGACGAGGTCCGCGGCGAGCGAGTCGCCGTCGGCGAAGTGAAGCTCCTTGACCCGGCCGTTCCCGCTCAGCGACGTCGTCTGCCGCCCGAGCTGGACCTCGACTCCGAGGTCGCTCATCGCCGGGGCGAGCATCTCCGCGGCCCCGTGATCGAGCTGGCGCTCCATCAGCCGGCCCATCAAATGGATCACGGTCACCGCGGCGCCCTGGGCCACGACCCCCCGAGCCGCCTCGAGACCGAGCAGACCGCCGCCGATCACCGCGGCATGCGTGGAATCGGCGGCCGCCACCCGAATCGACTCGCAGTCCTCCGGGCCGCGGAACGGGTAGACCCCGGGGAGGTCGATGCCCTCGATCGGCGGCATCAAAGGCTGGGAGCCCGTAGCCAGGACGAGCTGTGAGTAGGGCAGCGTCTCGCCGACCGCCGAGCCCGAGGCCACGGTCACGAGCTTGGCCTCGATGTCGAGTCCGGTGACCCAGGCTCCGAGGCGGACTTCGACCCGACGGTCGGCATACCACTCCGGCGGACGCAGGGCGAGCGCCTCGGGTGACTCGCCGGAGACGAGGATCTCCGAGAGGCGGACCCGGTCGTAGGGTAGACGCGGCTCGCCGCAGATCATCATCACGCCGATGTCCGGATCGCGATCCCGGATCGCCTCGCAGATGGCCTGTCCGGCGATCCCTCCTCCGACGACGACGATCGGTGCGACTTGCTCGCTCATTCGTCGATGCTCCCAACAAGCCGTTTCCCGGCCGTCACCATTCCATTTCCATCAGATGAACAGCACGGACGGGTAGTCTGCCCAGCCGATGCTCGAATCCTTCACGGCCGAGACCTTCGCCGTCCTCGTGGGCGACGAGTTCCGGGTGCACGGGGACGACGGCCGGGTCCATGAGCTGCGGCTGGCCGCAGCAGTGCCGGTCGGCTTGGCTCCCGCGAACGGACGAGAGCCGTTCTCGATCCTCTTTCGCGGCCCCGACGCCCCGATCCTGCCCCAGAGGACCTACGCCGTGGAGCACGCCACGCTCGGCCGTTTCGACCTCTTCCTCGTGCCGCTGGGCCCAGACGACGCGGGCGCGCGCTACGAGGCAGTCTTCTCCTGAGTCGCGCCGGCAGGCGTCCAGCGCATCGACAGCTGGAGCTCGGTGCTCGCCTCGACCGCGAAGCCGAGCCGCTCGTACAACCGACTGGCGGGGTTGCCGAGGTCGACTTCCAGGCAGACCGCGACCCCCCGGTCGGCGGCCTCGTCGAGGATCCGCCGGAGCAGCTGGGTCCCGATCCCCGCCCCGCGGAACTCGGCCAGCAGGGCGATGTCCACGACGCGGAGCTCGCTCGCCTCGCGCGCGAGGAACAGCCGACCGACCGGCATCCCGTCGACGAGCACGATCTCGAAGGCGCAACCGGGGTGGCGCTCGGCGTAGGCCCGGCGCTGGAAGCGCGACTGCGAGCCGACGAACTCGGCCTGCTGCTCGGCCGACCACGCCAACAGCGCCAACTCGGCCGGCCGCGTGCTGGCGAAGACCCGCGTGAGGAAGGGCTCGTCTTCCGGCCCGCTCGCCCGTAGCGTGACCCGGCGGGTCCGAAGGTGTCCAGCCGCCTCTCCACGCAGCCCTTCGATGTCCTCAAGGTAGCTCGTCGGCCCGGTCGGAGTCAAGGAGCACGCAGAGCGCTCCCGCCGGGAATCCGCGGCCGTCGGGCGAGGGTCAGGCGTCCAGCATCGCCTCGAGCTCTGCTATGCAGCCACCGCAGCCGGTCCCGGCCCGCGTGGCGTTGCCGACCTGCGCGAGGGTCCTCAGGCCCCGGTTGCGGATCGCCTTCTCCAACTCGCCCCGCTTGACCGCGTTGCACGAGCAGATCGTGTCCGACGCGGCCGCCTCGACCGGCGGCCCGGGGGCGCCGCCGGGCGAGAGCACCTCCACCGGGACGGCGTCGCCGCTGCGCAGGAGTCCCGAGAGCAGCCGCGCCTGCGTGACGTCCCCGACGAGGAGCGCCCCCGACAGGCGCTCGCCATCGAGCACTAGCTTGCGGTAGATCCCCCGGCGGGTGTCTGAGTGGACGATCTCGTCGGCGCCCGTGGCGACACCGCCCGCGAAGACGTCGACGCCCCCGACCTTCAGCGTCGTCGAGGTGACAGCCCCGCGGAAGACTCCCGGCTCGCCGGCGATGATCGCTCCGGCGACCCTCGCCTGCTCGGCGAGCGGCGCCCACAGCCCGTAGACGACGCCGCGATGCTCTGCGCACTCACCGACCGCCCACACCCGCCGGGCGCTCGTGCGCAACTCGTCGTCGACGAATATCCCTCGACCGCACTCGAGGCCGGCCGCCCTGGCCAGCGTCGTCTCGGCTCGGACGCCGACCGTCAGGACGACGAGATCGGCGCGCATCCGCCGGCCATCGGTCAGCACGACCGCGTCCTCGGTGATCTCGCCCACCGAGCGCTCGAGCAGCGTGATCAGGCCCAGCTTCTGCAGGGTCCGGCGGAGGATCGCCGCAGCGCCGTCGTCGAGCTGCTGGGCCATCAGGCGGTCGGCAAGCTCCACGACCGTGACCGTCTTGCCCTGCGCCCGCAGGCCCGCCGCCGCTTCGAGGCCGAGCAGGCCGCCGCCGACGACGATCGCCGAGCGGCCCGGAGCATGCCTCAGCGCCTCGACGTCGGCCGCCGTCCGGAAGACCTGCACGTGCTTGAGGTCCGCGCCGGGGATCGGTGGGACGAAGGCCCGCGACCCGGTCGCGAGGACCAGCGCGTCGTAGGGGTGCTCCTCACCGGCCAGGTCGACGACCAGCTCCCGCTCGAGATCGAGCTGCGTGGCACTCAGCCCGCCGCGCATGTCGACCCCGTGGGCCGCATACCAGTGGGCCGTCCGCATCTGGATGTCCGCGTACCCGGCTGTCCCGGCCAGGACCTTCGAGAGCAGCACGCGGTTGTAGGCCGGTCCCGGCTCCTCTCCCAGCATCGTCACGCGGAGCGTCGGCCGCCGGCGGAGCGCCTCCTCGACGACGGCGAGCCCGGCCATCCCCGCGCCGACGACGACGAGTCGCTTGGTCGGCGCCCGGCGCGGCGCCGACGTCCGGGGTCCGACCCGCTCGATGCGCACCGCGGCCGCCTTCAGCTCGGGCTGGCGGGAGACCGGATCCACGGCTCCGTGGGTCGCGTTGTTGAGCTGCCCGTCGCCGCCCGGAGCGTGGAGCAGGCCGAAGTGGAACGGCGCGAACACGACGCCCCGGGTCAGGCCTGGCTCGAGCCGCGCGCGGACGACGAGCTCACCGCGCGCCGAGACGATCCGCACCCGGTCGCCCTCCTCGACGCCCGGCAGGTCAGCCGGGTTGAGCTCGACGAAGGGGCCGTCGGTAGCCAGGGCCGCCGCCTTGCCGGTCCTCGTCATCGTGTGCCACTGCTCGGCGATCCGCCCGCTCGTCAGGGTCAGCGGAAAGGCCTCGGTCGGTGCCTCGACCGGCGCGGTGTGCGGCGTCGGCGCGAACTGGGCCCGGCCGTCGGAGGTCGGGAAGCGGCCGTCGGTGTAGAGCCGCGGCGTCCCCTCATGGTCGGGCTTGGCCGGACACGGCCACTGGACGCTCCCCGATCGCTTCAGGCGTTCGTGGCTCAGGCCGCTGACGTCGCACGGCCGTCCCGCCGTCGAAGCCGCGAAGTCGTCGTAGACCGCCGCCGCGTCCGGCCACGCAAACTGCTCTCCGTGTCCGAGTGCCGCCGCCACACGGGCGAAGATCTGCCAGTCCGGGAGGGCCTCCCCCGGCGGCTCGATCAGCTTGCCGACGAGCCCGACCCGCCGCTCGGAGTTCGTCATCGTGCCCTCCTTCTCGGGCCACGCGGCCGCCGGCAGGACGGCGTGGGCGAGCGCCGAGGTCTCGGTCGGATGGTGGGCATCCTGGACGACGACGAGCTCCGCCGCCTCGAGGGCGTCGCGGACGCGCGCCGAGTCCGGCATCGACACCGCCGGGTTCGTCGCGACGATCCAGATCACCTTGACCCGGCCCGGCTCGAAGATGTCGGTGGCGGTCAGGCCCGGCCGCGAATCGATCTCGCCCGGCGTCGACCAGTGCGATTGGATCGCCGCCCGGTCGGTCGCCACCGTGACGTCGCGGTAGCCCGGCAGCAGATGCGCGAGCCCGCCGGTCTCCCGCCCGCCCATCGCATTCGGCTGTCCCGTCAGGCTCAGCGGCCCCGCCCCGGGCCGCCCGATCTGCCCGCTCGCGAGGCACAGGTTGATCAGCGCCCGATTCTTCAGCGTCCCGACCGTCGACTGATTGGCTCCCATCGACCAGAGCGCCATCGCCGCGCCCGCGCTGGCGAACTTGTGCGCCGCCAGCTCGATGTCCGAGGCCGCCACGCCGCAGACCTCGGCCGCCCGCTCTGCCGGCCACTGGGCGGCGACCTCGCGCAGTGCGGGGAACCCGCTCGTGCTCCGCTCGATGAAGGCCTCGTCGAGCAGTCCGTCGCGCTCGATCGTGTTGAGCATCGCGTTCAACAGCGCCAGGTCGGTCCCTGGCTTGACCGCCAGGTGGAGGTTCGCCGCCCGGGCGGTCTGGGTCGGCCGCGGGTCGACGCAGATCACGAACGCCCCCTCGGCCTGGCGCTCCCGGATCCGCGACCACAGGATCGGGTGGCAGGCCGCCGTGTTCGAGCCGAGCAGGAACAGGCAGTCGGTCAGGGCGAGGTCGGCGTAGGCCGGCGGCGGCCCGTCGAAGCCGAACGCCCCCTTGTAGCCGGCCACCGCGCTTGACATGCACAGGCGCGAGTTCGAGTCGAGGTTGTTAGTCCCCAGGAACCCCTTGACCAGCTTGTTGACGACGTAGTAGTCCTCGGTCAGGAGCTGCCCCGAGATGTAGAAGGCGATCTCCTCGGGCTTGTAGGAGCGCAGCCGCTCGGCGAGCGTCCCCAGCGCGTCGTCCCAGGTCGCCGGCTCGAACCGGGCGTCCCGGTCGGCGCGCATCAGCGGCGTCACCGCACGATCGTCGGCGTGGACCGCCGCCGCGAGCTCGAGCGGCTTGCGGCACGTCCGCCCGTGGTTGACCGGATGGATCGGATCGCCCTCGATGCTCGTCATCCGTCCACGCTCGGCCCGCACGACGAGTCCGCAGCCGGTGCCGCAGTAGGGGCAGAGTGTCCTCATCCTCGCCCGACATCCTGGAGACCGGCCGTTGCCGGGGTGGGTCGGTTTGATGAACGCCAGGTGAACGAGCCCGCCCGAAGGCACTCAGCCGGCCACCCGGTGTACCGTGCCGGCGATGGGGAGCGACTCCGAGTTCGTCCTGCGCACCGTCGAGGAGCGCGGCGTCCGCTTCGTCCGCCTCTGGTTCGTCGACGTCCTCGGGCTCCCGAAGTCGATCTCGATCCCTGAGTCCGAGCTCGAATCCGTCCTCGAGGACGGGATCGGCGTCGACGGGTCCTCGCTGGAGGGCTCCGCCCGCCTGGCCGAGCGGGACGTGATCGCCCACCCCGACCCCTCGACCTTCCAGATCCTCCCGTGGCGCCCATCCTCGCTCGTCGGCCGGATGTTCTGCGACACCCGCCTCCCCGACGGCTCGCCCTTCCCCGGTGACTCGCGCGAAGCCCTGCGGCGGGTCCTCTCCCACGCCGCCGAGCTCGGCTGGAGCTTCCAGGTCGGCGTCGAGATCGAGTTCTTCCTGTTCGCGGGGGCCCCCGGCCAGGAACCCCCGATTCCGCTGGACGACGGAGCCTATTTCGACCTCACGACCCAGGATCTCGGCTCCGACTTCCGCCGGCGGGCGATCGAGTATCTCGAGCAGATGGGCATCCCGGTCAAAGCCTCCCACCACGAGGCCGCGCCCTCTCAGCACGAGCTCGACCTCGCCTACACGGACGCCCTCTCGATGGCAGACGCCGTGACCACCTTCCGGATCACCGTCAAGGAGGTGGCCCGCGAGCTCGGCCAGTACGCCACCTTCATGCCCCAGCCGCTCGAGCACCAGCCGGGATCCGGGATGCACACCCATCTCTCGCTGTTCGACTCGACCGGAGCCAACGCGTTCTACAGCAAGACAGCGGACTTTCCCCTCTCACAGACCGGGCGGTCGTTCCTGGCCGGCGTGCTCGGCCACGGCCGCGAGCTGTCGGCCGTCACCAATCAGTGGGTCAACTCCTACAAGCGGCTCGCCAACGGCTTCGAGGCCCCCTCCCACGTCGCCTGGACCCGCCACGGCGGGTCCGGCCTGGTCCGCGTTCCCTCCCGCCGTCCCTCGCGCGAGTCCGCCGCCCGCATCGAGCTCCGCTCCCCCGACCCCGCCTGCAACCCGTACCTCGCCTTCGCCCTCACGCTCGCCGCCGGCCTGCGGGGGATCGAGCGCGGCTATGAGCTCGAAGCCGAGACCCTCGAGCGCCACGCGTCCGACGCCAGCCCGCTCCCCGAGGACCTCCACGAGGCGACCAACGTGTTCGAGGCCTCAGAGCTCGCTCGCGAGACCCTCGGCGACCGCATGGTCGACTGGTACGTGCGCAACAAGCGCCGCGAATGGGATCAGTACCGCACCACCGTCTCCAACTTCGAGCGCGGCCGCTACCTGCGGCTCTGATCGCCCGGCTTCACCGCCGGCTCGCGTAGACCCGGACGAAGTCGCCCAGCTGACGCGCACGGTGCGCGAACCCCCGCCAGTCGCGGCCGGTCGCGCGATGGCGCAGGTCGAGCTCCACCTCGACCACCCGCAGGCCCGCGCGCGCCGCGTCGATCGTCATCCCGATCTCCATGCCGAAGCGCGGCGCGAACGGCAGCACGCTCGAAAGGGCCCGAGCCGACAGCCCCCGCTGCCCCGAGATCGGCGCCCCCAGCACGAGGCCCGTCCGCCGCCGGATCGCCCAGCCCGCGAAGCCCACGGCAAGGCCGAAGCCGCCGCCTGCCCGTCTGGAGAACGCCGCGACCGCCACGTCCGCGCCCTCTTCCCGGACCGCTCGCTCGAGGCGCTCCAGACTCACCGCGCTCTCCCCGAGATCCCCGTCGCACAGCACGTACACCGTCTGCGGTCCGCCCAGCTCGAGCGCTCTCCTCGCCGCCAGCGTCGCCGTCCCCCCCTTGCCGAGCGAGCGCCCCGGGCTGAGCACCTCGGCCCCGCCGGCCCGACCCAGTGTGGCGGTCTCGTCCTCCGAGCCGTCGTCCCCGACGACGACCGGCGCGCCCGGAAACGCCCGTCCGATGGCGTCCAGCGTCGTGGCCAGGCGGTCGGCCTCGTCGCGGGCGGTCACGATGACGATCGTCGAGGGTGGCATCTGGCGCGGCGGCTATTGTCGCCGCTTCGCGTTCAAAGGAGGCGGCAGTGCCCGATGTCGTGGCCCACATCACCGGCACCGTATGGAGTATCGAGTGCGCCGTCGGCGACCTGGTCGAGGAGGGCGACACCGTCGCCGTGCTCGAGTCGATGAAGATGGAGATGCCCGTCGAGGCCGAAGACCCCGGCCGCGTCGCCGAGATCCTCTGCCGAGTTGGAGAGGCCGTCAGCGAGGGCCAGGTGCTCGTAGTGCTGACCGACGACTGACCTTCCAGGGCCCGCTCGACGAGTTCTCCCGGGTCTGTGCCGGCCCGCCGCGACGAGCCGCCGGGGACCCTCGGGGTCGTCGCCGAAAGGCCGCCCAGAGCAGGCGAATCGATGCCGTCCGATGGCCTGCCTAGCCTGCGTCTCACGCATGGCGCCTCTGATCACACGCGAGGAAGCACTCAGTCTCGGCGAGCTCGAGACCCACGAGGAGATCGAGGCCCTGATCGAGCGGGCCTGGCTCGCGCGGACCGAGCAGTTCGGCGACTCGACCGACATGTGCTCGCTGGTCAACGCCAAGTCCGGCGGCTGCGCCGAGGATTGCGGGTTCTGCGCCCAGTCGCGCTTCGCCTCGGCCGAGACCCCCCTCCACGCGATGATGGACCCCGAGCAGATCCTCGAGCACGCCCGCGCCGCCGAAGCCGCCGGCGCCCACCGCTTCTGCATGGTCACCCAGGGCCAGGGGTTGTCCAAGCGCGATTTCGAGAAGGTCCTCGCCGGTGCCCGCCTCGTCGCCGAGCACACCAACCTCAAGCGCTGCGCGTCGATCGGCCACACCTCCCCCGCACGCGCCCGCGCGCTCAGGGAGGCCGGCATCCAGCGGGTCCACCACAACGTCGAGACCGCCGAGAGCTACTACGACGAGGTCTCGACGACCGTCCGCTACGAAGGCCGCCTCCGCACGATCCAAGCAGTCCGCGAGGCCGGGCTCGAGACCTGCGTCGGCGGCATCCTGAACCTCGGCGAGACGCGCGAGCAGCGCGTCGAGATGGCCTTCGAGCTCTCGGCGATCAACCCCACGAGCGTCCCGATCAACATGCTCAACCCACGGCCCGGCACCAAGTTCGGCGACCGCGAGTTCATGGATCCCTGGGAGGCCGTCAAGTGGATCGCGATCTTCCGGCTGATCCTCCCCGAGGCCCTCTTCCGGCTCTGCGGCGGACGCGTCGAGAACCTCGGCGAGCTCCAGACGCTCGCCGTCCGTGCCGGGATCAACGGCGTCATGATGGGCAACTTCCTGACCACCCTCGGCGCCACGCCCGAAGCCGATCGGGCGCTCTTCGAGGAGCAGGGCCTCAATGTCGCCCGGCAGCCCGACAACGGCGCCAATCCCCGGCCCGACAATCGCAGCGGCTGGCTCGACGGGGACGTTCCCCCGCGGGTCGACGAGCCGCCCGACGATCCCTCGCCTCGACTCGACGTCCGCCTCTGGGATCCGTCGACCCAGCTCCGCTTCAGGGCCAAGCGCCCTGTCGCCGCCTACCCCGATCCGATCAACGTGGCGGACTGAGCCGGAAGGACAAGGCCAACGTGAGCGACATCGAAGATCGACTCGACGACCTCCGCGACCGCGGTCTCTACCGTCGGATGCGCATGGTCAGCGGCCCCCAGGGGCCGAGGGTCCTGCTCGACGGACGCCCCGTACTGCTGCTCTGCTCCAACAACTACCTCGGCCTCGCCGACCATCCCCGGGTTCGCGAGGCCGCCGCCGACGCCGCGATGCGCTGGGGCGTCGGGGCCGGGGCCTCCCGCCTGGTCTCCGGGACGATGACGATCCACCGCCGGCTCGAGGAGCGGCTCGCCGACTTCGAGGGTTCCCGCAGCTGCCTGCTCTTCGGATCTGGCTACCTCGCCAACCTCGGCGTGATCGGCGCCCTCGCCGGCCGCGACGAGGTCGTCTTCTCCGACAAGCTCAACCACGCCTCGATCATCGACGGCTGCCGGCTGGCCCAGGCGGAGACCTTCGTCTACGAGCACTGCGACCTCGAGCACCTGGCCTGGGGCCTGCGCCAAGCAGAGGGTCGCGGCGCCGTGATCGTGACCGACTCCGTCTTCTCGATGGACGGCGACGTCGCCCCGCTCGCCGAGATCGTCGCCCTCGCCCGCCGCTATGACGTCCGTGTCGTCGTCGACGAAGCCCACGCCGTCGGCACGATCGGCCCCGGTGGCCGCGGGGCCGTCGCCGAGGCCGGCCTCGAGGGCGAGGTCGATGTCGTGGTCGGCACGCTCGGCAAGGCACTCGGCTCCTACGGCGCCTACGTCTGCTGCGACGCGGCGATGGCCCGCTACCTCACGAACACCGCCCGCTCGTTGCTCTTCTCGACCGCGCCGCCTCCCCCCGCGGTCGCCGGTGCCCTCGCCGCGCTCGAGATCCTCTCCGAGCAGCCCGGCCGTGTCGAGAAGCTCCAGGCGGCCGCCGACCATCTCCGCGGGCAGCTCGTCCGCGCCGGCGTGCCCGCCCCCGTCTCCCGGACCCAGATCGTCCCGCTCGTCGTCGGCGACGCCGGCCTGGCGATGGAACTCTGCGACCGGGTGCTGACACGCGGGGTGTTCGCCCAGGCGATCCGGCCACCGACCGTCCCGCCGGGAAGCTCCCGGCTACGACTCGCCGTGATGGCCTCACACACCCCGAGCGAGCTGGCTCGCGCCGCAGAGGCGATCGCCCTGTCGGCTCGCGAGCTCCACGTCGAGTTCCAGGCGCCCGCGCCGGTCCGCGTCCGGCCCCCAGCCCCGGAACCCTGGCCGGTCGCATACCCCCAGCGGCCGCGCCAGGACCCCGCCCCGGTGCCCTACCGAGGCCACACGCCGCCGACGAGCCCGCGGCTGTTCGACGTCGAGTCAGACGTCGTCCCCCACGCCGCCTGAAGGTCCCCGTCGGGTGTCGGGTGTCCCGGATCTCCCGAGCTCGGTCCCCGGCTGCCTGGTCACCGGCACGGACACCGGCGTCGGCAAGACGGTGCTGGCCGCGGCGATCGTCGCCGCGCTCGCCGCCCGCGGTTGGCGGGTCGTGGCCCAAAAGCCGGTCCTCAGCGGTCTCGAGGACGCCGCGCCGGGCCTGCCGGAGGAGGCCGTCCGGGGAGCGCCGGGCGATCACGAGCTGCTGGGCCGGTGCGCGGGGATGGAGCCCGAGGAGGTCGCGCCGCTGCGCTTCGGGCCGCCCGTCTCCCCACACCTTGCGGCCGAGCTCGCCGGGCAGACGATCGACGTCCCCGGGATCGTCGCCCGGATCGGCGCGATCCGCGCGGACGCGCTGATCGTCGAGGGGGTCGGCGGCCTGCTCGTGCCGCTCGCCTCCGGCTGGGACGTCCGCCGCCTCGCCGCCGCGCTCGGGCTTCCCGTCGTGATCGCGGCCCGGCCCGGGCTCGGGACGATCAACCACACCCTGCTCACGCTGGAGGCCGCCCGCCGCGGGGGGCTCAACGTCCGAGCGGTGGTCCTCACACCGTGGCCGGAATCCCCGTCGGTGGTGCAGCGGTCCAACCGGGAGACGATCGAGAAGCTCGGCCGGGTGGCGGTCCTGACACTCGAACGTGTCGATCCGCTCTCGCCTGGGCCGCTCGCCCGCGCCGGGGCGCGGCTGCCACTCGACGCCTTGATCGCCCGGCTGGGCCGCCCGAATTCCGACCGACCGGCACCCTAGCCTGCCGGCATGGAAACCGCCCTCCTGGCCGAGCTCGACCAGCGTCACCTCTGGCATCCGTTCACCCAGCAGCTGGGCTGGTCGCAGGAAGCCCCGCTGATCGTCGACCGGGCCGAGGGAACGACCCTCTACGACACCGACGGCCGCTCCTACATCGACGGTGTCTCCTCGCTCTGGTGCAACGTCCACGGACACCACCACCCACGGATCGACGCGGCCGTCCGCGCCCAGCTCGCCCGGGTCGCCCACTCGACGATGCTCGGCCTCACCCATCAACCGGCGATCGAGCTGGCTGCCCGGCTCGTGCAGATCGCCCCGGCCGGCCTGACCCGGGTCTTCTACTCAGACAGCGGGTCGACCGCCGTCGAGGTCGCCCTCAAGATCGCCTTCCAGTACTGGGCTCAGCAGCCCGGAGCGGCGGCCACCCGGCGGACCGGCTTCATCAGCCTCCGGGAGGCCTACCATGGCGACACGATCGGGTCGGTCTCGGTCGGCGGGATCGAGCTCTTCCACTCCCAGTACGGCCCACTCCTGTTCGACGCCTGGCAGGTCGGGGCGGGGGACCTCGGGGAGCTCGACGCGGTGCTCGAGGCCCACGGGCGGGAGGTCGCCGCGATGATCGTCGAGCCGCTCGTCCAGGGCGCGGCCGGGATCCTCGTCGCGCCGGCGGGCTATCTGCGGGCGGTGCGCGAGCGCTGCGACGCCCACGGGATACTGCTGATCTGCGACGAGGTCGCGACCGGCTTCGGCCGGACCGGGCGGATGTTCGCCTGCGAGCATGAGGACGTCCGGCCCGACCTGCTGTGCGTGGCCAAGGGCCTGACCGGCGGCTATATGCCGCTCGCGGCGACACTCGCGACCGAGCGGATCTACGAGGGGTTCCTCGGGGTCCACGAGGACTTCCGGACGTTCTTCCACGGGCACACCTACACCGGCAACCCGCTGGCCTGCGCCGCGGCCCTGGCGACGCTCGACGTCTTCGAGGAGGAGCGCACGCTCGAGCGGCTCGGACCGAAGATCGAGCTGCTGCGCCGGCTGCTCGACGAGCACGTCAGGCCCCTCGGGTCGGTCGCCGAGATCCGGTCTTGCGGGTTCATGGTCGGGATCGAGATCGGCGGGTTCGCGCCGGCTGATCGGATGGGCCACCAGATCACGCTTGCAGCGCGCCGCCGCGGCGCCATCGTCCGCCCGCTGGGCGACGTGATCGTGCTGATGGCGCCGCTCTCGATCACCCCGCAGGAACTCGGGCGGCTCGTCGAGATCACGGGCGCGGCGATTGCCGAGGCGACCGGGGTCCGGGCGCTGCGAGCGGCCTGACGGCTGGGCGGTCGGTCGGTCGGTCGGGGTCCGGCGGGTCCGCGGGCGCCGCGGGCGCCGCGGGCGCCGCGGGGGGTCGAGCGCTCGTCAGGCCTCGTAGGGGACGAAGTCCCGCTTGCGAGCCCCGCAGACGGGGCAGTACCAGGTCGCCGGGATGTCTTCGAAGGGCGTGCCGGCGGGGATCCCGCCGTCCGGGTCGCCGTCGGCCTCGTCGTATATGTAGCCGCAGGACTCACAGATCCAGCGCTGCTTGATCGTCGTGCTCATACGCCGGAGACTACCGACGGGAAGCGCCATCGACGTTCTTCGAGGTCTTTGTCAAGAGGTCCGGGGCGGGTGGTCGGGCGGGTGGTCGGGACCGTCGGCTGGTCAGATCGCTGCCGGGTCGCCGGGTCGCCGGGTCGCCCGTCGGGAACTGACGTGCAGTCGTCCCAGGAACTAGTTGCCAGAGTCTGGCAAGCAGTTTCGTTGGTGGTCCAACACTCGCTCGGTCTCCCGGCGAGCCGTCCTACCCGCGCGGCTCGCTGAGCAGGATTCCGAAGAACTTCTGGTCGACGTCGCGCGTCAGGTCGACGTGGACGTGCTTGATCTCCGTGTACTCGTTGAGCCCGTAGATCCCGTGCTCCCGGCCATTGCCCGACTGCTTGTAGCCGCCGAACGGGGCCACGCAGTTGATCAGGTGATGGTCGTTGATCCAGATCGTCCCCGCCCGCAGCCGCCGAGCCGTCGTGATCGCGCGGTCGTAGTCCTCGGTCCACACGCCGGCCGCCAGGCCGTAGATCGTGTCGTTGGCGACGCTGATCGCCTCTTCGTCGCTTGAGACCTTGATCACCGAGAGGACCGGCCCGAAGATCTCCTCCTGGGCGATCCGCATCGAGTTTTCGACCTCGGTGAAGATCGTCGGCTCGAAGAAGAAGCCCTTGCCGTCCGGGCCGCTGAGCGCCTCGCCGCCGAGCACGAGCTTCGCGCCCTCCTCACGACCGATCCGCACATAGTCGGCGACGATGTCCCGCTGGGCGGCCGAGACCAGCGGGCCCATGTCGGTCTCGTAGTCGAGCGTGTCGCCCAGCTTGATCGTCTTCGCCCGCTCGACCAGCCGCTCGACGAAGTCGTCGTGGATCGACTCCGGGAGGATCAGCCGCGTTCCCGACTCACAGGCCTGGCCCTGGTGGAAGAACGTCGCCCAGAGGGCTCCGTCGACCGCGGCATCGAGGTTGGCGTCTTCGAAGACGATGTTCGGCGACTTGCCGCCGAGCTCGAGCGTGCACTTCTTGATCGTCTGCGACGCCAGCTCCATGATCCGCCGGCCGACGACGGTCGACCCGGTGAAGGAGATCTTGTCGACCAGGGGGTTCGACGCGAGCTCCTCGCCCACCGTGCTCCCCGGACCGGTGATAACGCTCAGAACCCCCTTCGGCAGGTCGGTCTCCTCGATCAGCTCAGCCAGCCGGAGCGCGGTCAACGGCGTGTTCGAGGCCGGCTTCAAGACGACGGTGTTCCCCATCGCGAGTGCCGGCGCCAGCTTCCAGACGGCCATCAGGAGGGGGAAGTTCCAGGGCACGATCGCCGCACACACACCGATCGGCTCGCGCAGCACGAAGTTGTAGGAGTGGGTCGGGAAGGACACCGGCTCGAGCGCCTCCTGGAACTGACGGTCGGCGTGGCGGGCGAAGTAGTCCCAGTGGACGGTCGACTGGCCGAGCTGGACGACTGACGCCGCCCGGATCGTCATGCCGGATTCGATCGCCTCGAGCGTCGCCAGCTCGTCCTCGTGCTCGGTCAGCTTGGCGACGACCTGGAGCATGATCCGCGACCGATCGTCGGGTGCCGTCTCAGACCAGATGCCCGCGTCGAAGGCCTCTCTCGCCTTCCCGATCGCCGTTCTCGCCTCGACCCGCGACATCCGCGGGACAGTCGCGACGACCTCTTCGGTGCACGGGTTGACGACCTCCATCGTCGCCCCGTCGGCCGCGGTCACCCACTCGCCGCCGATGTAGTTGCCCCACGCCCGGATCTCCGTCGCGCTCTGGCTTGCCATCTGCTCTCTCCTCGAAGTCGACGCTGCCCAGGGACCTTATCCCACGTCAGAGGGCCCTGCGGTAGAGCTCTGCGAACTCCTCCTCCGAGGTATCCCGGGGGTTGACGAGGGTGCAGGCATCGCCCATCGCGCCTTCCACGAGCAGGTCGATCGACGCTTCCGTCACGCCGACCTGCGACAGCCGGGTCGGGAGCCCGAGCGAGGCGACGAGGGCGCGGACATGCTCGCCGAGGACATGCCCGACCGCCTCCGGAGAACCGCCGGTCTCCAAGCCGAAGACCTCATTGACCTCGCGGTAGCGGGCCGCGATCGCCTCGCCGCCCGCCGCGTTGAACTCGATCACCCACGGCAGGTTGATCGCGTTGGCCACCCCGTGGGGGACGTCGCAATGGGCGCCACAGGCGTGTGACATCGAGTGGGCGATGCCGATCGCGCTCGACGAGGTCGGCTGGATCGCGAGGTTGGCCGCGATCAGCATGTTCCCTCGCGCCGCGTCGTCCTCCGGATGCTCGATCGCCAGCTGGAGGTTGTCACGGAGCAGACGCAGGGCTGCCATCGCATAGGCATCGCTGTGGGGATTCCATTCGCTCGAGACGTAACCCTCGATCGCGTGCGTCATCGCGTCCATCCCGGTCGACGCCGCCAGCCCGACCGGCAGCGTGCGGGTCGACTCGGGGTCCAGCAAAGCCAGTCGCGGGTACATCGGGACGTCTCCGATCTGGAACTTCACGCGCGCGTCGCGATCCTTGACGACGGCGACGAAGCTCGCCTCCGACCCAGTGCCCGCGGTCGTCGGAATGCATGCCAGGGGCGCCAGCTCCTGCGGACGCCCCTCCCCGTCGTCGTCCCGCGGGAGGCCGAAGTAGCCCTCCCAGCCACGCGGGTCCCCGCCGTGGACGAAGATCACGTTGGCGACCTTGGCCGTGTCCATCACAGACCCTCCGCCGACTGCCAGGATCGAGTCGGCGCCGTGCTCGTGGGCCGCCTCGGCGGTCCGCATCACCACCCTCGCGTCGGAGTCCTGGGGAACGTCGTCGACGATCACGGCCACTTCGAGACCCCCGTCCTCGACCCCCGCGACCACACGGTCGACGAGGCCGGTCGCCCGGATCACCCGGTCGGTCACGATCAGGACGCGCTTCGCCCCCTCCTTGGCGAACTCGAAGCCGATCCCGCCGATCAGGTCGTGCCCGGCGATCACCCTGGTCGGCGCGATGAACTGGTAGAACGGCTTGAAGCCGGCCATCTGCCGGGCGCCGAACCCGCCGTCCGCGGACTCCCAGTCGTCGTCGGCGCCCATCAGGGGACGATCAGATCCTCTCGTCCCGCGTCCCGCAACTGCTGCTTGTAGCGCGGGAAGACCCCCTTCGTCAGCGGGAGAAGCTTGAGGATCTTGGCGA
This sequence comes from Solirubrobacteraceae bacterium, assembly GCA_034664295.1. Lineage (GTDB taxonomy): Bacteria > Actinomycetota > Thermoleophilia > Solirubrobacterales > Solirubrobacteraceae > Palsa-513. Next base: position 91,474 of record JAXDHV010000025.1, on the reverse strand, counting down.
CCGGCCCCTTCGCCTTCATCTGCCCGCGCGCCAGGGCCACCGTGACGTTGACCTTTCCCAACCAGAAGTTGTGAGCCGTGTCGGCGTCCATCGTCATGATCACCTCGGGCACGAGCTCCGTCGGCCCGAGATCGACCTGACCCGGCTCGCCGAGGCGAATCTTCAAGGTGATCTGCGAAGTCGGGTTGCGAAGCGGGAACGCGACGACCGTGTTGGCCTTTTGGAACTGCGGGAAGAGGACCTCGTCCACCGCAAGGTCCTGGAAGAGCCGGCCTATGTACTCGTAGACCTCCTGCTCGTCTTTGAAGAACGCCAACTGGTCTCCTTGTGCTTGCTTGCCGCCGTGGCCTGCGGCGCGGCCTCCGGGCTCCCAGCATAACCTCTGGGAGCCCCACGTCCTGGCCGCCCGACGGGGCCCGCCGGGCCTGGCTTCGACGGCGATCATCCGCGAGACGGCGGGGATCGGACCGAGGTCGATGAAGGTTCAGGGGAAGCCTGCGGGGCCCCTCGCAGCCTCGCCGAGACGTCCACCGGATCGCGCCATCCAGTGCGAATCGGTCCCGGTGACGGTTTGTCGAAACTTCGGTCTCCCCCGGGCGTTACAGTGATTGTCTCGAGCGAGCCAATGGAAGCCTCAGCCCTCCCACGCCCCGCAGCCCTCCCGAGACCCCGGCTGGCGGTGCCGGGCCCGGTCCTTCGGCTGCACTCCGACGACCAGCTCGTCGCGCTGTTCCGGGCCGGCTCCGACGACGCCTTCCGCGCGATCCACGACCGCTACCGCGTCCGCCTGCTGGCGTATTCCGCCCAGATGCTCGGGGGATCCCGGGCCGACGCCGAGGACGCCCTCCAGGACGTCTTTGTCCGCGCCCACCAGGCCCTGCGGGCCAACCGTCAGCCGATCATGCTGCGGGCCTGGCTCTACCGGATCGCGCACAACCGCTGCGTCGACCAGTTGCGCCGCCCGCCGCCGATTCCCAGCGAGATCATGCCCGGTGCCCAGCTCGCCCTCTCGCGCGGCGCCCGCCACGACCCTCCCACCGAGGCCGAGCGCAGCGAGGACCTCCGGCACCTCGTCGCCGACGTCCACTCACTACCCGAGCAGCAGCGCTCGGCCCTGCTCATGCGGGAGCTCCAGGGACTGAGCTACGAGGAGCTTGGATGTGCCCTCGGCGTCTCCGTCGCCGGGGTCAAGTCCCTGCTCTTGCGGGCCCGCGGCGGGGTGCTCGATGCGGCGGCGGCCCGGGACGCCCCGTGCGCCGACATCAGGCTCGAGCTCGCGTCGGCCCATGATCGGGGGGTCCGCGCGAGCGGACGCGCCCGGCGCCACATGCGCGAGTGCGATCAATGCTCGTCCTATCGCGGCCAACTCCGCAGCGTCAGCCGCCAGGTCGCGGCTCTTGTCCCGGTCGGACCGCTCGGACACCTCGGTCTCCTCTTCGGAATCGGCGGAGGCGGGGCGGGCGCCGGCGCCGGTGCCGGGGCCGGTGCCGGAGCAGGCGGGGGCATCGCGGCCGGCGGATCGAGCGCTCTGCTCGGTGGCGCGGTGACCGCCACGGCGACGAAGGTCGCTGCGATCGTCGGCGCCTGCGCACTCGTCGGCGGGGCCGGCGCGCTCCAGGCCACCGCGCCGCTGGCTCACCACCAGACCCACGCCAAGTCGCACGTCTCCCACCGGAGCACCTACGTGCCGTCGCCGACTCCCGCCTTCGTCGCCCACACCGCCGGCGGAGCGATCGCCCCCCCATTGCCGGCCTCCCGCCTCGCGGGCTCCACGCTGCCGACGGCACCGACCTCGATCGACGGTCAGGCGCGGCTTGCCCTGGCGCCGACGACAGGGACTTCGGTAGACCCGAGCGCCATCGGGCAGTCCGCCTACTCGGTCGCAGATCCGGCCACGGCAGCGCCCGGCGCGGTCACCGGTCTGCCGGGCGACCCGACGAATCCCGCCGCCGCGGGGACGGTCGCCACCGCGACCTCCGGAGATCCCGTCTCCGGGTCGACGACCCAGGCGCCCGGGTCAATCGGTCCGGGTCAGGCGCTCAACCAGGGACAGACTTCGACCGCGACATCGGGACAGTCCTCGGCCCAGCCCGCGGCCCCCAGCGCCGCCTCGGCGGCTGGACCCACCACACCGGGCAGCGGCACGGCGACCGCCTCAGCACCGACTGCCGGCGCTACGTCCACATCCGAGCCGCAGGCCAACCTGGCCTCGGTTCAAGCGACCGACGCCGGCCCACGTGAATCCGGGATACCCCACACCCAGTCGACGATCCGCACCACCGGCGGGACCTCCCCGAGCGGCGCGCTGACGATCCACTGGCAGCACAGGCTGCGACCGTTCAACACGGTCCACCGGGCAAGTCCCCCTCAGCAGCGCTGAGCGACTCGGCTCGGTCTCGATCGGTCACCATTTCGACCGCCACCAGCCGCTGGCTTTCCTCACAACCAGCCGCCAGCCGCCGAAAGCGCTGGTGACCCGTCGCCGGCGAGCAGGCTCGCTAGCCGTCGACGCCTCGGCTCGCCCTACATGACGAGCTCAGCCCACACGAGACGGCCATCGGGCTGCTCCCAGCCCCAGCGCCGCGCCAGTTGCTCGACGAGTCGCAGGCCCAGGCCGCCGCCCGCCGTCGGCGCCTCGCCGCGAACGTGCGGATCCTCCGCTGAGCGCCCGGGGTCGTGGACGGCGATCCGCACGCAGTCTCCGATCACCCGCGCATCGAGCGTGATCGTCTCACCCGGCACGCACGCCGAGTGCCTCACCGCGTTGGTGACAAGCTCGCTGGCCACAAGGGTCGCGTCGGCGGCGTCCTCGCGCCGATTCCGAAGGACATCTCGAAGCGCCTCTCGGGCAAGCCTCGGCGCGGCCGGGCCGCAGGGCAGGGTCAGATGTATTGCTTCGCCGTCGGATCTCCGCATGGATCTGGTGTACCCCATCCTCCGCCAAACACGCATCTATTCGTCGGAAGGACCCACGAACGGGAGCTTGTCGAGGACCCCGGCGAGACGGAACAGCTTCCGCGCCTGAGGGGATCCTCCGGTGATCTGCAGACGGCCGGCCCGCGCGTGACGGGTGTCCCGGGCATGGGCCTCGAGCAGCGCCCGAAGACCCGTCGAGTCGATGAACGACACGCCGGCCAGGTCGATCGCGATCACCGAAGCGTCCGTCGCCTCGGCGTCCTTGAGCGCGTCGTCGAGGAGCGTCGCGCTCGCCACGTCGAGCTCGCCCACGACGCGCACGATGGTCGCGTCGTCTCGATCGAGCACCTCGATGTTGAACGGGCTGTTAACCGAATTTCTCAAGTCTCGTCAAGGTCTCGCCTGTCGCTGCCACGCTTTGACGCGCCGCGATCGCTGCCGCTTCGCGGCCGAGTCTAGCGCTGCGAATTCTGCCCGGCGAGCCGCTCCGAAGCCGTCGGATCACCCGGGTGTGTCGGATCGAGCGAGCGTGGGTACGCCGACCAGATGGCCAACCTCTCCGATCCGACGGATACCGACAAAGGCGATGGGATCCTCGACATCCTCCTGATGGGGCTGCGCCTGCCCGGCCGGTTGGCCGGCGACCTCGAGAGCGTCTCGCGGACCGTGCGATCCCTTCTGCGAACCGCCGACGTCCACCTCGCGTCGATCGACGAGCGAGCCGGCGACCTGGTCACCGGGCTCTCCGGCCTGCAGGCGTCGGTGCTCCGCGTCGAGACGAAGGTCGAGCGCCTGACGGGATTGGAGGCGACGATCGAGGAGCGGATGGAGGTTCTCCGGGCCGACCTCAACACCCGCATGCTGGCGGTCGAGGCCGAGGTTCGCCAGATCCACCCGGGGATCGACCAGCTAGCCCGTGACGTGCAGACGATTTCGCGGCTCCTGCCAGACCCGTCCGACGGCCCGCTGACGCGGCTCAAGGACACCCTCACGTCGAGCTAGGGAAGCAGACTGCCCGGCAGAGTCCTAGACTCCCCGGTCGATGCCCGAGATCGTCACACCCGCCCTCTACCGACGCGGAGAGGGCGAGCCCCTCCTTCTGCTCCACGGCTTCAAGGGGACCTGGCACCAGTGGCAGCCGATCGTCGACTTCCTGATCGATCGCTACGAGGTGATCGCCCCGACGCTTCCCGGCCACGACGGCGGCCCGGAGTTCCTCAAGCAGGGGGCGCTCCGTCTGAGTGACGCGGGCGATGCGGTCGAGGCCCAACTCGACCAGCTCGGCGTCGGATCGGCTCACATCGTCGGCAGCTCGATCGGCGGCGGGATCGCCCTCGAGCTGGCAAAGCGCGGTCGCGCCCGGAGCGTCGTCGCGCTCGCCCCGGCCGGCGGCTGGCAGCCCGGGAGCAGGGAGAGCCGCAGGCTCGCGCGATTCTTCGTCCGCCAGCGGGCGCTCGCCCGGGCCGGACGGCCAAGCCTGCCGATGGTCATGAGCAAGGGCCCGACCCGCCGCCTCGCCCTCCGCGACATCATGTGGCGCGGCGAGCGCGTCTCCGCCCCAGCGGCCGTCCAGATGGTTCTCTCGTCGCTGCGCTGCCCTGTCGAGGGACGCGTGATAGCAGCCCTGCGCGCCAATCAGGCAGCGATCGAGGGGCTCGACTCCGTTCGCGCGCCCACCCTGATCGCCTGGCCCCAGCACGACCGGATCCTCCCCTCCGCCCGACACGCCGACCGCTTCCGCACCGAGATCCCCGGCGCCGAGTTCGTGATGCTGCAGGGAACCGGTCACGTCCCGATGTGGGATGCCCCCCAGCTCGTCGTCAAGACCGTCGACGACTTCGTCTCCCGGCACATCGCCGCCGCCTCGCCGAGCGCCTGAGCCACTCGCCGACGGCGGTGATGGCTCGCGGCACGGTGTCTGGTCCACCGTCACCGCGAGGCCGTCGACGAGGGACTCAAACGTCGGCGACTGGGAAGCTGCTCCGCCCCGGCGCACACCGCCGAGACTCGGCGCGTCGCCGACGCACAGGGACACGTTCTCCGGACGCTCCCCGACCTCGCCGCGAAACCCCGGTCGCAGCCGGGGCGACCAACGGATTGCGCCGGCTCGCGGACTGTCTTCGTTAAATGTTCTTGTGTCGTGCCATCGTCGGTCGTACTCCGTGTTATCGTCTCGCACGTGCTATGGCTGGCCCTCGGTTATGGGTTGACTTACCTGCCCTACGCCTTGCTCGCCAAGGCGCTGTCGAGCGGGTACCTGCCGGGGATCGGAGCGCATAAAGGACTGGTTCTGCTGCCTGCGGCTGCGATCGGGCAGGTTCTCGTGATGCCGCTCTTTCTCCGCGCCAGCGGTTGGTGGCGCTACGGGAGCCGATCGACGGTTGCCGGCCGACGCGTCTTCTTCCCCCGCGGCCAGATGCTGGTCGCAGGGTGCCTGATGGGAGTCATCGTCGGCACGACCACGCTCAACTTCACGTTCCCCGGCGTCTCGATCCTCTTCATGCTCCTGCTGATGCGCGCCGGGACGCTCGTGATGTCCCCGGTGATCGACCGCGCCAGGGGTCGCCACGTCCCGCCGCACGCCTGGGCCGCGGTGATTCTCAGCCTGGTGGCCGTGGCGATCGCCTTGACCGACGTCGCCAGCTACGCGCTCACGCTCGGGGCCGTTGCCAGCGTCGCGGCCTACATAGCCGCATATGTCGGAAGGTTTCAGATCATGAGCAGAGCGGCAAAGACGGCCGTCAAGGAGGTGGACCGCCGGTATTTCGTCGGCGAGCACGCCGCCGCGCCGATCTTTCTACTGCTCATCCTGGGCGCTGGAGCACTGCTCGGCGTGGCCCAGCTTCAGGAGGGCTTCACCAGCCTGCTGCTATCTCCAGCAGTCCTTCCGGCACTCGGGATCGGGATGCTCTACGAATGCCTGTTCATCTTCGGCACGCTCATCTTCCTCGACCCGAACCCCTACTCATGGGCGGTCCCGATCAACAACATCTCAAGCCTTCTCTCAGGCGTCGTCGCCTCCTTCATCCTGGCGGCACTCGTTCCCGCCGCGGTCAAGAACCTCCCGGGGACAGGACAGAAGGTGGCACTCGTCGCCGTGCTCTGCGCCATCGTGATGCTGGCGTACCCGTCGATCAAGCGCCTCGTCGCCAGCGGCAGCGTGACGGAACCGGTGGAGTCGCGGCTCATCCTGTTCGTGTGCGGCGGTAACACGTGTCGCTCCCCGATGGCGGAGGCCCTTGCCCGCGAGCTGATCGCGATGTCTCGAGCCGGACGTCATTTCCATCTCACGAGCGCCGGAACGACCGTCAAGGATGTCGGCGCCCAGATGACCCACTCGGCGATCGTCGCTCTCGGAGAGCTGGGGATCGAGGTGCGCCACAGGACGAGACAGCTCACGCCCGAGCTGTGCCAGTCGGCTCACGTGATCTACTGCATGACTGCGGCCCACCACGATGCGGTGCTGTCGACGGCCCCAGATCTCGCCGGCAAGACGTTCCGTCTCGACTCGGAGGCCGACATTCCAGATCCGATCGGCCAACCACTGGCCGTTTACCGTGAGTTCGCAGCCGACCTTCGGCGTCTCATCCACCGCCGTGTGGTCGAGTTGCCCGACTTCGAACCGTTTGCCGCCGCGGCTGCCCGGATCGGCTAGTCGCGCCAGGTGGCGTACTCGTCCAGCCGAGCACGAGCTGGATAGAAGCGGTTGACGGGCGCATCCGTGTCCGGGTAGCCGAGCGAAAGCCCGCAGACGATGACCCGATCTGCCGGAAGTCCGAGCTCCTCGCGAATGACCGAGCCATAGCCGGCGACGCTGTACTGCGGGCAGCTTCCCAGACCGAACGCCACCAAGCCGAGCATCACGTTCTGAAGAAACATGCCCATGTCGAGGAAGGTCCCGGCCTCGGCATTACCGGGTAGATGCAGGATCATCGCCGCGGGCGCCCCGTAGAAGCGCAGATTGTCACGATCGTGGGTCCTTCTCGCCGCGGGGTCGTCTCGCGCGATTCCCCTGGCCGCGAACAGGCCGATGCCGGCGAGCTTGGCGCGCTCGTCCTGGGCCGGGGTCATCGTCGCCGGGCGGTTGACGTAGCCGGGGCTCCTCGGGAGCTCGGCATCGAAGCTCGCGCAGAGCCGCTGGCTGAGGTTCTCCCGCGCGGCGCCGATCAGGATCTCCACGTGCCAGGTCTGGGTGTTGCGGCTGGACGGGGCGTGACCGGCGGCGCGCAGCACCGCCTCCAGCACGTCGCGTGAGACCGGCCGGTCGAGGAATGCCCGCTTGCAGTGGCGCTCGGTTATCACCTCAAGGAAGCTCGCGGCGCTTCCGTCGTCGGTGCTATCCGCCAAGCTCGTCAAGCGTTCGCTACGCGATGTCATTGCGGCCTCCGATCGCAGACCCCGATCTGGCGGGCCGCTCTTGATTGTACGGCGCCACGTGCTCGACGAACGACGGCTGGCTGCCGGCCTCGCGGAGCTCGAATTCTCGCATCACCTGGTTGGCCCACCTACCGGCAAACGCGTCGCGGGCCATCGTCAGGTTGCCGATCAGGTTCCCCTCGGTGGGAATCCCGATCACCGCCACATCCGCGTTCGCAGCGCCGCTCTGATCGACAACGAAGCGAGTTGGATCGGCCATGTCGATGGCACCCGACTGGTAGGACGCTCCGCCGGGGCGCTGCGAGCGGTTCTCGAACGGCCTGACCATCCCCCGACGGCGAAGGCTGCGCACGAGCGGGGTCGCGTCGGCTGCGAGATCGACCCGCGGGTATCGGGCGTCGAGCAGCGTCTCGGCCCGCACAGCGGCTGCTTCGGCGAACGCAGCGTTGAGCTCGAAGCAGCCGCAGTCCTCGTTCAAGGACACTCGTGGACTGCGGGCAAAGGAGAAGTCGACGATCCCAGCCCGGTGGAGGGCCGCCAGCTTCTCCATGTTGACTATCGGAGGCCCGGCTCCGACGCGCTTGAACGCCCGGAACACGTCTTCGATCAGTCTCCTGTGGGACTCCGGCGTGAATCCGCCGTATTGCATCACGGAGCCCAGCACCGCTCGCGCGTCGTACCAGATGTCGATCGCCGCCTTCACGCCTGAGCCCTTCTGGCCCACGCGGGCCAGAGCGATCTGCTCCTCCATGTACCGCCCGACGAACCGATCGAAGTCGACGGCAGTGTCGAAATACCGACCTGCGGCCGGGTCGAGGATCGACCGGTAGTCGAAATGCGCCAGGCCGGGCCGGGCTCCGAGGTAGGCGTCGAGCGCGGCTCGCATCGCGGGCGCGGTGCGACCCGGGCGGTCAAGCCGGTGCCATTCGGGATCACCGTGGAGCGCGACGCGATAGTAGCGAAGCTCCATCTCAAGCTCGAACAGAGGCCAGACGTCACGGTCGAGATCGAGCTTCCGAGCCCGGTCCGGGCCTCTGAGCTCACTGAGTGCCCGACGGGTCAGGAACTGGAGCTCGCAGGCCTCGATCGGCAGATCCGCAGACTTTGGCGACATCGGTAGACCGCTCCGGCTGAATGGGAGAATCGTTCGCGGCTCGTGCCCGCTCGGTCGGTAGGTGAGCCTGCCGGACGGATCTGCGACAAAAGAGCCGTCGCGCCCCTCGGTCAGAGCCAGAGCCGCGTCGATGAAGGTGAGGCCCATTCCCAGCATGGCCACCGTGCTTCGCGCCGGGATCGCCGTCAACCGCTCGTCGACCGGGTACGCGAACGGTATGTACGTCGCCCCGGAATGCCGGTCCGCGAAGCTCGCCCACCGTAAGCCGTCGGGCCCAGGTTCGACGCTCGAGTGTCCGGTGGCGAGGATCACCTTGTCGGTGCGCACGGATGCCGCCCGCCCCCCGGAAACGACCGTGACGGCGTGGTGCCCGGCGGCGAGATCGAGGTCGACCACCTCGCCAACATGGGAGCACACGTCGACGCCGGCCGGCAGCTGGTCGAGGATGCGCCGGCATCCTTCCACGAGGTAGCGGCCCACGACGGCGCGCGCCAGGTACTCCTCGCCGGTAAGCGAAGCCTCCGACGGGTGGGTCCGCGCGTACCAGGTCACGAAGTCGAGGCCACCCTCTGCCGCCACGGGCGGGTCGCTAGCCTCCCAGAGGTCGATCTCCCCCACTTTGATGTTCACCAGCAGATATTCGGGCTGGTCCGGCTGGTAGATTGGGCCAGCACCAAAGTCGTCGAGCCGGTCGAAGATGTCAATTCGAAGACCTCGCCTGAGCGGCGCTGCGCTGAACTCGGCCACGAGCCGCTCAAGGCAGTACAGGCCGCGGGGTCCCATGCCAATTATCGACACCCGGTGCCTCCGATCGAGATCGGTCGCCTCCGGCCGATCGGTCTTCAAGCGATGCATTCCACCGGTCGCGCGTCCCACAGAACCTGTCATGGACGATGTTGCAATCACATCCGGCATGATTTACGCTCTCCGTGGATGATCGTGTGTGAACAGCGAGCGGTCACCATGGTCGTAGGCTGTTCGTGTCTCGCTCGACCATCGCCGACGGCTGCGACATCCGATTGCGGCGCCCGCGGCGATCCACCGGGCCGGCCTCCGCTGCTCAGCAGGAATCGACCTCAACGGTCTCCACGCCGACACCGTAGCACCACCCGCCGGTCGGGGCGGTCCCCGATCGAGACGTCGCTCGACACGCCGGGCACGGCCGCACTGTGAACTCAGTTCCGCGGCGAGCCTCCAAGCCTCTCGCCACGTCCGCATGACCTCTGCGCGATGGCCCGCCGGCGAGGATACTGGAACCGATCCCGAGGCGCACCCGGCGCCGTCCGTGGATCCCGCGCCTGGCGTGCCCGCCTCGCTCACCTGCGGCATTCGTGAGCGCCTGTCACCCCGCGGGACGCTCCGTGTCTTGATCTGCGGCTCCGGAGCCGGCGGCCATGTCCTGGCCGGGCTGCTGTCGGCGCGCGGCGATGTCGACGCACGCGTCTTCACGCTGAACGCCGAGAAGGTGGAGCGCTGGAGGTCGATCATGACACGTGAGCAGCTGTGCGTGGTGGAGCGCCACGCCACGACCGAGCGAACGGTGGCGGTGTCCAATCCTTCTTTGGTCACAGACGACCCGCGAGAAGCAGCCAGCGGATGCGACATGGCGTTGTTTGTCCTCCCCGCGTTTCTCCACGCCCGCTACCTATCGGCGCTCGGGCCTTACCTGGAGGACGGCTGCGTGATCGTCGGGCTGCCCGGCCAGCCCGGCTTCGAATTCGAGGTACGCCAGCTGCTCGGCGCGGGTCCGCGCGACACGACCGTGCTGAACTTCGACTCCCTGCCCTGGATCTGTCGCCTCGCCGAGCTCGGCAGAAGAGTTACCATCAACGGGACCAAGGAGAGACTGACCGGCGCGATGCAGGGGGACCTGGCAAGGGCGCGAGTGACTGATCCCCTGTCGGCGCTGCAGACGCTGTTCGGTCCGGCACCCCAGCTGGTCGTGTCGGGTCATGTGCTCGGAATCACGCTGCGATCGCCGAACGCCTCCAACCATCCTCCGATGATGTACAGTCGCTGGAAGGATTGGGACGGTAGCGCTGTGCGTGAACCGCCGCTGTTCTATGAGGGGATCGACCAGGACGGGGCTGACCTGCTGGAGCGGGTCAGCGAGGAGCTGGTCGCGACGGCCGCCCGGATCATGGATCTGCGACCCGATGTCGATCTCACTCGCGTCATTCCCCAGTACCAGTGGGAGATCGACTACTACGGCGAGAGCATCGGCGACCGCACCAGCCTGATGACCGCCCTTCGCACCAACGCCGGCTATGCGGGGATCACCCATCCGATGCTCGAAACCCGAGGCGGGAGCTATTGCCCGGACTTCGGCCACCGGTTCCTCTCCGAGGACATTCCGTTCGGTCTCGTGGTCATGCGCGGCGTCGCCGAACTCGCCGGTGTCCCGACGCCGTTCATCGACTCGGTCATCACCTGGGGCCAGGAGCGACTGGGGGGACACTACCTCGAGGCAGGGCGACTGACGGGCAGGGATCTCGCGTCCACCCGCTGTCCCCAGCGGTACGGAATGCGTGACCTCGACGCCGTTCTGGGCACCCCCGCCAGCGCCATTGGACCGAGCTTGCCCGGAGGTCCCCAGGGGCGCGCGCCGGCCGACGTACCGCCTCCCCGTCGGCAGGACTCGTCGCTGAGGACAGTGGTGTAGCATCACGCGCCGATGGCCGACAAGCCTCCGGGGGACCTCACCCGGATTACCGCACACCTCTTCTACGACGATGTCGCGTCGGCCATTGACTGGATTGTCGAGGCCTTTGGCTTTGTCGTGCGGGTCAGAATGACCGACGATGACGGCTTGGTGGTTCATGGCGAGTTGGGTTTCGAGGAAAGTCAGGTGATGCTGGGCCTCGCGGCCGAGCACGCCCACTGGGAGAGCCCGAACACGCTTGGCGGGAACATCAGCCAGCGGTTGTTCATCTACGTCGACGATGTGGACGCCCACCACGAACGCTCGCTCAAGGCCGGCGCCGAGGTGCTGTATCCCCCGGCAGAGCAGTTCTACGGGGACCGTGTGTACGAGTGCGTGGATCCCGAGGGACACCATTGGAAATTCGGGCAGCATCTCCGGGACGTCGACCTGGCCACGGCAAAGCGCCCTGATTGATGTCGCGAGCCTCGATGCCTGCGACGACCGGTGGCGCCGGCCTCGTGTCCTCGTCGGGTCGGCCGCCGACGAGCGCCGCATGCCCGCGCGTCAGCTGACCAGCATCGCCGCCCCGAGCGCTCCGCCGAGGTCACCGAGCGTCGTGACGAGGATCACCGGCGGCCGGTCATCAGAGAACAGGTGGGGTTTCATCGCCGCGGCGATCCGCTCGGCGTACGGCACGCCGAGCCGATCGCCGAGTCCTCCGCCGATCACGACAGCCTCGACATCGAGCAGGTTGATTGCCGAGGCGACGCCGGCTCCGAGCGCCGCGATCGCCCGATCGACGAGCTCCTCGGCCAGCGGATCCGAGCGCTTCAGCGCGCGCGCCCAGATCCCGCTCGTCAGCCGCGTCCGGCCGTGCTTGTCCATCAGCTTGAAGAGGTCGGTCTCCCGGCCGTCGTCGTGGAGCTCGCGCGCCCGGGCCTCCATCCCCGCCCGACCGGCATAGGCCTCCATGCAGCCCCGGCGCCCGCATGCGCAACGGGCTCCGTTCAATTCGACGACCATGTGCCCGATCTCTCCGGCCCCGCCCCGGCCGAGCCACGGCTTGCCATTGAGGATCAGGCCACCGCCGACCCCGGTTCCCCAGAACACGCCGAGCAGCGACTCGTAGGGCTTGCCGGCACCGCGGGCGAACTCAGCCGTCGTCGCGACGGTCACGTCGTTGCCGAGGCTGACCGGCGGCCCGACCGCCTCTGTGACCACCGCGGCGAGTGGATAGGCGCCCTCCCAATGGGGAAGGTTGCGAGCCTCGCTGATCGTCCCCCGGTCTACGTCGATCTCGCCAGGCGATCCGACTCCGATCCCGGTCAGCGTCGCAAGGTCGATCGACGCCGTCCCCGCCGCTTCCCGGAGCGACCCGATGATCGCTCCGGCGACGTCCGCCGGCCCACCCGTGGTCGGCGTCGGCCGACGCGAGGACGCGAGGACCGCGTACTTCTCGTCGACGATGATCGTCTGGATCTTGGTCCCGCCGAGGTCGACGCCGGCCCGCAGGCTCACTTCGGCTTCTCCGCGTGGCCGCCGAACTGTCCGCGCATCGCCGAGAGCAGCTTGTTGCCGAAGTCGGCGGCCCCCCGCGAGCTGAAGCGGTCGTACAGCGCCGCCGTGAGAACGTGGGCCGGAACGCCCTCGTCGACGGCCGCGAGGACCGTCCACCGGCCCTCGCCGGAGTCCGAGACCCGCCCTTGGAAGCCGTCGAGTTCGGGCGACTCGGTGAGCGCCGCAGCGGTCAAATCGAGCAGCCACGACGCGACCACGCTGCCCCGCCGCCAGACCTCGGAGACCTCGGCCGTGTCGATCTCGAAGCGGTAGTACTCGGGGTCGCGCAGCGGTGTCGTCTCCGCGTCGTGCTCCTGCTCGAGATCGCCGACGTTTGCCTGGCTGAGGATGTTGAGCCCCTCGGCGTAGGCCGCCATGATCCCGTATTCGATGCCGTTGTGGACCATCTTGACGAAATGGCCGGCACCAGACGGACCACAGTGGAGGTAGCCCTGCTCGGCCTGTGACGGCTCGCCCGACCGACCCGGCGTCCGTTCTGCGGCGTCGACCCCCGGAGCGATCGTCGCGAAGATCGGGTCCAGGTGCCCGACGATCTCTGTCTCGCCGCCGATCATCAGGCAGAAGCCGCGCTCGAGCCCGAAGACGCCGCCGCTGGTGCCGACGTCGACGTAGTGGATTCCCTGCGGGGCGAGCACCTTCGCCCGCTCGATGTCATCCCGGTAGTAGCTGTTGCCGCCGTCGATCACGATGTCCCCCGCCTCCATCCGCGATGCCAATTCCTCGACGGTGGACCCGGCATACGCAGCCGGCACCATGATCCAGGCGGCCCGCGGCTGACTCAGCTTGGCGACGAAATCGTCGAGCGATGTCGCGCCGGTTGCCCCTTCGCCGACGAGTCCAGCGACCGCGTCCGCGTTGACGTCGTAGACGACGCATTGATGACCGTCACGCATCAGGCGCCGGACGAGGTTCGCGCCCATCCGACCAAGACCAACCATTCCGAGTTGCATGGCTTCTCCGTTATCGCGTAAGAGCGGTTGAGCCTACTTGGCTGCGCCGCACAGGCGGCCGCGCGTTACGAACCTGCAACCTGACTCAGCTGCGTGACCTGCGCCGGGCTGAGCTCCACGGCGGCCGCCCGGCAGTTCTCCTCGAGATGGTCGACGTTCGCCGTGCCCGGGATCGGCAGCATCACCGGTGAGCGCGCCAGCAGCCAGGCGAGCGCGACCTGGGCCGGCGTGGCGCCAGTCGCCATGACCACGGCGTCGAGCCGGCCGCCCGGCGTGGCGAGGTCACCCGACGCGATCGGGAACCACGGCATGAAGCCGATTCCTTCGCGCTCGCAGTGCTCGAGTAGCTCCTCCGATCCCCGATCGACGAGGTTGTAGCGGTTCTGGACGGTCGCGATCGGGACGATCCCCCGGGCGGCCTCGAGCTCGGCCACGGAGATCTCCGAGAGGCCGACCTCGCCGATCTTCCCTTCGGCGCGGAGATCCGCCAGCACGCCGAACTGGTCCTCCGCCGGGACCGTCGGGTCGATTCGGTGGAGCTGGAAGAGGTCGATCCGCTCGAGTCGCAGCCGGCGCAGACTCAGCTCGCACTGCTGGCGGAGATATTCCGGCCGACCGAGCAGGTGCCAGCCGCCTGGTCCCGTGCGGACGAGGCCGGCCTTCGTCGCGATCAGCAGCTGCTCGGGGTACGGATGGAGCGCCCGGGCGATCAGCTCCTCGCTGACGTGAGGCCCGTAGGAGTCAGCCGTGTCGATCAGCTCGACGCCGAACTCGACGGCCCGCCGAAGGACCGCGACGCAGCCCTCCGGGTCGCGCGGCGGCCCCCAGATCCCCGAGCCGGTGAGGCGCATCGCGCCGAAGCCGAGGCGGTTCACGTGTCGTTCGCCGATCGCGAACGTCCCGACCCGGCCCATGCCCACATCGATCCCCATGCGCGAGGAGAGTAGAGCCTGTCGCACGCCGTCGGCGGCGAACCGCCTCCCGCGGGTTCGCGTCAGGGCCAGATGACGCGGCTACGCGGGCAGATCATCCACGTCCTCGGCTCGATCAGGATGAGCGGGCGTCTGGTCCGCCGGGGACGCTCGCCAGGGCGTTGGCTCCAGAGCCTGCGCCGAGGTCGCCCAGATGGTTGCCGCGCGGCGTGGGCGCGACGCGCTCCAGCGTCTCGAAGATCGCCGCGAGTGCTTCGGCCGGCGAGCTATCCGGCGTGATCCGCACGTCGGGTGTCTCCGGGACCTCATACGGGTCGGAGATCCCTGTGAAGGTCGCGATCTCGCCGGTCCGCGCACGCGCGTAGAGCCCCTTGTGGTCGCGCGACTCGCACTCCGCCAGGGAGGTGTCGACGAACACCTCGACGAACGGGATGTCGAGCGCATCGTGAACCGCGCGAGCGGCTGCCCGGTCACGCGCGTACGGGCTGACCAGACTGACAAGAGCGACCCCTCCGGCGTCGGCGAACAAAGCCGCGACATGCGCCGTCCGACGCACATTCTCGGTCCGGCCCGCCGCGTCGAAGCCAAGGTCGCCGTTGAGGCCGTGACGCAGGTTGTCGCCGTCAAGCCGGTAGGCCGCCCTCCCGTCGAGCACGAGCCGGCGCTCGACCTCAGCCGCGAGCGTAGACTTGCCAGATGCCGGGAGTCCGGTCAGCCACACGGTCGCGCCGGATTGACCGAGGCCGCGCCAGCGCTCCGACCGCGTCAGCGCCGACGGGCTCCAGACGACGTTCGTGCTGCTACTGACGCCACCGGTCGGGCGGGGAGGACCATTTCCCATTGGCAGTCAGGGGCGCGGTGCCGGTGAGGGCGGGCCCGGTTCCCCTATTCCCCTTTCAATCCGTGTGTGCGGTCTTCCCGCGCATCGCCTACCGATGATCTTCCTTTGCATCTCTACCCGCCGCCGGCGCTGATCGGTGCGGGACTCCGACCCGGCAGCCTGATCCAGCTTCCAATGCGCAACATACGCCTAGCCTACTTGCTGAGGAAAAGTCGGTTCGGGCGGGTCCGGGAGCACTACGATCGGCGTCAGGCCCCGGATTCATTGATGTTCTGCCCGTCGATCCAAGCCGTCCGGTGCCGTCGCGGACCTTTCCGCCCGAAGTTAGCCGAGTGGCGTCTGGGGCGTCGGGGGCGTCGGGCGCACCATATGCGCAGCCGCGCCGCCGCCTCACCGAGCAACCAGTCGAAACATCCGGCCGGCGCTGCGCAAGTCGCGGGCCCCAGCTGCGATGTGTCCGCCCGGCCCGGTCAGAGATCATGTGTACTGCCACTGATCTGTCGTGCGTTGCCCCCGGCCCGACGTGCTGATGCTGTTCCGCCAGAGCCCGTGTCGGTTGCCTCGCTGCACCGAGGTCCGCGCCGGCGAGACGCCAGCAGGCGTCGATCCCTCTCTCCACTCTGAGCAGTCCCGCGCGAACGTACGCATGACGAGCTGCGGCCCGGCGTCGAAGCACCGCTCCCCCCGGCAACCCGTGGAACACGTCATTCGTGGCGCCGACGAAATCTTGATTACACCCAGGAAAAATGCTACGTTCCGCTGAGGCGTGGTGGACGATCTTCTCGGGAGGTTCTGCGGTGAAAATGGCGTTGACGGCCGCTCTGGCGGCCCTGATCGTAGCGGCCATGGTCGTGGTACCCGGGGCGGTCGCGCACCGTACCACGGCAGAGGCGGCAGCCAGCGTATGGCTGCCGATACCCGGCATGCCGCTGGCTCAGCCGCCACAGATTCTACCCGGGCCTGACGGCGTCGTCGCCCTCACGCTCGTCGCCAACTCGAACCGGACGATCAAGGTGGCCGGGGCGGACCTCAGCCCCGTCACGCCCTTCACGTTCAACACCGGCCTCACGCCGCAGGCCACGACCTCGCCTCCGACGCTCGATGGTCCGACGATACACGTCCAGCCGGGCGGCACGATCGAGGTGACATTCCTCAACGGCCTCAATGAAGTGACCAACATCCACTACCACGGGCTTCACGTCGAGCCCAACGGCACGTCGGACAACATCTTTCGCACCTTCCTCGCCGCCGCGAACGGCCTGCCGTCGATAAATCACTCGACCGTCCACGTGCCGCTCAACCAGCCGGTCGGAACATACTGGTACCACGTCCACAACCTTGACAGCGCGCTGCAAGTGGTGAGTGGGCTCTCCGGCCTGCTCGTGATCGACCCCGTTCGGGCCGCCGCCGGTGCGCCTGCGACCTATCCCCTTCCGCCACCGTGGCAGAACGTGGCGACGCGTCAGCTTGCGCTCCGAGACGTTCAGACCGAAGGCGGTCAGATCGTCGAGAAAGCCATCTGCTACCAGTCGACCCGCCTCCTTGACGCCCAGTACGAGCCGAAGTTCACGATGCACTCGAATCAGTGGGAGCTCTGGCGCCTGGCCAACATCGGGGCCAACGTCTACTACGACGTGGGGCTCAGCGACGGAAGCCCACCGGTCACGATGGACGGGGGCAAGTTCTACAAGCTCCTGCCCGACCAGTTCCACATCGTGGGCGAGGACGGTCTACCCGTCTGGAAGACGCGCCAGGCGACCACACTCGTAATGCCCCCCGGGAAGCGGTTTGACGTGCTGGTCCGCATCCCGCATGCCGGCACCAGCTACAAGCTGCTGAGCGTCCCATACGCGCAGCAGGCGTCGAAGACAGCCCTGCCCGGCGGCGGATTCCAGTTCGAGGATCAGTTCCTGCCAGTCAACAAGCCGGACCCGACATGTGGGTCCGACGCGGTCAAGACGACAGATGTGCTCGGCGCCATATCCGTCGTGGGTGCATCCGGACCGATCACGCCGGCCGCGACTCCCCCGACTGACATTTCACGTGCGGATGATCTCCGCCGCGCCCCTGTTGCCAAGAACCGGAAGTTCACGTTCCAGAATTTCCCGAACAATCCCCATGCGTGGCAGATCAATAACCAGTTCTTCGCGCCAACGAACATGCCGCTTGCAGATCCAGTCCTCGGGACGGTCGAGCAATGGACGCTCCGCAACACGACGGTGAGCAACCATCCGTTCCATATTCACATCCAGGGGTTCCAGGTGATCAGTGTCGACGGTAAACCCTACGACGCCGACGGGCACCAGGACACGGTCAACATCCCGCGGGAGCACTACGCGCTCGTCACCCGCCGACGGTCCGGCAGGACCGTGACGCGGCGGAAGATCGTTCCCGGCGAGGTGGTGATTCGCCAGCGCTTCACCGACTACACAGGCTGGTTCGTCTTCCACTGCCACATCCTCTACCACGAGGACGCCGGGATGATGGCGATCGTCGAGGTGCGAGCCAACGCGTCCGTGGTGCCGACTCCTCCACCGGCGAGCGTGCTCGACCCGCCGAATATGTAGCGTAGATACGGCGCAGTCGGTCCCCGACCGGCTCGGTCAGCTGGCGATGGTGCACGCTTGGCGCGACCCGCCACGCCGGCACCGTCTCCCGCACGCCGTCAGGCGACCAGCTCCGCGACGGCATCCGACCGGACCGCCCACGCGTCCCGCTCAGCCGCGAAGGCCGCCTCCCGCCGCCTCGTGAACGACCCGATCTCGGCTGCGTGAGCCCGCACGAACCGCTCGTGCTCGACCAGCGAGAACTCCGTCGGCTCGGCCGCAGGCCGCCACAGACCCGCCTCGCTCTCGGCCCGCAACGCCTCTAGCTCGACCTCCCCGACCAGATCGAAGCGGAGCTGGTCGAAGTGACGCAGCCGCCACGACGGCGTCTGCCTCGTGTCCCAGACGGGAACCGTCCGCCCAACCAGCTGGTAGCCGCCCGGCCCCTCCATCCCGTAGACGCACAGGAACGCCCCGCCGATCCCGACCGCGTTCGCCGGGGTCCAGGTTCGCGCCGGCGTGTACTTCGTCGTGACCAGCCGGTGGCGCGGGTCCAGCGGGACGGCCACCGGCGCCCCGAGGTAGACGTCGCCGAGCCCGAGCACGAGATACGCCGCCTCGGTCACGATCTCCCGGACCGCCCGCTCGTCGTCCAGCCCGTTGACTCGCCGGATGAAGTCGATGTTGTCCGGGCACCACGGCGCGTCCGGCCAGACCGACGCCGCATACCGCTCGACCGCCCGTTCGGCCAGCGAATGGCGCCACGTCAGCGGCAGGTGAACGACCCTCCCGGGGACCGGCAGCGACTCGGGGGCCGCGAGCGACGCCTCGAGGCCGGCGAGCACCCCCAGCAGGCGCCCCGTGTCGATCCGGCCGGTGTCGTGCTGGACGTGGAGCGAACGCACCCCCGGAGTGAGATCGCCCACCCCGTCGATCCGCTGATCCACCAACGCCGCCTGGAGGGCATGGACCCGTACGCGTGAGCGTAGATCGATCACCGGGTCGCCGAACTCGACGAGGACCGCGCATTCCCCCGCCCGCCGGTAGGTCACAAGTCCATGGACCCCGTCGATCGGCCGGTCGAAGGCCGGGCGCACGAACGCGCGGTGCCCCGCGAGACCCGGTGTCGATGTCGATGTCGGCGCCTGCGTCGGCGTCGCGGTCGGAGTCTGCGGCGCCGTCGCCACCGGCGTCCCGCCCGCCAGCTCGGCCTCGGCGGCCCGATGGAGGATCAACGCCCGCGCGGCATCGACCGGCTGCAGGCGAACGACGTCCGCGGCCCGCAGCTGCCCGATCCGCCACCGGTCAGCCCGGATCACCTGGGCGACGGCGGCGAACCCGCCGAGGCTCGGTCCGTCGGGACCGACGATCACGGCCATCTCGCCGGCCAGCATCACCGTCCCCACGCAGTAGGCGCTGTCGAGGATGTTCGACGGATGCAGGCCGGCCTCGCCCCCGTCAGCGCGGGCCCATTCCGGCCGCGGCCCGACCAGGCGGATGCCCGTCCGGTCGGACTGGTGGTGAACCGTCCAATCGGCCGCGAAGAGATCCTCCAGACCGTCCGGTGTGAGGAAGTCCGGCGCCCCGTGGGGTCCGAGCACGACCCGCAGGACGACCGCGTTGCCGAGCTCCGGTGCCAGGTCCCCCCACCCGCCCGAGACCCGCCCGCCGGCGACCATGCCCCCGCCGTCGCCGGCGTCCGCGCCCAGCGGCACGACGTCACCCCGCCGCAGCGCCCGCCCGCCCAGCCCTCCGGCAACGAAGACCGCCCGCGACCCCATCACCGGCTCGGTGTCGATCCCGCCCGCGACAGCGACGTACGCCCGCAGTCCGGCCCCCCGGATCGCCCCCAGCGCGACCACGCCACCCGCCGGCACCTCGAAGGCCCGCCACCCCGCGACCGGCTCCCCGTCGAGCTTCACCGGGATCGGCGCTCCCGTCACGGCAACCCTCGCCGCCCGCCCGAAGCGGAGCTTCGGCCCGGTCACCGTGACCTCGAGTCCCGCCATCCCCTCCGGATTGCCGACCAGGCGATTCGCGACCCGGAACGACCGATCGTCGACCGGCCCCGAGGGCGGCACCCCTACCTCCCAGAAACCCGCCCGACCGGGCCAGTCCTGGACCGAGGACAGGGCACCTGGTGAGATCACCTCGATCCCGGTCAACCCGACCACACCAGCAGTCGGACCGGCGTCGGGTCATAACCGTTGCACGGGTTGTTGAGCTGCGGGCAGTTCGAGATCATCACCAGCGTGTCCCGATCGGCCCGCAACTCGACGTGCTTGCCGGGTGCCGAGATCCCGTCGGCGAACTCGAGGCCGCCGGCCGGGGTCAGCGGGACGTTCATGAAGAAGTTGACGTTCGCCGACAGGTCTCGCTTGTCGAGCCCCCGCCCCCACGCGAGCGCCTGCGCGAGGAAGGTGTTGCGGCAGGCGTGCATGTGCCGGGTGTGCTCCCCGTAGCGAACGACGTTCGACTCCTGCGAGCACGCCCCGCCGAGCGTGTCATGGCGCCCGCACGTGTCTGCGACGATGCTCACGAGCGGCTCGCAGTCGAGTCCCAGCAGCCGTGAGCCGAGCGTCAGGTAGGCCGACCCCTGCTCCCGCAGCGTGTCGACCGCGCTGTAGCGGTTGGCGTAGTCGCCGGCGTCGAAGAACAGCGTGTCGACCGCCTGGTTGCCGTGGAGGTCGACGATCCGCAGGATCTCCCCGGCCGCCAGCTCGAAGGTCGTCCCGAGGCCGGCGGCCAGCTCCCGGTCGATCCTCATCGCAGCTCGGCCTCGCTCGCCAGGAAGCCCCGCTCGTTCTCCGGGCAGGCCATCCGCACCGGGTCGTCCGCCGGCGCCGGTGACACGCCGTCGATCCGCAGCCCGACCGCCCCGGGCGCCCATTCGGCGCGCGGATCGAGCGGATGCGGCGCGCTCGAGAGCACGACGAGCGTGTCGAGCTCGAAGCGCACGGTCACCCGGCTGCCGGCCGGCGAGTGCCCGCTCACGAAGCTCAGCTCGCCCGCCTCGCCGATCGCGACCTTCGAGAAGAAGTTGGCGCTCCCGACGATGTCGCGCCGCCCCAGCCCGTGCTTGGCGAGCTCGACGAGGAATCCCTCGCGGGCGCTCCGCCGCCAGTCGTTGCGCGCCTCCTGATAGCTGAGCGCGCCCCACCGGCCGGCGACGATCGCCGCGGTCGCGTGACCGGTGATCGTGTCGTGCCAGCCGCAGGTCTCCTCCACCACCGACGCGAGGACCCGACCCATGTCCGAGTAGAGCGCCACACCCGCGCTTAGGCAGCTGACGTGCTGAGCCTTCAGCGTGTCCGGCATGCAGTAGCGCTCGAGCGGGTCCGACGACCGAAAGAGCAGCGTCGAGACGTTGGCTCCGCCCTCGATGTCGGTCAGCGTCAGGGCGGTCCCCCGCCGGCAGACCCGCGACCAGCTCGCCCCGCCGGGGAGGACGGCCTCGAGGATCGGCGGGGCGGGTGCGGACGCAGGGGCGGGCGCAGGGGCGGGCGCAGGCGCAGGGGCGGGCGCAGGGGCGGGCGCGGGCGAGAGGCTCGCCATCTCAGACCGTCCTGATCCGCGGATCGGCCCAGGCCTGGGCGAGGTCGACGATGAAGTTGACGACGACGTAGGCGGCGCCGAGGATCAGCGTCGTCCCGGTGATCGCCGGGAAGTCCGAGTAGGCGATCGACTGGTCGAGGTAGAGGCCGAGACCCGGCCAGGCGAAGATCTGCTCGACGACGACGACCCCGCCGAGCAGGAGACCGAACTGGAGCCCGCTCATCGTCAGGGTCGGGCCGGCCGCGTTGCGCAGGGCGTGTCGCAGGACGACCTTCCGCTCACGCAGGCCCTTCGACCGGGCCGTGCGGACGAAGTCCTCGCGCATGATCTGCTCGCACGACGTCGCCAGCGTCCGGGCGATCGCGAGGGCCGGGAGCAGCGCGAGGGTGAAGGCCGGCATGATCAGGTGGGTCACCGCGCTCCAGAAGAGGTTCGGCTCACCGTGGAGCAGCGAGTCGACCAGCAGGAGCCTGGTCGGACCGCTCGGGAGGACGAGCGTGTCCGAGACGCGGCCGGACGCCGGGAGGAGGTGGAGCGTCGAGTAGAAGACGAGGATCGCCAGCAGCCCGGTCAGGAAGCTCGGCACCGACGCTCCGCCGATCAGGCCGAGCCGCAGCAGCCGGGCCGGCCGGCCACCGCCGACGAGGAGCAGGCCCAGCCCGAGGCCGATCGCCGCGGCGAGCACGGCCGCCGAGAGGGCCAGCTCGAGCGTGGCCGGGGCGAACGTCCCGAGATCCTCGGCGACCGGGTTTCGCGTGCGCAGCGACGTCTCGAGGTTGCCGTGGCCGAGCCGATCGAGGTAGTCGGCGAAGCGTCCGGGAAGCGGCTTGTCGTAGCCCAGCTTGTGGCGCTGGGCGGCGACCACCTGGGGCGTCGCGCTGGCTCCGACCATCGCGCGAACCGGGTCGCTGGGGATCACGGCCTGGAGGGCGAAGACGATCACCACGAGACCGAACATCACCGCCACGAGGGCCGCCAGCCGCCGGCCGACGAGACCGAGCATCAGCCGCCCGCCCGGCGCAGGGAGGCCAGCGACACGGTCCACGGATAGGCCGGGACCTGCGTGACGCCGGTCAGGTTCCTGTTGAGGACGAAGACGTTCTTGACGTCGCCGAGGAAGTAGATCTCGTTGCTCCTGACGACCTCGGCCCCGACCTGTTGGTAGAGGGCGGTGGCCTTGGCCGGCGCGGCGCTGAGCGCCTGGTTGAGCAGGCCGTCGACCGTCGGGTCCTTGAAGCCGAGGAAGTTCAGGCCCCCCGTCGAGTCGAAGAGGATCCGGGCCCAGGTGTCGGGATGCGCGGCGTCCGGGGTGTTCGTCTGGAGCAGCAGGTCAGGCGCGGACTTGAGGTTGTTGACGTACCCGTAGACCTGCGGCAACTGGACCTCCTTGACCGTCACGTTCCACCCGGCCGCCGCCAGCGAGGCCTGGATCAGCTCGCCGACCCGCCGCTGGACGCCGGACTCGTCAGCCGTGTAGGCCAGCGTGATGCTCTTCGTCGACGCCGCCTTCGAGCCCGCGGCCGCGAGCTTCGGGTTCGGGGCGTACGGGAGCTTTGGCTGGTTGGGGAGGATCGCCTCCGGATAGGCGCCGATCGACGGGGTCGCCGTCCCCGAGTAGGCCTCGGCGACGAGCTGGGAGATGTTGATCACCGACCGCAGCGACGCCCGCACGGCCGGGTCGTCGAACGGCGGCTTGTTGGTGTTGACGTAGAGCAGCAACCGCAGGAACGACGGGAACTCGTCGACCCGGACGTTCGACGGGAGCAAGTTCAGCTCGGACGCCGGGAACGAGTGGAGGACGCCGTCGACGTCGCCGTTCTTGAGCTCGAGCTGCTGGGTCCCGATGTCCGGCGTGATCTTGAAGAGAACCTGCTTGAAGTACGGCTGGGCGC
Organism: Solirubrobacteraceae bacterium; assembly: GCA_034664295.1. Taxonomy (GTDB): domain Bacteria; phylum Actinomycetota; class Thermoleophilia; order Solirubrobacterales; family Solirubrobacteraceae; genus Palsa-513. The sequence continues at coordinate 68,129 of JAXDHV010000025.1, read as the reverse complement.
CCCAGTAGGTCGCCGACCGTGTGAGGACGTACTGGCGGCCGCGGTCGAACGCAGTCAGCTGGTAGGGGCCCGTCCCATCCTCGTGGGACGCCAGCCACGCCTGCCCGTGGTCTGACCCGGCGTGCGTGACGAGCGCCTCCGGACCGATCACCTTCGGCCCCCAGCTCGACGCCATGTAGTCGATGAACGGGTTGACCGGGTTCTTGAGGCGCACGACGAAGCTCAGCGGGGTCGGCGTGGCCATCGAGGCGATCGGCCTGAGCATGTACGACGGCGCCTGGTTGACCGCCAGCCGCCGCTCGAAGCTCCGCTTGACCGACTCCGAGGTCATCGGCGTCCCGTCGTGGAAGTGGACGCCCGAGCGAAGCGTGAAGGTGTACGTGAGGCGGTCGTTCGAGACCTTCCAGCTCGTCGCCAGATCGCCGACGATCCTCGTCGAGCTCGGCGCGTAGGTCACCAGTCCGTCGTAGGACGAGAGGATCACCGAGTTGCCCTCGATGTCGTAGAAGACGTCCGGATCGGGCACCGACATGTCGGCGAGGTAGGGGATCCGCAGGATCTGGCCGGCGGACGAGCCGGACGACCCGGCCGAGCCGGTCCCCGCCGTCCCGGAGGTCGTGCCCCCACCCGGGGAGGTCGTCGACGCAGCCCCGCAGCCGCTCAGCACGAACGCGCCGGCGAGCGCCAGCCAAAGGATCCGGGCCGTGCGGGAACGTCGGTGAGTCATCGAGTCGTCCTTTGGTCGAGGCTGCGGTTGGCCTTCTCACCGAGCAGGTTCGCCAGCAGGGCGAGCACGGCGACGCCGACCGCCGGGGCCAGGGGAACCCACGCGTAGCCGAAGAGGTACTCGAGGCCGCGCGCGCTCATCGACCCGAGCTCGGCAGCCGGCGGGGGAGCGCCGAGGCCGATGAAGGAGAGGGCCGCGAGGGCGAGGATCAGGTTGCCGACGTCCAGCGACATCGCAACGATGACCGGGGCGAACGCCCCCGGGAGGAGGTGGCGCAGGACGAGGCGGGTCCGGCCGACCCCGGCCAGGCGGGCGGCCTCGGCGTGGGGGCGCCCGGCGAGCGCGCGGACCTCTCCGCGGACGATCCGCGCGTACCACGGCCACCAGACGATGCTCAGGGCCAGCAGCGTGTGGAGGAGGCTAGGGCCGACCGACGCGATCACGGCGATCGCGAGAACCGGGGCCGGGAGGGCGAGGAAGAGGTCGGTGACGCGCATCAGGATCGTGTCGAGGATCCCCCCGAAGGCCCCGGCCACCGCCCCGATCAGGGCGCCGAAGGCCGCGCCGATCAGGATCACGCCGAGCGCGGCCAGCCAGGAGGCCCGAGCGCCGTAGAGGACCCGCGAGAAGACATCCCGGCCGAGGTCATCGGTCCCCAGCGGGTAGGCCAGCGACGGGTGGTGGAACGGGCCGGCTGACGTGATCTCGAGGCTCGAGTGGGTCGCGAGGATCGTCGGGAGGACGAGCATCACGAGGGTCACGATCCCCAGGGGGATCAGCGCGGCCCTCGCGCTCGCGATCCCAGTCGCGCCGCCGGCCCCGGCGACCACAGCCCGCCGGCGGCGGCCGAGCGGGCCGAGCGGGAGGAGCGGGAGGAGGCGGGAGCCCCTGGCGCTCGCCGAGATCGATCGCGCGTGGCTGACCGGCAGGGGGGCCGGGGCGGGCGCGGCCATCAGGCGGCCTGGGCGACGTCGGGAACGGCGGCGAGCAGCTCGCGGGTGTAGTCGTGGTCGGGCGCCGAGAAGATCCGGTCGATCGGCCCCTGCTCGACGACGACACCCCGGTGCATCACGGCGACCTCGTCGGCGACGGCCCGGGCGGCCGCGAGGTCGTGGGTCACGAACAGCAGGGCGATCCCCAGGCGGGCACGGAGGTCGCAGAGGAGGTTGAGGACCTGGGCGGCGAGTGAGACATCGAGCGCGGAGACGGGCTCGTCGCAGGCCAGGAGCGCCGGCGGAACGGCGATCGCTCGGGCGATCGCGGCCCGCTGTCGCTGGCCGCCCGACAGCTTCCCGGGGAGGGCGGCGGCCGCCTCGGCCGGGAGACCGACCGACTCGAGCGTCCGGGCAACGCGATCGGCCCGCTCGGACCGGGGCACGCCGAGCGCTGCCAGCCGCTCGGCGATCTGGTCGCCGATCGACATCCATGGTGTCAGCGACGCGCCGGCATCCTGGAAGATCAGCTGGGGTGGGGCGCCCGGGCCGAGCCGGACGCCGCCGGAAGTCGGATCGAGCAGGCCGACCACCATCCGCAGGAGCGTGGTCTTGCCGGAGCCCGACTCCCCGACGATCGCCAGGGATCCGCCGGCCGGGAGGGACAGGCTGACGCCGTCGACCGCGCGGAGCGCCGGCGGCCGGGCGGCGAACGGGTGGGGGCGGGGGCGGGCGTACTCGCGGACGACGTCCTCGAGGACCAGGGCGGCGGCCGGCAGACCGGCGGCTGCGTCCTCGACGCGGGCGAGGCGAGCCGCCGCCGACGGCCAGGAGCGGACCGCGCCGACGTGGTGGCACTCGCAGCGGCGATCGCCGGCGACGGCGAGCGGGACCGGAGCCTGACACCCGAGGTCGGCCCGGGGGCAGCGCGGGGCGAACGAACAGCCGGGGAGCGGCCGCCGGGGGTCGGCCGGCTGGCCGGGCAACGACGGGAGCGCCCCGCCGGCGATCAGCCCGTCGAGGCGGGGCCGGCTGGCGAGCAGGCCGACGGTGTAGGGATGCTGGGGGCGGCCGAGGATCTGGGCGGTCCTGCCGACCTCGACGATCCGCCCGGCGTAGGCCACGGCGATCCGGTCGCAGATCCGGGCGGCGACGCCGAGATCGTGGGTGACCAGCAGGAGGGCGACTCCCCGGTCGCGGGCGGCCGTTGCCAGGAGATCGAGGACGCGGGCCTGGACGGTGACATCGAGCGCGGTAGTCGGCTCGTCGGCGACGATCAGGCGGGGGGATCGGGCGAGCGCCATGGCGATCATCACCCGCTGACGTAGGCCGCCGGAGAGCTCGTGGGGGTACGCGCGGGCCTTCACGGCGGGCTCCGGGATCCCGGTCTGGGCAAGCAGCTCGACGACCCGGTCGGCCTCGTCGTCCTCGTCATCCCCACCGGCGCCGAGCGCCTCGGCGACCTGGGCGCCGACCCGCATCGACGGGTTGAGCGAGCTCATCGGGTCCTGGAAGACCGCGCTGATGTAGGCCCCCCGGCGGGCCCGGCGCTGGTTCTCGGTCGCGGCGACCATGTCCTCGCCGTCGAGTGAGACCGTCCCCGAGAGGACTGGATGCGGGTCGCGGGGGAGGAGGCCGAGAGCCGTCAGCCCGAGCACGCTCTTCCCGGAGCCGGACTCGCCGACGAGACCGAGGATCTCGCCGGGGGCGATCGTCAGGCTCGCGCCCCGGAGGGCGTGGACGTCGCCGGACGGGCTCCGGAAGGTGACGTGGAGGTCGCAGACGTCGAGCGCGGGGACGGTCGGAGCGTTCACGCCGCGACCCCGACATCCGTGGGCCGGGCGAGCACGTCGAGCACATCGGCTGCGGTGACCAGGCAGTCGCGCTGGAGGTACTCCATCGCCCGCAGGGCGGCGTCGTGGGCTTCTCGGGACGACCCGCCGACGCAATCGGTGACGACACGGACGTGGTAGTCGTGCTGGTGGGCGTCGGCGAACGTGTAGTGGACGCAGACGTCGGTGAGGGCGCCGACGAGGACGAGCGTGGACACGCCGAGCGACTTGAGGACGAGCTCGAACTCGGTCGCGAAGAAGGCCGAATACCGCCGCTTGCGGATCAGGTACTCCTCAGGCCGGGGATCGAGGCCGTCGGCCAGCTCGGTTGCCGGGTCGCCCTCCAGGCAGTGGACGCCCTCCGTCCCGTCGAGCTCGCGGCCGAAGTCGGCGAGCGACGGCTTGTGGACCTCCTGGACGAAGACCACGGGGACGCCACGGAAGCGGGCGGCGTCGACGATTTCTCTGACCAGTCGGTGGCGGGCGGGGGCGCCGGGCATGATCGGGATGCCGGAGCGCTCGGGCGTCAGCTCGCCCTTCTGGACGTCGATCACGATCACCGCTGGCGTGCCGCGTAGAACCAATTTCTGCTCCAGAAATGCGAAAGGCCCGGAAGATGTCGTCTCCCGGGCTTTTGTCCCTCCGTGTCAGCGCGGCTATGTAGGTGCCGGCCTGTCCTCTCGGACCAGTCCTGCCGAGGTGCTCGGCAGCGGAACCCTAGGACGAGCCAAATATAGGTTTGCCCGGGCGGGCCGCCTATGTCCCGGGGGACAGGATTTCGACGACCGAATTGGCCCGGTGGTCGAGGTGGCGAGCGCCGGCTGATGCTCGATCCGGCGGGCGCTTTCGCAGGGCGAGCGGCCCGGGGAACGCAAAAGCCTCGCGCGAGCGGGGCTTCTCTGGAGGGTGACGGCCTGCGTCGCACGGTCTCCGGCGTCCTGAGTGGTCTTCTCGACCGCGGCGCGCCAGTCGTTCATCGTCGTGACCAGCGTCATCGATCGCGCCGAGCGCCGCGTTTAGCTGGTCAGTCACGGTCTTGATCGAGGCCTTGTCGCCGTACTTCTGAGCGGTGTCCAGCGCCTTTTCAGGACGCTGATCTGACCGTTGCGGCCCTGCACGGTCGCCTTGTCGAACATCGCGACCAAGCGAGGCCAGCAGCCGAGCCGGGTCGACGCCGGACAGCGTTGCCTGCGCGACCGGGTGATGACTGTCCCGCCCGACCTGCGCCTCCATCGTGGCTTTTGCGGGTGTGATCGTGAAGCCTTGGAGCAGCCCAGGCCCACCAGCGCCGACCTTCGTCCGCTGGGAGGACGCGCCCGACTGCGCACGGCAGAGCGTGCCCGCCGTCGACCTCGAGCTGCCAGACGCGAACCGCGTCCCTCGGCCCGGCGCTATGCCAATACGGGAACGCGCACGTGGAGTTCGTTTACCTCGTGCGTGGGGGTGGGCTTTAGTCCGGACGCAACGACGTTGACGGGCCGGTTCTGGTCGTCATGCCACATCGCCCACGCCTCCGCCAAGGCTTCGGCCAGCTAGTCGATCGTGTCGCCGCTGGCGAACAAGCCTGGGCAATCGGGAACTTCTGCCCAGTACGAATCGTCTTCGTGATGAACGATGGCGCGGAATTCAGCGTGCTCGGCCATGCTTGTGGATCATTCTCCCTTCCCGAGATCCGATCGCACAGCCAATCATAGTCCTGCCTGTTTGAGTATCGACGCGGTGAGGTCGCGACCGTAGTCATTTCTGTGATGCGTCGGCAAAGTGATCGGGCGCGCGCCGGCCTTCGTCATCTTTATCGCGTGCTTTCCGCCGTGCACCATCTCCCAGCCATGCTTCTCAAGCAGGCTTTCTTAGGGTCTTCTGGAGTGCACCTGCATCTTGGCGGCAGCTATAGGCCGCCGGAATGTCGGAGTTCCCTTGCGAAGGTACAGATACCCGTCATTCCTGGATCCGGATCAAGACTGAGTCCACGAATGGAACCTCGTCGGAACTTTGAGCGGCTTTAGAAAGACGAAAACCCCACAATTTGCAGGGCTTTCGCCGTATCGGGGCGCCCGGATTCGAACCGGGGACCTCGCCGACCCGAACGGCGCGCGCTACCAGGCTGCGCCACGCCCCGATGACCGTCCCAGTATCCCACAGCCGGCGGCCGCCCGAGGGCGCGGGCCAGGCATACTCGACTGCGGTGGCCGCCCTCGAGGAGATCCTTGCCGAGCTCGACCGGCTGCTCGACCCCGACGCGTTCGCCGACCACTGCCCGAACGGGCTCCAGGTCCAGGGCCGGACCGAGGTCCGCCGGGTCGTGACCGGCGTCTCGGCGAACGTCGAGCTCTTCGAGCGGGCCGTCGCCCACGACGCCGACCTCGTGATCTGCCACCACGGCCTGTTCTGGGACGGCGACGACCCCCGAGTGATCGGCCGCCTCCGTCGACGGCTGGGGATCCTGCTTGCCAACGAAGTGAGCCTCGCCGCCTACCACCTTCCGCTCGACGGGCATCCCCGGATCGGCAACAACGCGCTGATCGCCGCCGGTCTCGGCTGCGTCGAGTCGGAGCCGTTCGCCGTCCACCGCGGTCGGGCGATCGGCTGCCGGGGCCGCTTCCCGGACGACGGCATCACCCCCGACGAGCTGGTTTCACGCGTCGCCGAGCTGACCGGGCGCGCGCCGCTCGCGTTCACGGGCGGGCCCGACCGGGTCAGGACGATCGGGATCGTCTCGGGGGCGGCGAGCGGGCACCTCGACGAGGCGGTCGCCGACGGCCTCGACGCCTTCCTGACGGGCGAGCCGGTCGAGCGGGTGATGGCCCAGGCGGTCGAGTCCGGGATTCATTTCCTCGCCGCCGGCCACTACGCGACCGAGACCTTCGGTGTCCGCGCGCTCGGCGGCCACCTGGTCGAGCGGTTCGGCGTCGACCACGTCTTCGTCGACGTCCCGAACCCGATCTGAGCACTGAAAAGGGGCGATTTCCGACCTGGACCGGTGGTCCAGGGACACCGACGACCGATCATCCGTCCTGATCGCTTGTGCACGTCCGCCGGAGGCGATATACAGGACATGGTCAAGAACATAGGAGGCCGTGCCGATGCCGAATCACCTGACGCCCACCGAGTTGGCCCGCGAAGCCGGACTCGAACGTCGCGACGTGATCACGAAGTGCATGCAGATGGGCGTGCCCATCTTCCAAGGCCGGATCGACAAGAACCTGTTTCTCAGCAACCTGCGGACCGCCACGGACGTCCGCCGACCTGCGGAGGCCTAACGCGAAGTCCGATCAGAACCGCGGGTCGGCCCGGACCCACGGCAAGGTGAACCTGCCGGAGGCGCGCAGGTTCCGAGCCAGCCGTCGAACCGGCCCGCGGAGATCGGTCGCAGCCGCCCGAGTAGAAGTCACCCCTGATTGCTCTGGCGCAGCAGGGTCGTCGTCGTCTGCTCGAGGATCTTCCGCCACGCCCGGGTCTTCTCGGGCTCGTCGTCGAAGTGCTCGACCACCTGCCGGACCCGGGTACCCGATATCTCGATCCCGTGGCGGGCGCAGATCTCCTTGAGGGAGTCGTACTCGTCGGCGAGCTTCAGCGTCACCGACTGGAAGCCGTGGCGGGCGATCGCGATCCGGCTCGAGAAGTCCATGATCGAGGTCTCGAACATCAACTCGTCGTTCGCCGCCGGCTCGATCAGAACGATGTCGACCCCGGGGAACCGCTCCTCCCACCGGCGGGCCATCTCGTGGAGCCGCTGGTGGGCCATCATCTTGAAGGCCTGGTGGCCGATCTGCGGGAACCCCATGTCCGAGACGCGCCGCGGACGCCGTCCCCGCCAGGTCATCACGGTCTTGCGAAAGTCGTTGTGGAACGGGACGAGCGGGTTGATCACGATCACGAGCTTCGCCCCACGATCGATCGCGATGTCGAGGTTCGTCGTCGAGACCATCCCCCCGTCGATCAGCTCACGGCCCTTCACGGTGACCGGCGAATAGACGACCGGGAGCGCGGTCGACGCGCGGACAGCCGTCGAGATCGGGACGTCGTCCCAGCCGGGTCCGCCGAAGACGATCCGCTCGCAGGTGTCGAGATCGCTGGCCACGATGTACAGCTCGCGGGCGAGCATCCGGAAATCATCGGTTCGGCTGGGATCGGCGGCGACCACCTTGCGGACGTAATCCTCCATGCCCGCGCCGGTATAGAACCCGGCCGGGAGGGCCCCACCGAGCCCGAGGACGAGGTCGACCAGCGAGACCTGACCGATCTCGCCGACCAGACGGCGGGCGAGGAGGGCTGCCCGCAGCGGGAGGAGCGCCCCCTTGCGGGCGTATTCGAGGAGGTCGAGGCGTAGGAGCGTCCCGATGTCGATATCCCGCAGGGAGGCCGGCGCCTGGCTGACCGCCCGCATCATCTCCTCGGGCCTGATCCCGTTGGCCGCGAGCGAGCCGATGAACGCGCCGGCTGATGTCCCGACGAAGACATCGAAGTCGTTGACGCTCGTGTTGACGCTCAGCAGATCGAGCGCCCGCAGCGCGCCGATCTGGTAGACGCCGCCGGTGAAGCCGCCGCCGCCGAGGACGAGCGCGGTCTTCGACGGGCGCACCCGCTCGGCCGGGTTCCGGGAGCGCTTGCGCCGCGGCCCGACCCGCGGCTCGGCGGCGGGCGCGAGCTTGACGACCTTGCCCATGCCCAGTCGATTGTACGACCCCCCAGGGACTGCACCGCCGGCCGCCGGCTGCGTCCTATGCTCCCTGGCGCTTGCCCCGAGCCCCGCGCCTGTTCCTTCCGTTCGTCGTGCTGGCGGCCGCGCTCGTGGTCGGCGGGTCGACGGCCGCCGGCTCGGCGGCCGGTGCCCGAGGCGGACGGCTGGCTTCAACCGGCGGCTCGGCGGCCAGCGCCCGGGTCGCGCAGATCCGATCGACCGGCGGGACCGGCCCGTCGGCTGCCGGCTCACCGGCACCCTCGGTGGCAGCCGCCCGGTCCCCCACCACGCCGGCCACGCCGGCCACGCCGGCCACGCCGGCCACGCCGGCCACGCCGGCCACGCCGGCCACGCCGGCCACGCCGGCCACGCCGGTCACGCCGGCGGCCCTGTCAGACGCGGCGGCCAAGCAGCTCGTCGGCCGCCTCGCCGCCGACATGCGGCGGGCCGGACCCGCGTCGGGGGCCTACGTCGTCGACCTCGCGACCGGGCGGACGATCTACGCGCTGCGCGCGACCACCCCGCTGATCCCGGCGTCGGTCGAGAAGCTCTACACGACGTCGACCGCCCTGGCCAGGTTCGGTCCGGCCAATCGGCTCCGGACCAGCGTGCTCGGGATCGGCGGTGCCGACGAGAAGGGCGTCTGGACCGGGAACCTCTACGTACACGGCGGCGGCGACCCGACCTTCGGCACCGGCTCGCCCCCCGGCAGCCAGGCGTCGCCGATCGGCCTGGCCGCGGCGCTGCTCGCGGCGACCGGGATCTCCCGCCTCGACGGCTCGGTGATCGGCGACGAGACGCTCTTTGACCTGCGCAGGGGCGACCCGGCCACCGGCTACCGGCCGGACGCGGATCTGGGCGGTCAGTTGAGCGGCTTGGCCGACGCTCACGGGAGCCTCGGCCGGCCTCGCCTCTCCTCACCGGCCGTGTTCGCCGCCTCCCAGTTCGCAAAGGCCCTGCGAGCGTCGGGGGTCGCCGTGACCGGGAAGACAGCCGTCGGTCCGACGCCGCCCGGCGCCCGTCTGCTGACCAGCGTGAAGTCACCCGACCTGGCGACGATCGTCAACCTGACCGATCAGCCGTCCGACAACTTCTACGCCGAGACCCTGCTCAAGGATCTCGGCGCCTACTACGGCGCCGGTGGCTCGACCCCCGCCGGCCTGGCGGTCGTCCGCGACTGGCTCGCCCAGCTCGGGATCCGCCCCCACCTCTTCGACGGGTCAGGCCTCTCCTATGCCGACCGGACGTCCCCCGAGCAGGTCGTCACGCTCCTGCGCGACCTCGATCCCACGACCGGGCGGCTCGCCCCGATCGGGACCGCTCTGATGGCCGCCCTGCCGGTGGCCGGTGAGACCGGGACGCTCGTCCACCGGATGAGGCGGACGCCGGCCGCCGGAAACTGCCGGGCGAAGACCGGGACCCTGACGCGCGTGTCGAACCTCGCCGGCGTCTGCTACGGGCGCTACGCCTTCGCCTTCCTGATGAACCGGATCTCCGACGCCAGGGCGCACGCCCTCCAGGACGCGATGACCGTCGCGATCGCCCGTCTCGGGCCCTGAGCGAGTCTGGTAAGGATGGGTCGGTGGGCTGCTCGACCTCGACGAGTGTCGGCACCTCGGCGTGTTCTCGCAGGCCGACCGCTTGCTCGTCGAGCACCTCGACAGCGTCGCCCATGCGGAGGGAGATCCCACTCGAAGTCCTCCTGCGCGAGGAGATCGATCCGGCGATCCTCCACTACGCGACCCGCGGCCAAGCCGTGGAGGGCCGGCTACCCCGATCGCAGCCTGGCCGACCTCTACCGCGGGGTACCTCGGGCCGGTTGCCGGCGGCACGTCAGGCAGCTGACGTCTCCGCATCCGAGCGGATCCGCTCGAGCAGGCCGGCCTCGTCGAGCACCGCGACGCCGAGCCGCTCGGCCTTCTCGAGCTTCGAGCCGGCGCTCTCTCCGGCGAGCACGAAGTCGGTCTTCCTCGACACCGTGCTCGTCACCCGACCGCCGGCTCCGACGATCAACCCGGTCGCCTCCTCACGCGAGAGGGTCGGCAGGGTCCCCGTCAAGACGAACGTCAGCCCGGCCAGCGGCCCGTCCCCCGGCGGCGGTCCGTCCTCCTCGAAGCAGATCCCGGCTTTGCGCAGGCGCTCGATCTGCTCGCGCATCGCCGGCTCGGCGAGCTGCCGGGCGATCGTCTGCGCCATCTTCGCGCCGATCCCCGGCGTCTGGGCGATCTCCTCCGGGCCGGCGGCCAGCAGCGCGTCGATTCCCCGGAACCGCCGGGCCAGGTTCTGGCCGGTCACCGCGCCGACCTCCTCGATCCCGAGCGCGAACAGCACGCGACCGAACGACCGCTCCCGAGACCCGGCGATCGCGGCGATCAGGTTTCCGGCCGAGACGTCCGCATACCTGTCGAGGCCGGTCAGCTGCTCGGCCGTCAGGTCGTAGATGTCCGGTGCCGTCGTGATCAGGCCGCCCGACTGGAGCGCGGCGACCTGCTTCTCCCCGAGACCGTCGATGTCCATCGCCCCGCGGGAGACGAAGTGCTTGAGCAGCTGCCACTGGCGGCCCGGACAGACCGGGTTCGGGCACTTCGTGAAGACGCCGTCCGCCGGCTTGACGGTCGGCGTTCCGCAGACCGGGCATTCGCCCGGCGCCTGCGGCGGCGGTGAGCGATCCGGCCGGCCGACAGCCCCCGGCGCCGGCGAGAGCACCTGGGGGATCACGTCGCCGGCCCGCAGGACGATCACCTCGTCCCGCGGACGGACGTCCTTGCGCCGGAGGTCCTCCTCGTTGTGGAGCGTCGCCAGCTTCACCGTCACGCCGCCCACCGCGACGGGCTCGAGCTCGGCGAACGGGTGAAGATCCCCGTACTTGCCGACGTTCCAGTGGACAGCCCGGAGCGTCGTCTTCGCCGTCGTCGGCGGGAACTTCCACGCGACCGCCCATCGTGGATCACGCCCGACCGCGCCGAGCCGGCGTTGGAGCTCGACATCCGAGACCTTGACGACGACGCCGTCGATCTCGAAGTCCAGGCGGCCCCGCCGCTGCTCCCACGACAGGCACTGCGCGATCACCTCGTCCTCGCCGTGGAGCAGCTGGACGTCCGGGTTGACCGGGAAGCCGGCTTCCCGCAACCAGGCCAGGGCCTCCCACTGCGTCTCCAGGCGGAGCCCCTCGGTCACGCCGATCGCGTAGGCCAGCATCGACAGCGGCCGCTCCGCGGCGAGCGCGGGATCCAGCTGGCGGATCGTTCCGGCGGCCGAGTTCCGCGGGTTCATGAAGGTCTGCAGGCCTGCCGCCGCCCGGCGCTCGTTGAGCGCGGCGAAGTCGGGCAGCGACATGTAGATCTCGCCGCGGACCTCGACCACCGGCGGAGCGTTCGGGATCCGCAGCGGGATCTGGGAGATCGTCCGCAGGTTGTGGGTGACGTCCTCCCCGACCTCGCCGTTCCCCCGCGTCGCCCCCCGCTCGAGCAGGCCATCACGGTAGAGCAGCGAGATCGCCAGGCCGTCGATCTTCGGCTCGCAGACGAACTCGAACGCCGGCTCGTCGATTCCCTCCCTCGCCAGATGCCCCCGCATCCGCGACACCCACCCCCGCAGCTCCTCCGCCGAGCGGACGTTCGCCAGCGAGAGCATCGGCATCAGGTGGTTGACCTTCGTCAGCCGGCTGACCGGCTCTCCGCCGACCCGCTGGGTGGGCGAGTCCGAGGTGATCTGCCCCGGGTCGGCCGCCTCGATCGCCCGCAGCTCGTCGAACAGGGCGTCGTAGGCGTCGTCGCCGATCTCCGGATCGTCGAGCACGTAGTAGCGGCGCTCGTGGTAGCGCAGCAGCCGCCGGAGCTCCCGCGCCCGGGCGCCCGCCTCCTCTTCGGTCGGGTCGTCGGGCGCGTCAGTCATTGAGCAGGCGTTCGAGCTCGAACTCCCGCAGCAGCTCGATGCCCGGAATGTCGGTCAGTTCGAAATGGATCGGCGTCAGCGCGATCCGCCCGGCGGCGACCGCCGCGAGGTCGGTGCCGGCGTCGTCGTGGAAGCCCGGGTCGGTCCCGTAGACCCAGTAGCGCCGACGGCCCCCCTCCTCTCCCTCGAGCCGCAGCTCGTCCCGGTAGATCCGCTTGCCCAGACGCGTCACCTCGACCTCGTCGGGCTCTCCGCCCGGCACGTTGATGTTCAGCAGCGTCCCCGGCGGCAGCGGCCGCGACTCGAGGCTCCCGACGAGCCGGCCGACGAACCGAGCCGCAAGTCCGAAGTCGTAGCCCGAGCCGACGCTGAAGTCGAGCTCCCGCGAGAGCGACTGCTGCGAGACGGCGATCCCCGGGACCCCGAGCAGAAGCCCCTCGAGCGCGGCGGCGACGGTCCCCGAATAGGTGATGTCGTCGCCGAGGTTCGCCCCGTGGTTGATGCCCGAGACGACGAGGTCCAGGTGGAAGTCGTCGATCAGCCCGAGCTGCGCCAGCCGGACGCAGTCGACCGGCGTCCCGTCGGTCGCATACCCGACGCTCCCATCCCCGAAGTCGACCTCTGTGACCCACAGCGGCCGGCGCGTCGTGATCGACCGCGCCATCGCCGACCGGTTCCCGTCGGGCGCGATCACCACGAGACGGATGCAGTCGAGCTCTTGGAGGGTCCGGCGGAGCGCCTGGAGCCCGTCGGCCTCGATTCCGTCGTCGTTGGTCAGCAGGACGTTGAGCACAACCGCAGGATATTCGCGCCCGCTCCGGACCCCTCTCGCCCTGCGCGTCGACGCGAGTCCGAGGACCGCCGGGCCCCCCGTTCGAGGCGACCCGACCGAACCCTCAGGCCGAGGGGTCGTAGATCTGCGCCCGGTAGTCGCCGAGCATCCGCGCCGCGCTGAACCGGGGCGCCAGCGTCCTGATCGAGTTGCGCACCCGCTCGAGCCAGGCAGCCGGTACCCCCGTCTCGTCGAGCGCCCCGAACGTCGGCACGACCTCGTCGCGCAGCAGCCTGTGAAGCTCTGCCCCCGTCCGCGAGTCCTGGGCCCACGCATCCGCGTCGGTCGTCCCGTCCAGCGCCCAGCCGTTGCCTCCGTCGTAGGCCTCGGCCCACCATCCGTCGAGCACGCTCAGCTGGAGACCGCCGTTGACCGCCGACTTCATCCCGCTGGTTCCGCTCGCCTCGAGCGGCGGCCGCGGCAGGTTGATCCACGCGTCGCACCCCCGGACCAGGCGGGACGCGCTGTCGAGGTCGTAGTCCTCGAGAAATACCACCCGGTGGGCGACCCCCTCCTGCCCCTTCAGGGCAAACAGCGACTGGAGCAGCCGCTTGGCGTCGTCGTCGCGCGGATGGGCCTTCCCCGCGATGATCAGCTGGAGCGGTCGCTCACCGGCCAGGAGGTCGAGGTTCGCCGGTTCCTCGATCAGCAGGCGCAGCCGCTTGTAGGTCGCCAGGCGACGGGCGAAGCCGACCGTCAGGGCGTCCGGGTCGAAGGCCTCCACCGCCTTCGAGTAGGCCGCCGACTCCCCGCGTCCGAGCCGGTCGGTCGGACTCCGCCGCCGGACGTAGTCGACGAGCTCCGCCCGCTGCTCGCAGCGCGCCGCCCACAGCTCCTCCCCCGGGACCCGGCCGATCGGATCCCAGGTCCGCGGATCCGCCGCCCGGTCCTCCCACCCGTCCCCGAGGTGGCGATCGAAGACGTCGCGCATCGGCCGGCCGATCCACGTCGGGATGTGCACGCCATTGGTGACGTGGACGATCGGCACGTCGTCGACCGCCCGGCCCGGCCACAGGCCCTGCCACATCCCCCGGGCGACGTCCCCGTGCCGGCGGCTGACCGCGTTCGCGCGCCGGCTCGTCCGCAGCGCGAGCTGGGTCACGCCGAACGGCTCACCCAGGTCGTCGGGGTTCGACCGACCGAGCCGCGCGAAGCGCTCCCGGTCGAAGCCGGCCTCCTCGAGCACGCCCGACAGCGCGAGCAGCACATCGTCGACCGGATACGTGTCGTTTCCCGCCGGCACCGGCGTATGCGTCGTGAAGACGGTCCGTCGACGGGCGAGCTCGAGCGCCTCGTCGAGGTCGTGCCCCCGCGCCTGCTCGGCTCGCACGAGCTCGAGCACCGCGAACGCCGCGTGCCCCTCGTTGAGGTGGACGGTCGCCGGAGCGATCCCGAGGGCGTCGAGCATCCGCAGGCCGCCGACGCCGAGCAGGACGTACTGGGCCAGGCGAACCGCCGGATCGGAGATGTAGAGCCTCGAGGTGATCCACCGCGCCTGCGGCGAGTTCTCCGGCCGCTCGGCGTCCAGCAGGAACAGCGCCACCCGCCCGACCTCGACCCGCCAGAACTGGGCGTGGACCGCGTCGCCGCCGATCATCACGCTGATCGTCACCGGCCGGCCGTCCGGCCCGGTGACCAGCGCCGCCGGGAGCCGCTGCGGATCGGTCGGGGTCCAGTACTCGTGCTGCCAGCCCGACGCGTCCAGGCGCTGGCGAAAGTATCCCTCCCGGTACATCAGGCCGACCGCCACGACTGGCGCGCCGTCGTCGGAGGCCTGCTTGACGAGGTCGCCCGCCAGCGCGCCGAGCCCCCCGGAGTAGACCGGCAGCGACGCGTGAATCGCGTACTCCGCGCACAGGAACGCCGTCGGCCCGGATCCGCCGTCCCGACCGGTCAGACCCGCCAGCTCGGCCGCGATCACAGCCTCCGCCGCAGCGGCCCGACTCAGCAGACCCTCATCCCCGGCAGCCCGGTCGAGACCCTCCCGCGAGGCCTCCTGAAGCAGACGGACCGGGTTGCCCGCGCACAGCGCCCACCGCTCCGGGTCGATCGCCGAGAACAGCTGCGGCCCTCCCGCAAGCCACGACCACCGGTAGTTGTAGGCGATCCGCGCGAACACCCCGAGCGCCTCGGGCAGCCGGGCGGCCAGCGCCGCGGCCGCCCGGTCGAGGTCCGCGAGCCCGGGGCTCGGCACGGTCACTTGACGCGGATCGGGCGGCTCGGCACCGCGCGAATGAAAGCACACGCCGAGCGCCCGAACCGGCTCAGCCGCCTCCCGGTCTCGCCGTGGCGAGAGCGATCAGACGCAACGAGCCCGATTCACCAGGATTCGCGCCGCCGCGGTCCAGGAATCCCACCGGCCTGGCGGGAGTCGTCGCGCGACCGGGCGGTTGACGGCGGGTCTTGCGCCAGGACGCGTCCGCCGGCTCAGGCGGAGCGCACCAGGACCCGGTTCCCCGACGGGTCGCGCGCCAGCACGCCGTCGGGATGGCGCTCGGCGTTCTCCCCGAGGCGAGCGACGATCGGCCCCGGGTCGGCGACGATCAACTCGAAGTGGAGCATCCCCAGCGACCCCGGCTCGGGGGGTGGAGCCCCGTCGGTGTGAGCGTGGTTGACGCCGATGTGGTGGTGGTAGCCGCCGGCCGCCAGCATCGACGAGACCGGGAAGCGGACCATCACATCGAGGCCGATCACGTCCCGGTAGAAGGCCTCCGCCGCGGCGGCGTCCGCCACGCACAGGTGGACGTGGCCGAGGACCGTCCCGACCTCGACCTGCTGGGGCGGCACCGACCGGCCGTCGGACCTCGCGATCGCCCCGTAGAGATCGAGCGGGTCGGTGGCCATCCGGACGTGCCCGTCTTCGAGCGGCCACTCCGCCTTCGGGCGGTCGGCGTAGATCTCGATCCCGTTGCCGTCGGGATCGTCGAGGTAGAGCGATTCGCAGACGAGGTGGTCGGCGAACCCGGTGAGCGCTCCACGCGAGAGGATCAGCCGCTGGATCGACCGCGCGAGCTCGAGACGTGACGGCACGCGGATCGCCAGGTGGAACAGCCCTGTGCAGGCGATCGCCGGAACCGCCTCGGGGTCCTCGATCAGCACGACGAGGTCCTCGGCGCCCGCCCCGAGCGCCGCCACCCGATCATCGACGCGGTGCATCCACAAGCCGAGCACCCCCGCGTAGAACGCGAGGGCCCGCTTGAGGTCGGAGACGACCAGGGTGACCGTTCCGATCCGGGCATCCGGATCGATCCCGCTGCCCGTCTGAAGGGGAACCGGCGCCCCGCTCATCGGTCCTCCGCTCTGCTCAGACGAGCTCCAGGAAGACCATCTCGGTCGAGTCGGACTGCCGCGGTCCGAGCTTGAGGATCCGGGTGTATCCGCCCGGCCGCGTCTCGTACCGGGGGGCGACCTCCTCGAACAGACGGTGCACGATGAACTTGTCCTGCCCCAGGGCCGACAGGGCCTGGCGCCGTGCGTGCAGGTCGCCCCGCTTGGCCAGCGTGATCAGCTTCTCGACCTCCGGCTTGACCGCCTTGGCCTTCGCCTGGCTCGTCTTGATCCGCTCGTGCTCGATGACCTCCTTGCAGAGGTTCCGAAGCAGCGCCTTGCGATGTGCCGAGTCGCGGCTGAGCTTGTGTCGTGTCTTCTGGTGGCGCATCGCCAGTCTCCTTGGTCTGCTAGTCCTGCCGCAGGTGCAGGCCGCGGGCTTCGAGCGTCTCGATGACCTCGTCGATCGACTTCTTGCCGAAGTTCGGGATCGCGTTGAGCTCGGCCTCCGACTTCGAGATCAGATCCCCGACGGTCTGGATGCCGGCGCGCTTGAGGCAGTTGTACGAGCGCACGCCGAGCTCGAGCTCCTCGATCAGGATGCCCCACTCCTCGCCCTGCATCGCCGCCGGCACGGTCCCCGGCTGCCCGTGGCCGAGGCCGCCGTCGAGCGGTCCGTGCGGGCCCTCACGGAGCTCGGCCAGCCGCTCGACGTCGGTGAAGATCGCCAGCTGTGAGATCAGGAGCTCGGCGGCCTCCCGCAAAGCGGCCGACGGCTCGACCGAGCCATCGGTCTCGATGTCCAGCGTCAGCTTGTCGAAGTCGGTCTTCTGACCCACGCGGGCCTGCTCGACCGCGTAGGCAACCCGCCGGACCGGCGAGAAGATCGAGTCGATCGGGATCACCCCGATCGGCTGGTCGGGCGACTTGTTCTCCTCGGCCGGACGGTACCCCCGGCCCCGGCCGACGGTCAGGTAGAGCTCCAGCTTGGTCTTCTTCTCGAGCGTCGCGATGTGGACGTCCGGGTTGAGCACCTCGACCCCCGACGGCAGGTCGATGTCCTTCGCGGTGATCTCCCCCGGCCCGGTCGCGACCAGGCCGGCCTCGACCTCGGTCGCGTCGGAGTGCATCCGGCAGACGACGCCCTTCAGGTTGAGGACGATGTCCGTGACGTCTTCGGTGACGCCCTTGATCGTCGAGAACTCGTGCGCGACCCCCTCGATCCGCACGCTGGTCACCGCGGCGCCGGCCAGCGACGACAGGAGCACACGCCGCAGCGAATTGCCGAACGTGTAGCCGAAGCCACGGTCGAGCGGCTCGATCACAAACGAGCCACGGTTCTCCTCAACGGACTCACTCGTGATCCGGGGGATTTGAAAATCAAGCATCGGGGTCCTAACGTCGTCGTGTTTCAAAGTCCGGGCCGCCACGCAAGGCGCCGGATCAGGCGTATGAAGCTTCGCTACTTGGAGTAGAGCTCGACGATGAGCTGCTCCTGCACGGGCGCCGCGACCTCCCGGCGCTCCGGCTTGCGCAGGATCTTGGCCGTCAGCGAGTCGTGGTCGGCCTGCAGCCACGCCGGAACCTGACCGGTCAGCTCGGTCGCGTCGCGAATCACCTGCTCTGCCGCCGTCGAGGCCTTCACTGCGATCACGTCGCCCGGACGGACCTGGAAGCTCGGAATGTCGACCCGGCGACCGTTGACCGTCCAATGGCCGTGCCGGACGAGCTGCCGCGACTGGCGGCGCGACGCCGCGAACCCGAGCCGGACGAGGACGTTGTCGAGCCGGCACTCGAGCAGGGTCAGCAGGTTCTCCCCGGTGATCCCCGCCTGGCGCGACGCCTTCTCGTAGTAGCCCTGGAACTGCTTCTCGAGGATCCCGTAGTAGCGCTTGGCCTTCTGCTTCTCGCGCAACTGGAGGCGATACTCGCTCTGCTTCTGCCGGCCACGGCCATGCTCGCCCGGCGGGTAGGCCCGCCGCTCGACGCCGCACTTGTCGGTCAGGCAGCGCTCTCCCTTGAGGAACAGCTTCTGGCCTTCGCGCCGGCACTGCTTGCACTGCGGAGAAGTATCTCTTGCCATAAGTTGACCCTCTGCGATCAGACTCGGCGCCGCTTGCGGGGGCGGCAACCGTTGTGGGCTTGCGGGGTGACGTCCTTGACGCCTGTGACCTCGAGACCGGCCGCCTGAAGCGATCGGATCGCCGTCTCACGACCGGAGCCCGGACCCTTGACGAACACCTCGACCTTCTGCAACCCCTGCTCGATGCCCTTGCGAGCCGCCGCGTCGGCCGTGACCTGCGCCGCGAACGGCGTCGACTTGCGCGAGCCCTTGAAGCCGGCTCCACCGGCCGACTCCCACGCGATCACGTTGCCCGACTGGTCGGTCAGCGAGACGATCGTGTTGTTGAACGAAGTCTTGATGTGCGCCTGGCCGATCGGGATGTTCTTCTTCGGCTTGCGACGGCCCCTCGGCGGGCGCTTGGGTGCGGGCATTACTTCTTACCTGCCTTCTTCTTGCCGGCGACCTGCATCCGCTTGGGACCCTTGCGCGTCCGGGCGTTCGTCTTCGTCTTCTGACCGCGAACCGGCAGCCCGCGGCGGTGGCGGATCCCCCGGTAGCAGCCGATCTCCGTGAGGCGCTTGATGTCCTGCGAGCGCTCACGACGCAGATCGCCCTCGACCGTCAGGTCGGTGTCGATGATGTCGCGCAACTTGCCGACGTCGGCCTCGGTCAGGTCCCGGACGTATGTGTCGTGCGAGATCCCGACCGAATCGAGCAGCTTGCCCGCGGTGGGACGCCCGACACCGAAGATGTAGGTGAGCCCAATCTCGACGCGCTTGTTCAGCGGCAGGTTGACGCCGGCGATTCTCGCCATGACCTAGCCCTGACGCTGCTTGTGGCGAGGGTTCTTGCAGATCACGAGCACGTTTCCGTGCCTGCGGATGATCTTGCACTTCTCGCACATCGGCCTGACCGACGGTCTTACCTTCATGATCCCTTTCGGCTGGTCCAGTCGAGTCGGCTCTGGCTGCCGGTTCGGCTGCCGCTACCGCTCACGGATACGCATTCGCGCCCTGGTCACTCGACTTGAGCGCGACCGGGTATGTTAGCAACTGGCGAGTCGCCGTCCTCTCCACCGTGCCACGGCGTCAGGATCCTCGGCCCATCGGCCGTGATTGCGACCGTGAACTCGAAGTGCGACGCCAGCGATCCGTCCTGCGAGAAGATCGCCCACCCGTCGTCGGCGATCCGCACCCCGTGCCGGCCGGCGGTCGTCATCGGCTCGATCGCCAGAACCATGCCCGGCTCGAGCCGCGGCCCCTTGCCCGGGCTCCCGTAGTTCGGGATCTGCGGGTCCTCGTGCATGTCCCGTCCGATCCCATGGCCGACCAGCGACCGCACGACCGAAAGACCGCCGCCCTCCACGCAGCGCTGGACCGCGTTCGAGACATCACCGAGCCGGTTGCCCGCCTGACACTCGTCGACCGCCTCGAACAGCGATCGCTCGGTCGTCTCGAGGAGCTTCGAAGCGATCGCCGAGACCGGCCCGACCGGGAAGGTCCTGGCCGCGTCGGCAACCCACCCGTCGAGCGTCACACCCACGTCGATCGAGATCACGTCACCCCGCTCGAGGGCATACGGCCCGGGGATCCCGTGGACGACCATCGAGTTCGGCGACGCGCAGATCGAGCCCGGGAAGCCCCGGTAGCCCTTGAAGGCCGGCTTGGCACCCTGCGAGCGGATGAACTTCTCCGCGGCCCGGTCGAGCTCCCCCGTCGTCACTCCCGGGCGGATCTTCCGCTCGATCAGATGCAGGGTCCGGACGAGGATCTCCCCGGCCTTCGCCATCTTCTCGATCTGCTCGGGCGTCTTCCTGATGATCATCCCGAGCGGTCCATTCGATCGACGGCGCGTGACAAGGCGGCTACAGCTGCTCCTCGAGGCGGAGCGTCGCGAGCGTCGCGCGGATGTGGTCGTGAACCTCCGCCGGGCCGCGCGTCCCATCCAGGCGCCGGAGCAGCCCCCGCTCCTCGTAGTAGTCGATCAGCGGCGCCGTCTGCCGGCGATAGACCTCCAGGCGCCGGCGCACCGTCGCCTCTTCGTCGTCGTCGCGCTGGATCAGCTCCGACCCGTCGATGTCGCACCGTCCCTCGTGCTTGGGCGGGTCGAACTCGACGTGGTAGACGCGGCCCGTCTTGCGGCTGACCCGCCGGCCCGAGATCCGCCTGACCGCCTCGTCGTCGGGGACCTCGATCACGAGCGCCGCCGTGAGGCGCCGGTCGAGCTGCTCGAGCTCGTGCGCCAGCGCGTCCGCCTGCTCGATCGTCCGCGGAAAGCCGTCCAGCAGAAACCCGTCGCGCGCGTCGTCGTCGAGCAGCCGTTCGAGGATCACGCCGATGATCACCCCGTCGGGAACCAGCTCACCCGCATCCATGAACCCCTTCGCCGTATGCCCGAGCGGCGTCCCCTCGGCGACCGCCTGGCGGAGGATGTCGCCGGTCGCGATGTGCGGCAGCCGGAAGTCGTCGGTCAGGCGCTCGGCCTGCGTACCCTTGCCCGCTCCCGGCGGGCCCAGCAGGATCAGGTTCAGTTCGGACACGGCTCGGGATTCCCTTCGGACACGTCTGGGGCGACCAGGCCAAGCCTACCGCTACGCAGAGGTGGCCGGCCGATCCCCGAAAACGATCCACGCCCGAGCTCCGGCCGGGCGACCGCGGCCGCTCCGGAATGTGATCTACGACTTGAGGAAGCCCTCGTAGTTGCGCATCATCAGCTGTGCCTCGAGCTGCTTCATCGTGTCCAGGGCCACGCCGATCACGATCAGGACAGACGTCCCCCCGAAGAAGAACGTCGCGTGCGACTGGGCGATCAGGATCGTCGGCAGGGCCGCGACCGCCGCGAGGTACAGGGCGCCGGGGAACGTCAGGCGCGCGAGGATCCGGTCGAGAAACTCCGCAGTCGGCCGGCCCGGCCGGACCCCCGGAATGAAGCCCCCGTACTTCTTGAGGTTGTCCGCCTGGTCGACGGGGTTGAACGTGACGGCGGTGTAGAAGTACGTGAAGAGGATGATGAAGACCGATTCCCCGAGCACGTAGTGCCAGCCGTTCGGCGTGAAGAAGTTCGAGATCCCCGTCGCCCACGGCGTGTTGATCAGCTGGCCGACGGTCGGCGGGAAGGCCATGATCGACGCGGCGAAGATCACCGGGATGACCCCGGCCATGTTGACCCGCAGCGGCAGGTACGTCTGGCCGCCCTGGGTCATCCGCCGCCCGATCACCCGCTTTGCGTACTGGACCGGGATCCGCCGCTGACCCTCCTGGATGAAGACGATCGACGCGACGACGGCCAGCACGATGAACGGCATCATCACCTTGAAGACCTGGTTCGGCGACGTCCACCACGCCTGCAGCCCGCCCGGCAGGCGCAGGACGATCGAGGCGAAGATCATCAGCGAGATCCCGTTGCCGATCCCCCGCTGGGTGATCAGCTCGCCCATCCACATCAGGAGGATCGTCCCCGCAGTCAGCGAGACGACGATCAGGAAGACGTGCGGCAGGTCGAAGGCCGTGATCACCGGCTCGCCGGAGGTCGCCGACAGTGTGCGGAAGAGGAA
Organism: Solirubrobacteraceae bacterium; assembly: GCA_034664295.1. Taxonomy (GTDB): domain Bacteria; phylum Actinomycetota; class Thermoleophilia; order Solirubrobacterales; family Solirubrobacteraceae; genus Palsa-513. Next base: position 46,346 of record JAXDHV010000025.1, on the reverse strand, counting down.
GACGTAGCCGATCGACTGGGCGAACGCCAAGCCGACCGTCAGGTAGCGGGTGTACTGCGTGATCCGCGCCTGTCCGACCTCGCCCTCCTTGGAGAGCTTCTCCAGCGACGGGACGACGACCGTCAGCAGCTGGAGGATGATCGACGCCGTGATGTACGGCATGATCCCCAGCGCGAACAGCGCCACCCGTGAGAGCGCGCCGCCCGAGAACAGGTTGAGGAAGCTGAGGATGTTCGACCCGCCGAACGCCGACAGGGCCTTTACGGCCTGGGTGTTGATCCCCGGGACCGGGACGTGCGTCCCGAGGCTGTAGAGCGCCAGCAGAAGCGCCGTGAAGCCGAGCTTCTTGCGGATTTCGCGGACCGTGAAGGCGCTGAGGATCGTGTTGAGCATCCGTCGATCTTAGTGGCTCGCCCGAGACGGTCGGCAGATGCGCGGGCGAGTCGGCACGACCGGCGGACTCCCGATCAGGACTCGACGATCGAGACGCTGCCGCCGGCAGCCTCGATCTGCGTGCGAGCCGCCGCGCTGAAGCCGTGAGCCTCGACGCTCAGCGGCTTGGTGAGCTCGCCCTTCGCGAGGATCTTCACCGGGATGCCCTTCCGCGTACCGAGACCGACCGCCACCATCGCCTCGACCGTGACGACGGCGTTGGCCTCGAAACGAGCGTCCAGATCACCGATGTTGACCGGCTGGGTGTGCGTACGGAACGGCTCGAACGGCATCGACATCTTCTTCGTCGGCCCACGGAGCTTCCGCATCCGCATGTGGATCGGCATCTGGCCGCCCTCGAACCTCGCGCGATCCTTCGAGCCCGCACGTGACCCGGCGCCCTTCTGACCCCGACCCGACGTCTTGCCGGTTCCCGACCCCTCGCCCCGACCGACCCGCTTGCGCGGCCGGCGGCTGCCCGGAGCCGGCTTCAGCGAATGGAGGCCGATCCACTCGCCCGGCCGCTCGTCGGTCTCCGTCGGCTTGCTCGCCTGCGGGCTCATGACTCGTCCTGCTCGACGGTGACCAGGTGGCGGACGGCATGGAGCATCCCCCGCGCCTGGGGCGTGTCCACCACCGGGACCCGGTGACCGATCCGCCGCAGGCCGAGCGACCGGAGGGTGTCGAGCTGGCGCTTGTTGGCCCCGTTGCGCGACTTGTGCTGGGTGACGTGGAATGTGCTCATCAGCTTGCGACCTCGCTTGGCGTGGCCTCGGCGGCCGGCGCTTCGCCGTTTGCGGCCGGCTCGGGCGCAGCAGCGGCAGCCGCAGCCGCAGCCGCCTCTTCGGCCCGGACGATCCGCTTGTCGGTGAGGCCGAGAACCTGGGCGATGCTGAGACCCCGCAGGACGGCGACCTCCTCCGGCGTGCGCAGACCCCGCAGCCCCTCGACCGTGGCCTTGACCAGGTTGATCGGGTTCTGCGAGCCGAGGCTCTTCGAGAGGATGTCGTGGATCCCGGCGAGCTCGAGTACCGCCCGCACGCCGCCGCCGGCGATCACACCGGTACCCGGCGACGCCGGCTTCATGAAGACCCGGCCGGCGCCGAAGACGCCGGTCGTCTGGTGGGTGATCGTCGACCCGTGCTTCGGCACGCGGAAGAGGCTCTTCTTGGCCTGCTCGACGCCCTTCTGGATCGCCAGGGGGACCTCGTTGGCCTTGCCGTAGCCGACGCCGACGACTTCCTTCTCGTCTCCGACCACGACCAGCGCCGTGAACGAGAACCGCCGGCCGCCCTTGACGACCTTGGCGACCCGGTTGATCTCGACGACGCGCTCCTGGAGGTCCAGGCCGGCCGGACTGACTGTTCTATCGATACGCATAAGGCGGGGAGGGTAGCAGCGAAGCTCAGACCGTCAGGCCCGCTTCGCGCGCTCCCTCCGCGAGCGCCTTGACGTGGCCGTGGTACTGGTAGCCGCCCCGATCGAACACGGCCGCCGTGACTCCGGCGGCCTTCGCCCGCTCAGCGAGCAGCTCGCCCGCCCGCTTGGCGCTCTCGCCCCGCGGGAGCGCCCGCAGCTCGGCCTCGGTCCAGCTGACGGCCGCCAGCGTCCGGCCGGAGAGGTCGTCGACCAACTGCGCCGAGATCCCCCGATTCGAGCGGAACACCGAGATCCGGGGGCGCTCGGCGCTCCCCGAGACCTTCGCGCGAACGCGTCGGCGGCGCTTGAGGCGCCTGGCCTGCGTGGTGAGAACGGTCATGCTCGCTTGCCTACCTTCCGTGCGACGTACTCGCCCTCGTAGCGGATTCCCTTGCCCTTGTAGGGCTCCGGTGGGCGCTTCTTGCGGATCGTCGCGGCGACCTCGCCGACCTGCTGCTTGGAGATCCCCCGGATCACGATCCGCGTCGGCTGGGGGACTTCGAAGGCGATTCCCGCGGGCGCGGGCACCGAGACCGGGTGCGAGTAGCCGAGCGCCAGCTCGAGGTCTGCGCCCTTCAGCACCGCCCGGTAGCCGACCCCCTGGATCTCGAGGCGCTTCTCATAGCCGGCTGTGACGCCGATCACCATGTTGGACACCAGCGTTCGGACCAGGCCGTGGAGGGCACGATGCTCGCTGCGGTCGGTCGGCCGGGTGACGACCAGCTGGTCCTTCTCGCGGGAGACCGTGATCTCCCGGGGGATGCGCTCCGACAGCTCGCCCTTCGGGCCGTTCACGGTCACCAGGTTCGGCTCGATCGCGACCATCACGCCGGCCGGGACGGGGATCGGTTGTCTACCGATACGAGACATCGCTCACCAGACCTCCGCCACGACCTCGCCACCGACGCCCGCAGCGCGAGCGTCGTGACCGGTCATGACACCGCTCGAGGTCGAGACGATCGCCGTTCCCATGCCGCCGAGCACCTTCGGGATGTGCTGGGCGTCGACGTACGTCCGCCGTCCCGGGCGCGAGACCCGCCGCAGACCGGAGATCGCCGACCGGCGGCCGGCGTCGTACTTCAGCCGGATCTCGAGCGTCTCGCCGGGCGCCTCGGTGTTCGGGGCGATCGAGAAGGCGTCGATGTAGCCCTGCTCGCGGAGGATGCGAGCCAGCTCGGCCTTCTGCTTTGAGCTCGGAATCAACACGGTCTCGTGCGACGCGTGGATCGCGTTGCGGATTCGCGTGAGGAAATCGGCTATCGGATCTGTCATTGACATAGCTGCGCTCCTACCAGGACGACTTCGTCATCCCCGGAATCTGCCCCGTGTGCGCCATTTCGCGCAGGCAGATCCGGCAGAGGCCGAACTTCTTGTAGACGGCCCGCGGCCGGCCGCACCGATGGCAGCGGCTGTAGGCCCGCGTCTTGAATTTGGCGGGTCGCGCCTGGCGAACCCGCTGCGAGGTCTTGGCCACTAGTTCTCCTCCGTTGTTGGCGCTGCGTCCGTCGCCGGCGCCGAGGCGTCCGCTGCTTCCGAGGCTGTCGAAGTTGCCGAGGCTGGCGCGGCTGGCGACGCAGGCGAGGCTGGCGAGGCTGGCGAGGCTGGCGAGGCGTCCGTCGCATCTGAGGCGCTCGAGCCGTTCGACGCGCTCGAGGCGTCCCCGGTCGTCGCATCCGCCGGGGCCGGGTCGGCGGCCGGTTGGCGCTCTGCGTCCGCCGCCGGCCTGCCCAGCGTCGCACCGGCCGCGCCGCCCTGCTCGCCGCCCTCCTTGGCGAACGGCATCCCGAACGCGCTCAGCAGGGCGAAAGCCTCCTCGTCGGTGGCCGCCGTGGTCGTGATCGTGATGTCCATGCCCCGGACCTGGTCGACCTCGTCATAGTCGATCTCCGGGAAGATGATCTGCTCGCGGACGCCCATCGAGTAGTTCCCGCGACCGTCGAACGACTTCGCGTTCAGCCCGCGGAAGTCCCGGATCCGGGGAATCGCGATCGAGCAGAGCCTGTCGAGGAACTCGTAGCTGCGCTCCCTGCGGAGCGTCACCGAGATTCCGACGGGCATGCCCTCGCGGAGCTTGAACGCCGCGATCGACTTCCTCGCCCGGCGGATGTTCGGCTGCTGGCCGGCGATCGTCGCGAGCTGCTTGGTCGCCGCCTCGAGGATCTTCGAGTCCTGCTTGGCGTCGATCCCCATGTTCAGGGTGATCTTCTGGATCTTCGGCGCCTGCATCGGCGACGAGTAGCCGAACCGCTCGATCAATGCCGGGCGGATCTCCTCCTCGTAGCGGGTCTTCAGTCGGGCTGTCGTCTGTGCTTGAAGTTGTGCCATCAGTCGATCCTGGAATTCGAGCGGCGGGCAACCCGGTAGCGCTTGCCGTCCTCGCGGACGACGCCGATCCGGGTGGGCTTCTGGTCCTTCGGGTCGATCAGCGCGACGTTCGAGACGTGGATCGGACCCTCCCGCTCGATCACGCCGCCGATCGACTCCGGGCGCTGGGCGTCGAGCACCTGGCGTGGGCGCTCGTGACGCTTGATCATGTTCAGGCCCTCGACGAAGACACGGTCCTTCGGGCGCTCGACGCGCAGCACGCGCCCCGTCTTCCCACGGTCCTTTCCGCTGATCACGATCACCTGGTCACCGCTGCGGATCTTCACTAGAGCACCTCCGGTGCGAGCGAGACGATCTTCATGAAGTTCCGGTCGCGCAGCTCGCGGGCCACCGGACCGAAGATGCGGGTCCCCCGGGGGTTGCGGGCGTCGTCGATGATCACGGCCGCGTTCTCGTCGAACGCGATGTACGTCCCGTCGGTCCGGCCGAAGGACTTCTTCGTGCGCACGACGACCGCCGTGACGACCTCGCCCTTCTTGACCGTGCCCTGCGGCGTCGCCTGCTTCACCGTCGCGGTGATGATGTCCCCGACGTGGGCGTAGCGCCGGCGTGAGCCGCCCTTCACCCGGATGCAGAGGATCTCCCGGGCGCCGGTGTTGTCGGCGACCTTGAGTCGTGTCTCGTTCTGGATCACTTCGCACGCTCCAGGACATCGGTCAGCCGCCACCGCTTGGTCGCCGACAGGGGGCGGGTCTCGACGACGCGGACGAGGTCGCCGGCATGGGCGTCGTCGTGCTCGTCGTGAGCATGCAGGGTCTTCGAGCTGCGAACGATCTTCTGGTAGCGACGATGCCGCCGGCTGGTGTCCACCCGCACGGTGATCGTCTTCGACGCCTTGTCGGAGACGACGATCCCCTGGCGGACCTTCGGCGCACCGGCGAGCACCTCGGCGACGATCGGCGTCGCGACACCCGTCTGGGTCTTCGCCTTCGCCCGCGCCTTCGCCCGCCCGGCGCTCCGCTCCCTGGCCTTCGCCCGACGGATCTCGTCGCGCTCGGCCTGGCGCTCCTGTGGCGTCCGCGGACCCTTCGGCCCGTCCCCGCGCAGCGCCCGCTTGCGGCGGCGGCGCTCCTTCGGAGCCAGGACCTCGAGCGGCGCGGCCGGTGCCGTCGTCTCCGCCGGGGCCGTGACTTCGGTTGTCTCTTCGTCAGCCATATCTCTAGTTCTCCCGGCCAGTGCGCTCGAGGTTCAGTCCGCGCTGGCGCGCGATCGTCAGCGCACGAGCGAGCTCCCGCTTGGCGGCAGGCAATCCGGCCGTGCTCTCGAGCTCGCCCGTGGCGTGCTGAAAACGCAGTCCGAAGAGGTCCTTGCGGACGGTTGCGACGTGGGCGACGAGCTCCTCGTCACCCATGTCTCGAATCTCCTTCGCCTGGGGCATCTCGCTAGTCCTCACGCACTACGAATTTGGTCTTTACAGGAAGCTTGTGTCCGGCCAGGCGCAGCGCCTCGCGGGCGAGCGGCTCGGGAACCCCGGCCAGCTCGAACATCACACGGCCCGGCTTGACCACGGCGACCCACCCCTCGGGCGAGCCCTTCCCCGAGCCCATGCGGGTCTCGGCCGGCTTCTTGGTCACCGGCTTGTCCGGGAAGACGTTGATCCAGACCTTGCCGCCACGCTTGATCTTCCGCGTCATCGCGATACGAGCAGCCTCGATCTGACGGTTCGTCAGCCAGCCGCACTCGACCGTCTTGAGGCCGTACTCGCCGAACTGGACCTTGACCTGCCCGCGGGACAGTCCCGCCCGGCGGCCACGGTGCTGCTTGCGCCGCTTGACGCGCTTCGGAGCCAACATTACCGTCCACCCCCAGATCCGCCGGGTCCACCCGGACCGCGACCGCGACCGCCGCCGCCCGGACCACCCGGACCGCCGCCACGCCCACCCGGACCGCCGGGTCCACCCGGACCGCGACCACCCGGACCGCCCGGACCACCCGGACCGCCGCGCCCACCCGGACCACCCGGGCCGCCGCGACCACCCGGACCGCCGCCACGGCCGCCCGGACCGCCGCGACCGCGGCCGCCGCGGTCGTCGCGTCCACCGCGGTCCTGACGATCGCCCGACGGCGCCGGAGCGCTCATGTCGGTGAGGTCGGCTCCGCTGTAGCCCTCGGGCATGATCTCGCCCTTGTTGATCCAGCACTTCACGCCGATCCGTCCGAAGGTCGTCTTCGCCTCGTGGAAGCCATAGTCGATGTCCGCCCGCATCGTGTGCAGCGGAACCCGTCCGTCGGAGTAGCTTTCCCGACGGGCCATCTCCGCGCCGCCGAGGCGACCGGAGACCTGGACCTTGACGCCCTTGGCGCCCGAGCGCATCGCGCTGGTCAGCGCCCGCTTCATCGCCCGGCGGAAGGCCACCCGGTTCTGGAGCTGCTCGGCGATCGACTGGGCGACGAGCTTCGCGTCGAGCTCGGGACGCTTGATCTCGAGGATGTTCACCTTGATCTGCTTGCGCGTGATCCGGTGGAGATCCTTGCGCAGCGCATCGACCTCGCTCCCGGACTTGCCGATCACGATCCCCGGACGAGCCGTGTGGATGTTCACCTCGACCTCGTTCTGGTCCTTCTTGATCGTGATGTCCGACAGACCGGCATGCGCGAGCTTGCCGATGATGTGCTCCCTGATCTTGATGTCCTCCTGGAGGAACTGCGAGAAGTTCCGCTCGCTGAACCAGTTGGACTGCCAGTCATGGATGTAGCCGACTCGCATCGACTCGGGATGAACCTTCTGTCCCATCAGCTACTCCTTCGGGGTGAGCGTGATCGTAAGGTGGCTCGTGCGCTTGCGGATCGGTGTTGCCCGTCCCATCGCACGCGGCCGGAATCGCTTCAGCGTCGGACCCTCGTCTGCGAAGGCCTCCTTGACGCGAAGGTTCTCACCCAGCAACTCGTGGTTGTTCTCGGCGTTGGCGACCGCCGACTTCAAGAGCTTCGCCCAATCGGCGGCGACCGCCCGCGGCGCGAACGCCAGGATCGCCTGGGCCTCTGTGACCGACTTGCCGCGGATGTGGTCGCAGACGAGACGGGCCTTGCGGGCGGAAGTCCGCACGTACTTGGCCTGGGCTCTGACGACCGGCAGCTCGACCGGCGGGCCGTCGGCCTTCGCACCGCGGCCGCGGCCCTTGACCCGGCCTCTGAGGCCCGGGCGGGCAGGCTTGGCCGCGCCGATCGGCTTGGCCGCGCCGACCGGCTTGGCCGGGGCGCCCGGCTTGGCCTGCTCGGCGCTCTGCGTCCTACCCGCGGCCGGCTTTGCCGGCTTGGCGCTCGCCTCGGCCTTGTCCTTCGCGGCGGACGCCGGCTTCTTCGCCTTGGCTGCCGCCGGCTTGGCCGCGGGTGCCGCCGTCGCGGCCGGCTCGTCCGTCGCCGGTTCGGCGGTCGGCTCGTCGGTCGTCGGTTCTGCGGTCGCGTCCGGCTCGGCCTTCGCGGTCGGCTGGTCGGTCACCGTCGGCTCGTCGGGGGCCTTCGGCTCGTCCTCGGCGCCGGCCTGCGTCTCGTCGGCCATGACTACCGGACCTTCCCGGAACCGGCGTGGCCACGGTAGGTGCGGGTCGGCGCGAACTCGCCGAGCTTGTGCCCGACCATCGACTCGCTGACGAAGACAGGCAGATGCTTGCGGCCGTCGTGGACGGCGATCGTGTGCCCGACCATGTCGGGGAAGATCGTCGAAGACCGCGACCAGGTCTTGATCATTCGCTTCGTATTGGCCTTGTTCATCGCCTCGATCCGCGCCATCAGGCGCTCCTCGACGAATGGGCCCTTCTTGCTCGAGCGGCTCATTGACTATCGCTTTCCCTTGCCGCGGCGCCGTGCGCGCACGATGTAACGATCGGACGTCTTGCCCTTCTTGCGTGTCCGGTAGCCGAGCGTCGGCACACCCCATGGGGTGACCGGATGGCGTCCGGAGGTCGTCGAGCCCTCGCCACCGCCGTGCGGGTGGTCGACCGGGTTCATCGCCGTGCCCCGCGTCTGCGGCCGGACACCCATGTGCCGCTTGCGGCCGGCCTTGCCAACCTTGACGTTCTGGTGGTCGGAGTTGCCGATCGAGCCGACGGTCGCCCGGCAGTCGGCCCGGACGAGGCGCATCTCACCGGACGGGAGGCGGAGCGTGACCATCTCGCCCTCCTTGGCCATCAGCTGGATCGACACGCCGGCCGAGCGGCCCATCTGGCCGCCGCGCCCGGGCTGGAGCTCGACGTTGTGGACCACCGTACCGGTCGGCATCTTCCCCAGCGGGAGGCAGTTTCCGACGGCGATGTCGGCGTTCTCCCCGGACATCACCTGCATCCCCACGGTCAGCCTGGCCGGCGCGAGGATGTAGCTCTTGACGCCGTCGACGTAGTGGAGCAGCGCGATGTACGCCGTCCGGTTGGGGTCGTACTCGATCGCCGCGACCCGGGCGACGACATCGTCCTTGCGGCGCTTGAAGTCGACCCGCCGGTAGAGGCGCTTGGCCCCGCCGCCGCGGTGGCGGGAGGTCTTGCGGCCGTAGGAGTTCCGCCCGCCGCTCTTGGTCAGGCCCTCGACCAGCGTCCGCTCCGGCTCGCTCTTGGTGATCTCGGCGAAGTCCGGGTAGGAGACGAAGCGCATCCCGGGGCTGGTGGGCTTTGGCTTGCGAATCGGCATTACTCAAGCCCCTCCAGGCCTTGGAAGATCGGAATCGAGTCGCCCGGGCGGATCTGGACGATCGCCTTCTTCCAGTTGCGAGTCCGTCCGACGCTCTTGCCCCGCCGCTTCGGCTTGGACTTCACGCTGATCGTCCGGACCTCGAGCACGCCGACGTCGAAGAGCGCCTCGACCGCCTGGCGGATCTGGGTCTTGTGGGCGTCGGGATGAACCCGAAAGGTGTACTTGTTGACCGCCGAGAGCACGTAGCTCTTCTCGGAGACGACCGGGCGGATGATCACCTGCGAAGGATGCATCAGGCGTTTGCCTCCTCGGTCGCCCGGGTCCGGGTCGCCCGCTCGGAAAGTGACGCGAGGGCGGCCTCCGAGACGACGAGCGTCGCGGCTCCGAGCAGATCGGCGATCCCGACGTTCGAGACCTCGAGCACGCCGACTCGCTTGATGTTGCGAAACGACAGGGCTGCCGAGGCCTCCTCGGCGGCCAGCACGACCAACGTCGCCCCGGGCGTCGGGCCCCGGCCGGCAAGCAGCTTGGCCGCCGTCTTCGTCGCCGGCTCGGCGAAGTCGCCGAGGTCGAGGATCGCCAGGGACCCCCGCTCGGCGTGAAGGGACAGCGCGCACCGGAGGGCCGCCTGGCGCTCCTTGCGGTTGACCTTGAAGGTGTAGTGGCGTGGCTGCGGACCGAAGACCGTCCCCCCGCCCGTCCAGATCGGCGACCGCGACGAGCCGGCCCGCGCGCGGCCCGTGCCCTTCTGGCGCCATGGCTTGGCACCGCCGCCGGAGACCTTGCCCCGCGTCTTGGTGGATGCCGTCCCCTGCCGGCGGGCGTTCAACTCCGCTCGAACCGACTCGTGGACGAGGGGGCCGTTGAAGCGCACGCCGAACGCCGCCTCGTCGAGGGTGACGGTCCGGTCGGACGCACCGAGTACAGGAGCGTCAGGCATCGGTCCGAACCTCCACATAGCCGTTGCGCGGACCCGGGACCGATCCCCGTACCAGCATCAGGTTCTCGCCCGCACGGACCTCGATGATCTCGAGGCCCTTCTGGGTGACCCGCTTGTTGCCCATCTGGCCCGGCCCGCGGATGCCCTTGAAGACCCGCGAAGGCGTCGCCGACGCGCCGACCGAGCCCGGAGCCCGGACGTTGTGCGAGCCGTGGGACTTCGGACCGCTCGCGAAGTTGTGGCGCTTGATCGTCCCGGCGAAGCCCTTGCCCTTCGAAACGCCTGAGATCTTCACCCGGTCGCCGGCCGCGAAGACGTCGACGCTGACGGTCTCGCCGACCAGGAGCTCGCCCGCCTCGTCGCGGAACTCGACCAGGTGACGCATCGGCGGCGCATCCGCCCGCTTGAGGTGGCCGAGCTCGGCCCTCGTCAGGTGCTTCTCCTTGGTCTGGCCGAAGGCCAGCTGGACGGCCTCGTAGCCGTCGCGCTCGTGCGTCCGGATCCCCGTGACGTGGCATGGACCGGCCTCGAGGACGGTGACGCGCGAGACCGACCCGTCCTCCTGGAAGACCTGGGTCATGCCGAGCTTCCTGGCGAGGATCGCCGACATCAGGTGGCGATGCGGATTTCGATGTCGACGCCGGCCGGCAGGTGGTCGAGCCGCTGGAGCGAGTCGACCGTCTTCGGCGTCGGCTGGTGGATGTCGATCAGCCGCTTGTGCGTCCGGATCTCGAAGTGCTCGCGCGAGTCCTTGTCCTTGAAGGGCGAGCGGATCACGCAGTAGACGTTCTTCTCCGTCGGCAGCGGCACCGGCCCGGAGACGGTCGCGCCGGTCCGGGTCGCCGTATCGACGATCTCCTTCGCCGCGGTCTCGATCGCCTGCGTGTCGTAGGCCTTCAGCCTGATGCGGATCTTGTTCTGTGGGGTGGTGGCCATTGGGCCGCTCGCTGCTCTCTTTTGTCGACTCTCGCGAAAAACTCTTGGATGCTCGTGCTGCGTGGGACGGCGCGTGCCGCCTGGACACGCGGGGAGCGGGCCCCTGCTCGGACCCGCCTGCCCGCCCCACCCGGCTCGCTCGTGGAGCGAACCGGCGCCTCGTCGTATCGGAATTACCCAGCGCGCAGAGCGCGCTTGCTGATGTTTACTTGATGACCTCGGTCACTACGCCAGACCCGACCGTACGGCCACCCTCGCGAATCGCGAAACGCAGACCTGCGTCCATCGCGATCGGGGCGATCAGCTCGATCTCCATCTGGACGTTGTCGCCCGGCATCACCATCTCGACACCTTCGGGCAGCTTCGCCGACCCGGTGACGTCGGTGGTCCGGAAGTAGAACTGCGGCCGGTAGCCCGTGAAGAAGGGAGTGTGGCGACCACCCTCCTCCTTCTTGAGGACATAGACCTCGCTCTTGAAGTGCGTGTGCGGCGTGATCGACCCCGGCTTGCAGAGCACCTGGCCCCGCTCGATGTCCTCGCGCTTGGTCCCGCGCAGCAGACACCCGACGTTGTCGCCGGCCTCGCCCCGGTCGAGGATCTTCCGGAACATCTCGACTCCGGTGACGACGGTCTCGGCGGTCTTCTTGACGCCGACGATCTCGACCCGGTCGCCCGTGTTGACGACGCCCTGCTCGATCCGCCCGGTCGCCACGGTCCCCCGGCCGGTGATCGAGAAGACATCCTCGACCGGCATCAGGAACGGCTTGTCGAGCTCGCGGACCGGATCCGGGATGTAGCTGTCGAGCGCGGCCGCCAGCTCGAGGATCTGCTCCTTGGCGGCCTCGTCACCCTCGAGCGCCTTGAGCGCCGACCCGGTGATGAAGGGGATGTCGTCGCCGGGGTAGTCGTAGATCGACAGCAGTTCGCGGACCTCGATCTCGACCAGCTCGAGCAGCTCCTCGTCGTCGACCATGTCGGCCTTGTTGAGGAACACGACGATGTACGGCACGCCGACCTGGCGGGCCAGAAGGATGTGCTCACGCGTCTGCGGCATCGGGCCGTCAGCCGCCGAGACCACGAGGATCGCGCCGTCCATCTGCGCCGCACCGGTGATCATGTTCTTCACGTAGTCGGCGTGCCCCGGGCAGTCGACGTGCGCGTAGTGGCGGTTCTCGGTCTGGTACTCGACGTGGGAGGTCGCGATCGTGATGCCGCGCTCCTTCTCCTCGGGAGCGTTGTCGATCTCCTCGAACGACTTGGCCTCCCCGCCCATCTTCTCCGCAAGCACGTGGGTGATCGCAGCTGTCAGCGTCGTCTTGCCGTGGTCGATGTGACCGATCGTGCCGACGTTGACGTGCGTCTTATCGCGCTGGAACTTCGCCTTACCCACTTTGACTTGCTCCTCTAACTTGAAGTTGTTGGCCCGCCAGATGATGGGCGAACCGGGGAATACTCTCAAAAACTCGGCCCCGACGGCAGTCCGCCGTGCGGCGCCGGTTCTTCGGGACTCTCGGTCTAGGCCGCCTTCGACTCGCCGGTCCGCGTTTCGACGATGCCCTCTGCAATGTTCGGCGGGACTTCCTCGTAGCTCTCGAACTGCATCGTGTAGTTGGCCCGCCCCTGCGTGTTCGACCGCAGGTCCGTCGCGTACCCGAACATCTCGCTGAGGGGCACCCGCCCGGTCACGACCAGCGCGTTCCCACGCCGCTCCTGACCCTCGATCCGGCCCCGACGGCGCGACAGGTCGCCGATGACCTCGCCGAGGAAGTCCTCCGGCACGACGACCTCGACTGCGAAGATCGGCTCGAGCAGGACCGGCTTGGCCCGGCGCGCGGCCTCCTTGAAGGCCAGCGACCCGGCGACCTTGAACGCGATCTCCGAGGAGTCCGTGTCGTGGTACTTGCCGTCGACCAGCGTCACCCGGATGTCGACCATCGGGTAGCCGGCCTTGACGCCGTTGACGAGCGCCTCCTCGCAGCCCTTCTCGACCGCCGGGATGAACTCGCTCGGGACCGATCCGCCGCGAATCTTGTTGATGAAGTCGAAGCCCTCGCCGGGGGCCGGCTCCATGTCGATGTAGACGACCCCGTACTGGCCTGAGCCACCCGTCTGGCGGATGAACTTGCCCTCGATGTGCTTGACCGACGCCCGGACCGTCTCCCGGTAGGAGACCTGCGGACGGCCGACGTTGGCGGCGACCCCGTACTCGCGGCGCATCCGGTCCACCAGAACCTCGAGGTGAAGCTCGCCCATCCCCGAGATCTCGGTCTGGCCGGTCTCCTCGTTGGTCTGGACGCGGAAGGTCGGGTCCTCCTCGGCGAGCCGGCCGAGGGCGACCGACATCTTCTGCTGGTCGACCTTCGTCTTCGGCTCGACCGCGACCTTGATCACCGGCTCGGGGAAGATGATCTGCTCGAGCTTGATCGGCGCCGCCGGATCGCACAGCGTGTCGCCGGTCGTCACCTGCTTGATCCCGACACATGCCGCGATGTCGCCCGGATAGACCTCGGCGACGTCCTCGCGGTCGTTGGCGTGCATCATCAGGATCCGGCCGATCCGCTCGGTCTTCCCGGTCGACGCGTTGAGCACCCGCGCGCCCGAGGAGATCTCGCCGGAGTAGACGCGGAAGTAGGTCAGCTTGCCGACGAACGGGTCGGCCATGATCTTGAAGGCGAGCGCCGCGAACGGACCGCCCTCCTCCGGACCGCGCGTCGCCTCGCGGCCGTTCTCGTCGCCCCGGACCGGCTCGATGCCGACCACCGGGGGAACGTCGAGCGGCGAAGGCAGGTAGTCGATGACCGCGTCGAGCAGCGGCTGGACGCCCTTGTTCTTGAACGACGACCCGCACAGGACCGGCGTCATCGCGATCTCGAGCGTCGCCTTGCGGATCGCGCTCTTCAGCACGGCCTCCGGGATCTCCTGATCCTCGATCAGCAGCTCGACGAGGGCGTCGTCGTAGCGGGAGACCTCTTCGAGCAGGTGCTCCCTCGCCTGCGTGGCCTCGTCGATCAGGTGCTCGGGGATCTCACGCTCGTCGATCTCGACACCGAGGTCGTCGTAGTAGTAGATCGCCTTCATCCGGACGAGGTCGATGATCCCGAGGAAGTCGGACTCCGCGCCGATCGGCAGCTGGATCGGCACCGGATGGGCCCCGAGCCGGTCGATCATCGTCTTCACACCGGCGTTGAAGTCAGACCCGATCCGATCCATCTTGTTGATGTAGGCGATCCGCGGAACCGAGTACTTGTCGGCCTGGCGCCAGACCGTCTCCGACTGGGGCTCGACACCCGCAACCGAGTCGAACAGGGCGATCGCCCCGTCGAGGACCCGCAGCGACCGCTCGACCTCGACCGTGAAGTCGACGTGCCCGGGCGTGTCGATGATGTTGATCCGGTGCTTGTCCCACTCGCAGGTCGTCGCCGCTGAGGTGATCGTGATCCCGCGCTCCTGCTCCTGCTCCATCCAGTCCATCGTCGCCGCGCCCTCGTGGACCTCGCCGATCTTGTAGGTCCGGCCGGTGTAATAGAGGATGCGCTCGGTCGTCGTCGTCTTGCCGGCGTCGATATGGGCCATGATCCCGATGTTCCGGGTCCTGGCGAGAGAGAATGCTCGCGGCATCAGATGGCTCGGGTGGAGTGGTGTGGCATCAGTCAGATGTTTCCTGGTCGGTACGGAGGTTCTCGGGCAAAAAAATGGGCCCCTCGGGCCCATGCACACCGCGGGTTCAAGGCCCAGTTAGCGTAGCTATGCGCTCGAGTTCTCCATGGTCGGGATCGCCTCCCCGTGGATGACGGCGCAAGAGCGCTGCCGGCGAGGATGCGACGCATGACTATAGCAGAGCAGGGTCCCGTCCTCGGCCGCTCCGAGCCCCCGCCCGGGTGCTCTCAGTCCCGGCGAGATCGCCACCGCCGGCGAGATGAAAAGGTGTCCGAGCCAAGTCGGCAACGCGGGCCGACATGGTTTCGTCCGGAGAAAGCATCTGCAAACTTAAGCAGGTACTTTTCGGGGAGTACGTGGGCCTCTACCCGACTTTCGGGGGCCCCCGTTCACCGAGCGCGCCGGTGGTCCGCCGCGGACGCGCCTACCAGCGGTAGTGGGCGAAGGCCTTGTTGGCCTGCGCCATGCGGAAGATGTCGTCCTTGCGCTTGTACGCCCCACCCTGCTGGGACGCCGCGTCCATCAGCTCGTTGGCCAGCCGCTGGGCCATCGTCTTCTCCCGGCGGTTGCGCGCGAACTCGACCAGCCAGCGGACGGCCAGCGTCCGGGCCCGCGGGCTCGGAACCTCGACCGGCACCTGGTAGGTCGCCCCACCGACCCGGCGGGACCGAACCTCGAGCGCCGGGGTCAGGATCTTGATCGACTCCTCGAGTGCGATCACCGGATCCTTGCCGGTCTTCTCGGCGATGATCGCCAGCGCGTCGTAGACGATCCGCTCGGCGGTCGACTTCTTCCCATCGAGCATCACCTTGTTGATGACCTGCTGCACGAGGCGGGAACGGTGGATCGAGTCGGGTTCGACCCGACGAATCTGGGCTGGTGCGCGACGGGGCATCGGCGGAGCTCCTAAGGCTTCTTGGCGCCGTACTGGGACCGCGCCTTCTTGCGGTCGCTGACGCCGGCGGCGTCGAGCGTTCCCCGTACGACCTTGTAGCGCACGCCCGGAAGATCCTTGACCCGGCCACCGCGGACGAGCACGACCGAGTGCTCCTGAAGGTTGTGACCCTCGCCCGGGATGTATGCCGTGACCTCGATCGAGCCGGTGATCCGAACACGCGCGACCTTGCGCAGGGCTGAGTTCGGCTTCTTCGGCGTCGTCGTGTAGACCCGGGTGCAGACACCGCGGCGCTGCGGCGCGGCCGTCTTCTTCTTGCGCCCCTTGCCCGACTTCAGGCCCGGCGTCGACAGCTTCTTCTTCGGTGGCTTGCGGCCCTTGCGGACCAGCTGAGAGGTGGTAGGCATGCGGCGGATGATGGTAGCAGGGTGACGCCCAGGAGCCCCGGTCGGAGCCCCGCTGGCCCCGGATCAGGCCGGAGCGACGGCGGCGGCCGCGCGAAGCGGCGCCGGGGCGATCGCCGAGGCCACGATGACCGCGACCAGGCCGACCGCCTGCACGACGATCCCCAGCGCGTCACCCGGCAGCGGATCGCCGAAGACGAGGATTCCGCCGGCGATCGCCGAGATGTTCGCCGCGGCCCCGGTGACCGCGATCACCGGGACGGCCTCCCCGTCCTGGAGTCCACGAGCCGACGCGTAGAAGGCGACGACCGACGCGGCAACCGCGACCAGGATCCACGGGCTGATCAGCGCGATCGCCCCGTGCGCTCCGACGATCCCCGTCAGCGCCTTGATCGAGACGTCCGAGACCCCGAAGAGGATTCCCGCGGCCGCACCCAGCATCGTCCCGTGGTGCTCGGCCCGGGCGCCCGCCCGCGGACCCATGATCAGAAGTCCGCCGATCCCGAAGAGGACCGCCTCGAAGGTGATCATCGCCGGGACCGAGAACGCCGAATGCGCACCGTGGGTCCCCGGCACCGTGACCGCCAGCGCGACCAGTCCGGCCGCCGTCAGACCGAGGCCGATCCACTGCCGGCGTCCGACGACGAACCCGAAGATCCGTTCGGCCATCACGCCGATCAGGACGACACCCCCGGCGAGCACGACCTGGACCACCGACAGCGGGGCCATCGCCATCGCCGCGACGTGGAGGATCCACGCTCCGACCGCGATCACCAGCCCCAGCGCGAACCACTTCGATCCGAGCAGGCTCCGCGCCGTTCGGAAGGGATGACGGACGTCGACCGGTGGAACCTCACACGCCCCCCGGTGCTTGTAGAAGAACGCGAGGTTCGTCACGACAGCGCACAGGAGCGCGAGGAATAGTCCGATTTGGATCGTCATAAGCAGGTTTGGAGAGCCGGGTCAGGTACGTCGCGACAACCGGTCTTACCTCTATCGGCCACGCGACAAACCCCTTGAGATCCGGCTCGCCTTCCAGAAGCCTATCTAGGCTGAACTCGACAATCGTTGGTTCTCGGCCAATCTTTACGCTGCTTAATCCAGAGAAAGTTGCCGGCGCAAGGGGTTAAGTTGCATACGCAAGTGAATTAGCTGAGCTTGTAAGAAAAGCCACCAGTCGAAGGCAGTGTTCCTCGGGGTTCTGGCCTGACGGGACCTGACACCCGGACCACCCGATGAAATCTGTCGATCCCCGAGACCCGCACGCCCGAACCAGTGCAAGTCCACTTGCACCAGCCCGCCCGGCAACCTCCGAATCTCGTTCGACCGGCTGACCGACCCCCACCCGCCCCGCCCGCCGGCCCGCCGGCCCCGCTCCGTGACGGCCCGATCCATCCTTACAACGACAACCGGGTGCCCGCCCCTGAGGCAGACACCCGGTTGGAGTGACCAAGACGTCCCGGCCGGCGGGCCGGCCGACGCCCGACTACTTCTCGCTCTTGAGCTCCGTCGCGTCCAACTCGGCGAGCTCCTCGACAAAACCCGGGTCGTGCCCCAGGCCGATCTCCTCGAGCGAGGCCAGATCCTGATCGAATTCGGCGCCGAACCCACCGTTGCCGATCCCCAGCTCCGCCGCCAGGTCGTCGTCGCCCAGCAGGCCGAGGTCGTCCATCGCCCGCGGGAGCGGCTCCGACGGCTGGATCTCGATCCGCCGGTAGCGCTTGAGGCCGGTCGCCGCCGGGATCAGCTTGCCGATGATCACGTTCTCCTTGAGACCGTTCAGCCGGTCGATCTTCCCCTCGAGCGCCGCGTCGGTGAGGACCTTCGTCGTCTCCTGGAAGGACGCCGCCGACAGGAAGGAGTCCGTGTTCAGGGAAGCCTTCGTGATCCCGAGGATGATGTCCTCGAACTCGGCCGACTCCCCGCCCTTGCGGATGATCGCGTCGTTGATCTTCGCGAACTCGAACCGATCGACGAACTGCCCCGGGAGGTACTCGGTGTCGCCCTTCTGGTCGACCCGGACCTTCTTGAGCATCTGCCGGACGATCAGCTCGATGTGCTTGTCGTTGATGTCCACGCCCTGCGACTTGTAGACCTCCTGGACCTCGTGGACCAGGTACTGCTCGGTCGTCGTCCGTCCGCGGATCGCCAGCAGCTCGTGCGGGTAGAGCGACCCCTCGTTGAGCTGGTGGCCGGCCTCCAGCTGCTGGCCGGATGTCACGTAGAGGCGCGTCCGGCGGGGGAACGTGTGCCGGTGCTCCTCACCCGACTCGTCGGTGATCACCACGGTCAGAGCCTTGTCGGACTCCTCGATCGACACGACGCCGTCCTGCTCGGCGATCTTCGCCAGGCCCTTCGGCTTGCGCGCCTCGAACAGCTCGACCACCCGCGGCAGACCGTGGGTGATGTCCGCCCCGGCGACCCCGCCCGTGTGGAACGTCCGCATCGTCAGCTGGGTCCCCGGCTCGCCGATCGACTGGGCCGCGATGATCCCCACCGCGTCGCCGATCTGCGCCGTCTGGCCCGTCGCCATCGCCCGGCCGTAGCACGCCTGGCAGACCCCGGTGTTGGCCTCGCACTTCAGCACCGACCGAACCGCCACCTTCTTGTTGAGCCCGTTCTCGTAGTCCGAGCGGAACGCCTCGACGATCTCGGCGAACTCCGCCCGATCGATCTCCGCGCCCGCAGCCACCAGCACCCGGCCGTCGTTCGTCTTGACCTCGGCCGCAGCGATCCGGCCGATCAGGTTGTCGTTGACGTCGCCGCCGTCCTTGAAGGACGGGATCTCGATGAAGCCGACCGTCCCGCAGTCGGGCTCTCGGATGATCACGTCCTGGGCGACGTCGACCAGACGCCGCGTCAGGTAGCCCGAGTCGGCTGTGCGCTGCGCCGTGTCCGCGAGACCCTTGCGGGCCCCGTGGGTCGAGATGAAGTACTCGAGAACCGACAGGCCCTCCATGAAGTTGGCCTTGATCGGCCGCTCGATGATCTCCCCCTTCGGGTTGGCCATCAGCCCACGCATCCCCGCCAGCTGGCGGATCTGCTTGAACGAGCCACGGGCACCCGAGTTGGCCATCATGAAGATCGGGTTGAGCTCGTCGAGGTTGGCGACCATCGCGTCGGCGACCTCGTCGGTGCAGGCGTTCCACCGGTCGACGACCGCCTCGTGGCGCTCCTCCTGGGTGATCAGCCCCGTGTCGTACTGCTCGTGGATCTCCGCGACCTCGTCCTCGTACTTCCCGAGGATCTTGCCCTTCGACGGCGGGATCACCACATCGTTCTTGGAGATCGTGATCCCCGCCTGGCTCGCGTACTTGAAGCCGAGGTCCTTGAACGCGTCGAGGACCAGCGAGATCGTCGTCGCCCCGTAGCGCTGGACCAGGGCGTCGATCAGCCGGGTCGTGTCCCGCTTCTTCATCGACTGGTTGACGAAGACGTAGGTCGACGGATCGAACTCCGTCCCCAACGCCTCCTCCAGCGCCCGCTCGATCCGGTCGTTGTAGATGATCCGCCCGACCGTCGTCAGGACGTGGCCGCCCTCCCGCCGGAACGGCCGGAACTCGGCGACGTCGTGGAGGGTCACGACGCCCGCCTCGTAGGACAGCTCGGCCTCCTGCGCCGTCCGGTACACGTGCGGCCGCGGGTCGTGGGTCGTCGGGTCGATCTTCGCCAGCTCGTCGGCCTCCAACCCATAGGTCAGGTAGTAGGCCCCGAGGATCATGTCCTGGGTCGGCGTCGCCAGCGGCGCGCCGTGGGCCGGCGAGAGGATGTTGTTCGACGAGAGCATCAGGATCCGCGCCTCCGCCTGGGCCTCGGCCGACAGCGGCAGGTGGACGGCCATCTGGTCGCCGTCGAAGTCAGCGTTGAACGCGTGACAGACGAGCGGGTGGACCTGGATCGCCTTGCCCTCGACGAGCAGCGGCTCGAACGCCTGAATGCCCAGACGGTGGAGCGTCGGCGCCCGGTTGAGCAGCACCGGATGCTCGTGGATGACCTCCTCGAGGACGTCCCAGACCTCGCCGATCATCGTGTCGACCATCTTCTTCGCGGCCTTGATGTTCTGGGCCGACTTCCGCTCGACCAATCGGGCCATGATGAACGGCTTGAACAGCTCGAGCGCCATGATCTTCGGCAGACCGCACTGGTGGAGCTTGAGGTACGGACCCGCGACGATCACCGAACGACCCGAGTAGTCGACCCGCTTGCCGAGCAGGTTCTGACGGAACCTGCCCTGCTTGCCCTTGAGCATGTCCGAGAGCGACTTCAACGGACGGTTGCCCGGCCCGGTGACCGGACGCCCGCGGCGGCCGTTGTCGAACAGCGCGTCGACCGCCTCCTGGAGCATCCGCTTCTCGTTGTTGACGATGATCTCCGGCGCCCCGAGGTCGAGCAGCCGCTTGAGGCGGTTGTTGCGGTTGATCACCCGCCGGTAGAGGTCGTTGAGGTCGCTCGTCGCGAACCGACCGCCGTCGAGCTGGACCATCGGCCGAAGCTCCGGCGGAATCACCGGAATCGCGTCGAGGACCATCATCTCCGGCTTGTTGCCCGACTGGATGAACGCGCTGACGACACGCAGCCGCTTGACCGCCCGCGCCTGCTTCTGGCCCTTCGCGGTCTTGATGATCTCTGAGAGCTCGATCCGCTCGGCGTCGAGGTCGACCTGGGCCAGGAGGTCGCGAATCGCCTCGGCGCCCATGCCCCCGCGGAAGTACTCGCCGAACCCGTACGGCGACCCGAAGCGCTCCTTGAGCTCCCGGAACAGCGTCTCGTCGTGCTCGATCTTCTTCGGCTCCATGTCCTTGAAGAACTCCCACACCGCCCGCATCCGGTCGGCCGCATCGTCGATGTAGGCCTCGGTGTCGGAGATGTCCGCGTCGAACGCCTTGCGCAGGTCCTTGAGCAGCTTCTCCCGCTCCTCGTCAGACAGCTTGGCGACCTTGACGTCGAGCGACTCCGCCCAGATGTGGTCGTCGTCGGCGAAGCCGGTCTGCTTCCCGCTCGCGAGGTACTCCTCCCGCCGGGCGAGCGACTCCCGCAGCTCGAGGACCCGCTCCTCACGCTCGGCCGCATACGCGTCGAGCACCTTGTTGACCTCGCCCTCGAGCTTCTCGAGGTCGGCCTCACGGGCCTCCTGGTCGACCCACGTGACGATCGACGCGGCGAAGTACAGGACCTTCTCGAGCTCCTTCGGAGCCATGTCCAGCAGGTAGCCGATCCGGCTCGGAACGCCCTTGAAGAACCAGATGTGGCTGACCGGAGCCGCCAGGTCGACGTGGCCCATCCGCTCGCGGCGGACCTTCGACCGGGTGACCTCGACCCCGCAGCGCTCGCAGACGATGCCCTTGTAGCGGACCCGCTTGTACTTCCCGCAGTAGCACTCCCAGTCCTTCGTCGGGCCGAAGATCCGCTCGCAGAAGAGACCGTCCTTCTCCGGCTTGAGGGTCCTGTAGTTGATCGTCTCCGGCTTTGTGACCTCGCCCGAGCTCCACCCGCGAATCTGCTTTGAGGACGCGAGACTGATCTCGATTGCGTCGAAGTTGTTGATATCGATCATGCGGTCTCCTCGTCCAATGTCTCTTCAGCATGCAGCGCGTCCAGCGTCACGACGTCCAGCTCGCCGACCGGCGCGAGAACCCCGTCGTCGTCCTCATCCTCGTCCTCGTTCTCGCTCTCGTCCAACCCAACGTCTTCGGCTTGCGCGTCGGTCACCGCCGCGGCCTCCGGCGTCTCGACAACCGCCGGCGACTCGATCTCCTCGTCGGCCGCACGTACGCCCGAGAGGTCGATCCCGAGCTCCTCGGCCGCCCGCAGGAGGTCGTCGTCCTCGTCGCGCATCTCCGTCCGCTGGCCCTCCTCGGAGACGACGTTGACGTCGAGTCCGAGCGACTGCATCTCCTTGAGCAGCACCTTGAACGACTCGGGGATCGACGGCTCGGCGATGTTCTCGCCCTTGACGATCGACTCGTACGCCTTGACCCGGCCGACCGTGTCGTCGGACTTGATCGTCAGCATCTCCTGGAGCGTGTAGGCCGCCCCGTATGCCTCGAGCGCCCAGACCTCCATCTCACCGAAGCGCTGGCCCCCGAACTGGGCCTTACCGCCGAGCGGCTGCTGGGTGACCAGCGAGTACGGCCCGGTCGAACGTGCGTGGATCTTGTCGTCGACCAGGTGGAGGAGCTTGAGGATGTACATGTAGCCGACCGTCACCTGCTCCTCGAACGGCTCGCCCGTCCGCCCGTTGTAGAGCGTGAACTTTCCTGAGGCCTGCTCGGAGACCCGGCGGTTGCGGTCGATGTCCATCCGGATCCGTCCCGTGTGGGCGTCCTGCCACGAGACCAGCGCCTGGTCGACATCGGCGACGGTCGCCCCGTCGAAGACCGGCGTCGCCACGTAGACGCGGCCGTTCCCGTCGGCTGTCCGCGAGTGCTTGTACGCCTCGGTCCCGTCGTCGTACCAACCCTGCGCCGCAGCCCACCCGAGGTGGGTCTCGAGGATCTGGCCGACGTTCATCCGGCTCGGCACGCCGAGCGGGTTGAGGATCACGTCGACCGGCGTCCCGTCCTCCAGGAACGGCATGTCCTGCTCGTCGACGATCTTCGAGATGACGCCCTTGTTCCCGTGGCGCCCGGCCAGCTTGTCGCCCTCGGAGATCTTCCGCTTCTTGGCGACGAAGACCCGCACGAGGTCGTTGACCCCCGGCGGCAGGTCGTCGCCGTGCTCGCGGCTGAACGTCATCACGTCGATCACCACGCCGCCCTCCCCGTGGGGGACCTTCAGCGACGTGTCGCGGACCTCGCGGGCCTTCTCCTTGAAGATCGCCCGGATCAGCTTCTCCTCGGCCGTCAGCTCGGTCTCGCCCTTCGGCGTGACCTTGCCGACCAGCAGGTCGCCCGATCCGACCTCGGCGCCGACGCGGACGATCCCCCGGTCGTCGAGGTTGCGCAGCGACTCCTCCGAGCGGTTCGGGATGTCCCGGGTGATCTCCTCTTCGCCGAGCTTCGTCGTCCGCGCATCGATCTCGTACTCCTCGATGTGGATCGACGTCAGCTCGTCGTCCTTGACCAGACGCTTGCTGAGGATGATCGCGTCCTCGAAGTTGTAGCCCTCCCACGACATGAAGGCGACCATCAGGTTCTTCCCGAGGGCCATCTCCCCCCGGTCGGTCGACGACCCGTCGGCCAGCACGTCCCCGGCCTCGAGCACCTGTCCGGTCTGGACGAGCGGCTTCTGGTGGATCAGGGTGCCCTGGTTCGAGCGCATGAACTTCTGCAGCTCGTAGTCGTCGCGCCGCCCGTCGGCCGTCTCGACGACGATCGCCGTCGCGTCGACGAAGGCAACCGTCCCGGGGTTCTTCGCCAGGAGGACGTCGCCCGTGTCGAGCGCCGCCCGCAGCTCCATCCCCGTCCCCACCAGCGGTGCGTCCGTCTTCAGGAGGGGGACCGCCTGGCGCTGCATGTTCGAGCCCATCAACGCCCGGTTGGCGTCGTCGTGCTCGAGGAACGGGATCATCGCCGTCGCGACCGACCAGATCTGCTCGGGAGAGACGTCGACCAGGTCGACGTCCTTCGGCGCGACCGTCACGTACTGACCGGCCTGCGTCCGGCAGAGGATCTCCTCGTCGGTCAGGCGGCCGGTCCCCGGCTCGACAGGCGTGTTCGCCTGCGCGATGATCTGCTCCTCCTCCTGGGTCGCGTCCAGGTGGACGATCTCCTCAGTCACGAAGCCGTCCCGGACGACCTGGTAGGGCGTCGTCACGAAGCCGTGCTCGGAGACCTGCGCGTAGGACGAGAGCGATCCGATCAGGCCGATGTTCGGGCCTTCCGGCGTCTCGATCGGGCACATCCGGCCGTAGTGGGTCGGGTGGACGTCGCGGACCTCGATCGGCGCCCGCTCACGCGTCAGACCGCCGGCCCCGAGGGCCGAGAGCCGCCGGCGATGGGTCAGGCCGGCCAGCGAGTTCGTCTGGTCCATGAACTGGGACAGCTGCGACGACCCGAAGAACTCCTTCAGGGCGGCGACGACCGGCCGGATGTTGATGATCGTCTGCGGCGTGATCGTGTCCGCGTCCTCGGTCGTCAGCCGCTCACGGACGACCCGCTCCATCCGGTAGAGGCCGATCCTGAAGGCCTCCTGGATCAGCTCGCCGACGGTCCGCAGGCGACGGTTGCCGAAGTGCTCGTACTCGTCGAGGTGATCGGCGACCGGCTCCCGAGCCATGCTCTGGGCCTCGGCCGCGTAGTCCTTGATCTCGACCTCGGGGTTCTCGGGCATGCCCAGCCGCTTGGGCATCGCGACGAGCTCCCGGACGAGCGAGATGATGTCGTCGTGGGTCAGGGTCCGCGTATCGAGGTCGATGTCCAGCCCCAGGCGGGAGTTCAGCTTGTAGCGACCGACCCGCGTGAGGTCGTACCGCTTGGGATCGAAGAACAGCTGGTTGAGCAGGGCCCGGGCGTTCTCGACGCTCGGCGGCTCGCCCGGACGCTGCTTCTTGAACAGCTCGACCAGCGCGCCCTCCTCAGAACGCGTCTGCTCGGTGTCCGTCTCGATCGTGTTGCGGATGTAGTGGGAGTTGTCGAACAGCTCGAGGATCTTCTCGTCGGCCGCGTAGCCCATCGCCCGCAGGAGCACCGTGACCGGGAGCTTGCGCTTGCGGTCGATCCGGACGAAGACCTTCCCCTTCTTGTCGATCTCGAGCTCCAGCCACGACCCGCGAGCCGGCATCAGGTTGGCGATGAAGACCTGCTTCTCCCGGTCCTTGGGCTCCATCAGGTACGCGCCCGGCGACCGGACCAGCTGGGTCACGACGACCCGCTCGGTCCCGTTGATGATGAACGTCCCCCGCTCCGTCATCCACGGGAAGTCGCCGACGAAGACCGACTGCTCCCGGATCTCGCCGGTCTCCCGGTTGACGAAGGCCACCGTGACGGTGAGCGGGCGCGCGAAGGTCAGGTCCTTCTCGCGGCACTCCTCGATCGGGGCGACCGGCTCGTCGAAGACGAACTCGCCGAACTGGACGGCCAGGTTGCCGGTGTAGTCCTCGATCGGCGAGATGTCGTCGATCGTCTCGCGGAGACCGCCCTTCTCGGCATCGGTCAGCCACTCGAACGAACGGCGCTGGATGTCGATCAGGTTGGGGACGTCGAGCGGCTTGTTCAGACGCGCGAAAGTCCGGCGCGTCCGGGGGACGATTGCAGCGGCCAAGGTTGCGACTCCTGAGGAGTAGAGGCGGGCAAGACAACCACGCGAAAGCGCGGACACAAGAAGATAGCACAGCGAAGCTGTGCCCCGCCAAGGGCGGCCAACGCTCACGGACCCCGCTCCCGAGCGACACGTATGTGGCGTGCCGCCAACCTGATGGGAGAGGCTTCGACTATCGGTCGGCAAGCCGGACTGTACCGGGTTTTCCTGCTTTTTGGGGATTTCTGCGGCCGACCGCTCGAGCGCTCGCCGGACCGGTCCGTCCGAGCCGGCGGACGTGTCTTCCGTGCGGGCCGTCCGAGCCGGGGGACGTGTCTTCCGTGCGGGCCGTCCGGGCCGCCGAGCCGGGGGCGTGTCCTGCCGTCCGGGAGCGCCGGAGGGGGCACGGGCAATCTCGGAGACGGCGTTCCCCGTTGTCTCTCGAGCCACGTTCCAACCACGACGAAAGTCGCTCTCGTGCGGCGTGCGGAGGAACGACGGGCACGCCGAACGACCCCCGGGCGGACGCCGTCGGCCGAGCGTCGGCCCGGAAACGACTGCTAGGCTTCGATCACGGGTCGACACCGGTCGCCCTGAGGTTCTCGTCTCTGGTTGCGCTCACGCGTGGTTCGGGTCAGTCGAATCTCCCCGAATCACCGACGCGGTCGATCGAAGGCCGCGGAATGGAGCAGCATGCCGTCAAAGACGTTCGCCGACCTCGGCGTATCCAAAGCCGTCGCCGATGCGCTGACCAAGCGCAAGATCGCATCCCCCTTTGCAGTCCAGGAACTGGTCATCCCTGACGTCCTCGCCGGCCGCGACGTCCTCGTCAAGTCGCCGACCGGGTCCGGCAAGACCCTCGCGTTCGCGATCCCGATGGCCGAGCGCCTCGAGGCGACCGACCCCCGGCCGAGCGCCCTGATCCTCGCGCCGACCCGCGAGCTGGCCGCCCAGATCGTCGAGGAGTCCCGCGAGGTCTGCCACTCACGGGCCCTGTCGATCGCCGCCGTCTACGGCGGCGTCGGCATCCAGAAGCAGGAGCGCCTCGCCCAGCGGGCCCACATCCTCGTGGCCACGCCCGGCCGCCTGCTCGACCTCCTCGCCCGGCGGTCGTTCACCCTCGCCAAGGTCAAGTTCCTCGTCCTCGACGAGGCCGACCGGATGCTCGACATGGGCTTCAAGCCCGACGTCACACGGATCGTCGCCCAGACCAGGAGCACCCGCCAGACGCTGCTCTTCTCGGCCACGCTCGAGGGTGAGGTCGGCCGGGTCGCGGCAGCCTTCACGACGAACCCGGTCCGCCACGAGCACAACCCGCCTGCCCGCAAGGGCGCGACGGTCGAGCATCGCTTCCTCCGGGTCGCCCACGAGGCCAAGGTCAGCGCCCTCGTCGCCGAGCTCGGCGAGTCCGAGCGGGGCCTGGCGCTCGTCTTCGTCCGGACCAAGCGCGGCGCCGATCGCCTCGTCAAGCGGCTCGGGACGCTCGACGTCCACGCCGTCGCGATGCACGGCGACAAGACGCAGGCCCAGCGCGAGAAGGCCCTGGCGCGGTTCGAGGCCGGGCACGTCGACACGCTCGTCGCGACGGATGTCGCCGCCCGGGGGATCGACGTCGACGACATCACCCACGTGATCAACTTCGACGCCCCCGAGGACCGCGACGCCTACGTTCACCGAACGGGCCGGACAGCCCGGGCCGGACGCAGCGGGACGGCCGTGACCTTCGTGCTCGACGACCAGGCCCGCGACATCGGCCGGATCGCCAGCGACCTCAGCCTCGACCGGCAGTTCGCCGAGTCCGGCCTGCGCTACACGGCGACCCCGACCCGGCCGACGCCGGCGCGGTCCTACGGGAGCGGGAGCCGGCCGGCCCGGTCGTACGGCAGCAGCCGCAGCGGCTCGGGCGGCGGTCGCTCGCGCCGGGGCTAGACCTCCGGGCGATCGCACAGACGGCAGGCGTCGCCGCCGGGCGCAGGGCCCGGGCGGCCGACGTCCGCGGTAGTTTGCCGGGCGGATGAGACCCGTCCGGCTCCTCAAGCGCATCGTGCTCGTGATCCTGGTCGGCCTGGTCGCCCTGATCGGGCTGGCCGTGGTGATCGGCGCGCTCCAGAAGAAGTCGATCACCGTCCCGGCGTGCACCGCCCCCCACTGGGTCGGGACGTGGAGCGCCGACCCGAGCGACGCGCTCGATCCAGGCGTCGTCGACCAGACGATCCGCCTCGTGGTGACCCCCCACCTCGGTGGTCAGGTCCTCCGCCTCCACGTGTCCAACCGCTTCGGTGCGAAGCCCGTCGCCCTCGCCCGCGCGTTCATCGGCCTCGAGCAGGCCGGCCCGAGCGTGGTGGCGGGCTCCAACCACCCGGTGACCTTCGGCGGACAGGCCACGCTGACGATGGCCGCCGGTGGAGAGGCCGTCAGCGATCCAGTCGGCCTGGCCTTCAAGCCGTTCGAGAAGCTCGCCGTCAGCCTCTACGTCGCCGGGACGACCGGCCCGTCGACCGAGCACCTCGACGGCCAGCAGACGTCCTACGCGACGCCGCCGAGCACCGGCGACCACGCGGCCGACGATTCGGGCCAGGCGTTCGTGAAATCGACGACCGAGCGGTACTACCTCGACGGGATCGACGTCCAGGCACTCGGATCGGTCGGCGCGGTTCTCGCGATCGGGGATTCGATCACCGACGGTGAGGGCGGTCCGCCGGACCTCGACGACCGCTATCCCGACGCGCTGGCCCGCCGGCTGCTGGCCGGCCCGGCGGCTGCCAGCCTGACGGTCCTCAACGCCGGCATCAGCGGCAACCGGATCCTCGTCGACGGCCAGAGCGCCGGTGCCGGCCAGTCGGCGCTGAGCCGGCTCGAGCGCGACGTGATCGGCGCGGCCGGGGCGAGCGACGTGATCGTCCTCGAGGGGATCAACGACATCGGGGCGGGGTCGACGGCCGCGGAGGTCATCGCCGGGCTCGGACAGCTCGTCACGCGGGTCCATGCCGCCGGGATGCAGATCCTGCTCGGCACGCTGACCCCGATCGCCGGGATCAAGCTCCACGGGTACGGGACGCCGTCGGCCGAGCGAGCCCGGCGGGCGGTCAACCGGTTCGTCAGGCGGCCGAACGCCGCCGACGGATACGTCGACTTCGACCGTGCGCTGCGCGACCCGACCGACCGGGCACGGCTGAACCCGGCCTTCGACAGCGGCGACCACATCCATCCGAACACGGCCGGTCGCCTGGCGATGGCCGACGCCGTCAAGCTGGCGTCGTTGCGGGCGCCCCGGTGCACCACCTGACGCGGGATCGGGTCCCCTGACGCAAGGACGCCTGGGACGGGTCCCCCTGACGCAAAGACGGCCGCCGCGTCCCGGGGGAGGCGACGGCCGTGGCGGACCCGAAGGGGGCCGGCAGCGCGACGTTCCAGGCGACTTCGCCGGGAGCGCCCCGAATCACTCGACTACTTGACCTCGACCGACGCGCCGGCCTCGAGGAGCTCCTGCTTGAGCTTCTCGGCCTCGTCCTTGTCGACGCCCTCCTTGACCGCCTTGGGCGCCTCGTCGACGAGCGCCTTGGCCTCCTTGAGACCGAGGCCGGTCGCCGCGCGGACGACCTTGATGACCTGGATCTTCTTGTCGCCGGCGCCCGTCAGCAGGACGGTGAACGCCGTCTGCTCCTCGGCCTCCTCGACCGGCGCGCCGCCCCCGCCGCCGCCGCTCGCGGCGACGGGAGCCGCGGCGGAGACGCCGAACTCCTCCTCGAGCGCCTTGATGCGCTCGGCCAGTTCGAGCACGGAAATGCCCTTCAGCTCGTCGATCCAATCTGCGGTGCTGGTGGTGGCCATCAGTTGTTCTCCTTGTCAATGCTGGAAGTTTCGGCGGGCGGTGCTTCTGCGACTGGAGCCGCGTCCGGCGGCGGGGTCGTGGCCTGCGTCTCGGCCTCCGGCTGGCTCTCGGCAGCCGTGTCCGGCGGCGGGGGTGTGACGTCTGCTGGCGCTTGCGGCTGCTCATCCGGAGCGGCCTCGGCGGGTGCGGCTTCGTCCACCGGAGCCTCCTCGACCGGTTCGGCCACCGCGGCGGCCGGCGGCTGACCGGCGGGGATCTCGCCGGACTCCTTCTTCTCGAGGATCGCGCCGAGCTGGATGGCGAGTCCCCCGATCAGGGCGTTGAGCGTCCGGACGAGGCCGGTCAGGGGAGAGGCGACGAGGCCGACGAGCTGACCGTAGAGGACGTCTCGGGGCGGGAGCTTCGAGATCGACATGACCTGGTCGGAGCTGAGCGGCGCGCCGTCCATCACGCCGCCCTTGAAGGCGAGCTTGTCGGTGATGCGGGCGAAGTCGGCGACCGCCTTGGCGGCCGTGGCCGCGTCGCCGCGGACGAACGTCAGGGCGGTCGGACCGGCGAGGAGCGCCTTGAGGTGCTCGGCGCCGACCTGATCGGCCGCCCGCTCGGTGAGCGAGTTCTTGACGACCTTGAAGGACGCGTCGACCGCTCGCAGCTTGTCGCGGAGCTCGGCCGCCTGGGGGACGGTGATACCGCGGAAGTCGACCGCGAAGATCGCTCCGGACTCCTGGATCTTGACGGCGATCTCGTCGATCACCGCGGCTTTCTGTTCTCTGTTCATACGGCTCCTGTCCCGGACTTCGATTTCCGCCGGGGGTCTCTGGTGGCCTTCTGGGGTGGCGTCACGCGGCAGCTGCGGGCGTGGGCGCCTCCTCGAGGATGTCGCGGGTCCGGGTCGGGTCGACCTTGACGCCGGGGCCCTGGGTGGCGGCGAGCGTGATCGTGCGCAGATAGCGGCCCTTTGCGACGGCCGGCTTGGCGCGGACGAGCTCGTCGATGATCGCCGCGTAGTTCTCGAGCAGAGCCCGATCGTCGAAGCTGGTCTTGCCGATCACCATGTGGACGATCGCCGACCGGTCGGTCCGGTACTCGACCTTCCCGGCCTTCGACTCGAGGACGGCCTTGCGGACGTCCATCGTCACGGTCCCGACCTTCGGGTTGGGCATTTTGCCCTGGGGTCCGAGGACCCGGCCGAGCCGTCCGACGAGGGGCATCATGTCGGGGGTGGCGATCGCGACGTCGAAGTCGGTGAAGCCCTCCTCGACGCGCTTGGCGAGATCCTCGGCTCCGACGAAGTCGGCGCCGGCCTCCTCGGCCTCCTTGGCACGGTCGCCGCGAGCGAAGACCGCGATCTTGACGTCCTTGCCCAGGCCGTTGGGCAGCGCCACGGTTCCCCGGAGCTGCTCGTCGGCGTGGCGGACGTTGAGGCCCGTGCGGACGTGGATCTCGATCGTCTCGTCGAACTTCCCGCGCTTGGTCTGCTTGACGACGTCGATCGCCTCGACCGGCGTGTGCTCACGCTCGCGATCGACCTGTGCCCGTGCTGCGAGATATGTCTTGCCGTGCTTTGCCATTCAGATCACGTCCACACCCATCGAGCGAGCGGTCCCGGCGACGATCTTGCTCGCCGCTTCGAGGTCGTTCGCGTTGAGGTCATCCATCTTCTTCTCGGCGATCGCCCGGATCTGGTCGCTCGTGATCTTGCCGACCTTCAGCCGATGCGGCTCGGCCGAGCCCTTGTCGATGCCGATCGCCTGGCGAATCAGGACCGCCGCGGGCGGCGTCTTGGTGACGAAGCTGAACGACCGGTCGGCGTAGACGGTGATCACGACGGGGATGACCGTACCCGCGTCGGCCTGCGTCTGGGCGTTGAAGGACTTGCAGAACTCCATGATGTTGATGCCGTGCTGACCGAGCGCAGGTCCGACCGGCGGAGCCGGGGTGGCGGCGCCGCCTACTGCCTGGAGCTTGATCGTGGTGAGGACTTTCTTTGCCATTGATTCGTTACCTCTACGGACCCGGACGGGTCCGCCCTTTGGAAGACATGCGCGCCCGAGAGCCTCGGCTAGAGCTTCTTGACCTGGTCGTAGCCGACTTCGACCGGCGTCTCGCGCCCGAAGATTGATACCAGCACCTTGAGCCTGGCGGCATCGTCGTTGATCTCGGAGATCTCGCCCGAGAAGTCAGACAGCGGCCCGGAGATGACCTTGACCGACTCGCCGATCGCGAACTGCGCGCGCGACGGCAGGCGTACGGCGATCGCCTTGTGGAGCAGGCGATCGACCTCCATCTGGGTCAGCGGGACCGGCTCGTTGGACGCGCCGACGAAGCCGGTCACGCCCGGGGTGCCCTTGACGAGGGTCCACGACGCCTCGTTGAGCTCCATGTTGACGAGGACGTAACCCGGCATCGTCCGCTTCTCGACGGTGATCTTCTGGTTGTCCTTCATCTCGGAGACCGACTCGGTCGGGACGACGACCTGCTTCACCGCCCGCTGTTGGTTCATCGAGACGACGCGGTGCTCGAGGTTCTGCTTGACCTTGTTCTCGTGACCCGAGTAGGTGTTTACGACGTACCAGCGAAACATTTCGATCCCAGTTTGGATTGGACTTGGACGGTTCCCGGCGCCGCGGCGCGGACGCGCGGAGCGGCGGTGTCGATCACAGGAGCGCGTTGACGAGGTCTGAGCCGAGCAGGTTGGCCAGCCCGAGGAATCCGCCGGCGATCGCGACGAACCCGAGTACCACGGCCGTCGCCTGTCCGACCTGACGACGATCGGGCCACTGGACCCGTTGGAGCTCGGCCCAGCTGGCCCGCAGGAAGGACGTGACCTTGTTGCCGCCGACCTTGGCCGGCGGACGTCCGGCCCGGCGGGCCGCCGGAAGGATCTCGTCGGACTCGTCGAGCCGGTTGGCGGCAAGGCGCTCGCGGGTGCTCGCGAACTCGCTGGTCGCGGCCGTCTCGCCGTCGATCGACTCGATCGGCGGGAGGAGCGGCGGGTCGGTCGGCACGGCGCCGACCGGAAGGTCGGCCGGCTCGAGTGCGGCGATCACCGACTCGTCATCCTCGAAGACCTCGTCGACGGTCGCGTCCCCGAGCAGGGACTCGTCGGCGACGGCCGAGTCGGCCGGCGAGGCGACATGGATCGGGGCGTCGCCGAGCGGGCTGCCGACCGGCTGGGCCTCGTCAACCGGGGCGTCGCCGACGGGGGCATCCCCAATCGGGCGGGCCTTGCCGAGGGGAGCGTCGTCGCCGACCGGCGGCTTCGCGGCGTCGCCGGAACGCCCCGGCGTCCCGGGCGTCGGCTTGCCGGCGGCCGGTTTCGGGCGTGGACGAGCGGGCTGCGGGTTACCGCGGCGTCGCTGACTGCTTTTGCGATCACGGGCCACAACACGCCTTGGTTAGCGCGTCTCCCGATGACCGGTGTGCCGCCGGCACCAACGACAGTATTTGCGCAGGGTGATGCGATCCGGGTTGTTGCGCTTGCTCTTCTTTGTTTGGTAGTTGCGCCGCTTGCACTCCTCGCATGCGAGGGTGACAGCGATGCGCACGTCTCCGCGGGCCATGAAAGCCTTCCAGGGGGTTCGTGATCGGGCTGCCGGCGCCGGGCAAGGAAAAACCCCGCCACGGCGCGAGGTATACGGAGTTTAGCGCGCTCGCCGACCCGCGGCTCCCCGGTCCCGAGTCGATCGTCGGAGCGCTCGCAGGGATGCGAGGATGGACCCGTGGACGAGCCGACCGAGCGCCTCCGGGAGCGGCGGGCCCAGGCCTCGGCGGCTCGTGCCCGGCGGGTCCGCCGCCGGCGCCTGAGCGCGATCGCTGGGCTCGTATCCGTCGCGATCCTCGTCTGGCTCGGCCTCTCCCGAGCGACCGGGCCACGATCGGCTCCGCCGACGGCCGCCGCCCCGCGCCCGAGCGTTCGGGCATCGGGTCGATCCGCCACCTCGGGCGCCGGCCAGCCGGCCGCGATCCCTCCGAGCACCGAGCGAGCCGCCCTCCTCCAGCTCGCCTCCCACGGGCTTCCGGTCTACTGCGGGGCGACCACCAAGCCGATGGTCGCGCTGACCTTCGACGACGGGCCCGGCCCGTACACCCGGCTCGTCGTCAACAAGCTCCGCAAGCGCCATCTCCGCGTGACCTTCTTCCTCGTCGGCAAGCAGATCGGCTTCTACCCGGGCCTCGCCGCGACCGAGCGGCCGGTCGGCGCGGTCGCCGACCACACGATGACCCACCCGGTCCTCCCGGGGCTCTCCGAGTCGGCGATGGTCGACGAGATCGCCGCCGCCAAGACCCTGATCGAGCGGGCCGCCGGTCAGCCGGTCGAGATCTTCCGACCGCCCTACGGCGCTCGGAGTCCGGCGATCGACGCCGCGGCCAAGGCGCTCGGCCTGGTCGAGGTGATCTGGACGATCGACAGCCGCGACTCCGAAGGGGCCGACTACGCGCAGATCGCCCACAACGTGATCGCCGGCCTCCACCCCGGGTCGATCATCCTGATGCACGAGAACCGCGGTCAGACGGTCAGGGCGCTCGCGACCATCCTCCCCGCCCTCAAGCGATCCCACCTCCAGCCGGTGACCCTGCCGACCCTGCTGTCGGCCGACCCGCCGACGTTGGCCCAGCTCCGCGCCGGGGGGCGCGGCTGCGGGCGGGGAGCAGGCGCGGTGGCGACCGGCGCCGGGTGACGGCGTCAGGGCCGCAGCGGAGTATTTTCCAGTTTTCGATCAGGATCGGCGCCAGGCCGCACAGGCGGCGGCCGACGCGCAACTGAATGGAGACAGCATGCCGAGCGCCCCGACTCTCCTGCCCACCCAGATAACCGACGGCCAGGCACCCGGCCTCGGCTACCGGCTCGAAGGCGAGCTCGTCCCGGTTCTCCACATGGCGCTCGACGGGCGGGTCCCGGTCTACTTCGAGCACCACGTCCTGCTCTGGAAGTACCCCAACATGCAGATCGGCCTCCACCCGATGAAGAAGGGCCTCAAGCGACGGGTCTTCGGCGGCCTCCCGCTGATGATGCTCGAAGCCCAGTCGGCCGGCGAGATCGCCTTCAGCCGGGACGCACCCGGCCACATCGCGTCGCTTCACCTCCCGCCGGGTGCGGGGATCGTCGTCCGTGAGCACCAGTTCCTCGCGGCCACCGGCAGCGTCCAGTACGACTACGCGAGGATCAAGGGCTTCGCCAACATGCTCAACGGCGGCGGCTTCTTCGTCGACCACTTCGTCGCCGGCGACCACGAGGGCGTCGTCTGGATCCACGGCTACGGCAACCTCTTCGAGAAGCAGCTCGACGACGGCGAGTCGATCGACATCGAGCCGGGCGGGTGGGTCTACCGCGACCACTCCGTCCAGATGACCCAGCAGGCCTACGGCTTCAAGACCGGTCTGCTCGGCGGGGGTGCCGGGAACCTCGTCTTCAACCGCTTCGTCGGACCCGGCCGGGTCGGGCTCCAGAGCGCCTACTACCACCCGCCGGTGGCGGCCAGCTCCGGGGCCGCCCGGGAGGGCGTCTTCGGCGGGATCGTCGGCGGCCTGCTCGAGGGGTGATGACGCCCGCTCACGGCCACCTGGCCACCCATCCACTCCCGTCGGGCATCTGTGGTGGGCTCGCGATCGGCGGCTACCAGCTGCTCGCCGAGGTCGCCGGCATCGGCGTCGGCCGCCTCGGCGAGGAGATCTTCCTGCTCGCCGTCGCCGACCCCGCTCCCGACATTCCCGAGCCGGGCACGCAGATCTCCCTGCACTACGAGCGCCTCCGCGACGAGGCCGAGCTCCCCGCCTGGACCCAGCTGGCCGCCCACGTCGGCTACCTGCGCCTCTCGGGCTACCGGATCGTCCTCGAGCGGGAGGGCCTACGCAGCAGGCTCAGCCTCGTCGACCCGGCCAGCGGTCGGATCGCGGCCGTGATCCCCGCCCGCCATCCCCGCCGCCTGTCGCGCAAGGATCCGTCGACCGCGCCCAACCTGCTCGCCGGGCTGCGGGCCCTCCCGGCCGCCGGGCCGCCGCCCGACCCGCGCAATCCCGAGCTCCTGCGTCAGGTGATCCTCGGGCTCGCGCTCGGCGACGACACGATCGGCGGGGCCGAGGCGGTCGAGCTGACCGACCGGGCGATCGCCCTCACGCAGGCAACCCCCTCACTCGATCCGCCGGCCGCCCTGGCCGCTGCCCGCGCCGCGACCCCGTAGGCGGCGCTCGACGAGCACGGTGGGTGAGCGCCGATGCGACCCCGAGGGCGATCGTCGCCCGCGGGGCCGGTGGATCCGGATCAGCTGACGACCAGCGTGCCCTTCATGCCCGCCTGCTCGTGGTGGTCGACCGGGCAGTAGAAGGCGTAGCTCCCCTTCTTCAACGTCACCGTCAGGCTGACCGTCTGGCCGGGCTTTGCGAACTTGCTGTCCTTGTCGACGCCGTGCCCCTGGACGGCGATCGCGTGGGCTACGCCGGCGGTCTTCGGATTGATCATCACGATCGTGATCTTGCCGGCCTTCGCCTTGAGGGTCTTGGTGTTGAACATCAACTTGCCGTGGGCGTTCGCCGTGATCTTGATCGTCGTCCCCGCCGCCTCGGCGGTGCTCGTCAGGACGGCGGCTGTGCCGGCGCCGCACGTGCCGAGCGCGCAGGCCCCTGCGACGACGAGTGATCGGACTGAAGGTCTGTGGATCATCGGTTCTCCTGAGGTTCGAGCGGTTTGCCCTGTCCCCCGAAAGGACGCCTCCCCTGTGAATTCCTTCCCCTCGGCCACGACCGCGCGCGAGGTCCCACTCGGGTCAGCGCGTCGTCCCGGTGCGCACCGCGCCGCCGATCTTCACGCAGACCTCGTCGAGCAACTTCCGCTGGGCTGCCGTCAGTCCGGTCTTCGAGGCGACGCTCCGGCGACACCTCGCCAGCGGGCTCTCCGCCGGCTGGGTGGCCGTGCTCGCCGGCGCCGGGGTCGGCGCCGGGGCCGGCCTGGTCGCCGATCTGGGGGTCGAAACCGGTGTCGTCGGGGTCGTTGCCGCCGGCGCGACGGCCGTCGCCGACGGCTTCGTGGGCGCGGGCCGAGCCGTGGTCGGCGTGGTCGTGGTGCTCACCGAGCTCCCGCTGGTCGACGTGGCGCTCCCGCAGCCCGCCAGGGCGAGCGCGGCGCCGAGCAGGGCGATCGCCCGACCGAGCGACTTCGCGCTCACGACCGCGGTCCTAGAGCCCCGGCCAGTGACGCGCGACGAACCCACCGCCCTCGCTGCCGACCCCGATCTGCCAGCGGGTGCCGAACACGCCACTGCGACCCGACGTGTCGTAGCGGATCCCGTCGACGAACATGAACGTGTGCCCGGCGTTCGCGTACACGGTTATGTACTTGCCCGGACCCGCCACCCCCCACCCCTCGAGGTCCCCGGAGGTCAGCGGCGACGACAGCAGGCCGCCGGCGGCGAGGGCGTAGCTGACCGATCCCGAGCAGTCGTAGGCGTTGTCGACGAACGACGCGTGACCCCCACCGTAGACATACGGGAAGTCGGCGATCGCGTTCGCCCCGGCGATCACCGCGGCGACCGTCGGCGGCCCGAATTTCGGCGCGGTCAGCGTGCCCGCGGCGCTGATCGTCCCCGGCTTGGAGCCCTGCGTCTCGGCCTTGATCGCACCCGCCATCTGCTTGAGCTCGGCCTGGATCTGGGCATCCGAGGGCGCCCCCGGGCTGACCGACGTCGCGAGGGCGGCCTGCGCTGGTGAGATCGCCTTGGCATGTGTCGGGGCGCCGGCCGCGAGCGGGAAGCTCTTCGCCGCCTCGGGATCCGGGGCCATCCCGACGATCGCCCGCCGGTCGGCGGCCGACGCACGCTTGACCGACGCGACGGCCTGCGACCCGCCGGCCTGGGAGGCCGCGCCGCCCGCCGAGGGGGCGACGCCGGGTGAGTTGGAGCCTCCGCCGATCGCGACGACCACGGCGAGGATCGCGACGAGCGCCGCGGCTCCGCCGAGGACTGCCGGCCGCCGCGACGCCGCGACGCTCTCAAGTGGGTTTGCGGGTGTTTCCATGGGCGCGCGCTCGCCGGCAGGATGCCACAGATCTCCGCCACGGCCAACCACACCGGCTCGACGATCTGGCAGGGTTAGGCCTCGTGCGGCTCGCCACGTTCATCCCCCCGGGCTCGCCCGACCCGGTCTGCGGGGAGCTCCGTGACGACCGGGCGATCGTCTTCGAGGACGGCGGCCGGACCCCCTGCGCCAGACAGGTCGTGCTACTCGATCGACTCGCGACCGGCGTGCTCGAGCCGGCGGCAGGTGAGTCCTGGCCGCTCGCCGACGTCGAGCTTCTCGCCCCGATCACGGCGCCCCGCGCGATCTTCGGAATCGGCCTCAACTACCGCGCCCATGCGGCCGAGCAGGGTGCCGAGATCCCCCGGGCGCCGATCGTCTTCATGAAGCTCCCCTCCAGCGCCGCCCCGCCGAACGGGACGGTCCGCTGCCCTGCCGTCGTCAAGCGGCTCGACTACGAGGGCGAGCTCGCCCTCGTGATGGGCTCCGAACGCCGCGTCGCCGGCTACGCCGTGGCCAACGACCTCAGCGCCCGCGACCTCCAGGGGCGCGAGCCCCAGTGGACCCGCGCCAAGGGCGCCGACGGCTTCTGTCCCTACGGCCCGTGGATAACGACCGCAGAGGAGATCCCCGACCCCCACGCCCTGCGCCTGCGTACCGCGGTCAACGGCGAGCCGCGCCAGGACGCGACCACCGGCGACATGATCTTCCGGATCCCCGACCTGATCGCCTTCATCTCGGAGACCTGCACCCTGATGCCCGGCGACCTGATCCTGACCGGAACGCCGTCCGGCGTCGGCATGTCGATGGATCCCCGGCAGTTCCTCGCCTCCGGCGACACGATCCGGATCGAGATCGACGGGCTCGGCGCGATCGAGCACTCGATCGCCTGATCGGCGGCAGCGCCTGCGCCACGTGGTCGGACGAGGGTCCCGGCCGAGCACCCGACACGATGCTCGGGCCGCCCCTGCTCCCGCGCGCCAGCCGGCGGGTCCCGCGATCAGTGCTTGGAGATGACCCGGTCGATCAGACCGTACTCGGCGGCCTCAGAAGCCTTGAAGAACCGATCCCGCTCCATATCACGGTGAACTTCCTCGACCGGCTTCTCACAATGCCGCGCGTAGATCTGGTCGATCCGCGCTCGCGTGTTGAGGATCTCCTTGGCGTGGATCTCGATGTCCGTCGCCTGGCCCTCGAACCCGGCCGACGGCTGATGCATCAGGATCCGGCTGTTCGGCAGCGCCATCCGCTTGCCCTTCGTCCCGCCCGCCAGGAGCAAGGAGCCCATCGACATCGCGACGCCGATGCACATCGTCGCGATGTCCGGCTTGACGAAGTTCATCGTGTCGTAGATCGCCAGGCCCGCGTAGATCGACCCGCCGGGCGAGTTGATGTAGAGCGAGATGTCCTTGTCGGGGTCGGCTGACTCCAGGTGGAGCAGCTGGGCGACGATCACGTTCGCGACCTGATCGTCGACCTCCGTCCCCAGGAAGATGATCCGCTCGTTGAGCAGGCGCGAGTAGATGTCATATTCGCGCTCGCCCCGCGCCGTCCGCTCGACCACCATCGGAATCATTGGCATGGCCGCAACCCTATCGACTGCGCTCTCGCCGACCGGCCGCCGGCCGGTTCACAGGTTCAGCGTCGCCATGCCCGACGGGTCGTACCGCTCTCCCGCCGCGCCCCCGACGAACTCGCCGATCCGCTCGAGATCCTCCGATGTCAGCTCGACCTCCACCGCCGCGAGGTTCTCCTCGAGATAGGTTCGCCGCTTGGTCCCCGGGATCGGCACGACGTCCTCACCCTGGGCCAGCACCCACGCCAAGGCCAGCTGACCCGGCGTGCACCCGTGCTCCTTCGCGAGCTGCCGGACCCGGTCGACCAGCCGGCGGTTGGCTTCGAGGTTCTCACCCGTGAACCGCGGCCCCTGCCGGCGGAAGTCGCCCTCGTCGAGGTCCTCCGGCGAGCTGAAGCGGCCCGAGAGGAAGCCCCGCCCGAGCGGCGAGTACGCGACCAGGCCGATGCCCAGCTCCCGCAGGGTCGGGAGGATCTCGTCCTCGACGTGCCTCGTCCACAGCGAGTACTCGGTCTGGACGGCGGCGATCGGATGGACCGCGTGGGCCCGGCGGATCGTCTCCGCGCTCGCCTCCGAGAGGCCGAGGTGGCGGACCTTGCCGGCGGCGACGAGCTCGCCCATCGCCCCGACCGTCTCCTCGATCGGCGTCTTCGGGTCGACCCGGTGCTGGTAGTAGAGATCGATGTGGTCGACGCCCAGCCGCTTGAGCGACGCCTCGCAGGCCTCGTGGACGTACTCCGGCCGGCCGTTGACCGACCGCCGGGGCGGATCCCCCGGCTCGAGGACGATGCCGAACTTCGTCGCCAGGACGACCTGATCGCGCCGGCCTCGGGTCGCCCGGCCGACCAGCCGCTCGTTGGTGTGCGGGCCGTACATGTCCGAGGTGTCGAGGAAGTTGCAGCCGAGCTCGAGCGCCCGGTGGATCGTCGCCGTCGACTCCGTCTCGTCGGTCTCCCCGTAGAAGGCCGACATCCCCATGCAGCCGAGTCCGACTGCCGACACGCTCGGTCCGTCCTTGCCAAGTCTCCGAGTCTTCATTTACGCGGCTCCTCTCCGGCTGACTGGTTGCACTTCAGAGCCTAGAAGGTCGACCAGGGTGTACTGGAACGCCTCAGAAAGTCGGCATGCCCGGCCGCGAGCGCGCATAATCGGAGCTCGTGTTCACGCTCAACTGGCCGAACTTCCTCACCGTCCTGCGGATCCTCCTCGTCCCGGTCCTGGTCGTCGCCCTGCTCGGCCACACCCACGACGGCGACGTCTTCGCCGCGGTGATCTTCGCGGCCGCCTCGTTCACCGACTTCGTCGACGGCTACCTCGCCCGCACGCGGGGGTCGATCACGAACTTCGGCAAGTTGATGGACCCCCTCGCCGACAAGCTCCTCGTGATCGCCGCGCTCGTCTCCCTCGTCTCGCTCGACCGGCTCGACGCCTGGGTGGCGATGGTGATCATCGCCCGCGAGTTCGCCGTCACCGTCCTGCGGATGGGCGCCAACCAGGCCGGCGTGGTGATGGCCGCGAGCATGGCCGGCAAGGTCAAGACCTGTGTCCAGATCGCGACGATCCTCGCCGTGATCGCCGTCCACGGACGACCGCTCTGGCTGACCGGCCTGATCTACCTCACGGTCGCCGTCACCGTGCTCAGCGGCCTCGACTTCTTCTTCGGCCTGCGCAAGGCCGTCAACGAGGCCCACGCCCGCAAGCCGAGCCTGACTCCCTAGCCCTCGAGCCACTCCTCACGGGTGGTGTGGCGGGCGACGTGGTCGCCGCCGGCGAGCTCGTGCCTGAGCTCGCCGAGCAGCCCGTGGCGCTCGGCGAGGACGTTGTGCTGGTGGATCGTCTCGAGGTTCTCCTGCCTGGCCGAGACGAACGCGTCGTCGGGGAGCTCGGGGAAGGCCTCGACCACGCCGTTGATCATCTCGCGGACGCAGTCCTCGACGAACCGCGGCCGCCGGTGGGCCTTCTCGACGACGGCGGCCTCGTCGGTCCGCTTCATCAGCTCGTAGATCTCAGACGACATCGACTGCTCGATGATCCCCAGCAGCGTGTGCGCCTCGACGGCGAGCTCGCAGCCCTCGGCCGCCCCGATGTGGAGCGTCCCCAGCCCCCGCTGGTTGTGGGTCGCGACCGGGACGATCTCGAGGATCCGCTGGATCTCCTCGTCGCCGAAGCCGTCCTCCTGGAGGCGATCGCGTGCGGTGGCGGCGATCAGCTCCTGCGCGCACGGGCAGGCCGTCAGGCCCGACGCCGCCACTCCGACCAGCCGGCGGGTCCCCCGCTCGGAGGCGACGGCCGACCCGTAGAGGGTGTAGATCTCCTGTGTCGCGATTCCCGAGACCGGGGCCGGCTTGTGCTCGGGATAGCGGGCGGCGATCGTCACCTCGGCCCTGCGGGCACCCTGCCGGTCGCGAACCAGCTCGGCGATGTGCTGGGCCAGCGTCTCCGCTCGGAAGCTCGCCTCCCCGAGGACGACCTCGCCGATCGCCTCGTTGACGACCTCCTCGAAGCGCGACATGTGCGCGCCCTTCTGATCGGGCCCGAGATCGACGAAGCACTCGAGCTTCGCGTAGAACAGCTGCTCCGTCCCGTTCTGGCGGATCCTGATGACCTTCTCGACCCCGGTCACCCCCACCCGCGAAAGCGCGATCTGACGGGCCGGGAGCTGTGCCTGGACGTCGGTTGGGACGACTTTGAACTGGACATCCGGCATCTCGCTCTGTCCCCAGGGTACTGAGGTCGTCCGGCCGGCCGCACGTGCGGGTCGTCACAAGCAAGCCTCGGCACGCCGGTGGTTGTGGTATGACTCCGCCGCAGCAGGGGTGGTCGACTTCCGGCGGCGGACGCGATGGGGAGATCGGGGCACGAGGATGAGTGAGCTACTGGTTCGGGAGCCGCCGTCGCAAGACGTCTCGGCAGACGACGCGCCGCTCCTCGAGCTCGA
The DNA here is from genome assembly GCA_034664295.1 of Solirubrobacteraceae bacterium. Classification (GTDB taxonomy): domain Bacteria; phylum Actinomycetota; class Thermoleophilia; order Solirubrobacterales; family Solirubrobacteraceae; genus Palsa-513. Next base: position 5,122 of record JAXDHV010000025.1, on the reverse strand, counting down.
GGAGGTAGCCGGGCTGATCGCCGAGGGCAACGAGCGCGGCTACGTCACCTTCGAGGCGATCGCCGCCGTCCTCGAGGATCACGAGGTCTCCACGGATCAGGTGGCCGATCTCCACGCCTATCTCGAGGAGCATGCGATCGGGCTGGTCACGGCCGAGACGGCCGCGGTGATCGATCCGGCGAGGACCGAGGCCCTCGCCAAGCGCGGGAAGAAGGTCGCCCTCGACCTGACGGTCGAGCCGAGCCTCGACTCGCTGCGCCTGTACCTCCGCTCGATCGGCCGGGTCGCCCTCCTGACCGGCCACGAGGAGATCAGCCTGGCGAAGCGGATCGAACGGGGCGACATGCAGGCCAAGCAGCAGATGGTCGAGGCCAACCTCCGGCTCGTCGTCTCGATCGCCAAGGGCTACCTCGGCCGCGGGTTGTCGTTCCTCGACCTGATCCAGGAGGGCTCGCTCGGCCTGATCCGGGCGGTCGAGAAGTTCGACTTCCGCCGGGGCTACAAGTTCTCGACCTACGCGACCTGGTGGATCCGCCAGTCGGTGACCCGCGCGGTCGCCGACAAGGGCCGGACGATCCGGATCCCCGTCCACATGGTCGAGAAGCTCAACAAGGTGATCCACATCGAGCGCCAGCTCGTCCAGGAGCTCGGCCGGGAGCCGACGCCCGAGGAGATCGCCGGCGAGCTCGAGTGCACGTCCCGCGAGGTTCGCGACATCCTCCGGATGTCCCAGCAGCCGATCTCCCTGGAGAAGCCGATCGGCGAGGAGGACGACTCGGCGCTCGGCGACTTCATCGAGGACGCGTCGGCCGAATCGCCGTTCGAGGTCGCGTCGAAGACCCTCCGCGACGAGAACGTCTGCCGGGCCCTGGCGGTGCTGCCGCGGCGCGAGCGCGAGGTGATCGAGATGCGCTTCGGCCTGACCGGCGGCCGGCCGCGGACGTTGGAGGAGGTCGGTCAGGCGTTCAACGTCACCCGCGAGCGGATCCGCCAGATCGAGAACCACACGCTGAAGAAGCTCGAGTCGCTGCCCGAGGCCCAGCGGCTTCGCGACGCCGGCTGAGGACTGGGCCCGGGGCGGGGCCGAGGCAGGGGCCGTTCTGCGGGGTTTCGGCGGGGTCGATCGACTTGTTCCGTCCCCATGGGAACGTATGTTTGTGTGGTGGACGGTCGGATCTCACCGCGTGAGCAGGGGGACTTAGGCGAGTTCTCAGCGATCGACTGGTTGAGGTCGCGCGGCTACGCCATATACGTCCCGCTCGGTCACAGCCCGGATTGCGACCTGATAGCCACCGACGGTCCTAGGACCTGGCGTATCCAGGTCAAGACCTCGACGGTTTTTCGGCTCGGCCGCTGGGCGATCACCGTATGCACGCGGGGTGGCAACCAAAGTTGGAGCGGACTCGTCAAGCGCCTTGACCCCACACGGATCGACTATCTCTTCGTCCTCGTGGGTGATGGTCGACGCTGGTTCATTCCGGCTGCGGAGATCCAGGGTGTCACGAAGATTCACGTTGGCGGCCCCAAGTATGCATCGTTCGAGGTCGAAGCCGGTCGTCCGCTCCTCGTCATCAGGGCCGCGTGATCGTTAGTCTTCCGCGGCCCCCGGCGGGGTTCCGGAGCGGTCAAACGGGCGTGGCTGTAAACCACGTGGTTCTGCCTTCGCAGGTTCGAATCCTGCCCCCGCCATAGACGTCCCAAGGACCACCGAATGCTCGGCCAGCTCATGCTCTCAAGCGCCTGCGTCGCGCTCAGCCTGATCCTCTGGGTCTGGCTATTGAGCCTCCGGCTCTGGGACGCGTCGATCATCGACGTCTTCTGGGGGATCGGCTTCGTCCTGATCGCCGCCCTCTGCCTCGCGGTCGGCGACGGAAACCCCGGCCGTCGGATCCTGCTGGCGGGGATGGCCTGCGTCTGGGGCGTCCGGCTGGCCGTCCACATCGGCCGGCGCAACCGCGGCCAGGAGGAGGACTCGCGATACGCCCGCCTGCGCGACCGTGACGGCAACCGCTTCTGGCTGACCAGCCTCTACCGGGTCTACCTCGTCCAGGCCGTCCTGATGTGGGTCCTCTCCCTCCCACTCCAGGTCGGGTCGGTCCATGGGTCGGGCAACGAACTCGGGCTGCTCGATCTCGCCGGTGTCGCCGTCTGGGCCGTCGGGTTCGCCTTCGAGGCCATCGGCGACCTCCAACTCGCCCGCTTCAGAGCCGACCCGACCAACTACCGCCGGGTGATGGACCAGGGGCTCTGGCGCTACACGCGCCACCCGAACTACTTCGGCGACGTCGTCGCCTGGTGGGGGATCGGGATCGTCGCCCTCGGCGCCGGCGGGGCGTGGTGGGCATTGATCGGACCGGCGCTGGACACGCTGGTCCTGACCCGGGGGACCGGCAAGCAACTCCTCGAGCAGACGATCGGCCAGCGTCGCCCGGCCTACGCGGACTACGTCAGCCGGACGAGCGGGTTCATCCCGCGGCCGCCGAAGCCGCGAGACCAGCCATAGCCCTGTGACCGGCCGGACCGGCCGGCGCTGCAGCAACCGATGACCCGACGGCCCTCCCCCGGCAGGCGGACGCAGCGGCGTCGGTCGGATAATCTTGCCCCGAGCGCCCTCTTAGCTCAGTTGGTAGAGCACTTCCATGGTAAGGAAGGGGTCTCCGGTTCGAGTCCGGAAGAGGGCTTCGCAGCCGAGGCGCTGGACCGCCGCGCGTCGACGTGGCAGTCACCCCGTTGGCCGCTGAGGCTCCCTCGAGACGGGGCATCCCGTCACCCCGGGCCGACGCCTGCAGGGTCGGGATCGCGGTGCGGCGCGACGACCGCCGGCGGCGCGACCGCCGTCCGGACGCGGGGCACCGCCCACCCGGCGACGAGGCAGACTGCCAGGAAGCCGGTGGCCATCGCGAACGTCTCGGTGAACCCGGTGACCGTCGGCAGGCCGTGGGCGACGTGCCCGGCGATGAAGGTCGCCGAGATCTGGCCGCCGACGGCGCCACCGAGCGTCCGCATCACGGTGTTCATGCCGGTCGCGACCCCCGTCTGGTGGCTCGGAACCGCCTGCACGATCAGGTTTCCGAGCGCCGCGAACGCCAGGCCGATCCCGATCCCGAGCAGGCCGGCGGCGATCCACAGCTCGTAGGGATGCTTGTGGGCGGCCGCCAGCAGCCCGAATGCCGCCATCGCGAAGACCGTCCCGACGAGCAGGGCCGCCCGCGAGCCGAAGCGGGCGGAGATCGCCCCGGCCTTGATCCCGAGGATCGTCATCGTGATCGTCGCCGGCAGCAGGTACAGCCCGGAGACGACGACCGACGTCCCGAAGCCGAAGCCCGTGCTCTTGGGGAGCTGGGCGAACTGCGGAAAGATGATGAACGACGCGTACATCCCCGCCCCGAGCAGGAAGGCCGCGAGGTTCGTGGTCCAGACCCCGCGGACCCGCATCATCGTCATGTCGACCAGCGGCTCCCGGCTGCGGATCTCGACAGCGATCCAGATCGCGATGAACACCAAGCCGCCGAACATCAGGCCGAGCGTCTTCGGGCCACCCCAGCCCCACCGCGTCGTCTCGGAGATCGCGAGCAGAACCGCGGAGATGCCGATCGTCATCAGGCCGGCGGCCAGCCAGTTGATCCTCCCGGCCTGGCGAACAGGCGACTCGGGGATGTAGCGCCAGGTCGCCGCCGCCGTGATCAGGACCAGGACCAGCGGGATCCAGAAGAGCCAGTGGTAGCTCAGGTTGTCGATGATCGGACCCGCCAGGACGATCCCGATCCCCCCGCCGACGCCGAGGATCGCCGAGAGCAACCCGATCGCCCCGGCGACCTTCTCGCGCGGAAACTCGTCGCGGACGATCCCGAACGCCAGCGGGAAGATCCCTCCGCCGGCGCCCTGGATGACCCGACCGATGATCAGCGGCGTCAGCGAGCTCGAGACGGCCGCGAGCACGGTGCCGGCCGACAGCAGGCCGAGCGTCCATAGGAGCAGCCGCTCCTTGCCGTACATGTCGCCGAGCCGGCCTATGATCGACGTGCCGATCGACGCGGCGAGCAGATAACCGGTCAACAGCCAGGCGACGCCCGTCTCGGTCGTGTGGAGATCGTGCTGGATCGTCGGCAGCGCCGGGACGACCAGCGAGCTGAGCATCGCGTAGGACATCCCGCCGAGTGCGAGGACGGCCAACGACAAGTTCGGATGCGAGCGCTTCGCGGGCGGATCGTCGGCGGTCACATCGTCGGCGGTCATGATCAGGAAGGCTCCTTTTTGGACAGCCCGCGAGCCGTCCCAAACACGGCGGGTCACGCGTGGGCATTCCGACGCGCAGGGGGCTAGGGTAGCGGAATGGTCATTCCGTCCCACGTCCCGCCAGCGTGCTGCTGGTCGGGCCTCTGCGCCGAGGAGAAGCGGACACGGCTTCTGCGGGCCGCGGGAGAGGTCTTCGCGCGAGACGGCCTCGACGCCCCGATGCCCGCGATCGCGCTGGCCGCGGGCGCCGGGATCGGGAGCGTCTACCGGCAGTTCCCGTCCAAGCGCGACCTCCTCGCCGCACTCGTGATCGAGCGCCTGAGCGAGGTCCGCGATCGCATCGACGCGGCCCCGGCGGGCGCAGAAGGTCCCTGGGCCGCTCTCACCGACCTCCTCTGGCTCCTGGCCGAGCGACGAGCCGACGACGACGTCCTCGGCGAGGCGATCGTGACCGTCTCGGCCGATCCGGGCGTCCAGGCGGCCCGGGCGAGCACGAACGAGGCGCTCGGTCGCCTGCTGGCCGCCGCCCAGGCCGAGGGCCGGGTCCGGGCGGACGCGACGACCCTGGACCTGCGGCTCGTGCTCGCGGCAACCGGCGCGGCCACCCAGCTCGAGCCAGACGCCTGGCGGCGGATGCTCGAGCTGGGGATCGACGGGCTCGCGGCCTGCTAGTGCCGTGTCTCGTCAATAAACGGGCATTGCCGTGGGAGGAGGTGGCCTGGGTTCGGCTGGGTCCGTGCGGATCGAATCGGTCGGGGGTCGGCGGTCGGGGCGGGTCCGGTTCGAACGTGATGGCCAGTCGAGGCAGCGCCACGGTGAACAACGACGACCGACGACCGACGACGTTCGCGAACAGCGTTCGCGAACAGCGTTCGCAAGCGGCGCT